>NZ_JBIAUL010000016.1:0-322648 GCF_042892755.1 Streptomyces sp. NPDC001714
TTGACTTTTGGCACGCTGTTGAGTTCTCAAGGAACGGTCGCTTCCTTTGTACTCACCCTCTCGGGCTTTCCTCCGGGCTTCCCTTCGGTGTTTCCAACCTTACCAGATCCGTTTTCCGTTCCGTTTCCGGTCGGAATTCAATTCCGGTGGCCGCTGGACAGCCTTTGCCTTTTCGATTGCCTTCCGGCTCTCTTTCGGCGAGTCCGACTTTATCAGAAGTTCTTGGCCGGTCTGACCGGCCACTCATTCCTGAGTAAATCGGGGGTGGCTTCAATGTCTCGGAGAGAACTCTCCGTTGTGAAGCAGATCGATTCTAACGATCAGCCCCGAACCTGTCCAGTTCTAGGCAACTGTTTGAATCTACCTCCCCATCCAACCCGTGTCAACGGGTCTTCCGGGGCGAAGAGGAGACTAGCAGCTCACAGGGGGTCTCCGCACATCAGGCGGCCGTCGGGACGAGCGCGCTGCGCTCGGACTCCTCAAGGTCACCCGTCTCGCCGGCGCGAGCGGCACGGCCGCCGACGACGAAGACGTAGGCGAGAAAGGCCAGCTCAGCGGCTACTCCGATGCTTATACGCGCCCACGTCGGCAGGCCCGATGGGGTGACGAAGCCTTCGATGGCACCGGAGACGAACAGGACGAGGGCCAGGCCGATCGCCATGCCCACGGCGGCGCGGCCCTCTTCGGCCAGGGCTGTACGGCGGCTGCGTGGGCCCGGGTCTATGAGGGTCCAGCCGAGGCGGAGTCCGGTTCCCGCGGCCACGTAGACCGCGGTGAGTTCCAGCAGCCCGTGCGGGAGGACCAGGCCCAGGAAGGTGTCGAGTCGGCCGGCCGAGGACATCAGGCCGAAGCCGACGCCCAGGTTCAGCATGTTCTCGAAGAGGATCCAGAGGACCGGGAGACCGAGGAAAACGCCCAGGACCAGGCACATCGCGGCGGCCCTGGCGTTGTTGGTCCACACCTGCGCGGCGAAGGAGGCCGCGGGATGGCTGGAGTAGTAGGTCTCGTACTCGCCGCCGGGGCGGGTCAGCTCGCGGAGCTGGCTGGGGGCCGCGATGGTCGACTGCACGTCCGGGTGGGTGCCGATCCACCAGCCCAGGACGATCGCGATGGCGGTGGATATGAGCGCGGTGGGCACCCACCAGTGGCGGGACCGGTAGACGGCGGCCGGGAATCCCTGTCCGAGGAAACGGGCGACGTCGCGCCAGGAGGCGCGGCGAGTGCCTGTCACGGCGCTACGCGCGCGTGCCACGAGTTGGCTGAGGCGGCCGGTGAGCTGTGGATCGGGAGCGCTGGACTGGATCAGGGACAGGTGGGTGGCGGTGCGCTGGTAGAGCACGACGAGTTCGTCGGCCTCGGCTCCGTTGAGGCGCCGCTGGCGACGGAGGAGCGCGTCGAGACGGTCCCACTCGGCTCGGTGCGCGGAGACGAAGACGTCGAGGTCCATCGGGTCTGCCTGCTCCTCGGCTGGTCGTCGACTGCCTGTCGTAGCAATGTCGCAGCTGTCAGCTTGTCGTACTGGGGCGCGATGCGCCCTCAGCTTGGCAGACTTGCGCTGTACAGGGCAGACCAGGGGAAGGCGGCGGGCGTGAGTGAGCTGGTGACAGGCGAGGCGGTGGCGCTCGAACTGCGTCCTGCGAGGCTGCCCAGCAGGGCGCTTGCCGTGCTGCTCGACCTGATCGTGACCTTCACCGTGTACCTCGGTGTCTTGATCGGCCTGGCGGCGGCCACGGCCTCGCTCGACGACGCCGCTCAGATCGCCCTGGCGATCGCGGCCTTCCTGCTGGTGCTGGTCGGTGCGCCGATCGCGGTGGAGACGCTGAGCCACGGGCGATCGCTCGGGAAGATGGCGTGCGGACTGCGGGTCGTGCGGGATGACGGCGGGCCCATCCGGTTCCGTCATGCGCTGGTGCGGGGCGCTCTCGGTGTGGTCGAGATTCTGATGACATTCGGCGTCGTCGCCTGTATCGCCTCGCTGGTCTCGGCACGGGGGCGGCGGCTCGGTGACGTGTTCGCGGGGACCCTCGTCGTGCGGGAGCGGGTGCCCGTCGGGCAGACTCGTTTCGTTCCGCCGCCTCCGCCCTGGCTGGCGGGGCGTTTCGCCGGGCTGGACCTGTCGGCAGTTCCGGACGCGCTGTGGCTCGCCGTCCGGCAGTACCTCACGCGGATGCAGCAGCTCGATCCGCAGGTCTCGTGGGCGATGGCCGCGCAGCTCGCGGGGGATCTCGCGACGCGGACGGGGACTCCGGCGCCGACGGACATTCCGCCGGCCGTGTATCTGGCGGCGGTGGTCCAGGAGCGGCAGGCCCGTGAAGCCCGGCGGGCCTTCGCCGACCATGCTCCTCCGTCTGCCGGTGTCCCCAACGCGTACGCGCCGCCGGTACCCGGTGCGCCCCCTGCACCTGCTCCTGTTCCCGCCCCCGCGCCGGTCCCTCCGCCGTCGGCTGTGCCCGTGGCTCCTCCCGCGGCGGCGGCCGAGCGGCCGGCGACCGGGTTCGTGCCGCCGGCCTAGACACGGTCCGGCCGGGGGGCCCGCTGCTCAGGTCTCGGGGTCCGGGAAGACCGACGGCGGTGACCGCAGGTCCTCCAACTCGATTCCGGGCGCCGCCAGGACCACGTCGCCGGCGAGGTGCACAGGGTGCTGTTCGCCCGTGTCCAGGGCTGTGACCTGGTACTCGTCCACGGTCAGAGGGCCGTTGTCAGTAGCGTGTGCTTCTCTTCTCAGCAAGGCCCAGGACTGGTCCACGGTGCGCGGGGCGAGGACCGGGTCCGTGAAGGCCACGAGGCGTACGCGGGTCGCGGCGGCGGAGGGGGTGAGACGCAGGAGACGGGCGGTGGCGACCAGGAACGCGGGGGACGTGCCGGTGAAGGCGTGGGCGCGCGCATTGCCTTCGGTGGCGTGGGTGCCGGTGGGGTCCGTACGGACCCAGGTGACGCCGTCGAGGGCGGCGCCACGGACCTGCCAGCCCCCGGCGTGGAGTTCCAGGCGGATGGGGCGGCCGAGGTAGTCCAGGGCGAGATCGACCGAGCCGCTGTGGTCACCGGAGGGGGTGGTCACCTGGGAGACATAACGCCAGCCGGAGGGGCCGGGGGCGCACTGGAAGTGTTCTTCGCCGAGGGGGGTGTGATCGTGCGGATCGTGGAGCGAATAGCGGCCGCGGGGCATGGGGGTCCTGGGGCTTGACGGGGCGTGGGTCCGGCGCTCGGACCTGCGGTACGGCCGCGCGAGCGGTCGACGGGCCAAAGGGGCAGGCCCCCGGCACGGGGGTGCGGGGGCCTGCCTCGGCGGAGCGGGGGACCTGCCACCGGGAGAGCGCGTCGGTGCACGGGCGCGCACTCCCGGTGGGCGGGATCCGGACTCAGTAGCGGTAGTGGTCCGACTTGTACGGACCCTCGACCTTCACGCCGATGTACGCGGCCTGCTCGGGGCGCAGCGTCGTCAGCTTCACGCCGAGCGAGTCCAGGTGCAGGCGGGCGACCTTCTCGTCGAGGTGCTTGGGCAGCGTGTAGACGCCGACCGGGTACTCGTCGGGCTTGGTGAACAGCTCGATCTGGGCCAGGGTCTGGTCCGCGAAGGAGTTGGACATCACGAACGAGGGGTGGCCGGTGGCGTTGCCCAGGTTCAGCAGGCGGCCCTCGGAGAGGACGATGAGCACCTTGCCGTCGGGGAAGGTCCAGGTGTGGACCTGCGGCTTGACCTCGTCCTTGACGATGCCGGGGACCTTGGCGAGGCCGGCCATGTCGATCTCGTTGTCGAAGTGGCCGATGTTGCCGACGATGGCCTGGTGCTTCATCTTGGCCATGTCCGAGGCCATGATGATGTCCTTGTTGCCGGTCGTGGTGACGAAGATGTCGGCCTTGTCGATGACCTCGTCGAGGGTCGTGACCTGGTAGCCGTCCATCGCGGCCTGAAGGGCGCAGATCGGGTCGATCTCGGTGATGATCACGCGGGCGCCCTGGCCGCGCAGGGACTCCGCGCAGCCCTTGCCCACGTCGCCGTAGCCGCAGACGACCGCGGTCTTGCCGCCGATCAGGACGTCGGTGGCGCGGTTGATGCCGTCGATCAGGGAGTGGCGGCAGCCGTACTTGTTGTCGAACTTCGACTTGGTGACGGCGTCGTTGACGTTGATCGCCGGGAACAGGAGGACGCCGTCGCGCTGCATCTCGTACAGGCGGTGGACGCCGGTCGTGGTCTCCTCGGTGACGCCGCGGATCTCGGACGCCAGCTGGGTCCACTTCTGCGAGCCGTCCGTGATGGTGCGGTGCAGGAGTTCGAGGATGACGCGGTGCTCGTCGGACTCGGCGGTGTCGACCGAGGGGACCTTGCCGTCCTTCTCGTACTCGACGCCCTTGTGGACGAGGAGGGTGGCGTCACCGCCGTCGTCGAGGATCATGTTGGGGCCGCCGGTGGGGCTGTCCGGCCAGGTCAGCGCCTGCTCGGTGCACCACCAGTACTCCTCCAGGGTCTCGCCCTTCCAGGCGAAGACCGGGATGCCCTGCGGGTTGTCGGGCGTGCCGTTCGGGCCGACGGCGATAGCGGCGGCCGCGTGGTCCTGGGTGGAGAAGATGTTGCAGGACGCCCAGCGGACCTGCGCGCCCAGGGCGACCAGGGTCTCGATCAGGACGGCGGTCTGCACGGTCATGTGCAGGGAGCCGGTGACGCGGGCGCCGGCCAGCGGCTGGGTCTCGGCGTACTCCTTGCGGATCGCCATCAGGCCGGGCATCTCGTGCTCGGCGAGGGTGATCTCCTTGCGGCCGAAGTCGGCCAGGGAGAGGTCGGCGACCTTGAAGTCCTGTCGGTTGTCGACAGTCGTCATTGCGAGCTGCTCCTCGGGTTGGGTCGAGGGTGGGTACGGCTGGTCTGCGCGGCGGCGGACACAGGGGTGCCCGAGAAGAGGACACAGGCATGCCCGCGTGCGCGCAGCGCAGTCCGTCGGAGGCCCTCTCTCCCTCGGACGGTCCGTCTGGGACCGCCCGACCGCCATCAGCAGCGACGTCTGGCTCCGTCCCAAGCTACACCGGAGGAGCGGGCCGTCCCCAGTCCGCCTCCGAACAGATCACGCCGTTCGAGGGGGTCAGTGGCCGGCGGAGTGGGGGGTCGGGCCGCCCGGGGTGGCTTCCGGGTCGGGGCCCTTGGCGGCCTCTGCCTCGCTGTAGATGTCGGGTTCCAGGTAGATCACGCGGGCGATGGGGACCGCGGTGCGGATGCGGGCCTCGGCGGCGTTGATGGCCTTGGCGACCTCGGCGGCCGTGTCGTCGTGCTGGACGGCGATCTTGGCGGCGACGAGGAGTTCCTCGGGGCCGAGGTGGAGCGTGCGCATGTGGATGATGCCGGTGACGGTGTCGCCGTCGACGATCGCGGCCTCGATCTTCTTGACCTCCTCGACGCCCGCGGCCTCGCCGAGCAGGAGGGACTTGGTCTCGGCGGCCAGGACCAGGGCGATCAGGACGAGCAGGACACCGATGCAGACCGTGCCGATGCCGTCCCAGACTCCGTCGCCGGTGAGTACGGCGAGGCCGACGCCGAGGAGGGCGAGGACCAGACCGATGAGGGCGCCGAAGTCCTCGAGGAGGACGACGGGCAGCTCGGGGGCCTTGGCGCGGCGGATGAACTGCGACCAGGACAGCTTGCCGCGCAGTTCGTTGGACTCCCTGATGGCCGTCTTGAAGGAGAAGCCCTCGGCGACGACCGCGAAGACGAGAACGCCCACCGGCCAGTACCAATGCTCGACCTCGTGCGGGTGGCTGATCTTCTCGTAGCCCTCGTAGATGGCGAACATGCCACCGACGGAGAAGAGCACGATGGAGACGAGGAAGGCGTAGATGTACCGCTCGCGGCCGTAGCCGAAGGGGTGCTGCGGGGTCGCCTCGCGCTGGGCCTTCTTGCCGCCGATGAGCAGCAGGAACTGGTTGCCGGAGTCGGCGAGCGAGTGGACGCCCTCGGCGAGCATCGACGAGGAGCCGCTGAACGCGAACGCCACGAACTTCGATGCCGCGATCGCGAGGTTGGCGCCGAGTGCCGCCACGATCGCCCTGGTGCCGCCTGACGCGCTCATGTGTTCGCGTTGTCCCTTCTCGTTCTCGCCGTCGTCCGTCTTTGCCGGTGCTCGTCTTTGCCCGTGCTTTGCCGGTGGGTCATTCTTGCAGCCCTGTCCGGGAACGGCTCATCAGGTATCCACACCACCGGTAGGACAATCAGACCCCGCGAGAGGCGCAGACCTCTCAGACGATCACCGTGGCGCGGAACACCGTGCCCGCGCCCGACACCTCCGCCTTCTCGGCCGCCGGGACGAACACGGAGCGGCCGGGGGCCAGGTCGTACTCGCCGACGCGGACCGAACCGGCCGTGCAGAGCAGGATCTGCGGGGTGGGCAGGGTCAGGTCATGAGCCGCGGCGCCCTCGGGCAGGACGTACCGGGAGAGCCGGAACTCGTCGATCGGCGTCTCGTAGACCTCCTCGCCGTCCGGGGCCGCCTCGGGGCGCAGCACACCGGCGTCGCCCGCCTCGAAGCGGACGATGCGGAGCAGTTCGGGGACGTCGACGTGCTTGGGGGTGAGGCCGCAGCGCAGGACGTTGTCGGAGTTGGCCATGATCTCGACGCCGAGGCCGTTGAGGTAGGCGTGCGGGATGCCGGCACCCAGGAAGAGGGCCTCGCCGGGCTGCAGGCGGACGTGGTTGAGGAGCATCGCGGCGATCACGCCGGGGTCGCCCGGGTAGTGGTGGGCGATGTCGGCGTAGGGCAGGTAGTCGCCGCCGAGGCGGGTACAGGCAGCCGTGGCCTCGGCGACCGTGTGGGCCATCTCCTCGCGGTCGGCGGTCAGGATCGCGGTGAGGACCTCGCGCAGAGCCGCTTCCTCGGGATGGACGCGCAGCAGGTCGACGTACGGCTTGAGGGAGTCGATGCCGAGGCCGTCGAGGAGTTCGGCCGTCCGCTCCGGGGCACGGAAGCCGCACAGGCCGTCGAACTCGGTGAGCGCGCAGATCAGTTCGGGCTTGTGGTTGGCGTCCTTGTAGTTGCGGTCCGGGGCGTCCACGGGAATGCCGCGCCGCTCCTCGTCCTCGTACCCCTCCCTGGCCTGCTCGAGGTCGGGGTGCACCTGGAGGGAGAGCGGGGCGCCGGCGGCGAGGATCTTGAGCAGGAAGGGCAGGCGCGGGCCGAACCTGGCCACGGCCTCCTCGCCCAGTTCGGCCCTCGGGTCCGCGTCGATGACCTCGACGAGCGTGCCGCGCGCGGTGCGCGAGGGGGCGCCGGGGTGCGCGCCCATCCACATCTCCGCCTGCGGCTCGCCGCTCGGCTCGACCCCGAGCAGCTTCGGAATGGCGGTCGGGGAACCCCAGGCGTAGGGGCGGATGGTGTTGTCGAGGAGATCCATGACTTCTCTCTGCCGGTTCTCTCTGCGGGCGGGGCAAACAGGGTTGCGCGGGGGCGCGGTGGCACGGGGCACATGGTCCGCCGTACGGGTCGTACTCCGGTGTACGGCGGTGTACGGCGGCCGTGTTCACCGTGTGTTTCCCTGCCGGTTCGCCTTCGTTACGGCCCTCAGGTCGTCCCTCGCGCGGCGGGCCCGGTGCCGGTGTCCACTTCAGGCCCTCGAAGCGAGCGTCAGGTAAACGGCGGCGAAATCCGTGACGGCGATCAGTTCCGCCAGGGTCTCCAGCTCGTCGCCCGCCTCGGGCTCCAGCTCGCTGATCGGGGTGTCGTGACTGAGGGCGAGGTCGCGGGCGGCGGGGGCGGCGGTGAGGCCGCCGATGGGGCGGTCGCGGAGCAGCACCACGCGCGCGTGCAGCGCCGGCGCCTCGTCCACGCGGTCGCGGAAGAAGTCTTCGGGGTCGGCGCTGGCGGCGAGCGGACCGGCGAGCAGGGCGGTGTGGGCCGCCAGGGCTTCGGGGAGTTCGGCGACCAAGGCGGGGCGGCCGGCCAGTTCGGCGAGGGCGGCGGCGAAGCGGCGGCCGGCCGGGCCTGCCGAGTCGCCCTCCGTCCAGACCACCGGGAGCGCGTCGGCGAGTTCCGCGGCGAGGGTCTTGGCCGGGTTGCTGTAGGTCACGATGGCCGGGCCGCAGCGCTCGGCGATGTGGTCGAGGCGGTCGGCGACCTTCTCCAGGGCCTCCGGCGGGGCGGTGACCAGGCCGATCCGGTCGAGGAGCGCGAGCAGCGGGGTGAGCAGTGCCCACAGGACGCCCGGGGAGGAGCCGGCGAGCGGCTCGCCGTGGTCGTACGGGGCCGTCGCCATCGGCATGAACAGGCCGTGGGCGCCGGCCACCGCCTCGGCGAGCGGGGTGCCGGCGGGAGCCACGGCGGCGACCGAGCAGCCGTGTCGGTAGGCCTGGTCGGCGAGGAGGGAGAGGCTGGGTTCGGTGCCGTCCGGGGTGGCGATCAGCAGCAGGTCGACGGAGCCGGCCCAGCCGGGTAGTTCCCAGCGCAGGGCGCCGGCGGCCGGGGCGACGCCGGTGGGGGCCAGGCGGGTGACGGGGCTGCCGGGGCCGGCCAGCGAGCCGAGGAGGTCGGCTGCGTGGGTGGCGGCGACGCCGGGGCCCGCGATCAGGACGGCGCGTGGGCGGCCGTCCGGCTTCAGCTCCTGGACACCGGCCTCGTTGGCGTGCCGGGCGGCCGTACGGACGCGGGCGCCGGCCTCGGCCGCGCCGCGCAGCAGACCTCGGCGGTCGGCCCTGGCGAGGTCCTCCGGGGTGTCGAGCAGCGTTTCGTCGAGCATGGAGCGGCCTCCGGTTGCCGGGGTCCTGATGTTTCGCGGTTGTGGGGCCTGCTGCTTACGCCGGGCGGCGGGCCTCGTCGACGAGGAGGACGGGGATGCCGTCGCGGACGGGGTACGCCAGGCCGCAGTCCTGGCCGGTGCAGATCAGCTCGGCGTCCTGCTCCTTGAGGGTGGCGTGGCAGGCCGGGCAGGCGAGGATCTCCAGGAGGCCGGCTTCGAGCGGCATGGGGGTTCCCTTCGGGGTGGATGTTCGCGTGCGGTCAGGTTACCGCCGGTGGGGTGGGTTGGGCTGGCCACGGGTGACGGCTGAGCGTCCGCCGGGGTGACCGCCCAGGGGGCTCCGCCCCCCGGAGCCCCGGGACCTTCGCCCACCCGCCGACCGACTCGGTCGATCGAGAAGCGAGGGCGGGGCGAGGCGACTCGGCCGGTGGAGAGGACCGGGGGACGGGGTGGCTCGGAGACCGACGGGGGCGCGGTGTGCCGTCTGCCGACTGCGGCGCCGTCGTGGTTGGTCGCGCAGTTCCTCCCCCAGCCTTCGGCCTTCGGGTACCCGCTTGGCGCCGCGGGCACCCTTCGGCCTCCGAATCGCCCGACGCCGCGGCCCTTCCGGCGGAATACTCAGGCGGATCGGGCCGCCGGCAGGTGAGCCGGGTGAGGAGTCGGGGTCAGGCCCTGATGATGGCCAGTACCTCGTCGCGGATCTTCGTCATCGTCGCCTCGTCCCTTGCCTCCGCGTTCAGGCGCAGCAGCGGTTCCGTGTTGGAGGGGCGGACGTTGAACCACCAGTCGGCGGCGGTGACGGTGAGGCCGTCGAGGTCGTCCAGGGTGAGGTCGTCGCGGTCGCCGTAGGCCGCGCGGATCGCCGCGAGGCTGGCCTGCTGGTCGGCGACCGTGGAGTTGATCTCGCCGGAGCCGGTGTAGCGGTCGTACTGGGCGACGAGGGAGGAGAGGGGGGCGGACTGGCCGCCCAGGGCCGCGAGGACGTGCAGGGCGGCCAGCATGCCCGTGTCGGCGTTCCAGAAGTCCTTGAAGTAGTAGTGGGCCGAGTGCTCGCCGCCGAAGATCGCGCCGGACGTCGCCATCTCGGCCTTGATGAAGGAGTGGCCGACGCGCGTGCGGACGGGGGTGCCGCCGTTCTCCCGGACCACCTCGGGGACGGTCCAGGACGTGATCAGGTTGTGGATGACCGTGCCCTTGCCGCCGTTCTTCGCCAGTTCGCGTGCGGCCACCAGGGCCGTGATCGCCGACGGGGAGACCGGCTCGCCGCGCTCGTCGACCACGAAGCAGCGGTCCGCGTCGCCGTCGAAGGCCAGGCCGAGGTCGGCCGACTCGGCGCGCACGCGCTGCTGGAGATCCACGAGGTTGGCGGGGTCGAGCGGGTTGGCCTCGTGGTTCGGGAAGGTGCCGTCCAGTTCGAAGTACATCGGGACCAGGGTCAGCGGGAGGCCCTCGAAGACCGTCGGGACCGTGTGGCCGCCCATGCCGTTGCCCGCGTCGACCACGACCTTCAGCGGGCGGATGGAGGTCAGGTCCACGAGCGAACGCAGGTAAGCCGCGTAGTCCGACAACGTCTCCCGGGTGGTGAGGGTTCCCGGCGTGGCGGCCGGCTCGGGGGCGCCCTCCTGCGACCAGCGCTGGGCCAGCTCCCGGATCTCCGCCAGGCCCGTGTCCTGGCCCACCGGCGCCGCTCCCGCGCGGCACATCTTGATGCCGTTGTACTGCGCGGGGTTGTGCGAGGCCGTGAACATCGCGCCGGGCAGGCCGAGGGCGCCCGAGGCGTAGTACAGCTGGTCGGTCGAGCACAGGCCGATCTCGGTGACGTCGACGCCCCGGGCCGCCGCACCGCGCGCGAAGGCGCGGGACAGAGCGGGCGAGGAGGGCCGCATGTCGTGGCCGACGACGATCGCGGCAGCACCGGTCACCTGGACGAACGCGGCGCCGAACAGCTCGGCGAGCGCCTCGTCCCACTGGTCCGGGACCACCCCGCGTACGTCGTACGCCTTCACGATCTGCGACAGATCAGCAACAGCCACCGGCCAGCCCTCCTGGAATCCTCTCGGTCGCCACAAACTACCTGTCCCGGGTGAGGAGCCGACGTGAGATCCCCCGGCGGACACCCGGCGGACTCCCGGCTGTGATCTGCGGTGATCCAACTCGGGCGAGCGCGATCGATCGCAGTCGATAGAAGTCGGCAGGAGTCGGCATGAGGTGGCAGGAGGTGGCGGGAGGTGGCGGGAGGTGGCGGGAGGCGTCAGCAGTCGATCGCGGCGACTGACGGCGACCGCCGTCGAACGCGGCCGAGCGTCGTTGAGCGCCCCGGTCGAGCGCCGTCGTCGAGCGCGGTCCGGCGGAGTCCGCCGCCCGCTCACCGGTCCCGCCCGGCCCTGCACCTGCCCGGCGCTGCTCGGCCCGGCCTTGCTCGGCTCGGCCCGGCCCGGCCCGGCCCGGCCCTGCTCAGCTGAGCTCAGCTCAGCTCAGCTCAGCTCAGCTCACGGCAGCATCCAGCCCAGCACCGGCCCGCTCTGTGC
The DNA here is from genome assembly GCF_042892755.1 of Streptomyces sp. NPDC001714. Lineage (NCBI taxonomy): Bacteria > Bacillati > Actinomycetota > Actinomycetes > Kitasatosporales > Streptomycetaceae > Streptomyces > Streptomyces sp. NPDC001714. The sequence continues at coordinate 11,241 of NZ_JBIAUL010000016.1, forward strand.
CACCACGATCAGGCACATCACCAGCAGCAGCCCGAGGCTCCACGGCAGCACCCTGCGCAGCAGGTCGCCCTCCCGGCCCGCCAGGCCCACGGCCGCGCAGGCGATGGTGAGGTTCTGCGGGGAGACCATCTTGCCGAGTACGCCGCCGGAACTGTTGGCTGCCGCCAGGAGTTCGGGCGAGAGGCCCGACTCGTGGGCGGCGCTCACCTGGAGGGCGCCGAAGAGCGCGTTCGCCGAGGTGTCGGAGCCGGAGACGGCGACGCCGAACCAGCCGAGGACCGGGGAGAGGAAGGCCAGACCCGCGCCCGCCGCCGCCACGAAGTGGCCGATCGTGGCCGCCTGTCCGGAGAGGTTCATGACGTAGGCGAGGGCGAGGACGGACGTCACGGTGAGGATCGCGAACCGCAACTCGCGTACGGTCGCCGCCCATTCCGCGATCGCCTCGCGCGCGTGCACGCGCAGGACGGCCGCCGTGGCGATGCCTGCGAACAGGACCAGTGTGCCGCCCGTGGAGACGACCGGCCAGGTGAAGAGATTTCCTCCGACCGGTTCACCCTTCGGGTTGACGACGTCCAGGAAGGGCCAGTCGTAGACCCGGTTAACCTTGGCCAGCCAGTCCTTGACCGGCGGGATCTGGGCGATCGAGAAGACCGCGATGATCAGGGCGTACGGGGCGTAGGCGCGCAGGATTCGAGGCCGTTCGTCGCGCTCGTCCAGGTCCACGTTGCGGGCGCCCGTGAGGACGGCCGCGCGGACCTCCTCGGTCGCCGGCACGCGCGCGTGCGGCACGGCGAGCAGGGCGGCCGTGCCGGCCAGGGCGGCGCAGATGTCGGCGAGTTGGGCGGAGACGTAGTTGGAGGCGGCGAACTGGGCGGCAGCGAAGGCGACTCCGCACGCCAGGGCCGGTAACCAGGTCTCGCGGAGGCCGCGCACGCCGTCGATCAGGCCGACCAGCACCAGAGGCACCACCAGGGCGAGGAGCGGGGTCTGGCGGCCGACGACGGAGGCGACCGAGTCCAGGGGCAGGCCGGTGACCTGAGCGAGCGTCACCACCGGGGTGCCCATCGCGCCGAAGGCCACCGGCGCGGTGTTGGCCACCAGGGAGACCACGGCCGCGCGGACCGGGTCGAAGCCGAGGGCGACGAGCATCACCGAGCAGATGGCGACCGGGGCGCCGAATCCGGCCAGTGCCTCCAGGAGGGCGCCGAAGCAGAAGGCGACCACGAGGGCCTGGATGCGCGGATCGTCGGAAAGTCGCCCGAACGAGCGGCGCAGGACGTCGAAGTGCCGGGTGCGGACCGTCATCCGGTACACCCACAGGGCGTTGACGACGATCCACAGAATGGGGAACAGGCCGAACGCGGCGCCCTGGGCGGCGCTGGAGAGGGTCTGGTCCAGCGGCATGCGGTAGGCGAGCCCCGCGACGAGTACGGCTGCGAGAAGGCCGCTCAGGCCTGCCAGATGCGCTTTCACGCGGACCCCGCCGAGCAGGACCAGGACGATCAGCAGCGGCAGGGCGGCGACGAGGGCGGACAGGCCGAGCGAGTCGGCGACGGGTTCCAGTTCCTGAACGTACACGGGCGCCTCCCCGGGTTCCGGCATGCGGAAAGCCATTTCCCGCCGACGGTTGTCCGGAATGGTCGTGTCCGCGACAAGCGCGCGTCAATGGGCGTGCAACGCGGAATGCACACGCGCGGAAGCCGCACACGGAAGGCACACACAGAAGGTGATCGCGCGGAAGGCGACCGCGCGAAGCGGGAGGCGATCGCGTCAGGCCGTCAGTTGTCCGGTGACCGCAGCACCCGCAGATGGCCGCGCCGCGCGACCTCCATCGGGTCCGCGCCACGGCCGCCGCCCGCCTCGGCCGCCCGCTCCTGGGGGCGGGCCGCCTCGCGCACCGCGTTCGCAAGCGCCTCCAGGTCGTCCCCGCTCGGACGGGCGGGAGCGGAGCCGTCCAGGAGGCGGACGACCTCCCAGCCGCGCGGGGCGGTGAGGCGCTCGGAGTGCTCGGCGCACAGGTCGTAGCAGTGGGGTTCGGCGTAGGTGGCGAGCGGGCCGAGGACCGCGGTCGAGTCGGCGTAGACGTACGTCAGCGTCGCGACGGCGGGTCGGCCGCAGGCGGTTCGCGAACAGCGACGTACAGGGCTCACGACGTTGGACGGTACCGCACTCTTGAGCGGGCCGCGACGACTCTCCCCCAGGTCACTCCACCGTGTCGTACTGTGAAACGCCCCACACACCCCTCCTGACACGCCCGACTGACCTGCGGAGAAGAGGTCGTCCGGGGTCATGGTCGACACCGCATCCGGTCACCAGTCGGTACAAACACCGTCAATTGCCTTGAGTTCACCGGTCTCGTGGAGATACGGAAACGAGCCCAACCTTGGCCGGAATGGTCATCCTGTGACATGCCGTCCCGGGCGGTGTCGGTGCGTGGAGCGGCGCGGCCGGAGCCTGCGAGGACTACGCTTCACCAGTGATGGACAACCGTGTACCGCCCCGTGCCGCCGGCCCCGGGCCCCGTCGACGCGATCGCCACGGTCGGGGCATGCGCGGGCCGATCGCACCACCTCAGGTGCCGCTGGCCGCGAGCCGCGCCGACGTGTTCGCGGACCTGGTGCAGGACTCAGTGGAACGCCTGGAGCGGCGCTGGCCGCAGCTCGCGGACATCGATTTCCTGGTGCTCGAGGTGCCCCGGCTGCAGGACCGGCACAGCGACAGCTGGGACGACGAGGCGGTGCCCCTGGGCGGCATCATTCCCGCGCGCGAGGGACGCCGGGCACGCGTGGTCGTCTACCGGCGTCCGGTCGAGATCCGCACCAAGGGGCGCGACGAGCGGGCCGCGCTGGTGCACGAGGTCGTCGTGGAGCAGGTCGCCGAGCTGCTCGGCCTCACCCCGGAGACGGTCGATCCCCGCTACGGCGAGGACTGAGCCCCCGGCGACCTCGCGCCGCCCGCCTACTTCTGCAGCACCGACACGTCCTGGTCCGCCTCCGGTACGGCCACCGTGCCGCGGTCGTCCGGAAGGGTCTGGATCGTGAAGCCCGGGACACCGCCCTCGGTGGCGGCCAGGGTGCGGGCGCCGTAGACCGGGCCGCCGGAGACCGTCTCCACGGTCAGGGCGTAGGTGCCCTTCAGGCCGGACGGGGCCGGGGCGTCGATGTTCTGGGTGGTGCCGGACTTGATCGTGAACGTCTTGGACACCGCCGTGCCGCCGCCGCTGCCCGCCGACGCCGTGACCTTGACCTGGGCGGTCGCGGTGGGCGCGGTCAGCGAGAGAGTGGTGCCCTTGCTGCTGTTGTCCGCGGACGTCGCGCGCGTGCCGACCGGCGCGGTCGCCGGGATGTACGCGGTCTCCTGGTTGCCGCCCTTGCCGCGGGTGACGCGCAGGGCGGCCACCACCGGGACGGACTGGTCGGTGGGCGTGAGGATCAGCGAGCCCGCCTCGCCGCGCGTGACGTCGCCGAGGTCGGCCGCGGTGGTCATGCCCGACTTCACGTGCAGCGTCTCGTTGCCCGCCGGGGTGATCGTGCCGTCCGGGGAGGCGAGGCGCACCTTCAGGTCCGCGTCGCTGTCGCCGGTGGTGAAGGCGATCAGCCGGACGTCGGTGGCGTCCTTGGGGATGCCCGGCAGCACCAGGCTGCCCGCCGGGTCGGCGGAGGCGGCCAGCCAGTCGCCGCCGGTCTTGTCGTCCAGGGCCTGCACGCTCGCGCCGACCCGGCCGCTGCGCACGCTCACGTGCACGGTCAGGTCGGTCTGCCGCTCGTCGGTGAGCGTGGAGAGCAGGACCGGCTCACTGGCGTGCGGCTGGACCGTGATGCCCTCCCCCACCGAGGACTTGAGCTGGCCGTCCTTGCCGTACAGCTCGATGTCGACCACGGCGGCGCTGTCGTCGGGGTTGGTGAGGTGCACGTAGTCGGTACGGCTCGCGGCGGTGCTGGCGCCGGGGAACCAGAAGTCGGTGTCGGCCGCCGTGCAGTTGACCCCCTGGAGACCGCGCCCGGTGCCCGCGGCGACCTCGGTGGTCTCCTGGACCGTCCACCCGGGGGCGTACTTGCCCTCGGCGGTGCCGACGTAGGCGGGTCCGTCCGCACCGGAGGTGTCTCCGGTGGCCGGGGTGCCGGGTGTCCTGGGGGTGAGGACGGGCTTGGCGGCCTTCTTCTTGCCGCCGCCGGTCCCGTCCGCCGACTGCTCGGTGGCGGCCTGGAGTTCGGCCTTGCCGTCGCTCGTGGTGCCCTTGGTGACGGGCGTGAACGACGTGTACGAGGTGTCCGCGATGTCGGACAGGCTGGGCGCCGGGCACAGCAGGGTGGTGCGCTCCACGGGCAGCTGGGCGGCCGCGTCGGCGGTGTGCGTGGGGGTGCCGGCCGCCGGGTCGAGCGCGGCGAACCCGGTGACCGCCGCGAGGGCCGCCGTACCGGCGAGCAGGGACAGGGTGGTGCGGTTCACTGCTGGCTCCCGTCGTGGTGCTCGCCGCCGGTGCCGTGGTGGTGCTGGGCGGCCGGGTCATAGGCGGGGTCGTAGGCGGGGTCGTAACCCTGCTGGTACGTCGGGTCGTACGCCGCCTGCCCCTGCTGGCCGCCGTAGGCGTACGGGTCGTACTGGCCGGTCTGGTAGGGGTCGTAGGTCTGCTGGTCGTAGCCGCCGGTCTGGTACTGGCCGGCGCCGGCGCCCTGGTACGGGTCCGCGTAGCCGGTGTCGTAGCCGTCGGCCTGCGGGTAGGACGCCGGGTCCCACTCGTCGTACGGCTGCTGCTGCGGGACCGCGGCCCGGGTCTCCTCCTGCGGAGCCTGCGCGGCCGCCGACGGCAAGTCGGTGTCCTCCGGGGTCTCCTGGGACTCCTCCTCGGCCTCCGCCTGGGCGCGCAGGCGGCGGGCGCGGCGGCCCTCGCCCTCGGTGGCCTGGGCGGGGATCGGCTGCTCCTCGGGGAGGTCGTCGTCGACGTCACGGCGGCGGCCGGGCAGGGCGAGGACGACCAGGACGACCGCGAGCGCGCCCTGCGCCCACAGCCAGGCGGTGTGGGTGAACGGGGTGTCGTAGGTGACGTCCAGCTTCCCGCCGGAGGAGGGGAGTTCGAAGCCCTGGGCCCAGCCGTCGACGGTGGTGCGGGTGAGCGGCTTGCCGTCCAGGGTGGCCGTCCAGCCCGGGGAGGCCGAGTCGGCCAGGCGCAGGATGCGGCCGTCGGCGCCGGACGGGACGGTGGTGTGGACGTCGACGGGTCCGGCGGCCACGGAGGCGGGGGTGCCGGAGCCGTTCGCGGAGACGATCGTCGCGCGGGAGACCTGCTGGTCGACGCGCCACAGGGCGCTGCCGTTCTGCTGGCTGAGCCGGGACAGGCCGGGGGTGGCGTCGAGCACGCGCGTGATGTCACGCGGCGCGCCCTTGCGGACGAGGACGTAGCGCACCGCGAACCCGCCGAGCTGGTCGGCCTGGTCGGCGCCGGAGCCGGCGACCAGGTTGGCGACGACCTTGTCGAGCGTGGCGTTCTCGCCGTCGGCGGCGGCCACTTCGGCGTCTCCCATGCGGGCGCCGGAGCCGCGCACCAGCATGTAGGTCACGCGCGCGGTGCTGTCGCTGTCCAGGACGAGGGTGCGGACCTGGTCGGTGGTGGTGCTGTCCTCGGCGACGAAGGCGGGCACCTGGGTGGGGTCGCGGCGCTCGACCGGGCCGTCGGCGCCCGCGATCATCCAGCCGGCGGCGAGCAGCAGCGGGCCCGCGGCGGCGGCGAAGGCGATCAGGGCGGCCACCGGCTGGCGCCAGCCGAAGCTCTGCTCGGCGACCCGCGAGCGCGCCCCGTCGGCGCCGAGCGCGCCGGCGGCCAGGATCGCGATGCCGTAGACGAGGGTCGCGGGGCCGGCCCAGGTGGACTTGTTGGACAGGACCGCGAAGACCAGGCCGACCAGGGCGACCGCCCAGGCGGTGCGGACCGCCGACTGGCGCTCGGAGCGCAGCAGGGCGGCGAGCGCGGCCAGGACGACGCCGATGAGCAGCAGTCCGTCGACGGTGCCGGGGCCGCCCGGGCTGGCGCCGAGCAGGTCGAGGGCGGAGGCGGCCGAGGAGCCGTAATCCAGCCCGGCCTCCTTGAAGAAGCCGAACGGCAGCAGGGTCAGCGACCAGGGGGCGAGGACCAGCAGCGGGGTGCCGAGCTGGGCCAGCAGCCGCAGGCCGGAGGCGACCAGGTCGGAGCGGCGCACGGCGAGCACGGCGAGGCCGAGGACCAGGGCGATCGGCCAGACGATCGGCGTGAACGCGGTGGTGAGGGTCAGCAGAAGCGCGTACGCCCAGGTGGCGCGCCAGCTGCCGCGTGCTCCGGAGGAGTGCGTGAGGCCGCTGGCCGCGATGCCCGCGCGGGCGATCAGCGGCAGCAGGATCGCGAGGACGGCGGTGCCGATGCGGCCGCCCGCGAGGGCGCCGGTGGCGGCGGGCAGGAAGGCGTAGGCGATGGCCGCCCAGGCGCGCAGCAGGCGCGAGGTGACCAGCGGGCGGGAGGCGAAGTAGGCGGTGAACCCGGCCAGCGGCACCGAGGCGACCAGGAGCACGGTGACGGCGAGCCCGGTGGAGCCGAACAGCAGAGAGGCGAACGAGGCGATGATCGCGAGGTACGGCGGCGCGGCGGGGGTGCCGCCGGCGCCGACCGCGTGCCAGGCGTCCAGGTAGCGCGACCACAGCTCGCTCGCGGTGCCCGGTGCGGGCAGCAGGGCGCCGCCCGCGAGGGCGCCGGAGCCGAGCAGCGCGCGGCAGGCGACCAGGGAGAACAGCAGCAGCACCAGGAAGAGCACCGGGCCCGGTTTGCGGGCGATGCGCTTGAGGCGGGCGAACTGCTCGATCTCCAGGAAGTCGGCGTCGTCGCCGCCGGGCCCGGACTCGACCGCGCCGCCGTGCCGGCCGGCCGCGGAGATCTCGTCGTCGCCGCCGAAGAAGTTGCCCGCGACCTGTTCGACGGTGGCCCGGACGGTGGCGCCGGGCGGCGGGAACAGGGGGCGCAGCTCGCCCTTGTCGACCTGGGAGCGGCCGCGCCTGCGCCGCCCGGCGATGATCCGCTCGGGCCGCAGCAGGGTGCCGAGGAGGCCGCGGATCTCGTCGAGGGCCTGTCCGGGGACCTTGCCGACGAGGTAGGCGACGGTGCGCAGCAGGGTGCCGAGGACCAGGCGGAACAGGATCCAGGGCAGCACGGCCGTACGGGCGTTGACCAGCAGGGTGTAGATGGCGCCGGCCTTGTCGACCTTGTGCGGCGAGGTGGCGGTGCGGCCTGCGCAGTCGACGGTGCGGCGCTCGCGGGAGGCGGCCTCGGCGTGCCGTACGACGGCCTCGGGCGCGACCAGGACGCGGTGGCCGGCGTTGTGCGCGCGCCAGCACAGGTCGACGTCGTCGCGCATCAGGGGCAGCCGGCGGTCGAAGCCGCCGAGTTCCTCGAAGACGTCGCGGCGGATCAGCATGCCGGCGGTGGAGACGGAGAGCACGGGCCGCACGTGGTCGTGCTGGCCCTGGTCCTGCTCACGGCGGTCCAGGCCGGTCCAGCGGCGGCCGGAGTTGGCGATGGTGACGCCGACCTCCAGGAGCTGTCGGCGGTCGTACCAGCCGCGCAGCTTGGGGCCGACGACCGCCACGTCGTCGCGGCCCAGCTCCAGCTCGTTGTCGACGACCCGCAGCAGCTGGGCCAGGGCGTCGGGTTCCGGGGCGCAGTCGTCGTGCAGCAGCCACAGCCACTGGACCGGCTCGCCATACGGCAGCTCGGGCATGTCGTACGCGTCGTCGCGCCACTGGCGGGTGACCGGGTCCCAGCCGCTGGGCCGCTTCAGGTACGGCAGGTCGTCCGGGGTGAGGACGGGCGCGGTGCGGCTCGCCTCCTCGACGGCCTGGCCGAAGCCGGTGCGGCGGGCGAGGTGCAGGACGTTGGCGTCGCCGAGGGACGCGGTGAGCTGCTGGGCGGAGTCGTCCGCGCTGCCGGTGTCGGCCGCGACGGCGTACTGGACCGGGCGCTCCTGGCCGAGCAGCCCGGCGAGCGCGTCGGGCAGCCAGCGGGCGCCGTCGTGGGAGACGAGCACCGCGGTCACCACATGACGCGGAAACTCAGGTGTGGCAGCGGTGTCTTGGGCTGCCGTGTGGCTGTGCACGGACATCGAGGTACGGGCCCCGGTTCGATGGACTGCGGTGGACTCCTGCGCCCGCTGGTGGCGGCGAGGCGTCTCGGACGAGCGCCCACACTATCGGCTGGGCATGTCGACGGCCCGCCGCCTGTGGATAACCCACCTGCGACGGGCCGTTCGCGCAGCTCAGATGTGTGCGTTGTGTGGACGTCCGCTTCGGACGGCAGCCCCTGCGGGTCAGACGGCGGCCTTCTTGAGACGGCGGCGCTCCCGCTCGGAGAGTCCGCCCCAGATACCGAACCGCTCGTCGTTGGCGAGGGCGTACTCGAGGCACTCGGAGCGCACCTCGCAGGCGAGGCAGACCTTCTTGGCCTCTCTGGTGGAGCCGCCCTTCTCGGGGAAGAAGGACTCGGGGTCGGTCTGGGCGCACAGCGCGCGCTCCTGCCAGCCGAGTTCCTCGTCCGCGTCGTCGACCAGCAGTTGCTGCACCAGCTCGGTCATGTGCGCCCCTCGTCTGTCTTTCACGTCCCCGTGCCCGGCCGTTACCGATTTCGGCTGAACGACACGAGTGAAATTACAAGTGTGCTGCTCCGGGCGAGTCAAGCCGAGATCTGCTATTGGGCCCGTTATTCACTCTGCGGAACCAAGGCCGTGCGGAAAGTGTTCAAATCGGCATAAACCTTGACATGCAGACGAGGCCCCGCTCGAGGCCTCCGACCCCATACAGAGCTTGTACGGAGAAGGACGCCCAGATGTTCGATCGCGTTCCGAAGTGGCTCGCGCGCCCGGTTGTGCGCCATGTGTCCCGGGTGCCCAGTGAACAAACCTTTCGCCAGCGAGATGGACCGGATGAGGTGAACCATGTCCCACATACCGGGCGTCGAGTTGACACGAGAGGTGTGAACCGATGTGCTGGTGGGCATGCTCGCGAACTTGGCACCCACCTCGACCCGCACCGCCGGGTCCCACGGTGCTGCCCGCGCTCGCTGTAGCTGTTGCTGTTCCAGCTGTTGAGCCGTAGCCGTCCCCGACCGCTCCCGCTCCGGCTGCAGACCGAGTCCCCCGGACTCGGTCTTCGCTTTTCGTTCCCCGCTGACCATCTTCACTGAGGAACCACCGCACCCCCATGAACAGCGACAACGACCTCCAGATCGCCGGCGACATCCTCGAAGTCACGCACCTGCTGCAGCCCCCGCGCGAGCACCCGGTCACCGTGGCCGAGTACGTCGGCCTGGCCCGCGCGATCGCCGCCGACCGTGCGCAGTGGGAGCACCTCGTCCAGTACGACGCGACCAGCCGCTGGTACCACCGGCTGCGCACCGGCCCCGGCTACGAGGTGTGGCTGCTGTCCTGGGTGCCGGGACAGGGCAGCGGACTGCACGACCACGGCCGCTCCTCCGGCGTGCTGACCGTCCTGGAGGGCACGCTCACCGAACGCACCGTACGCGGCACGCGCGCGCTGGGCGCCGGTGCACAACGGGCGTTCGCGCCGGGGTACGCGCACGAGGTGGTGAACGACGCGCTGGAGCCCGCGGTGAGCCTGCACGTCTACTACCCGGGGCTGACCGAGATGCCGATGCACACGGCGGCGGCAGGCGCCTGCGAGGCCCGTCCCGTGACTGCGTGACGCGTTGTCGGACCCGCCTGCAAGACTTGGCGCATGCGCATTGTGGTTCTGGCAGGCGGCATCGGCGGTGCCCGGTTCCTGCGCGGTCTGAAGCAGGCCGTGCCGGACGCCGACGTGACCGTCATCGGCAACACCGGGGACGACATCCACCTCTTCGGGCTGAAGGTCTGCCCGGACCTCGACACGGTGATGTACACGCTCGGTGGCGGTATCAACGAGGAGCAGGGCTGGGGGCGCGCCGAGGAGACCTTCCACCTCAAGGAGGAGCTCGCCGCCTACGGAGTGGGGCCGGACTGGTTCGGGCTGGGTGACCGGGACTTCGCGACGCACATCGTGCGCACCCAGATGCTGGGCGCCGGATATCCGCTGAGCGCGGTCACCGAGGCGCTGTGCGACCGGTGGAAGCCGGGCGTGAAGCTCATCCCGATGACCGACGACCGGGTCGAGACCCATGTGGCCGTCGAGGTCGACGGCGAGCGCAAGGCCGTGCACTTCCAGGAGTACTGGGTACGGCTGCGGGCGGGCGTCCCCGCCGAGGCGGTCGTCCCGGTCGGCGCCGAGCAGTCCAAGCCGGCGCCCGGTGTCCTGGAGGCGATCGCCGCGGCGGACGTGATCCTCTTCCCGCCGTCCAACCCGGTGGTCTCCGTCGGCACGATCCTCGCGGTGCCCGGCATCCGGGAGGCCATCGCGGACGCCGGGGTGCCGGTGGTGGGCCTCTCCCCCATCGTCGGGGACGCGCCGGTGCGCGGGATGGCCGACAAGGTGCTCGCGGCGGTGGGCGTGGAGTCGACGGCGGCGGCGGTCGCCGAGCACTACGGCTCCGGGCTGCTGGACGGCTGGCTCGTCGACTCCGTGGACGCGGGCAGCGTCGCGCGCGTGGAGGCGGCCGGCATCCGCTGCCGGGCCGTACCGCTGATGATGACCGACCTGGACGCGGCCGCGCAGATGGCCCGCGAGGCGCTGGCGCTGGCCGAGGAGGTGCGCGGGGCATGACCGACGCGATCGACACGACCGGCACGGCCGACGCGGTGCCCGCGTACCGGGTGTGGGCGCTGCCCGGGATCCCCGAGGTCCAGCAGGGCGACGACCTGGCGAAGCTGATCGCCGCGGCCGAGCCGGGGCTGGCCGACGGGGACGTGGTGATCGTCACCTCCAAGATCGTCTCCAAGGCCGAGGGACGGATCGTCGAGGCGGCCGACCGGGAGGCGGCGATCGACGCCGAGACCGTACGGGTGGTGGCCCGGCGCGGCGCCCTGCGGATCGTGGAGAACCGGCAGGGCCTGGTCATGGCGGCGGCCGGGGTGGACGCGTCCAACACCCCGTCCGGGACCGTGCTGTTGCTGCCCGAGGATCCCGACGCCTCGGCCCGTGCCGTCCGCGCGGGCCTCCGGGACGCGCTGGGCGTCAACGTGGGGGTGGTCGTCACGGACACCTTCGGGCGACCCTGGCGCTCGGGGCTCACCGACGTCACCATCGGCGCCGCCGGCGTGGAGGTGCTGGACGATCTGCGCGGGGGCGTGGACGCGTACGGCAACCCGCTGGTCGCGACGGTCGTCGCCACGGCCGACGAACTGGCCGCCGCCGGTGACCTGGTGAAGGGCAAGGCCACGGGGATGCCGGTCGCCGTGGTGCGGGGGCTCGCGCATGTCGTGGCGGACGCCGACGACGACGGGGACGGCGCGCGGGCGCTGGTCCGGGACGCGGGCAGCGACATGTTCCGGCTCGGCACGTCCGAGGCGGTCCGGGAGGCGGTGACGCTGCGGCGGACGGTGCGGGCGTTCACCGACGACCCCGTCGACCCCGGGGCGGTACGGCGGGCGGTCGCCGCGGCCGTGACCGCGCCGGCGCCGCACCACACGACGCCGTGGCGGTTCGTGCTGCTGGAATCGGCCGGGTCGCGTGTCCGGCTGCTGGACGCGATGCGGGACGCGTGGATCGCCGACCTGAGGAAGGACGGCAAGTCGCAGGAGTCCATCGCGAAGCGGGTGCGGCGGGGGGACGTGCTGCGGAACGCGCCGTACCTGGTCGTGCCCTGCCTCGTGATGGACGGGTCGCACACCTACGGGGACGCGCGGCGGGACGCGGCCGAGCGGGAGATGTTCGTGGTCGCGGCGGGGGCCGCGGTGCAGAACCTGCTGGTCGCGCTGGCCGGGGAGGGGCTGGGGTCGGCGTGGGTGTCGTCGACGATGTTCTGCCGGGATGTGGTCCGGGAGGTGCTCGCGCTTCCGGCGGGGTGGGAGCCGATGGGGGCGGTTGCCGTGGGGAAGGCTGCGGAGGCTCCGCGGGAGCGGGCGCCGAGGGAGGTCGGGGACTTTGTCGAGGTGCGGTGAGCTGCTTTGCGCCTGCGGTCCGGGGTGCACCGGCGCATCGGCGAGTGCGGGTTGTGGGGGTTGATCGCGCAGTTCCCCGCGCCCCTTTCAGGGGCGCTTGAGGCCTAGGATTCTTTGGATGGCTGGTCGGTTTGCTCCCAAGCCCACGCGTACGACTGTGCGGGGTGGGCAGGTCGTCGTGCCTGCCCGCGGTTTTCCGAAGCAGGCTGTCGCAGCGGGGCGGGTGCGGGTCTGGAAGCCGGACGGAGTCCTTGATCTGGGGCTGGTGCTGGGGCCGCTGCGGCGGGGGCCCGGGGATCCGACCTTTCGGGCCACCCGTGACGGGTCCGTGTGGCGGGCCAGCCTCACCCCTGCCGGGCCGGGGACGCTGCGGGTCGCCGTGTACGGCGGTGAGGTGCGCGGGGAGGCCTGGGGGCCGGGGGCCGAGTGGCTGCTGGAGCAGCTGCCGGAGATGCTCGGCTCCGCCGATGACCCGTCCCTGTTCGTGCCCCGGCACCGGGTCGTGGCAGCGGCCCGGCATCGGCGGCCGGGGCTGCGCCTGACGCGGACCGGGCTGGTGCTGGAGTCGCTGATCCCGTCGGTCCTGGAGCAGAAGGTCACCACCGACGAGGCCTACCGGGCCTGGCGGTTGCTGGTGCGCAGGTTCGGGGAGCGTGCGCCGGGACCCGCGGGGGTGGGCGAGCGGCCGATGTGGGTGATGCCGGCGCCGCGTACCTGGGCGCTGATTCCTTCCTGGGAGTGGCACAAGGCCGGGGTCGACGACAAGCGGGCCTCGACGATCCTGCGGGCGGTGCGGGTCGCCGCGCGGCTCGAGCAGGCCGTGGGGATGGCGGCGGAGGCGGCGCAGGCGCGGCTGGAGGTGGTGCCGGGGGTGGGGCCGTGGACGTCGGCGGAGACCGTGCAGCGCAGTCATGGGGCGGCGGATGCGGTGACGGTCGGGGACCTGCACCTGCCGGGGATCGTCGGGTTTGCGCTGGCCGGGGACCGGCATGCCGACGACGAGGTGATGCTGCGGTTGCTGGAGCCCTATGCGGGGCAGCGGCATCGGGCGGCTCGGTTGATCCTGCTGAGTGGGCATACGCCGGCGAGGAGGGCGCCGCGGATGACGCGGGGCGACATCGGCCGGTTGTGAGGTGCGGGTCTGCTGGGGCGGGGTGGGGACGCTTACCGGCGCTTGCAGGGTGCTGCCCGCGGGCACCCGCGCCGCCCCAGCGGCACGGGTGCCCGCGGCTTGAGAAACGGGGGAGGAGCGCCCCTTCAGGGGCGCGGGGAACTGCGCGACCAGCCCCCACGCACCCGCGGTCAAAAAGTCGCCCGCACCACCCCTACTGGTCCGAAGAGAACCGCACCGCCCCCGCCGGGATCGTCGCGTCGCACCACACCCGCACGCCGTCCCGCAGTTCGTTGTCGGCGCCGACGACCGCGCCGTCGCCGATCACCGTGCCGGTGAGGACCGAGCGTTCGCCGATGCGGGCGCGGTTGCCGATGAGGGAGTCGGTGATGACGGCGCCGGGTTCGATCACGGCGCCCGGGAGGATCGTCGAGCCGAAGACCCGCGCGCCCTCCGCCACGAACGCGCCCTCGCCCACCACCGTGCCGCCCGTCAGCTTCGCGTCCGCCGCTACCCGGGCCGTGGGGAGGACGAGACGGTCGCCGCAGCGACCGGGCACCGCCGGGGACGGGGCGCGGCCGAGGACGAGGTCCGCCGAGCCGCGGACGAAGGCCGCGGGCGTGCCGAGGTCGAGCCAGTACGTGGAGTCGACCATGCCCTGGAGGTGGGCACCGGCCGACAGGAGTTCCGGGAAGGTCTCCCGCTCCACCGACACCGGGCGGCCCGCCGGGATCGTGTCGATGACCGAGCGGCGGAAGACGTACGCCCCCGCGTTGATCTGGTCGGTGACGATCTCCTCCGGCGTCTGCGGCTTCTCCAGGAAGGCGAGGACCCTGCCCGTCCCGTCGGTGGGGACGAGGCCGTACGCGCGGGGGTCCGTCACCTTCGTGAGGTGGAGGGAGACGTCGGCGGACGCCGACTCGTGCGTGGCCACCAGGGTGCGGATGTCCAGGCCCGTCAGGATGTCGCCGTTGAAGATCAGGACCGGGTCGTCGGGGCCCGAGTGCAGGCGGGCGGCCACGTTGCGGATCGCGCCGCCGGTGCCGAGGGGCTCCTCCTCGGTGACGTACTCGATGTGCAGGCCGAGTGCCGCGCCGTCGCCGAAGTACGGTTCGAAGACCTCCGCCAGGTAGCTCGTCGCGAGGACGATGTGCTCCACGCCCGCCGCTCTGGCTCTGGCCAGCTGGTGCGTCAGGAACGGTACGCCGGCCGCCGGGACCATCGGCTTGGGCGTGTGGACCGTGAGCGGGCGCAGCCGGGTGCCTTTGCCGCCGACCAGGAGGATCGCTTCTGTCACCTGTCGTCTCTGCTTCCTGCCGGGACCGGCCGACTCTGTGTCGGCCGGCCAGTGTATGCAGACCGTGCGACGGCGCCCTCGACGGCCGCGCGGTGCCACGCGGCATGGGTGTGCGGTTTCCCCCGACTGCCCCCGACGGCGTCGACCGCCGGCCCCGTACTCAGCGTCCCTGAAGGCGCGCGGAGCTGGTCCGGGCCGAGCCGAGCTTGGCGTAGAGCTTGGCGCCTGGGCAGTCGGTGGCGTACCCGTCCCTGTGGCCGGAGATCACGTTCAGTCGTACGTTCTTCCCCTTTGGGTAGAGATTGCCACCCCCGGACTTCAGATATGTCTTTCCCTTCGGATTGGCCCCGAAGAGCCCGAGTTTCCACGCGGTGAGCTTGGCGACGCCGGTCACGGCGGCCGCGGGCGGCTTGTGCGAGCCGAAGGTGCCGATCACCGCGACGCCCATGCTGTTGTTGTTGAACCCGAGCGTGTGGGCACCCCTGACGGCCTTCGCCGCTCCCCCGGCGCGGCCCTCGTAGACGGTTCCGCACTTGTCGACGAGGAAGTTGTAGCCGATGTCCCGCCAGCCCATGCTCACGACGTGGTAGCGGTAGATACTGCGGATGACGGACGGGGCCTCCGAGCAGCGGTAACCGTTGCCGGAGGCGGTGTGGTGGACGAAGGCCGCCTTGACCTTCCCCGTGTAGACGAACCCCTTCTCGCGCAGCGACTCGTCGGCGCCCCAGCCGCGGCGGGTGACGATTCTCGGGCGCGGCCCGATGTACGGCTTCGCGAGCGGGGCGCCGGCGCCGTTCAGCTCGCGGAGTTCGCGTTCGGTGTCCTCCCGGCTCAGCGCGGGGATCTCGGTGGCGGCGAAGGACACGAGGCCGGCGTTGACGGTGGCCGCGGGGTCGGCCTCGGTGTCGGTGCGCGGGCTGTCGGCGGCCGGACCCTCGGACGGGGCCTCGTCGCCGGGGTCGACGAGTTCGAGGCGCAGGCCGGCCGGGAGCAGGTCGCGTCCGACGCCGGGGCCGGGGCCGGGGCCGGCTTCGGTGCGCACGCGTACGTCGACTCCGTTCGAGTCGCCCACCCACAGGGGCGCGGTGGCTCCGTGCACGCGGCCGGAGGAGGCCTCCGCCGTGCCCGGGTCGGCGCCGTGGTCGGCGTTGTGCGGGTCGACGTCCTGCCAGCCCGACCAGTCGCCGGTGGCGGCGGACCGGGTGCGTACCTGGACCTGGCCGTGCAGTTCGGCTCCGGGGCTGTCCCAGATGACGCCGACGAGCGAGAAGGGCCGTACGTCGGTGCTGTACGCGCCCTGTTCGGGGGCCTGGCCGAGGACACGCTCACGGGTGCGGGGGGTGAGGGGCAGCGACTGGGTGCTGCCGGAAAGGGCCGTCGTGGTCCGGTCCGCGGGTGCGGCGGCCGCGGACGGCACGTTCAGCACGGCCGGCAGGAGGGTGAGGGCCGCCGCGCAGGTGGCGCCGGTCGGGCAAGTCAGGAATCCACGCATGCCCCTGATATTGAACATAGTCAGACAAACATGTCCATTGCGGAATTGACGGTCCGTCGGGGCCCGCTACGCCGAACCGGTGGCCCCGTCGGCCGGTGCGGGCACCGGGCGCGGCGTACGCTTGCGCGGGTGAACGCCACCGATCGCACCCCTGCCGACCTGCTGCGTTCCGCGCTCGCCGCGGATCCCGGACGCCCCCTGGTGACCTTCTACGACGACGCGACGGGCGAGCGCGTCGAATTGTCCGTGGCCACCTTCGCCAATTGGGTGGCGAAGACGGCGAATCTGTTGCAGAGCGATCTCGCGGCGGGGCCGGGCGACCGGGTCGCTCTGCTGCTGCCGGCGCACTGGCAGACGGCGGTGTGGTTGCTGGCCTGTTCGTCGGTGGGCGCGATCGCCGACGTGGCCGGGGAGCCGGCCGCGGCCGACGTGGTCGTCAGCGGGCCGGACTCGCTGGAGGCGGCACGGGCGTGCCGGGGCGAGCGGGTCGCTCTCGCGCTGCGACCGCTGGGTGGGCGGTTCCCGCAGACGCCGGAGGGGTTCGTCGACTACGCCGTCGAGGTGCCGAGTCAGGGGGACCGGTTCGTGCCGTTCTCGCCCGTGGACCCGGAGGAGCCCGCGCTGATCGTCGCGGGGGCCGAGATGAGTGGCGCCGAGGTCGTGGAGCGGGCGCTCGGGGATGCGGCGGGGCTGGATCTGACCGGGCCGGGGTCGCGGTTGCTGTCGGGGCTAGGGTACGACACGTGGGAGGGGCTGAGCGCGGGGTTGTACGCGCCGCTCGCGGTCGGGGGGTCGGTGGTGTTGTGCCGGCATCTGGATGAGCTGGGTGAGGAAGGGATCGCGAAGCGGATCGAGAGTGAGCGGGTTACGGCTTCCGCTCGCTGAGGTCGTGTTTCGGCTGCGGCCGGGTGGGGGCTGGTCGCGCAGTTCCCCGCGCCCCCAAGAAGGTGGGACCAGTCACCCGCATCACCAGCCGACCGCCCCCTGACAAGACCAGGCACCCGCGTGAACAGCCGGCGCCCCTTGGTCGTACCGCTCATCCGCGTCAGCAGCCGCCCCTCCCCGCCAAGACCAAGCACCCGCGTCACCAACCGACCACCCCCGCCAAGACCAAGCACCCGCGTCACCAACCGACCACCCCCGCCAAGACCAAGCACCCGCGTCACCAACCGACCACCCCCGCCAAGACCAAGCACCCGCGTCACCAACCGACCACCCCTGCCAAGACCAAGCACCCGCGTGAGCAGCCGGCGCCCCATGGTCGGATCGCTCACCCGCGTGGACCAGTTACCCCGCCCTCGCGTCTCGTCCCAAGGCACTGTTGAGGAGTGACCGACGTCGTAGGGGCATCCGCCACCGGGTACGGGATTGCCCGGCGGCGGCGTCGGCGTTGGGTTCGGGGGGTGGCGCTCGGGGTCGGTGTGGTTCTCGTCGGGGCCGTCGGCGGGGGCTGGGCCCTGTACGCCAAGCTCAGTCACAACATCACCGCCGACGAGGCGGCCGAGGCCGAGCTCGCCCGGTACGAGCGGGAGCGGCCCACCGCGCTGGTGCGGGGCGCGCAGAACATCCTCCTCATCGGGTCGGACACCCGCGCCGGGGCCGGCAACGGCCGCTACGGCAAGGACTCGGGCACCCAACGCTCCGACACCACCATCCTGCTGCACCTCGCCCGCGACCGGCGCAGCGCCACCGCCGTCTCGCTGCCCCGGGACCTGATGGTGCACGTGCCCGGCTGCCTGCGCGGCGACGGGCGGCGCAGCGAGCCCTCGTTCACGCTGTTCAACTCGGCGTTCGAGGTGGGGGGTTCGGCGTGCACCATCCGTACCGTCGAGAAGCTCACGGACATCCGGATCGATCATCACGTCGTCGTCGACTTCAGCGGGTTCAAGGACATGGTCGACGCGATCGACGGGGTGCAGGTGTGCCTGAAGAAGCCGATCGACGACAAGGCGGCGAAGCTGCGGCTGCCCGCCGGGCGGGTCACCCTCGACGGGGAGCAGGCGCTGGGGTACGTACGGGTGCGCAAGTCGCTCGGGGACGGCAGTGACACCGGGCGGATGGACCGCCAGCAGCAGTTCCTGGGGGCGCTCGTCAACAAGGTGCAGAGCAGTGACGTACTGCTGAATCCGGCGAAGCTCTACCCGCTGCTGGACGCGGCGACCTCCGCGCTCACCACCGATCCGGAGCTGGCCAGTCTGCGGGGGCTGTACCAGCTGGTGCGCGGGCTGCGGGACATCCCCACCGACCAGGTGCAGTTCCTCACCGTGCCGCGGGAGCCGTATGTGTACGACTCCAACCGGGACCAGCTGGTGGCGGGCAGGGCGGACGCGCTGTTCGCGCTGCTGCGGGACGACCGGCCGGTGAAGATCGCCAAGAAGAGCGCTTCCTCCTCCGGGGACTCCTCGGCGTCCACGTTTCGCGGTAACACCGCCGCCGAGGACAGTTGCGAGTAAAGCACGCGCCAAGGCGGCGAACTTCCGCGCCGTTCGTTGTCAGTTAAATGAGATGGATTGCCCGCTTGTAGGGAGGATGAATTTGTCACTGGCGTCACTCGACGCTGAACTGGGCGGATAGTGTGAGCGCTCCGGTGCACCCGGCCGCGAGGTCCGTCCTGGGGTCGCGCACCGCGAAACGTGACCGAGCGCCTTGGTGGGGGGAAGGCGCCGCGTGGCCCCGACGGAGGATTCGGACAACCGTGGACGCGCAAGGCCGTGGGCGGGCGGACAACATCGATCCCGCAGACCAGTGGGTGCTCAATCCGAACACCGGTGAATACGAACTGCGACTGACGCCTTCCGCACCGCAGTCGCCGGTACCCGGACCGCGCAGGCCGGCCTCGCCGGGCACCGGCGCGGGCGGTCCCCGGGAGACCGCGAGCCCGGAGATCCCGGGGCAGCGCAGACGGCGTGCCGAGCCCGAGCCACCGGCGGGGCGCCGTTCGCGGCGGCAGCCGGTGAAGAAGAAGTCGAAGGCCAAGAAGGTCCTGTTGTGGACCGGCGGGACGATGGCCTTCGTACTGGTCGCCGCCTCGGCCGCCGGGTACCTCTACATCAAGCACCTCAACGACAACATCACGTCCGTCTCCGACGACGGCGCGAGCACCGGTGGCTTCAGCAAGGACAAGGCCATCAACCTGCTGATCATCGGCACCGACAAGCGGACGGGCTCGGGCAACGAGGGCTACGGCGACGCAGGCAGCGTCGGGCACGCCGACACCACGATCCTGCTGCACATCTCCAAGGACCGCTCGAACGCCACCGCCCTGAGCATCCCGCGTGACCTCATCGTCGACGTGCCCGACTGCCAGACGCAGCAGTCGGACGGGAGCGAGAAGGTCATCGCGGGCACCGAGAACGTCCGGTTCAACACCAGCCTCGGCCAGGACGGCCGTACCGCCAGCTGCACCGTGCGCACGGTGACCGAGCTGACCGGGATCCAGGCCGACAACTTCATGGTGGCCGACTTCAACGCGGTCAAGACGCTGACCGACGCGGTCGGCGGCGTCGAGGTCTGCCTCGGCAAGGACATCGACGACAAGCAGTCGCACCTGAAGCTGTCCGAGGGCACCCACAAGATCTCCGGCGAGACCGCGCTGGCGTTCGTGCGCACCCGGCACTCGGTCGGCTTCGGCGGCGACCTGAGCCGGATCCAGCTCCAACAGCAGTTCCTGAGCGCCCTGATGCGCAAGCTCAGCTCCAACTCGACGCTCACCAGCCCCACCAAGCTGCTGAAGCTGGCCGAGGTCGGCACCAAGGCGCTCACCGTCGACTCCCAGCTGGACAGCATCGGCAAGCTGAAGGACCTCGGTCTGGAGCTCGGCAAGCTCAACCCGAAGAACCTGACCTTCACCACCATCCCGGTCCTGGACAACCCGGCGGAGAAGGTGAAGGCGACCGTCGTGCTCAACGAGACGAAGGCCCCCGCCGTCTTCCAGGCGATCAAGGACGACGTCTCCTTCACGGCCGTCAAGAAGAAGCAGGCGCAGGCCAGCAAGGACGCGGCCGCCGCGCGCCTGGAGGGCAGCAAGTCCGCGGCCTCCGAGGTGCGGGTGCGGATCCTCAACGGCGGGGCCCCGGCCGGCAGCGCCCAGGAGACCCTCAGCTGGCTGCAGAACCAGGAGGGCGTCCTCAAGTCGGAGAACGCCGGCAACGCGGACGCCGAACTCAGCAAGACCACCCTGGAGTACGCGCCCGACCAGGCCGATCAGGCGCGTGAACTGGCCGGTCTCATGGGGCTGTCCGGCTCCGCGATGAAGCCCGGCAAGAGCGTGATCAACTCCCAGGGTCTGCCCGCGATCACCCTGACGCTGGGCAAGGACTTCCAGGGGGCGGGAGTCTCCCTCACCACTCCGACGAAGGCGCCGGACGTGGACAGCAAGACGACGGCGGACAAGGTGACCTGCGCCAAGTAGGGCTCCGCGACGGAGAGTTACACCGCACGACCGCCAAGTAACAGCGAATTGGCAGGTAACCCTATGGGTCCGTCGCGCGTCTAACCGGGCGCGGGGCGGACCCGTGTGGTCCGTGTGGCGTCCGACGGGGGGCGTGGCGGCGGGCCTGTGCGCGCAGGGCGCAGGGTGGGGAGGGCGGGGAGTTGACGCAGAGCGATGTGCGGGGGGAGGTGCCCGCGGTCGAGGACACGATGTCGCTCGCACCGAAGGCACACAAGGCACCGAAGGCACCGAAGGCACCCGACGCACCGGGCGGTACCGGCGGCGGGCGCCCGAGGGGCGGCTCGAACGGCGGCCGGGGGAAACGCGGCCGGCGGGTACTGCGCTGGTCGGCGACCGTGCTGTCGGTGGTGATCCTCGGTACGGCCGGTGCCGGTTACCTCTACTACCAGCACCTGAACGGCAACATCCACAAGGGCGAGCGCAGCAGCGGCGACGCCAAGGCGCGCAAGACGGCGGCCAACGCGGCCGGTCAGACGCCGATGAACATCCTGTTGATCGGCTCCGACAGCCGTAACTCCGACGCGAACGTGAAGCTCGGCGGCGCCAAGTACGACCGGGGCAGCCCGCCGCTCGGCGACGTGCAGATGCTGATCCACCTGTCGGCGGACCGGAAGAGCGCGGCGATGGTGAGCATCCCCCGGGACACCCGCGTCGACATCCCCAAGTGCACGGACCCGAAGACCGGCAAGGTGTACCCGGCGACCAACACCATCATCAACGAGTCGCTGGCCCGGGGCGGCGCCGGCTGCACGCTGGCCACCTGGGAGAACCTCACCGGGGTCTACATCGACCACTGGATCACGATCGACTTCTCGGGCGTGGTGAACATGGCGGACGCCATCGGCGGCGTCGACGTGTGTGTGAAGCAGAACGTGTGGGACCGGCCGACGGCCGCGGTGCCCGGCGGCTCCGGGCTGAAGATGACGGCCGGCACGCACAAGGTGAAGGGTGAGAAGGCCCTGCAGTGGCTGCGCACCCGGCACGCCTGGGGCAGCGACCTGATGCGGGCCCGCGCCCAGCACATGTACCTGAACTCGATGATCCGGACGTTGAAGGGGCAGAACGTCTTCACCGACACCGGCAGGCTGATGGACCTGGCCGAGGCGGCCACCAAGTCCCTGACGGTGTCCGAGGAGATCGGCACCCCGAAGAAGCTCTACGACCTGGGCATGCAGCTCAAGTCGGTGCCGACCAACCGCATCACCAGCGTGACGATGCCGAACGTCGAGGACCCGCAGAACAAGGACCACGTGGTGCCGGACACCGCCAACGCCGACAAGATGTGGCAGATGCTCCGCGACGACGTGGCGTTCGACAAGAACGGCAGCGCCAAGGAGAGCAAGAAGAAGACCACGGCGAGCGCCCGGCCCACCAAGGAGCCGTCGGTCTCCGCGGGCAGCCTCGGCGTGCTGGTGCGCAACGCCACCGGTACCGCCACCGAGGCCGCGGTCGGCGGCCGGGCGCGGGCGCTCGCCCAGGAGCTGGCCGCCAAGGGCTACACCAGGGCGGCGGCGGACACCTCGGGGGCCGCGGAGTCGGTGGAGAAGACGGTGGTCCAGTATCCGAGCGCGGACCTGGAGGGCGACGCCCAGGCGGTCGCCGAGGCGCTGGGCATCCCGACGAGCCAGATCGAGCAGACCACCGATGTGTCGGGGGTCACGCTCGTCGTCGGCGCCGACTGGCGGGACGGGACGGCGTACCCGAAGCGGTCCGCGCCGAAGGCCGGTGACCTGCCGGACAACGCCGACGCCATCAACGGTTCGGACACCAAGCAGTGCATGGACGTGTACGCGCCCTACCGCTGGTAGCGACCCGTGCCGCCGGTCCCGTACCGGGTCGTCACCGGCGGCACGGTCTCTCCACACACAGGTCCGCACAGGTAGGCACAGGTAACTCCTAAACCACTGCATGACACTGCCGCCGTGCCCAGGTGCCCGGGAGTTCCGGGTGTGGTGGCAGGTGCGAGCGGGAGGGCGGGCAAGGTGGTGCGCAGCAGTGTGCGGGGGGAGGTGTCCGACGTGGTGTCCGCGGTCGAGGACACCATGTCTCTCACGCCTCAGGACGGCGGGGACCGGCGCAGACGGGGCGCGGACGGTGACCGCCGGCGCCGCAGACGCCGGATCGTACGCTGGTCCGCCTCGGTCCTGGCGCTGGCCATGGCCGGCACCGCCACCGCCGGATACCTGTACTACGCGCACCTCAACGGCAACATCAAGAAGGAGAACCTCAACAACGCCGACGCCAAGGACCGCGCGACCAAGACCAAGGCGAACGCGGCCGGCCAGACCCCGCTGAACATCCTGCTGATCGGTTCCGACGCCCGGGACACCGCCGAGAACGTGAAGCTGGGCGGCGCCAAGGACATCGGCACCGCCGCCCGCGCCGACGTCCAGATGCTGCTGCACGTCTCCGCCGACCGCACCAACATGTCGGTGGTGTCCATGCCCCGTGACACCCTGGTCTCCATCCCCAAGTGCACCGATGCCAAGACCGGCAAGGTCTACGCGGCCACCGACGACACGATGACCAACGCCTCCCTGGAACGCGGCGGGCCCGGCTGCACGGTGGCCACCTGGGAGAAGCTCACCGACATCCACATCGACCACTTCATGATGGTCGACTTCTCGGGCGTGGTGTCCATGGCGGACGCGATCGGCGGGGTGCCGGTGTGCGTGGACGCCGACATCTACTCGCACACCTCCACCGGCCACGGCTCCGGCCTGAAGCTGAAGAAGGGCACCACCTTCGTCAAGGGCAAGCAGGCCCTGCAGTGGCTGCGCACCCGCTACGGGTTCGAGGACGGCAGTGACATAGCCCGGACCAAGGCCCAGCACATGTACATGAACTCGATGGTCCGGCAGCTGCGGTCCAACGCCACCCTCAGCAACCCCGACAAGCTGCTGGGGCTCGCCGAGACGGCCACCAAGGCGCTCACGGTCGACACCGGCCTCGGCTCGGTCACCAAGCTCTACGACCTGAGCAAGGAGCTGAAGAAGGTCCCCACGAACCGCATCACCATGACGACGATGCCGTTCGTGTACTCCTCCGACGGCAACCGCGTCCTGCCCAAGCCCACCGACGCGGCCAGGCTGTGGCGGCTGGTCCGCGAGGACGTCGCGCTGGACGGCAAGGACAAGAAGAAGACGACGACGGCCACGACGAAGGTCACCGACAAGGCGGCGGCCGACGACGAGATCGCCGTACAGGTGCAGAACGGTACGAGGAGCAGCACCGAGTCCGCCGTCACCGGCCGGGCCGCGGCCGTCACCGCCCTGCTGGCCGGCAAGGGCTTCACCAAGGCGGCCGCCGACACCTCGGCGCTGCTGAGCGAGGACCGGACACTGGTGCGCTATCCGACCGCGGACCTGGCGGGCGACGCCCAGCGGGTCGCCAAGGCCCTGGGCATCCCCACCGACCAGGTGAGGAAGTCCACGGACGTCGACGGCGTCACGCTGGTCGTCGGCGCCGACTGGCGGTCGGGCAGCAAGTACCGCGCCGACGACGATGACACCACCCCGGCGTCGGCGAACGCCCTCAACGCCTCGGACACCAAGGCGTGCATGCACGTCGACCCGGACTACACCTGGTGAAGCCCGAGGGGGCGGTGCTCAGTTGGAGGAAGGGCTGAGCACCGCGGGGCGACGGGACGCGATGACCCGCTTCGCCAGCGACCGGGGGCTGGTCAGGAAGCCGTACCCCCACGACATGTGCATGGTGGCGAGGGCGACGGGGATCTGCAGCCGGGCCCGGAGCGGCAGCCCCTTGCCGGCGGGGAGGGACCCGGCGACGATCGCCGCGAGGTAGCCGCCCGGGATCACGAAGCCGAACGGGGTCACCAGCGCCCCGACGACGATCCCCGCGGCTATCGCGCACACCGCCACCGGCGGGGCGAGGTAGCGCAGGTTGATGGAGCCCTCGTGGTAGCGGGCGACGACGTGCCGCCAACGGCCGTAGTCCTTGTACTGCTTGGCGAGCGCCTTCACGCTCGGCCGCGGCCGGTACGACACCTTCAGCTCCGGCGAGAACCAGATCAGCCCGCCGGCCTCCCGGATCCGGAAGTTCAGCTCCCAGTCCTGGGCTCGGATGAACTCCTCGTTGTAGCCGCCCTGTTGCTCCAGCGCCGCGCGCCGGAAGACGCCCAGGTAGACCGTCTCGGCGGGACCGGCCTCGCCGCCCGTGTGGAAGGCGGCGTTCCCGACGCCGATCTTCGAGGTCATGGCCGCCGCGACCGCGTGCTCCCAGGCGTTCTCGCCCTCGGCGTGCATGATGCCGCCGACGTTCTGCGCACCGGTCTCCTCGAGGAGGCGGACGGCGGTCGCGATGTAGTTCGGGGAGAGCATGCCGTGGCCGTCGACGCGGACCACGATCGGGTGCCGGGAGGCCTTGATCGCGGCGTTCAGCGCGGCCGGGGTGCGCCCGGTCGGGTTCGGGACGGTGTGCACGCGGGGGTCCTCGGCCACGAGCTCGGCGGCTATCTCGTCCGTGCGGTCCGTGGACGGACCGAGGGCGATGACGACCTCCAGCTCGCCGGCGTACTCCTGCGCGAGGATCGCTTGGACGGCCCCGCGCAGATGCCGCTCCTCGTCGAGGACGGGCATGATCACAGAAACTGCGGGGTGCCGCACGTCGGACTTGGCGTTCATAGGGGGCTCACGTTACCGCGAACGGGGGACACCGGTGCGCGCCGCATCGGCGGTGGCGCGGGCTGAAGGTCGTATCGGCCTACCGTGCTCACGGATCCCACGTACGGCCTCGTCCGGAGGTGTCCTTTGTCCGCCAGCCCGCCCCGGTCCCCCGCCCGGCCCGTCCGGCCGCAGCGCCGACCGCAGCCCACCCGTCAGGCCCCGCGGCCGCCGGTACGACCCAGCAGGCCCCGGCGGCCGCGCTGGGCCATGCGGGCGGTCACCACACTCTCGGTGGTGGTGCTGGCGTCGGCCGGGATCGGACACTCGGTGATGGCCGGCCTGGACGCGGACATCGCCCGGGTCGACCCCTTCAAGGACATGAAGAACCGTCCCGCCGCCGGTCACGGCATGAACGTGCTGCTGGTCGGCACCGACGGCCGCGACAAGATCACCGAGCGGGAGCGGCGGAAGTACCGGCTGGGCGGGGCGCCCTGCCACTGCACCGACACGATCATGATCGTGCACATCTCGGCGGACCGGGAGCGGGCGACGGTGGTCAGCCTGCCGCGCGACTCGTACGCCGAGGTCCCGGCGCATGTGGACGAGACGACGCACCGCCCGTCCCCCGCCCACCCCATCAAGCTGAACGCGGCCTACGCGGAGGGCGGGCCGCAGCTGACCGTGCGCACGGTCGAGGACATGACCCATCTGAAGATCGACCACTACCTGGAGGTCGACTTCATCACGTTCATGCGGACCGTGGACGTGCTCGGCGGGGTCCAGGTCTGCACCGCCGTGCCGATGAAGGACTCCTACACCGGCCTGAACCTCTCCCCCGGCACGCACACCCTGGGCGGCGGCCAGGCCCTGCAGTACGTCCGCGCCCGGCACGTCGACGCGGCGAGCGACCTGGGCCGGATGAAGCGGCAGCAGCGGTTCCTGGCGTCGCTGATCGAGCGGGCGACGTCGAGCGGGGTGCTGCTCAACCCGATCCGGTTCCGGGACGTGACGCGGGCGGTGCTGGGGTCGGTGCGGGCCGACACGGGCTTCGGCACGGACGAGCTGCTGGACCTCGGCCGGGCGATGCGCAACTTCTCGCCGTCCTCGTCCGAGTTCACGACCGTTCCCATCGGGCAGCTGGCGTACCCCGTGAAGGGGATCGGCTCGACGCTGAAGTGGGACCGGGCCGGGTCGGACCGGCTGTTCCGGTCCCTGCGCGACGACAAGCCGCTCGCGCCGCCCGCGCCCGCGCCCACGCATGCGCCCGCGGCCTCGCCGAAGCCGCCGGGGCCGCCGCCGGCGACCGTGGAGGTGGCACCGGCGACGATCCGGGTCCAGGTGGAGAACGGCACCGGTACGGCGGGGGTGGCGCGGCGGATGGACGCGGCGCTGGCGGCGACGGGCTTCGCGACGAACCACCGGCCGGTGACCGCCGCCCACCGCGACCTGAAGCGGACGGTGGTCTCCTTCGACCCGCGATGGGACCGCTCGGCCCGCTCCCTGGCGGCGGCGCTGCCGGGCAGCGAGCTGCGGGCCGTGCCCGGACTTGGGCCGGTGCTGCGGGTGACGGTGGGGGCGGACTTCAAGGGGGCGGTGCGGAAGGTGCGGGTGGACGAGCCGGCACCGCAGGGAGCCTCTGCCGTCATCCGGGGGGACGAGAAGGTGTGCTGAGAGGTCGTGTTTCGGCTGCCGCCCGGTGGGGGCTGGTCGCGCAGTTCCCCGCGCCCCTAAAAGAAGGGGCGCTGGGGGTACCCCCGGCCGAAGGCTGGGGAGGAACTGCGCGACCAGCCACGACGGCGCCGCAGTCGACGACGCACCGCCCTAGTCCAGGTACCCCTCCGCCACCCTGCGCTCGCGCAGCTCACGGATCTCCCGGCGGCGGGCCAGCCGGTGCGTGCGCCGGATCTGGGCCTCCTGGTAGCGCCGGCGGTCGCGGTCCGTCTCCGGCAGCACCGGCGGTACCCGGCGCGGCTTGCCGTCCGCGTCGACCGCCGCGAAGACGAGGTAGGCCGAGCCGACCTGGGTGGCGGGAGTCGACTCGTTCCAACGCTCGGCGAGGACCCGCACCCCCACCTCCATCGACGTCCGGCCGGTCCAGTTGACCTGGGCCTTGACGTGGACCAGGTCACCGACGCGGACCGGCTCCAGGAACGCCATCTCGTCCATGGACGCGGTGACGGCGGGACCGCCCGAGTGCCGGCCGGCGACCGCGCCCGCCGCGTCGTCCACGAGCTTCATGATCACACCGCCGTGCACCGTCCCGAGGAGGTTGGTGTCGCCGTGGGTCATGATGTGGCTCAGCGTGGTCCGGGACGCGGACGTCGGCTTGCCGGGTATGTCGGATTCCGCCTCGGGGGCCTGGTCTGTCATGGCCCCCACCTTATGCCGAGGCGGCAATCGCGGAATTTGTGTCGGGTTCGCAACAGCGGTGACCTGATTTTCCGACGACCCTTGTAAGAGGCACAGTCGCTGCCTGCACACTGGGGCCCATGAACGAATGGCCCGAGGGATGGTCGGACGGCAACCGCGGCAACGGATACGGACGCGGTAGTGCAGGCGCGCAGCCTGAGGGCGCCCGCGTGATGCGCCAGGTACGGCGCGGAGAGCCGTCGGCTCCGCCGTACGGCGCCCCGCAGCAGGGCGGCGGCGGTTACGCCGGGGTCCCGCAGCAGCCGTCGTACAACAGCGGGTACGACGACGGTGGCGGGTACGACGGCTACGACAGCGGGTACAACACGGGCCAGGTCTACGGCGGCGGTCCCGGGGGCGGTGGGGGCGGCGGTGCGTACGAGCCCGTCCCGCGTCGCGCACCGAACTGGCGCAAGCGGATCAAGTGGACGGCGATCGTCGTCCTCAGTGTGCTGATCGTCACGTCCGTCGCGACCTACTTCTGGGCCGACTCCAAGCTGCACCGGGACGTCGACCTCTCGAAGGTCATCGACCGTCCCGCGGCGGGCAAGGGCACCAACTACCTGATCGTCGGCTCCGACAGCCGCCAGGGCCTGTCCGACGCGCAGAAGAAGGAACTGCACACGGGTTCGGCCGAGGGCAAGCGCACGGACTCGATGATGATCCTGCACGTCGGCGACAACGGCGACACGCTGATCTCGCTGCCCCGTGACTCGGACGTGGAGATCCCGTCGTACCAGGGGTCGACGTCCGGCAAGGTCTACAAGGGCACCGGCCGCCACACGAAGCTGAACGCGGCCTACGCCGAGGACGGCCCGACGCTGCTGGTGCGCACGGTCGAGTACAACACCGGCCTGCACATCGACCACTACGTGGAGATCGGCTTCGCCGGCTTCGCGAACATCGTGGACGCGGTCGGCGGCGTCACGATCGACATCGACAAGGGCTTCAAGGACAAGTACTCGGGCGCGGACTTCAAGGCCGGCAAGCAGACCCTGAACGGCGAGGAGGCCCTGGCCTTCGTCCGTACCCGGCACGCCTTCGCCACGTCCGACCTCCAGCGCACCAAGAACCAGCAGAAGTTCCTGGCCGCCCTGGCCCACCAGGTGGCCACCCCGGGGACGATCCTCAACCCCTTCAAGCTCTACCCCACCCTCGGCGCGGGCCTCGACTCCCTCACCGTCGACAAGGACATGAGCCTGTGGGACCTCGGCTCGATGTTCTTCGCGATGAAGGACGTCAACGGCGGCAACGGCATCTCGATGAACATGCCGATCTCCGGCTCCACGGGCGGCAACCTCGTCTGGGACAAGGCCAAGGTCAAGACCCTGGTGGACGAGCTGAAGAACGACGAGAAGGTCACCGTCAGCGGCAACTAGGCCGTACCGGCGGTCAACCCGGCCGCATCCCGGTCGAGGGCACCCGGTGGGTGCCCTCGCCGGCGTGTGGGGGGGCCGGGCGTCACATGGGCATCGTCGCCATCGAACGGCACATCTCGGCGCAGCGGCGACACGCCTCCGCGCAGCGCTTCATCTGCGGGTCGTCGGGCATGGACATACACGCCTCGGCGCAGATGTCACAGGCTTTGGCGCACATCGCGCACATCTCGGGCGACAGCGGCGAGCGCCGCATCATCATGTCGGCGGACATGCGGGTCGCCTCGGAGCAGTCCATGAGCGCGCGCATGATGCGCATGTGGGCCTGGCCGCCCTCCATCGACATGCAGGAGCTCAGGGTCTCCTCGCACATCGTGTGCGTGGCCATGCACATGTTCACGCACTCCTGCATCTGCTTGGACATGGCCGTCATGGGTCCGGTCTGGGTCATGGCTCCTCCAGGTGGGGGGCGGGGTCCGGGGCGGTCCCCGTCTGGTTCCCGTCCTAAGCCCGACCGTCCGGTAGTGCCATTCGGGACACGGACGGAAAAGGCGCCCCGAGGGGCGCCTTCTCGCCGGACACCGGTGCGGTCACGGCAGGTTGCGGGCCATGACGATCCGCTGGACCTGGTTCGTGCCTTCGTAGATCTGGGTGATCTTCGCGTCGCGCATCATGCGCTCGACCGGGTAGTCGCGGGTGTAGCCGTAGCCGCCGAGGAGCTGGACGGCGTCCGTGGTGACCTCCATGGCGACGTCGGAGGCGAAGCACTTCGCCGCCGCGCCCTGGAAGGTGAGGTCGGCGTCGCCACGCTCGGAGGCGGCCGCGGCCTGGTAGGTGAGGGCGCGGGCGGCGGCGATCTTCATGGCCATGTCGGCGAGCATGAACTGGATGCCCTGGAAGTCGGCGATCGGCTTGCCGAACTGCTTGCGCTCCTGGACATAGCCCTTGGCGTAGTCGAGGGCGCCCTGGGCGACGCCGAGGGCCTGGGCGGCGATGGTGATCCGGGTGTGGTCCAGGGTCTTCATCGCGGTGGCGAAGCCGGTGCCCTCCGCGCCGATCATGCGGTCGGCGGGGATGCGGACGTTGTCGAAGTAGACCTCGCGGGTCGGCGAGCCCTTGATGCCGAGCTTCTTCTCCGGGGCGCCGAAGGAGACGCCCTCGTCGGACTTCTCGACGACGAAGGCCGAGATTCCCTTCGAGCGCTTCTCGGGGTCGGTGACCGCCATCACCGTGTAGTAGTCGGAGACGCCCGCGTTGGTGATCCAGCGCTTCACACCGTTGAGGACGTAGTGGTCGCCGTCGCGGACCGCCTTCGTCCTCATGCCGGCCGCGTCGGAACCGGCCTCCGGCTCGGAGAGGCAGTACGAGAACATCGCGTCGCCCTTGGCCAGCGGCGTGAGGTACCTCTTCTTCAGGTCCTCGGAGCCGGAGAGGATCACCGGGAGCGAGCCCAGCTTGTTCACGGCCGGGATGAGGGAGGAGGAGACGCAGGCACGGGCGACCTCCTCGATCACGATGACCGTGGCGAGCGCGTCGGCGCCGGCCCCGCCGTACTCCTCGGGGACGTGCACGGCGTGCAGGTCGTTGGCGACCAGGGCGTCGAGCGCCTCCTGCGGGAAGCGGGCCTCCTCGTCGACCGCGGCGGCGTACGGGGCGATCTTCGCCTCGACCAGCGCGCGGACGACGTCCCGGAGCATGTCGTGCTCCTCGGACGGGCGGTACAGGTCGAAGTCAGCCGATCCGGCCAAGGTCTCTCACTCCAGACGCAGTGATGCTGACGCTAATTACTGTTAAGTAACTCAAAGTTTAGAACGCTGCCCACCCAACGGTGACGTGAGGTACGCGACAGCGGGAAAGTTGCCCGCGAGGGGGCCCGGTTATGCTCGGCCCCGCAGCAGCACCAACGTCCCCGAGCTGGAGCATTCCATGAGCCTCAAGATCACTGTGATCGGCACCGGCTATCTCGGCGCCACGCATGCCGCGGCCATGGCGGAGCTCGGCTTCGAGGTGCTCGGGCTCGACGTCGTACCCGAGAAGATCGCGATGCTGGAGCGCGGCGAGACCCCGATGTACGAGCCGGGTCTCGACGAGCTGCTGCGCCGGCACGTGGCGGGTTTCGAGGGCTCCTCCGGGCGGCTGCGCTTCACCACCGACTGGGCCGAGGTGGGCGCCTTCGGTGACGTCCACTTCGTCTGTGTGAACACCCCGCAGAAGCACGGCGAGTACGCCTGCGACATGTCGTACGTCGACTCCGCGATCGCGTCGCTGGCCCCGCATCTGACCGGGCCCGCCCTCGTCGTCGGCAAGTCCACGGTGCCGGTCGGCTCGGCGGAACGGCTGGCCGCGTACCTCGCCGAGAACGCGCCGGCCGGGGCCGATGCCGAACTGGCCTGGAACCCGGAGTTCCTGCGCGAGGGCTTCGCCGTCCAGGACACCCTGCACCCGGACCGGATCGTGGTCGGCGTGCGCGGCGAACGCGCCGAGAAGCTGCTGCGCGAGGTGTACGCGACGCCGGTCGGCGAGGGTACGCCGTTCGTGGTGACCGACTTCCCGACGGCCGAGCTGGTGAAGACCTCGGCGAACTCCTTCCTGGCCACGAAGATCTCCTTCATCAACGCGATGGCGGAGGTCTGCGAGGCCGCGGGCGGCGATGTCGCCAAGCTCGCCGAGGCGATCGGGCACGACGACCGGATCGGGAAGAAGTTCCTGCGCGCCGGGATCGGGTTCGGCGGCGGCTGCCTGCCGAAGGACATCCGCGCCTTCATGGCCCGTGCGGGCGAGCTGGGCGCCGACCAGGCGCTGACCTTCCTGCGCGAGATCGACTCCATCAACATGCGGCGCCGGGGACAGATGGTCGAGATGGCCCGCGAGGCGCTCGGCGGCGGGTCCTTCCTCGGGAAGCGGGTCGCGGTGCTCGGCGCGACGTTCAAGCCGGACTCGGACGACGTCCGGGACTCGCCGGCGCTGAACGTCGCCGGGCAGATCCATCTGCAGGGCGGCCAGGTGACGGTGTACGACCCGAAGGGGATGGCGAACGCGCGGCGGCTGTTCCCGACATTGGGCTACGCCGGTAGCGCCGAGGAGTGTGTGCGGGGGGCCGATGTGGTGCTGCACCTCACCGAGTGGCGGGAGTTCAGGGAGCTGGATCCGGCGGAACTGGGAGAGGCGGCCTCGGAGAAGGTGATCCTCGACGGGCGGAACGCGCTGGATCCGGAGGTTTGGCGGCGGGCGGGGTGGACGTATCGCGCCATGGGGCGTCCGACCGCCTGAGTCTGCGGGTGGGTGGGGGCTGGTCGCGCAGTTCCTCCCCCGGCCTTCGGCCGGGGGTACCCCCAGCGCCCCTGACGGGGCGCTTCAGCGCAGGGCGTCGATACCTGAACGACACCGGTTCGGCCGAGGCTCAGTCGGCCGAACCGGTGTCTTGTTGCATTCTGCACCACCCGGCTCATCCATACCCGGTGAACCGGCTGTGCCTTACCGGTCCTTGGCCCGGTACCGGCGCATCTTCTCGCGCGCCCCGCACACCTGCATCGAGCACCAGCGGCCGCGGCCGGCCGGGCTGCGGTCGTAGTACGCCCAGTGGCAGGTGTCGGCCTCGCAGGCCTTGAGGCGGGTCCAGGTGCCCTCGATCGCGGCGGTGGCGACGGCCGCCGCGACGCGGGAGAGCAGCGGGGCCGGGTCGGCGGGGGCGAGGGTCGCCGAGCCGTCGGCGGGGTCGACGGCGACGTGCAGGGGGGCCTGCGCGAGCAGTTCGCCCAGGGGGGTGACCTCGCGGTGCGGGGGGTACCCGGCGTGGGCGAGAAGAGCGGCGCGCAGGGACTCGCGCAGAGCGCGGGCCGGGGAGAGGCCGGCCTCCGTGATGCCGAGACGTGCCCTGCCGTCCGCGGTGTCGAGCGCGTCGGCGCCCGACTCGAGGTCCAGGGTGTTCACCAGGGCCTCGACCAGGGCCAGGCCGCCCGGCGCGGGCGATCTCTCACTCATCTCTGCACGTTACCTCCAGGAATCCGGTTGCGACGTTACCCCCGGTGCGGGAGCATGCGGTAACCGAAGTTACTGGTTGAACGGCTTTAGAGGTAACTCCTACTTCGAGGAGGAAGTCATGGCTCTCGCCAAGCTCGGTGTCGTCGTCCTGGACTGCCCCGACCCGTCCGCGCTCGCCGGTTTCTACGCCGGGGTGCTGGGCGGCAGTGTCGAGGGGGACGGGGACTGGGTGGACCTGGCGGTGCCCGGCGGACAGGCGCTGGCGTTCCAGAAGGCACCCGGATTCGTGGCGCCGCAGTGGCCCGCGCCCGACGACTCGCAGCAGTTCCACCTGGACCTGGTGGTGGACGACCTGGACACGGCCGAGAAGGGGGTGCTGGAGCTGGGCGCGAAGCCGCTGGACGCGGCCGACCGGGAGCGCAGCTTCCGGGTGTACGCCGACCCGGCCGGGCACCCGTTCTGTCTCTGCGCCTGCTGAGAGAAGAGAGAGAAGGAGCGCTCATGGCGTCCGTCGCCCGCTTGCGCAACGTGGTGATCGACTGTCCCGACCCGCACGCGCTGGCCGCCTTCTACGCGGCCGTCGCCGGCGGTTCCCTGGTGGTCGAGGAGGAGGACTGGGTCGTGCTGAGGCTGGAGGACGGGCTGCGGCTGTGTTTCCAGCTGGCGGAGGGGTACACCCCGCCCGAGTGGCCCCGGGCCGACCGCGACTCCCAGCAGTTCCATCTCGACTTCGACGCGGGGCCGACCTGGGAGGACGTCGACGTGGCGGAGAAGAAGGTGCTGGCCCTCGGGGCCCGGCTGCTGCGGCGGGAGGAGGACCCGGTCGCGGAGGACTTCCGGGTGTACGCCGATCCGGCCGGCCATCCGTTCTGCCTGTGCCGGATCCCCTGACCGAGCGGGGTCTCAGCTCTCCTGGTCCGCCGGGCGGGGCGGGGTCGGTTCCCTGCGGCGCTGGGTCGCGCGGGCGGTGAAGTCGGCGCTGCGCAGCGCCCGCTGGATGTTTCCCCAGGTCAGCAGCGACAGCTCGGTCTCCGACCAGCCTCGCCGGAGCAGCTCGGCGATCAGGTGGGGGTAGCGGGAGGTGTCGTCGAGGTCGCGGGGGTGGGCGGTGCCGGAGTCGTAGGTACCGGACAGGGCGACGCACTCGGGGCCCGCGACCGAGCGGACGTGGTCGAGATGGTCGGCGACGTCCGGGACGGTCGGCCCGGTCTGTTCGGCGGTCAGCGGCACCATGCACACGCCCTTGTGCTCCCCCAGCTGCCCGAGCAGCTCGTCGGAGAGGTTGGCGGGATGCGGGCGCAGGGCCGCGGCGGCGGAGCGGGTGCACAGGACCGGGGTCTTGGAGAGCGCCAGCGCCCGGGCGAGGGTGGCCTCCGGGGCGCCGGACAGATCGGCGAGCACCCCGAGCCGGTTCATCTCCCGGACCACCTCCTCGCCGAACCGGGTCAGCCCCTCCTCGCCCGCCCAGGCGGCACCGGCCAGGGAGAGCACCCGCAGGCCCAGGGACTGCAGGACCCGCAGGATGCCGAGGGAGTCGCCGAGGGCGGCGGCGGAGGCCGGGCCGAGGACGACGGCGACCCGGCCGCAGTTGCGGGCGTCGATGACCTGCCCGGCGGTGCGCACCAGCCGCAGCCCCTCCGGGTGCATCTCGACCACCCGGCGCACCAGGTCCAGCTGCTCCAGGGTGGCCCCCACGGCCCGGTCGCCCCACTCCCGCGCCGGCAGGTCCAGCGACCAGAACAACGCGCCCACGTGTCCCTCGCGCAGCCGGGGCACGTCCGTGGCCACGGCTGTCTCGCCCAGTTCCAGGTCGTACCAGGGCAGCGCCCCGAGCGCCCGGGGCAGCCCGCTGTAGCCGTCCGCGACCGGGTGCGCCTCGAGCAGCGCGTGGGCCCGCTCCAGGTACGCGGCGTCGGGTTCCAGCAGGACGGAGGTCTCCCCGGCTCGGGCGAAGCCGAGAACCGGGAGGGAGTCGTCCGGGAGGCTGTCCTCCCTGCCGACCTCGGTCGTGGTGTGGATGTCGTGCTGGAGGTCGGCCATGAAGGGCTCCGTACGTCGTCGTGAGCTACGTCGTGAAGGGGCTGTAGCTCACCGTCGCACGCCCGCCCGGGAGGGTTCCTGGTGGACGGGGCGTTCGGGGGTACGCCCCGAACGCCCACGTTCTCCGCGCGGCGCTCGAGGTCCGCGCTGTTCCGTCAGCCGTCCAGCTCGGAGATGGTGGCGTGGGACGGCCCCCGCGTCTCCTGGAGGCCGCGGGCCACGTCCTCCGCCGCGCCCAGCACACGGACCGCGTTCTGCCAGGTCAGCTTCGCCAGATCGGCCCTGGACCAGCCACGGTCCAGCAGCTCGGCGATCAGGTTGGGGTAGCCGGAGACGTCGTTCAGGCCGTCGGGGGTGAAGGCGGTGCCGTCGTAGTCGCCGCCGATGCCGAGGTGGTCGATGCCGGCGACCTCGCGCATGTGGTCGAGATGGTCGGCGACCGTGGCGGTGGTGGCGACCGGGCGCGGGTTGGTCTCCTCGAAGGCCCGGTGGACCTTCATCGCCTCCTCGGTGGTGTCGAGGTGGTGGAAACCGTGGGCGCGCATGTTGTCGTCGGCCGCCGCCGTCCAGTCGACCGCCGCCTGGAGCACGAACTTCGGTACGAACGTCACCATCGCCATGCCGCCGTTGCCGGGGAGGCGTTCGAGGACGTCGTCCGGGATGTTGCGGGGGTGGTCGCAGACGGCCCGGGAGGAGGAGTGCGAGAAGATCACCGGGGCGGCGGTGGTGTCGAGGGCGGCGCGCATGGTGGTGGCCGCCACGTGGGAGAGGTCGACCAGCATGCCCAGGCGGTTCATCTCCCGCACGACCTCGCGGCCGAAGGCCGACAGGCCGCCGACGTTCGGCTTGTCGGTCGCCGAGTCCGCCCAGTCGTTGTTGTCGTTGTGGGTGAGCGTCATGTAGCGCACGCCCAGCTCGTACAGACCGCGCAGGGTGCCCAGCGAGTTGTCGATGGAGTGGCCGCCCTCCGCGCCCATCAGGGAGGCGATACGGCCCTCGGCGCGCGCCGCCTCCATGTCGGCGGCGGTCAGCGCGGCCCGCAGGTCGGCCGGGTAACGGGCGATCAACTGCCGTACGCAGTCGATCTGTTCGAGGGTCGCCGGGACCGCGCCCGGCAGGTCCGAGCGGACGTACACCGACCAGTACTGCGCGCCGACCCCGCCGTCCCGCAGCCGCGGGATGTCGGTGTGCAGGTGCGTGTTCTGGTGGGTGGCGATGTCACGGGCGTCGAGGTCGTAGCGGACCTGCTCGCGCAGTGCGTACGGCAGGTCGTTGTGGCCGTCGACGACCGGGAACTCGCGCAGCAGGGACCGGGCTTCATCGAGGGACGTCATTGCCTGTTACTTCCCGGAGTCCTACTTGCCGAAGCCGAAGCCGCTCGGCCCCTCGACCTTGGCACGCAGCCGCTTGCCCTTCTCGGTGGCCTGGTCGTTGAGGTCCTGCTGGAAGTCGCGCATCTTCTGCAGCAGGTCCTCGTCGTGGGCGGCGAGGATGCGGGCGGCCAGCAGACCCGCGTTGCGGGCACCGGCGACCGAGACCGTGGCGACCGGGACCCCGGCCGGCATCTGCACGATGGACAGGAGGCTGTCCATGCCGTCGAGGTACTTCAGCGGGACGGGCACGCCGATGACCGGGAGGGGGGTGACGGAGGCGAGCATGCCCGGGAGGTGGGCCGCTCCCCCGGCACCCGCGATGATCACCTTCAGGCCGCGCTCGGCGGCGTGCTCGCCGTACGTCACCATCTCGCGCGGCATGCGGTGCGCGGAGACGACGTCCACCTCGTACTCGATCTCGAACTCGTCGAGGGCCTTGGCGGCGGCCTCCATGACGGGCCAGTCGGAGTCCGAACCCATGACGATGCCAACAAGGGGGCTCATTCGGTGATCGTGCCTCTCAGGTAGCCGGCAGCGTGACGTGCGCGCTCGAGAACGTCGTCCAGGTCGTCGCCGTAGGTGTTGACGTGGCCGACCTTGCGGCCGGGCTTCACGTCCTTGCCGTACATGTGGATCTTCAGTTTGGGGTCGCGGGCCATGCAGTGCAGGTACGCGGAGTACATGTCCGGGTAGTCGCCGCCCAGGACGTTGACCATGACCGTCCACTTCGCGCGCGGGCGCGGGTCGCCGAGGGGCAGGTCGAGGACGGCGCGGACGTGGTTGGCGAACTGCGAGGTGATCGCGCCGTCCTGGCTCCAGTGGCCGCTGTTGTGCGGGCGCATCGCCAGTTCGTTGACGAGGATGCGGCCGTCGCGGGTCTGGAACAGCTCGACGGCCAGGTGGCCGACCACGCCCAGCTCCTTGGCGATCCGCAGGGCCATCTCCTCGGCCTGCAGGGCGAGCGTCTCGTCCAGGTCGGGTGCGGGCGCGATCACGGTGTCGCAGACGCCGTTGACCTGCTGGGACTCGACGACCGGGTAGGCGACGGCCTGGCCGTGCGGGGAGCGTACGACGTTGGCGGCGAGCTCGCGGACGTAGTCGACCTTCTCCTCGGCGAGGACGGGCACCCCGGCCCGGAAGGGGTCGGTGGCCTCCTCCGCGGTCTCGACGACCCACACGCCCTTGCCGTCGTAGCCGCCGCGCACGGTCTTCAGGACGACGGGGAAGCCGTCGCCCTCGGCCGCGAACCGGACCACGTCCTCCTGGTCGGCCACGATCCGGTGGCGCGGGCACGGGATGCCGATCGCGTCGAGCTTCGCCCGCATCACGCCCTTGTCCTGGGCGTGCACCAGCGCGTCGGGACCGGGGCGCACGGGGATGCCGTCCGCCTCCAGGGCCCGCAGGTGCTCGGTCGGCACGTGCTCGTGATCGAAGGTGATCACGTCGCAGCCGCGCGCGAACGCGCGCAGCGTCTCCAGGTCGCGGTAGTCGCCGACGACGACATCGCTCACCACCTGGGCCGCGGAATCCTGGGGAGTGTCACTGAGGAGCTTGAACCTGATGCCCAACGGGATGCCCGCCTCGTGCGTCATACGCGCGAGCTGACCCCCGCCGACCATGCCGACTACCGGGAACGTCACGCCCCTAGGGTATCGGCCGCGCCGGGGTGGCCGGTCTGCGCGGCCGCGACCAGGGCTCTTACCCGCCGCTTCGGCGCCTCTTGCCCTGCTTTTCCCGCGCTTTTCCGGTGCTCTTCCCAAGCCTTTCCCGACCTGTGTCGCCATCCACAGGCATCGGAGATACTGGGTCGTTAGAGTGGCTGGGTCGCAATACCTACGGACGGGAGCCCGCACAACCATGGAACGTGGTTCCTCGGGGCTGCAACGGCTCGCACGCGAGGTCGCCAAATTCGGCGCGGTCGGCGGGGCCGGCATTCTCGTCAATCTCGGCGTCTTCAACCTGGTCCGGCACGTCACCGACCTGCCCGTGGTGCGGGCGAGCGTCATAGCGACGGTCGTCGCCATCGTCTTCAACTACCTCGGCTTCCGCTACTGGACGTACCGGGACCGCGAGAAGAGCGGCCGCACCAAGGAACTCACCCTGTTCCTGCTGTTCAGCGCGGTCGGCCTGGTGATCGAGAACGGTCTGCTGTACCTGGCCACCTACGGCTTCGGCTGGGACAGCCCGCTGCAGAGCAACGTCTTCAAGTTCGTCGGCATCGGCGTGGCGACGCTGTTCCGGTTCTGGTCGTACCGCACGTGGGTGTTCAAGGCGCTGCCGGCCCGTGAGGCGGTCGCGGACGCGGAGGCCATCCTGGAGCAGGCCGCCGACGCCGAGAACCCCGCGCAGCGGGTCCGATAGCACACCCCGGCAGGTCCTAGCGGACCATCGGCAGGTCGTCGTCCGGCTTGTGCGGCGGCGGGGTGCGGGACAGGAACAGGCCGAACACCGGCGGCTGGGCCTGGAGCAGCTCGAGACGGCCCCCGTCGGCCTCCGCGAGGTCACGCGCGACGGCCAGCCCGATCCCGGTGGAGTTCCGGCCGCTGATGGTCCGCTCGAAGATGCGGTTGCCCAGGTCGGCGGGGACGCCGGCGCCCTCGTCGGTCACCTCGACCACCGCCTGGTTGCCGGTGACACGGGTGCGCAGGGCGACCGTGCCGCCCCCGTGCATCAGCGAGTTCTCGATCAGCGCGGCCAGCACCTGCGCCACCGCGCCCGGCGTGCCGACCGCGCGCAGGTGCCGTTTGCCGGAGCTGACGATCGCCCGGCCCACGCTGCGGTAGGCGGGGCGCCACTCGGCGAGCTGCTGCTGGATGACCTCGTCCAGGTCGAAGGAGACGGCGGAGCCGGTACGCGGATCCCGGGAGTTCGTCAGCAGCCGCTCCACGACGTCCGTCAACCGCTCCACCTGCGTGAGCGCCACGTTCGCCTCCTCCTTCACGATGTCCGGGTCGTCGGTGAGGGTGATCTCCTCGAGCCGCATGGACAGCGCGGTCAGGGGTGTGCGCAGCTGGTGGGAGGCGTCGGCGGCGAGGCGCCGCTCGGCGGTGAGCATCCGCCCGATCCGCTCGGCGGAGGAGTCCAGTACGTCGGCGACCCGGTCCAGCTCGGGGACGCCGTACCG
Organism: Streptomyces sp. NPDC001714; assembly: GCF_042892755.1. Taxonomy (NCBI): domain Bacteria; kingdom Bacillati; phylum Actinomycetota; class Actinomycetes; order Kitasatosporales; family Streptomycetaceae; genus Streptomyces; species Streptomyces sp. NPDC001714. The sequence continues at coordinate 50,566 of NZ_JBIAUL010000016.1, forward strand.
CTTGTGCCGGGGGCGCGGGTCACCGGACCCCAGCCGCTCGGCGGTCTCCGCGAGGTCGGTGAGCGGGGAGGCCAGCCGGTTGGCCTGCCGGATGGCGAGCAGCACGGCGGCGATCACGGCGAGCAGCGCGACGGCCCCGATGATCAGCAGCGTACGGCCGACCTCCCGGGTCACGGTCGAGCGCGGCTCCTGGACGGTGACCGTCTCGCCTTCCTCACCGTCGGCCGTGTAGTGGATGACGTCGCCCTCGGGCTTCACACCCAGCTCGATCGGAGGCTTGCCCGGGATCCGGATGACGGCGTACTGCTCCTTGCCGACCTGACTGCGCAGTATGTCGGCGGTGATGTCCTCGTCTTCGAGAATCCGGCTGTCGACGATGCTGGCGAGACGCAGCGCCTCGGAGTCGACGCGTTCCTGGGCGCTGTTGCTGATGGTCCGACTCTCGACGATCACCAAGGAGACGCCGAACACGGCGATGACGACGAGCACGACGGCGAGGGTGGACTGGATCAGACGACGACGCACAGCACTCTCCGGGAAACGGCGACTTCAGCGCCCCTTCAGGGGCGCGGGGCGCTGACATATGCGGCTCCGCCGCGTGGGCGCGACCGGCCCACCACGACGGCCGGTCGCGCACATCTCACCAGCCACCCACGGCGCAACGCGCGTAGCCGGCCTAGCTCTTCTCGAAACGGAACCCGACACCACGCACGGTAGCGATGTACCGAGGGTTCGCCGCATCGTCGCCGAGCTTCTTGCGCAGCCACGAGATGTGCATGTCGAGCGTCTTGGTCGACGACCACCACGTCGTGTCCCAGACCTCCCGCATCAGCTGGTCCCGCGTGACGACCCGCCCCGCGTCCCGCACCAGCACCCGCAGCAGGTCGAACTCCTTCGCCGTGAGCTGGAGTTCCTCGTCGCCCATCCACGCCCGGTGCGACTCGACGTCGATCCGCACACCGTGCGTGGCCGGCGGCTGCGCCGGCTCCGCGGCACCGCGCCGCAGCAGCGCCCGCACCCGGGCGAGCAGTTCGGCGAGACGGAACGGCTTGGTGACGTAGTCGTCGGCACCCGCGTCGAGGCCGACGACGGTGTCCACCTCGTCGGCCCGCGCGGTCAGGATGAGGATCGGCACGGCGTGGCCCTCGGCACGCAGTCGGCGCGCCACCTCGAGGCCGTCCATGCCGGGCAGCCCGAGGTCCAGCACGACCAGGTCGACGCCGCCCTGCATTCCGGCGTCGAGCGCGGTGGGTCCGTCCTCGCGCACCTCGACCTCGTAACCTTCCCGACGCAGTGCGCGGGCCAGCGGCTCCGAGATGGACGCGTCGTCCTCGGCGAGCAGTACACGGGTCATGGGGTGATGGTAGTCCGATTACGCGCAGTACTGGAGTGTGATCGGCGCCAGGGATTCTTACCTTGGGGCACAGTGGTACGAACCTATGGGCGCGAGGTGCGATCGTAGGAGGGACCTTCGAAACCGGGTGCGAGGTTCCGTCGACACCTGTGATCCGTGTCTCAAGTCCTTCCATATCCGGCAGTGTCCTGACGTACAGTGACGTGAACGCCTGTAGTACACCCGGGGACCTTTGGTGGGCATGTCGCGCTGAAGGTCTCTTTTGTGTGCGGGCTGGTCTGCCAGCCTTGAAAAGGAATGACCTCTGGCCGGGCTCCGGACGCGACGCAGCGTCACGGGGCGTGGATCCCGGTGGTCGCCGTCCACCGCCCCGCGACCCGGGGCGGAATCCCTGTCGGGCGTGGGGTGGACGGGCGGACCCTGCCGGTGCCGGCCGCTCCCCCCCACGGGCGCGCAAAGCCCCACCGCGCGCTCCGACCAGCAAGGAACGACCATGGCGTCCAGCCTGACGAAGGACTCGGTCCGACCGGGCACCCCCGGTTCCGAGAAGACCTTCTTCGGCCACCCCCGCGGACTGGCCACCCTCTTCATGACCGAGATGTGGGAGCGATTCTCCTACTACGGCATGAAGGCCCTGCTCCCGCTGTACCTGGTCGCTCCCGGCGGCCTGCACATGAGCGCGGCCACGGCGACGGCGATCTACTCCGTGTACCTGTCGCTCGTGTACCTGCTCGCCCTGCCGGGCGGCTGGTTCGCCGACCGCCTCCTCGGCCCCCGCAAGACGGTCGCCGTCGCGGGCACGATCATCATGCTCGGCCACCTGACGCTGGCGCTGCCCAGCTCCGGCACGTTCTTCGCGGGTCTCGGCCTGGTCGCCATAGGTTCCGGTCTGCTCAAGGCCAACATCTCCACGATGGTCGGTCACCTGTATGACGGTCCGGACGACCCGCGCCGTGACGGTGGCTTCACGCTCTTCTACATCGGCATCAACCTGGGCGCGTTCGCCGCGCCGCTGGTCATCGGCACGGTCGGTGAGAACTACAACTGGCACCTGGGCTTCGCGCTGGCCGCGGTCGGCATGGCGCTGGGTCTCGTCCAGTTCCTGCTCGGCACCCGCCACCTGAGCTCGCGCTCGGACATCGTCCCGACGCCGCTGTCCGCCGCGGAGAAGAAGTCGACGATGACGAAGGCCGCCTTCTGGGCCGCCGTCGCCGCGGTCTTCTACGTCGTCGTGGGTGTCTCCGGCGTCTACACGCTGAACTGGCTGCTGGTCCCGATCACGATCGCCGGTCTGCTGATCCCGGTCGTCGTCATCGCCCGCATCAAGCGGGACAAGGACCTGGACCGCGCCGAGCAGTCCAAGATGAGCGCCTACATCTGGTTCTTCGTGGCCGCCGCCGTCTTCTGGATGATCTACGACCAGGGCGGCTCGACCGTCTCCCTGTTCGCCGACGCGTCCGCCAAGAACACGATCTTCGGCTGGAACTTCCCGGTCTCCTGGTACCAGTCCGTCAACCCGGTCATGATCATGGCGTTCGCGCCCGTCTTCGCCTGGGCGTGGCTGGCGATGGCGCGGCGCGGCAAGGAGCCGAGCACGGCCGTGAAGTTCGCCGGTGGCCTGGTGCTGATCGGTGCGTCGTTCTTCCTGTTCCTCGCGCCGCTGTCGATCGCGGACGGCGGTCACAAGGCCGCGGCGATGTGGCTGGTCGGGATCTACTTCGTGCAGACCGTGGGTGAGCTGATGCTGTCCCCGGTGGGTCTGTCCGTGACGACCAAGATGGCTCCGGCGAAGTACGCGTCCCAGATGATGGGTGTGTGGTTCCTGGCGGTCACCGCGGGTGACGCGACGACCGGTCTGCTGTCCATCGCGGGTGTCGACCTGAACAAGACGGGGATCGTGGCGTTCCAGGCGGCGCTGGCGGTGCTCGCCGGTGCGGCTGTGTGGATGTACCGGAAGAAGGTTCGGGAGCTCATGGGGGACGTTCACTGACGTCTTCGACAGAGGGCCACCGCATTCTTTTGAATGAGGTGGCCCTCGTGCTTGTCGGCTAACGGTTCGTGGGGGCTGGTCGCGCCCACGCGGCGGAGCCGCCAGTCAGATACAGCCCCGCGCCCCTGGCTTTCTCATCGTGTCCTTCGTTTTGGCATGAAGGTGAACACCGCGCCGCCCAGCAGGATCGCCGTTCCTGCCACCAGACCCAGCGCCTTGAGCGCCCCATTGCTGCTGTCGCCGGTCTCCGCGAGTCCACCGCTGCTGTTCGAACTGCTCGACGAACCGCCCGACGTCGACGAACCCGACGCGCCGCTCGCCTGCTCCGCCGTGTCCAGGGTCAGCGAGACCTCCGTCTTCGTAGGCGTGCACGTCGTGGTCGTACCCAGTGCCTTGACCGTCAGGACGCCCGGCGACAGGGTCGACTCGCCGCTCGCCCCCGGCTTGTACGTGCCCGTCAGGTCCGGGATCTCGATCGGGTCGCCGGACTTGATCGCGGAGGAGTTGGTGGGGCCCTCCACATGGACCGTGCCCTTGTCGGCGCCGCCCAGGACCACCTCCATCGACGGCTTCACCGAGTCCGCCGGGATGTCGGCGGGGCTGTCCATCACCGACCCGTTGAACTTCACGGTGAGGTCGAAGCTGCCGCCGTCCTTCTTCGCGTTGATCTGCACCGGCGAGGTCGCGCTCTTGTCGCCGATGGGTGTCTTGCAGGCGTAGGGGATGTCGACCTCCTTGCCCGTGAAGTCGGTCTGGCCGCTGCCCGTGCCGTCGGAGGCGGACGCCGAGGCGGAGGCGGACGTGGAGGCCGACGCCGAGTCGGAAGGGGACGCCGAGCCGGAGGGGGACGTCGACGCCGACGTGGTGTCCGACGGGCTCGCCGAACCGCTCGAACCGCTTCCGGTCACCTCGATCGTGGCCGCCTTGTCCACCGTGCCCGTCGGGGTGCACACGGTGTCCGTCCCGTACGCGTTGACGGTGTACGCGCCCGGGGTGAGCGTCACCTCGCCGGGCGACGTCAGTTTCAGCGAGCCCGTCATGTCGGACAGCACCATGTCGCCGCCCTTGGGGATCGCCGGGTTCTCGCGCGGCCCCTGCATGGCGATGTCGGCTGCCTGGGCGCCGGCCGCCTTGACCGTGCCGGACGGCTGGACCGTGTTCGCGGGCAGGTCGATGATGTCCGGGTTCTTGGACGCGGCCTGCACGAACTTCCAGGTGATGTCGACGGTGTCGCCGACCTTCGCCGTGGCCGGCGCGGTGATCTCGACCTTGGTGGTCCCGTCGATCGGGTCGGCGACCCCGGCGGGCGGTACGCAGTGGGTGGCGTACGACACCTCGGCCGCCTGGGCGGTCCCCGCGGCCGCGCCGAGCAGGGCGCCCGCCCCGGCGAGGACCAGCGCGGCCGCCGCCGCGCCCGCTCTGGCCGGTACCGGTGTCACTCTCCTTCGCATGATCACGTCGGTCCTTTCGTCGTCGGAGTCGTGGGACTCGCGGAACTCTCGTCGTGCGGTGCGGAGAGCCGGCCGGCCGTCGCGCCCGGATCGGAGTCCGGGGTGAACCACGGCAGGGTCGAAGTGGTGGAGGCCGCTGAGGGCGCGGGCTCCGGGGCGGCGCGCCGGCGCGGCACGCGGAAGGCCGGGCGGGGCACTCCCCGGTGCCGGATGCCGCCGGCGCGGGGCGGCCGTACCCGGTCCACCACCGCCATCCCGATGCGGAAGACCGCCGCCGGCACGACCACGCAGAGCAGGAGCCAGAAGAGGGTGACGCCCCAGGGGCGGCCGACGCCCCAGGGCTGCTCGGCGAGGACCTTGCCGTCGTACCTCAAAGAGACGGCGTAGTCGCCGTGGGCCCCGGCGGAGAGTTCGACGGGCAGTTTGACCTGCGCCTTCTTGCCGGGTGCGAGGGTGCCGTGCCACTGCTGCTCGTCCCACTGGGGGGCGAACACGCCGTGCGCGGTGCCGACCTGGAAGACGGGGTCCTTCAGAGTGGAGGTGCCCGCGTTGCCGATGGTGAACACGAGGGTGCGGGACGGGGGTGCGCCGAACCAGGTCAGCAGTCCCGAGGAGCCGTCGAGGCGGGTGTCGGTGAGCATCGACAGGCGGCCGCCGGTGGACTCGGCGGGCAGCGCCTTGACGGGGTGTCCGGCGACCTGGAAGGCGGCGTCCGCGTCGGCACTGGTACCGGTCACGGTGGCCACGTGCACCACACAGGGGCAGGGGACCGGCGGTTCGGCGACCGGGAGCTGCTTGCTGAAGGAGCCGTTCGCGTCGGTGGTGACGGCCCTTCCGTCGGCGTTGGCGCAGGAGTTGGTGCCGCCGATCACGCCCCGGGACGGGCTGGACCGGCCGCAGACCAGCATCATCAGCAGGGTGTGCGGCCGCCAGCCGGTGCCGCTGACGGTGACCGAACCGCCGGTGCCGGCCTGCGACTTGGAGACCTTGACGGTCGGTCCGCCGGCGGCTGCCGCCATGGGCACGAGGAGCAGCGAGAACACCGCCGCCAGCGCCGTCAGTGCCGCCAGTACCGGGACCGGTCTCGGGACCGCACGCACCCTCACCTCGCTGCTCCCGTCAACTCGACGTCCATGGACTCGGGTTCGGCCGCCTGGTCGGCACGCCGTCCGCGCAGTCGTACGACCGTCACGGCGGCCCCCGCCGTGAGTACGCCCGCTGCCCCCGCGACCGCGCCCCAGGGCACGAACCGTGCCTCGGTCTCCGCCGTGTCGTGCGCGCCGTCCGCCGCCGTCGCCGTCAGCCGGACGTCGACCGCGTCCAGGGCGGGGTGGCCGGGCCAGGGCTCGCTGAGTGCGGTGCGGGTGCCGGGGGCGAGCCGGACCGGGAGGGTGCGCGCGGTCCGGTCGAGCAGGACCCGGCCGAAGAGGCCGTGGGCGCGCACCGCCAGCTTCGGTGCGAGCACGGTCGTACCCCGGTTGACCAGCTCGTACGTGATGCGGTCGCCGTGGACGGCGACGTGTTCGACGGTCAGCGCGAAGAGCGCGGGGCCGCCGACGCGCAGGCGGATGCGGGCGGTGGCGGTGCGGCCGTCGGCGTCCTTCGCCACGAGCGTGCCGGAACGGTCGCCGGGGGCCGCGCCCGCCGGGACGGTCATGGTGAAGGGGACGTCGGCGCGGGTCCGGGCGGGGACCCGGACGGTCGGCTCGGCGAAGGTGACGGGGACACCGCTGCCGGTCAGCCGGACCGTGACCGGGTGCCCGCCGGAGTTGGTCACCGACACGGTGTCCTGCAGGACCGTCCCGGGGGCGCCCTCGGCGTAGAAGGAGGGGCGGCCGCCGCCCGCGGGCGCGAGGGACCAGCCCTCGGCCGCCGACGCGCGCGGGGCGGTGGCGAGCAGGATCAGCGCGGCGAGGCCGAGGGCACGGACGGCGGACCGGGCGGCGGACTGGGCGGACGGCATGGGCGGCTCCAGCGGTCGGACCCGGAGGTCAGCGGCGTACGGTCTGGTTCCGCCGGGTCAGCCAGAGGGTGCCGGCCGCGCCCGCGAGCAGCACGGTGCCGCCCAGGGTGCCGAGGGCGACGAACGAGTCCTCGGGACCGGTCTTCGGCAGGGTGCCTCCGGAGTCGGTGCCGGTGCCGCCGGACGACGAGCCGGAACTGCCGGAACTGCTCGAACCGCCGCCCGCCGCGGTCACGTCCAACGTCAGGGACGGGCCGGGGTTGTTGGTGGGGTTGCAGGTGGTCGTCGTACCGAGCGCCTTGATGGTGAGCGTGCCCGCCGTGAACGTCACCTTGCCGGACTTCTCCGGGGTGTAGGTACCGCTCAGGTCGTTGATCTTGATGGGGGTGTTGGCGGGGATCGCGGCCTGGTTGGCGGCGCCGGTGACGTTCAGGGTGCCGCTGTCGGCGCCGCCGAGCTTGATGGTGGCGCTCGGATTCATCGCGCCCTTGCCGAGTTCGACGGGGCTGGAGGAGACGCCCTTCTGCCAGGACATCGTGATCTTGTATCCGCTGCCGCTCTTGACGCCCTTGATGTCGATCGGGGAGACGGCGCTCTTGTCGCCGATCGGCGTCTTGCACTGGTAGTTGACGTTGACGACGGTGGCGTGCGCCGCGGGGGCGGCGAGCAGTACCGCCGATCCGGCCAGGGCGGCGGCGGACGCGAGCACGGCGGTACGTTTCGGGTACGACGACACGGTCGGTCCACCCCATTCGCTACTGACGAGGTATCAGATTCGGCCGTCAAGGTACGCCGGGGCTCATGAGGAGGGAAGAGAAAGGGCGTGGCGGAAGTGTGGCGATGCCGAAGCGCCTACGGCGCCCCGTAGGGGCGCGAGGAACTGCGCGATCAGCCCCCACCGGCCGTCGGCCGAAAAACAACGCGGCGCCTTCTTACGCCGGTGCCCCCAACTCCGCCCACACGGTCTTCCCGGCCGCCCCCGGCGCCCGCACAACTCCCCAGTCCAGACAGAGTCGTTGGACGATGAACATGCCATGCCCCCCCGGCCGCCCCGCCCGGTGCGGCGTCCGCGGCGCCGGCTGCCCGGCCCCCCGGTCGGACACCTCGACCCGGATCACCTTCCTGTCGCAGGCCAGGAACAGCTCGTCCGGCCCCTCGGCATGCAGGCACGCGTTCGTGACCAGTTCGGAGACGACGAGCAGCACATCCTCCGCGGCGGCCCTGCGGTCGGCCGTCGCGGCCGGCAGCCACCCCCACGCGTGCAGCGCCTGGCGGGTGAAATCGCGGGCGAGCGGGACGACCCCGCTCTCGCCGTGGAGGCGCAGTCTGCGGACCTGACGACCCCCCGTCGAGGCCGGCAGCTCGTCGGACACCGCCTCCTCGGACATCCCCGAAGCGCCGTCGGACTCCGGGCCGCGGTCGCCCGGCGGGTAAGGCCGGGTGGTGCTCATCAGCGCTTCACCTCACCGATTCACCGGTTCACATGGAAAATTTCGCGTTGCTGCAGTTCGTACGGGCCTGGCGGCGCATTCGACTCGAAAACAGGGCCGGGCGGCGACAGATCCAGAATGTCTCCTGCCCGAGCGATCCACGGGAACACCCCCCGGTTCCGGACGCCGGGCCCGGCCGGGTCTCAGCCCTCGCCGCCGGTCGCGCCGGTCCCGCCGCCCTCGTCGGCCAGTGCCGCCTCGACGGAGTCGTGGACGGTGAAGACCGCCTCGGCGCCCGTGATCTCGAAGACCCGGGCGACGACGGGCAGCATCCCGGCGAGGTGCACCCCGCCTCCGGCGGCCTCGGCCCGCAGCCGCGCACCGAGCAGCACGTTCAGCCCGGTGGAGTCGCAGAACTCAAGGCGTGAGCAGTCGACGACAAGGCGTGAGAAACCCTTGTCGAGGAGATCGTCGAGCGGCTCGCGCAACAGGTCGGCGGTGTGGTGATCGAGCTCACCCGCCGGAATCACGACGGCGCTGGAGCCCTCTTCCCGCACCTCCACCAGCAGCCGGCCCGACTGTGCGCTGCCGACCGTCCCGTGGTCCATTGCCGTCTCTCTCCCGAGGTCGTGACCGCTTTTGCCACCGTCTGACCGTTGTCTGACGATGCCCACCGATGTCTGCCGAACGCCATGCCGACGCCCTCGAACATTACGCCTTCTGCACGCAACCCGACACCCGAACAACCTCTCAGAACAGGACAAACACTAATAGAACGGACTTGCGAGCGGCTCGACGGAGCGGGTAGGGCTAGTAGGGACACGTAACCGACACGGCCGGCTTTGGAGGCGCCGCACACCGCAGTGCACGCACGGCTCCGGCAGCCTCATTGCCGAGAACGATGGAGGACACCATGTCACCCCGGCTCGACGCCTCGCACACCCTGACGACGACGTCGACACCCCCACCGGAACCACTGGATGCCATCGAGGGATTCTTCGCCGGACTCGGACTCCCGGAGATCCCCCCGTACGACGAGGTCGACGCGGTCGACGCGCGAGCCCTGTCCAAGACCCTCTTCGAGCGGCTGGAGTCGCTGGAGGAAGGCACGCACGAATATTCGTACGTCCGCAACACCCTCGTGGAACTGAACCTCGCGCTGGTCAAGTTCGCCGCCTCCCGCTTCCGCTCCCGCAGCGAACCGATGGAGGACATCATCCAGGTCGGCACCATCGGCCTGATCAAGGCGATCGACCGCTTCGAGCTCTCCCGCGGCGTCGAGTTCCCCACCTTCGCGATGCCGACGATCATCGGCGAGATCAAGCGCTTCTTCCGCGACACGTCGTGGTCGGTACGCGTCCCGCGCCGCCTCCAGGAACTCCGTCTCGACCTCGCCAAGGCGGGCGACGAACTGGCCCAGAAGCTGGACCGCGCCCCCACGGTCGCGGAACTCGCGGAACGCCTCGGCCTCTCCAACGACGAGGTCGTCGAGGGCATGGCGGCGTCCAACGCCTACACGGCCTCCTCCCTGGACGCACAACCCGAGGAGGACGAGTCCGAGGGCGCCCTGGCGGACCGCATCGGCTACGAGGACCACGGCCTGGAGGGCATCGAGTACATCGAGTCCCTGAAGCCCCTCATCGCCGAACTCCCGGCCAGGGACCGCACCATCCTCTCCCTCCGCTTCGTCGCGGGCATGACCCAGTCGGAGATCGGCGACGAACTCGGGATCTCCCAGATGCACGTCTCCCGGCTGCTGTCCCGCACGCTCGTGCAGCTGCGCAGGGCACTGACCCTGGACGAATAGCCCCGGCCGGACCGCCCCGCCGCCGGGGCGACGGCGGTCCTGCCGCCCGGCCCCCGCCCCGGCCCGCTGCGTCTTTGGCCAAAGCTCCCCCGCTACCGCGAGTCACACCCCAAACTGGCCGGTACGTCAGGAAGGACGGCCCGCGAGAAGGGGTGCACGATGGTCCAGGATCTCCAGGGCGACCCACCCTCGGACACCCGCCTGACCGATCTCCTGCGCACCCCCACCCCCACCGCCTACCCCGCCCTCCAGGAACTCCGCGCCCGCCACCACCCCGCGGTCCTCGCCTACGCCCGCCTCTGCACGGCCGGCGACGCGGCGGCCCGCCGGCTCTCCGCGCAGACCTTCACCAGCGCCGCCCGCGACATCGCGCGCGGCGCCGAGCCGGTCGTCCCCCTGCGCCACCACCTGCTCCTGCTCACCGCCCGGCTGGCGGCGGGCTGGTCCGGCGACGAACACTCCGCCGCCCTGGACCCCACCCTCCTGCTGGTCCTGAACTCCTCCGGTACCCCCGGCGGCCCGACCCCGCCCCTGCTCCCGGCGTTCCAGTCCCTGCCGTCCCGCACCCAGGGCCTGATCTGGTACGGCGTGCTGGACCGGGAGCCCGCCGAGCGGACCGCAACATACCTCGGCCTGACCCCCGAGGACGTCCGGTACGGCATCCCGCCCGCCCTCCAGTCCCTGGCCCAGGCCTGTCTGCGCGCCCGCCTGGCCGCCTCCGACGACCCGCGCTGCGCGGACTTCCGCCGCCTGATCGAGGAGTCGGTCCGCCCGGAGAACCCCCGCCACAGCCCCGACCTGCACGCGCACATGGCGCACTGCCCGCACTGCACGGCCGCGTTCGAGGACCTCACCGCGCTCCGGGACACCCCGCGCGAGACCCTCGCGGAGGGCCTGCTGCCGTGGGCCGGCACGGCGTACGTACGCCACGAAACGCCGTCGGCACCCCCCGTCGACCCCGGCCCCGGCCCGCTCCGGCGGCGCCGGATCCCGTCCCGGCGCCTTCTCCTGACCTCCACGGCGCTGGGGGTGGCCCTCGTGCCGCTGCTGGTCCTCCTGGCCCACCGGGACACACAGGCCCCCGGCCCGGCCGCGGCCACGCCGGCTCCGCCGAGTCCGCAGGTGACCGTGACGGCGACGACGACGGTCTCCCCGGCGCCGTCCGGTGTTTCCCCGACGCCCGGTGCCAGTGCCGTGTCACATACCCCGTCCCGGCGCCCCTCCCCGACCCCGACCCCGTCCCCCAGCCCCACCCCCGAGCCACCGGGAACGGCCTACGCCCAGGTCGTGAACCTCGCCACCGCCCGCTGCCTGGACGTCCGCGACGGCGACCTCGACGACGGCACGGACGTGATCACGGCCCCCTGCTCCGGCTCCGCCACCCAGCGCTGGCGGGTCGACCCGGACCGGGGCGTCCTGCAGTCCGCCGCGGACCCCGACTTCTGCCTGGACAGCCGGGGTTCGGTCGACAAGGGCGTCGGCATCTGGAGCTGCGCCTCGGTGGACGGCGACCACGGCGTCAACCTCCGCTTCACCGTCACCCCCGACGGCGAGATCCGCCCGGAAATCGCCATCGAAACGGCCCTCACCCCGAACGGCGGCGACGAACTCTCCCTGGACCGGGTGAACGACGAGACGTCCCAGCGCTGGCGGGCGGGGGCGGGCTGACTCAGCCGACGACCCGTACGCCCTTCCGCCACACCCCGCTGACCAGCGGCACCCCCGGCCGGTACGCCAGATGGACGTGGCTCGGGGCGTCCAGCAGGAGCAGGTCGGCCCGGGCGCCCGGGGCGAGGCGGCCGATGTCGGTTCTGCGCAGGGCCGCCGCGCCGCCCGCCGTGGCCGACCAGACGGCCTCGTCGGGGGTCATGCGCATGTCCCGGACGGCCAGGGCGATGCAGAAGGGGACGGAGGAGGTGAAGGACGAGCCGGGATTGCAGTCGGTGGAGAGGGCGACCGTCACGCCGGCGTCGAGGAGGCGGCGGGCGTCGGGCCATTCGGCGCGGGTGGAGAACTCGGCGCCGGGCAGGAGGGTGGCGACGGTCCGGCTGTTGGCGAGGGCGTCGACGTCCTCTGCCGTGAGGTGGGTGCAGTGGTCGGCGCTGGCCGCGTCGAGTTCCACGGCGAGCTGGACGCCTGGGCCGTAGGAGAGCTGGTTGGCGTGGATGCGCGGGGTCAGGCCCCTGGCCTTGCCCGCGGTGAGGATCGTCCGGGCCTGGTCGCCGTCGAAGGCGCCCTTCTCGCAGAAGACGTCGATCCAGCGGGCGTACGGCGCGCAGGCGTCGAGCATCTCTCCGGTGACGAGGGCGACGTAGGCGGCCGGGTCGTCGGCGTGGTCGGGCGAGACGATGTGGGCGCCCAGGTACGTCACTTCGTCGGTGTGCCGCGCCGCGATGCGCAGGGCCCGCGCCTCGTCGGCGACCGTCAGGCCGTAGCCGGACTTCGTCTCGAAGGTGGTGGTGCCCTGGCGGAGGGCCTCGGCGAGGAAGTGCGTGAGGTTCCGCTCCAGCTCCTCGTCCGTGGCGGCACGGGTGGCGGCGACGGTCGTCCGGATGCCGCCCGCGGTGTACGAGCGGCCGGACATGCGGGCGTTGAACTCCTGGGTGCGGTCCCCCGCGAAGACCAGGTGGGAGTGGGAGTCCACGAAGCCCGGCAGCACCGCCCGGCCGCCCGCGTCGACCCGGTTGTCAGTGGCGGGTGCTTTGCTGGATTCACCGGTCCACACGACACGGTCGCCGTCGATGACGACGGCCGCGTCCTGGATCAGGCCGAGAGGGGAGTTGTCGCCGAGGGAGGGGTCGTTGGTGACCAGCGTGGCGATGTTGGTGATGGCGGTGCTGCTGCTCATGATGGCCTCGTCGGAGTCCTTGTGGGGGCTGGTCGTCAGGTGCGAAGGGCTTCGACGGCCCGCGCGAGGGCCTGGGGCACATCGGGTACGAGGGTGTGCGCGCCGTCCCGTACGACGTGCCGGCCCCCGACGACCGTGTGCCGCACGTCCGCCGCGGTCGCCGCGAATACGGCCGTCTCGGCGCCCAGGCGCGGTACCGGCCCCGCTGTTCTGACGGAGTCGAGCGCGATCGTCGTCAGGTCGGCGAGCATGCCGGTCTCGATGGCGCCCGCGTCGTCCCAGCCGAGGGCGGCGTGCCCGTCGGCGGAGGCGGCGCGCAGCAGGGCGGCGGCCGTCCAGTGGCCCCGGGTGCGGGTGCGCAGCCGCTCGTTCAGCTCCATCGCGCGGGCCTCTTCGAGCAGGTCGATGACGGCGTGGCTGTCGGAGCCGAGGGAGAGCGGCGAGCCCGCGCGCTGCAGGGCGACGGCCGGCCCGATGCCGTCGGCCAGATCGCGCTCGGTGGTCGGGCACATGCAGGTGCCGGTGCCGGAGCCGCCGAGCAGCGCGATGTCCTCGTCGGTGAGGTGGGTGTTGTGGACGCCGGTGGTGCGCGGCCCGAGGACGCCGTGGTCGGCGAGCAGCCGGGTGGGGGTGCGGCCGTGGGCGGCCAGGCAGGCCTCGTTCTCCGCCGTCTGCTCGGACAGGTGCACATGGAGCGGTGCCCGCCGCTCCTCGGCCCAGCCGGCCACGGTCGCCAACTGCCCGGCGGGCACGGCCCGCACCGAGTGGATCGCAGCCCCGATCCGTGCGTGATCCCGTTCCTTGAGAACTGAACAGCGTTCGGCCCAGGCCTCCGCGCTGCCGTCGGAGAAGCGCAGCTGGTGGGCGTTGGGCGGCTCCCCGAAGCCCGAGGAGAGGTAGGCGGTGTCGAGGAGGGTGATCCTGATCCCGGCGTCGGCGGCGGCCGCGATCAGTGCCTCGCCCATGGCGTTGGGCTCGGCGTACCGGGTGCCGCCGGGGGCGTGGTGGACGTAGTGGAACTCCCCGACGCAGGAGACGCCCGCCAGCGCCATCTCCGCGTACACCGCGCGGGCGAGCGCGTGGTACGTCTCCGGGGTCAGCCGGTCGGCGAAGGAGTACATCAGCTCGCGCCAGGTCCAGAAGGTCCCGGAGCCGACCTGGACGGTGGAGCGCAGGGCGCGGTGGAAGGCGTGCGAGTGGGCGTTCGCCAGACCGGGGAGGGTGAGACCGCGCAGCACCGCGGCGCCCGGCGGCGGCGCGGGCACCTCGGTCCGCACCGCCGTGATCCGGCCGTCGGCCACCTCCACGGCGACGTCCGGCTCGACGTGCGTGTCCAGCCAGGCGTGCTCCAACCAGTACGTCGTCCGTGTCGTCACCCGCAGGCCAGCCCTTCCAGTACGTCGGCGAGCGCGCTCACCCCGGCCACGCAGTCGTCCTCGGCCGCGAACTCGGCCGGGGAGTGCGAGACGCCGGTGGGGTTGCGCACGAACAGCATGGCGGTCGGGATGCTCCCGGAGAGGATCCCGGCGTCGTGTCCGGCACCGGTACCCAGGACGGGCACGGTGAGACCGGTGTCCCGGCCGAGAATGCGTCCCAGCTCGTCCCGCAGGGCGTGGTCGAACTCCACGACCGGCGTGAACGACTCACGGACCACGTCCAGGTCGATGCCGTGCGCCTCCGCGTACTCCCGGGCCGCCTTCTCGATGCCGCCGACGACGGTGTCGAGGGTGGCCTGGTCGGCGGCGCGGGAGTCGAGCCAGCCGCGCACCAGGGAGGGGATGGCGTTGACGCCGTTCGGCTCGACGGCGATCTTGCCGAAGGTGGCGACGGCACCGGCGAGTTCGGCCTCGCGGCGGGCGGCGAGCACGGTCTCGGCGTACGACAGCATGGGGTCGCGCCGGTCCACCAGCCGCGTCGTGCCGGCGTGGTTGGCCTCGCCGCGGAAGTCGAACCGCCAGCGTCCGTGCGGCCAGATGGCACTGGCGATGCCGACCCGGTCGCCGGACAGGTCCAGCGCCCGGCCCTGTTCGACGTGCAGCTCGACGAAGGCCCCGATCCGCGCGAGCCGCCCGGGGTCGGGCCCGATGGCGTCAGGGTCGTAGCCGGCGGCCTCCATGGCCTGCGGCAGCGTGACGCCGTCCCCGTCGGTGAGCCGGTGGGCCTGCTCGACGGCCAGGTGCCCCGCGGTCAGCCGGGACCCGACACAGGCGAGCCCGAACCGGGCCCCCTCCTCGTCACCGAAGTTGACGATGGCGAGGGGTCGGGTGAACTCCGCTCCCCTCCCCCGGAGTTCGTCGAGCGCGGCGAAGGAGGACACGACACCGAGCGGGCCGTCGAAGGCGCCGCCGTCCGGAACCGAGTCCAGGTGCGACCCGGTGACGACGGCGTCCCCGGCCGCCGGATCCCCGAGCCAGGCCCACTGGTTCCCGTTCCGGTCGACCTCGTACGTCAGCCCACGTCCTTCGGCCTGCTCCCGGAACCAGGCCCGGCACTCGCCGTCGGCCCCGGTCCAGGCGTAGCGCCGGTAGCCGCGGGAGTCGGGGTGCCGGCCGACGGGGAGCAGCTCCCGCCACATGGCGTGGAAGGAGGCCGCACCGCCGGCCGGCGTGGCACCGGGCTGCGCACCCTCGCCCCGCACAGTCTGCTCAGGCTGCGCGCCCTCGCCCCGCACAGGCCGTACAGGCTGTGGGCAGTCGTTCCGCATGGCGATGGGGGTCCCCCCGCTCGAACGAAGTTGAGAGTGGGGGAGGGTGGGCACAGCCGCACCCGCAGCCGGCGACGAGACCTCAGCCCCCATCGAAGAGTCCCCGCCCTTCGTCACGCGTCGTCACCCTCGCGCATCGGCACCCGAACCCCGCGCTCCTCGGCCACCGACTCCGCGATGTCGTACCCCGCGTCCACGTGCCGGATGACACCCATACCGGGGTCGTTGGTCAGCACCCGGCGGATCTTCTCCCCGCCCAGCTTCGTACCGTCGGCGACCGTCACCTGGCCCGCGTGGATGGACCGCCCCATGCCGACCCCGCCGCCGTGGTGGATGGAGACCCAGGACGCGCCGGAAGCCACGTTGACCATCGCGTTCAGCAGCGGCCAGTCGGCGATCGCGTCGGAGCCGTCCAGCATGGCCTCCGTCTCGCGGTACGGGGAGGCCACGGAGCCGCAGTCGAGGTGGTCGCGGCCGATCGCCAGCGGCGCGGCCAGCTCGCCGCTCGCCACCATGTCGTTGAACCGCTCGCCGGCCTTGTCCCGCTCGCCGTAGCCGAGCCAGCAGATGCGCGCGGGCAGGCCCTGGAAGTGGACCCGCTCGCCGGCCAGCTTGATCCAGCGGTGCAGGGACTCGTTCTCCGGGAAGAGGTCGAGGATCGCCTTGTCGGTCTTGGCGATGTCGGAGGCCTCACCGGACAGGGCCGCCCACCGGAAGGGGCCCTTGCCCTCGGAGAACAGCGGGCGGATGTAGGCGGGGACGAAGCCGGGGAAGGCGAACGCCCGCTCGTATCCGGCCAGTTGCGCCTCGCCGCGGATGGAGTTGCCGTAGTCGAAGACCTCGGCCCCGGCGTCCATGAAGCCGACCATGGCCTCGACGTGGCGGGCCATGGACTCGCGGGCCCGGGTGGTGAAGCCGGCCGGGTCCTTGGCGGCGGCGTCGGCCATGTCCTCGAAGGCGACGCCGACCGGCAGGTACGACAGCGGGTCGTGCGCGGAGGTCTGGTCGGTGACGATGTCGATCGGGGCGCCCTCGGCGAGCATCCGCGGC
The DNA here is from genome assembly GCF_042892755.1 of Streptomyces sp. NPDC001714. Taxonomy (NCBI): domain Bacteria; kingdom Bacillati; phylum Actinomycetota; class Actinomycetes; order Kitasatosporales; family Streptomycetaceae; genus Streptomyces; species Streptomyces sp. NPDC001714. The sequence goes on from NZ_JBIAUL010000016.1 coordinate 67,163, forward strand.
AGCAGCTCGGCCGCGTTGCCCAGCAGGCCGATGGAGAGCGGGCGGCGGGCGTCGCGGGCCTCGGTGGCCAGCTGGAGGGCGTGCTCCAGGCTGTCGGCCTTCACGTCGAGGTAGCGGTGCTCGATGCGGCGCTCGATGGCGCGCGGGTCGCAGTCGATGCAGATCGCGACGCCGTCGTTCATGGTGACCGCGAGGGGCTGGGCGCCGCCCATGCCGCCGAGGCCGGCGGTGAGGGTGATGGTCCCGGCGAGGGTGCCGTTGAACTTCTTCGCGGCGACGGCGGCGAAGGTCTCGTAGGTGCCCTGGAGGATGCCCTGGGTGCCGATGTAGATCCAGGAGCCGGCGGTCATCTGGCCGTACATGGTCAGGCCGAGGGCCTCCAGGCGGCGGAACTCCTCCCAGTTGGCCCAGTCGCCGACGAGGTTGGAGTTGGCGATGAGGACGCGCGGCGCCCACTCGTGGGTCTGCATCACGCCGACCGGGCGGCCGGACTGGACCAGCATGGTCTCGTCCTGCTTGAGGGTGCGCAGGGTGCGGACCATGGCGTCGAAGGAGCGCCAGTCGCGGGCGGCCTTGCCGGTGCCGCCGTAGACGACGAGCTTGTCGGGGTGCTCGGCGACCTCGGGGTCCAGGTTGTTCTGCAGCATCCGCAGGGCGGCTTCCTGCTGCCATCCCAGGGCGCTCAGTTCCGTACCGCGCGGTGCTCGTACGGGGCGGGGTCCTGACATGGTCTGCCTCCTAGCTGATCAGGGATCAACGGCCAGCGAAGTGTTCCTGCGGTTATTCACATCCTGGCTCGCTGAATAGAACTAGTCAATACATTGGTCCGGCAGCGCTGCCGGATTCCGGATGTTTCGCTGGACTTATGGGCCTTGAGGATGTGGACGACGACATGTCGGGGGACACGGTGGACGGACACGAGGACGACGGTGAGCGGGTCGGGCGGCGGGACGACGCCGTGCGGGCGGCGGTGGAGCAGGGACTGCTGGGGCCGGACGCGCCGATCGTAGGCCTGCTGGACGTGCGGGGCATCCGCGCGTCGGCCGCGGCACTGCGCCGGGCGTTCGAGGCGGTCGCGGCGCCCGGCACCGCGATCCTGCACGCCTTCGCGGTGAAGGCGAACCCGCTGGTCCCGGTGGTGCGGCTGCTGGCCGAGGCCGGCCTGGGCGCCGAGGTGGCCAGCGCGGGCGAGCTGGCGCTGGCGCGGGCGGCCGGGGTGCCCGCGGAGCGGATCGTGTTCGACGCGCCCGCCAAGACGGAGGCGGAGCTGCGCGAGGCGCTGGCGCTGGGCGTCGCCGTGAACGCGGACAACCCGCAGGAGCTCACCAGGATCGACGCGCTCCGGCACGCCGGCCCCACCCGTTCGCCGCTCGGGATCCGGGTGAACCCGCAGATCGGGGCCGGGACGATCGGGGCCACCTCCACCGCGACGGCGACCTCGAAGTTCGGGGTGGGGCTGCGGGACGCGGGGGCCCGGGAGTGGGTCGTCCAGGCGTTCGCGGAGCGGCCGTGGCTGACACGGCTGCACGCGCACACCGGGTCGCAGGGGATCCCGCTGCCGCTGCTGGCACGGGGCGTGGCGGAGGCGTACGCACTCGCCGAGGAGATCAACGCGCGGGTGGGGCGGCACCAGGTCGACACCCTCGACATCGGGGGCGGGCTCTCGGTCAACTTCGCCTCCGAGGCGACGGAGCCGACGCACGCGCAGTACGCGCGACTGCTGGCGGAGGCGGTGCCGGGGCTGTTCGACGGGCGGTACGGGCTGGTCACGGAGTTCGGGCGGTCGCTGCTGGCCCGGCACGGCACGGTGGTGGCCCGGGTGGAGTACGCGAAGAGCTCCGGCGGGCGGCGGATCGCGGTGACGCACGCGGGGGTGCAGGTGGCGCCGCGGACGGTGTACGTGCCGGGGGCGTGGCCGCTCAGGATCGCCGCGTACGACGCGAAGGGGCGGCCCAAGGAGGGCGCCCCGGTGGAACAGGACGTGGCGGGGCCCGCCTGCTTCTCGGGCGACCTGCTCGCCGAGGCGCGCATGCTGCCACCCCTGGAACAGGGGGACCTCGCGGCGGCGCTGGACACCGGGGCGTACTACTTCGGCAGCCACTACTCCTACAACTCCCTTGCCCGGCCAGGGGTTTACGGCTTCGCGCCGGACGGCGACGGCGGCGTGGCGTTCGCCGTCGTACGGGAGCCGCAGACGGTCGCCGAGGTCGTGGCCGAATCCGGAGGGGCGCACGCCGACGCACTCACCACCCTGCGCGCAACCGGGAGCCGTTGAGACACCTCGGACAGCGGCGATCAACTGGTGTGAAAAGCAGCCCAGTTGACCAACACTAGCCTGCCGGACGCATGTTCCACTGGAAAATGCCAAACGACTCACCCCTCCCGCACACGTTGCGTAGTGTCTGCGTCACTCAACCGGAGAGCCACGCGGCGGGAGGGGAGCCACGGTGCCCGGAATCGACGAGTGCTTACTGGAAGCCATGCGACTGCCCGGTGCCCGGGGCGCCGCTCTGGTCGACTGGACCAGCGGGCTGGCCCTGGGCACGGTCGGGGAGGCGCCCGGCGGTGACCACGAGACCACCGCCGCGGAGGCCGCCGAGCTGGCCCGGCTGGCCGCCGAGCACGGGGCGTTCAGCACGGAGGACGACACCGAGGTGAGCCCTCCGGTGGAGGACCTGATCGTCAGCAACCGGGACAGCTACCACCTGCTGCGCTTCGTGGTCACGTCCTTCGACGCCACCGTGTTCCTGCATCTGTGGCTGACCCGCGAGGACGGCAATCTCGCCCTCGCCCGGATCCGGCTCGGCGAGATGGCCGAGCGGCTGGTGCTGGGATGACCGTGGTCGAAACGCCCCCGCCGCTGCCGGTCCGGGACCGGACGGCCCAGCACGTGAGAGCACCGGGCGCGCTCTCACCGATGCTGATACGCCTCGCCGAGGAGCGGGCCACCGGTGTCCTGGTCCGCGAGCACGGCACCCTGCACCTGGCCGAGGGCCGCGTGGTGCACGCCGAGAGCCTCCTCGCCCCCGGCCTCGACGTGCTCCTCACGGCCCGCGGCACGCTCGACCCGGCGGTCTGGCCCTGGACCGACGACATACCCGCCGCCGCCCACCGGCTGCTCGCCGCCGGCCTGCTCCCGAGAGGCGCCCTGGAGCTGTGCCGCCTCGGCGCCCTGTACGACGCCGGGTACTTCGCGCTGGCGCCCAGCAGCACCCCGGGCCGGTTCCGCTACGGCACCACGGCCGCCGGCCCGCTGCCCACGGTCCCCGTCGCCGCCCTGGAGCGCGAGACCCTGCGCCGCCGCGAGCTGCTGCACCGCATCTGGCCCGACCCGTCGGCGGACGGCACCCCGCTGATCCGCGCCGACCCCGTCGCACCGCCACCGGTCACCCCCCGGCAGCGGGCGGTCCTGGACCGGGTGGACGGTGTCCGCACCGCCCCGCAGATCGCCAGGGAGCTGGGCAGACCGGCCTTCCACACGCTGGTGGACGTACGGCGGCTGGCGGCGGCCGGACTCCTCGCCCCGAGGAACACCGCGCCCGTCCCGCCCCCGCTTCCCCCGGTCACCGACCCCGACATCGCGCTGCTGAAGAGGCTCAGGGATGCGCTGGAGGCCCTTTGAACGGCACCGCCCCGCCGAGAGGAGACAGCTGATGGCGGCAGAACCCGGCAGCTCCGACAGAGAAGCCGTCCTCGACGAACTGCGCCGGTTACGCACCCGGATGCCCCAGCTCACCGGCGCCCTCGCGGCCGGTGTCGACGGCCTGGTCGTCGCCCACGACTGCCCGGGCGTCGATCCGGAGGGCCTCGCCGCGCTCACCGCGGCCGAGCTCGGCGTCGCCGTGCGGGTCTCCGACGCCACCGGCAAGGGTGAGCTCAAGGAGCTGCTGGTGCGCGGCGAGGACGGCTATGTCGCCACCTACGCCGCCGGCCGCAGCGCCGTGCTCACCCTGCTCGCCGAGGACCGGGTGAACGTCGGCCGGCTCCACCTGGAGGGCCGCCGGGCCGCCGCCCGGATCGGCGAGGTGGTCGACGCCGCCGAGGCCGCCGCCAAGGCCCTGCGCCCGGCCCGCGCCACAACCACACGGACCAGAACCACGCGCACGCCACGGACCAGCACCACCACCGACGCGCGCACCGCAACCGACAGTTGAAAGGAACCAGAAAGTCATGGCCAACACCGAAACCGCGCTGAAAGAGTGCCTCACCTCCATCGAAGGCGCCACCGGCGTGGCGCTCGTCGACTACACCAGCGGGATGGCGCTGGGCACGATGGGCGGCAGCAAGTCCTTCGACCTGAACGTGGCCGCGGCCGGCAACACCGACGTGATCCGCGCCAAGATGCGCACGATGGAGCACCTCGGTCTCAAGGGCGAGATCGAGGACATCCTGATCACGCTCTCCAACCAGTACCACCTGATCCGGCTGCTCAAGGGCCGGGGCGGCAACGGCCTCTTCCTCTACCTGGTGCTCGACCAGTCCCGCGCCAACCTGGCGATGGCCCGGCACCAGCTGAAGCGGATCGAAGAGGACCTGGAGGTCTGACCGGACCTCACACCAGCGCCGCGGTGCGGCGGCGCGCCCCGCCCGGGGCCGCGTCGCCCGCCGCGACGCCGGTACCGCGGTACGCCTTGACGGCCTTGCCCGCCGGGCGGCCGCCGCGCTTGTCGAGCCAGTCGACGCGCAGCCACACCAGCTGTTCGCCGGCCTTCTCCCGGCGGCCCAGCCAGGCCGCCTTCAGGCGCAGCCCGGTGCCGGTCCCGGCGAGCAGCATGCCGCCCGCCGCGGGCACCACGAAGGCCGAGCCGAGGGCGACGGCGAAGGCCAGCAGCAGCCACCAGCGGTGCCCCCGGCGCCAGTTCCGCACGGTCACCGCCCGGTCCTGGAGCACGTCGTGCTTGCCGGCCCGGGCGGCCCCGTGGACCAGGGCGGTGTACCGCTTGCGGCGGGTGAGCGCCACGACGACGGCGCCGACGACGAAGAGCGCGGCCCCGGCCATGACGCCGATGCGGCGTCCGGTGAACCCCGGCGGCAGCACCCCGACGCCCGCGGCGAACACCCCGGACCACCACAGCGGCGCGGCCCCGGCCCGTACGACCACGGCCACCCGGGCCAGGCCCTGTCCGCCTCGTACCCCTCGTCCCGCACGCGCCATGTCCGCAGCCTCCTCGCCGGTGTCGGTCCAGTCCGTATGGCGGACGCTAACCAGCGAACGTGAGACGAGTCTTAAAGAGCCCTTCGGTGAGGGTTCACTCCACGAACAGCCCGCGCGCCGCCGCCCGCGTGTCGAACTCCTCCAGGCGGGCCTGCGCGTCCGGCAGGTCGTCGCACATCGCCTCCAGGAGCACCCGGCCGAGCAGCATCGGCGCACACGCGGTGTCGAAGGCGAGGCCGGTGCCGACGGCGGCCGGCAGCAGCAGGTCGGAGACCTTGGCGACGGGCGCGAAGGCGGAGTCGGCGACGGTCACGACGGTCAGCCCGGCCTCCTTCGCGTACCCGAGGGTGTCGACGACCTCGCGCGGATGCCGGGGCAGCGCGAAGCACAGCAGCGCCGAGGCACCGGCGAGGACGGCCGCGTCGATGCGGTCGTGGATCATCGTGCCGCCCTCGTTGAGCAGGCGTACGTCCGGGTGCACCTTGGCGGCGAAGTAGGCGAAGCCGTACGCCTGCGAGGCGGCGGCGCGCAGTCCGAGCACCGGCAGCGGCCGGGAGGCGGCGAGCAGCCGGCCGGCCTGCTGCACCGGGCGCGGGTCGGCGAGCACCTCGGCGAGGTGCCTCAGGTTCTCGATCTCGGCCTCGACGGCCTGCTGGTACTCGTTGTACGACCCGTTCCCGGCCGCCTGTTCCGCGGGGACCACCTCGCGCAGGTGCTTGCGCAGGGCCGGGTAGCCGTCGAAGCCGAGGGCGACCGCGAAGCGGGTGACGGAGGGCTGGCTGACCCCGGCAAGTTCGGCCAGCTCCACGCTGGACAGGAAGGGCACGTCGGCGGCGCGCCGCACCATGCTGTGCGCGATGCGCCGCTGGGTCGGCGTGAGCCGGTGCCCTTCGAAGAGCGCCTGCAAGCGAGTCGCAGGGCTGTCGGTCACGTTCATGACGTGCTCCCCCTCCAGATGTCCGTGAACCGGTCGAGCAGCCCGGCCGCCGCCGTGACGTCGTCCGTGAGCGGCCGGTCGGCCGGGTCCGCCTCGAGCGCCGCCTCGGCGAGCTCCAGCGCCCGCCCCGCCCCGAGCCCGGGGTCGGGACGCAGCTCGCGCTGGCGCAGCGCCCGTACGGCGGCGACGAGTTCGCAGCCGACCACCAGACGGTACGCACGGCAGGCGCGCAGCGTTTGACGGGCGGCGAGCGAGGCGAAACTGGCCTGCTCCTCGACGCCTCGGGAGAGTACAGCGTGCCCGAGGGAGGCGGGTGCGGAGAAGGCGCGAAGGTCGCCGAGGGCGGCGCCGGCGGCGTACTCCAGGATCATCACGCCGGAGGAGGCGGGCTCGTGGTCGGCGAGGAAGGGGCGCAGGCGGGTGAAGGCGGGCTCGTTGAGGGAGGAGAGCCGGGACGTGGACAGGCGCGCGACCTGGGTGACGGCTAGCCGGAAGTGGTCCAGGGCGAGGGCGAGTTGGGCCTGGTAGAAGCCGCCGTGGTGGTAGGCGGCCAGGTCCTCGGGTGAGATGAGGGGGTTCTCGGCGGCCGCGTTGATCTCGATCGCCAGCACCCCCTCCAGGGCGTCGGCGGCGTCGTGGGCCGGGCCGTGGATCTGGGGCAGGCAGCGGAAGCCGTACGGGTCCTGGATACGGCCGAGCGGCGGGGTCGGCCGGTCGGCGGCGCCGATCAGCTCCCGCATCCGGCGGGCGACTTCGACGCTCCCCCGGTGCGGGCGGGCCGCGTGCACGGGCGCCGCGAACGCCTCGTGCGAGCCGTCGACGGCCAGCAGCGACAGGGCCGCCACCACCTGGGTGGCCTCGATCAGCCCGCGCAGCTCGTGCAGGGCGAGCGCCGACTGGCCGAGGGTGAGGGCGTTGCTGCTGATCAGAGCCAGGGCGTCGTTGTTGTCCAGCGGCTGGGCCGCCGGTGCCCCGGAGCCCCGCCAGGGGTGCTCCCCCGCCAGCGCGAGGCCCATCTGGGCCAGCGCCGCGATGTCCCCGGTGCCCACCGAGCCGAACTCGTTGACGACCGGATGGGCGCCGGACTCCAGCGCCTCGCACAGGGCGGTGACCACGCTCGGCCGCAGTCCGGCTCCGCCGGCCAGCAACTGGTTGGCGCGCACCGCGAGCATCGCGCGGACCTGGCGGGCGGGCAGTTCGTCGCCGATCGCCCCGGCGTGGCTGCGCAGCAGCCGCAGTCCGTGTCCGGCGGCGGCCTCGGTGGGCACGTCCTCGTTCCGGTTGGCGCCGACGCCGGTGGAACGGCCGTAGACGCGGCCGGTCGCGGCGATCTGCCGGGCCGCGTTCCAGGACTCCTCCGCACGGCGCATCGCGTCGGTGCCCGGAACCGGGCGGGCGGTGCCGTCGGCGAGGTGTACGACGTCCTCGACGCCCATGCCGACGCCGTCGAGGACCACCAGGCCGGAATGCGCTATTCCGGGAGTGTCCAAGATACGAGACGACATAACGCCCAAACCTCCCTCAATCCGGACACTCGATCTTGCCTGCCGGTCATCCGTTACCTCGGATTAACGCGAGACCGTTGACAACCTATTCACCTACCGAGAACTCTGCATGACGTTATACAGCCGGGCAAGGGACATCTCATGATCCAGTTCGATGCGGTCCACAAGCGCTTCCCCAACGGCACGACAGCAGTCCACGATCTCTCCCTGGAGATGCCGGAGGGCGGGGTCACCGTCCTGGTCGGCTCCTCCGGTTGCGGCAAGACCACCACCCTGCGGATGATCAACCGGATGGTCGAGCCGACCTCCGGCACGATCAAGGTGAACGGCAAGGACGTCACCGAGCAGGACGCCGCCGAGCTGCGCCGGTCCATCGGGTACGTCATCCAGCAGGCCGGCCTCTTCCCGCACCGCACGGTGCTGGACAACGTCGCCACCGTCCCGCTGCTGCTCGGCTGGAACCGGAAGAAGGCCCGCGCCCGCGCCGCCGAACTCCTGGAGACCGTCGGTCTCGCCGCCGACGCCGGCAAGCGCTACCCGCACCAGCTCTCCGGCGGCCAGCAGCAGCGCGTCGGCGTGGCCCGCGCTCTCGCCGCCGACCCGCCGGTGCTGCTGATGGACGAGCCGTTCGGCGCGGTCGACCCGGTGGTCCGCACCCAGCTCCAGGACGAACTGCTCCGGCTCCAGAAGGAGTTGAGCAAGACCATCGTGTTCGTCACCCACGACATCGACGAGGCGGTCCGGCTCGGCGACCGGATCGCGATCTTCCGCACCGGCGGCCACCTGGTCCAGTGCGCTCCGCCCGAGGAACTCCTGGCCCGTCCGGCCGACGACTTCGTGGCCGACTTCCTCGGCGCCGAGCGCGGCCTGAAGCTGCTCTCCCTGAAGACCCTCGCCGAGGTCCCGCAGGGCCCGGCGCCCCAAGGCACTGCCTGGACCCTCGCCCTGGACCCGGCGGGCAAGCCCCTGCACTGGGCCTCCAAGGACGCCGAACTTCCCGTACGGCCGCTGACGGACGACGACTCCCTGCTCTCGGCACTCAACGAGTCGATCGCCTCCCCGACCGGGCTCGTCGCCCGCGTCGACGCGGACGGCAGGCTCACCGGCGTCTCGTCCCGCGACGACATCCACGTGCACGCCGGCCAGGCGCACAGCGCGGCCCGGGTGGTGGCGGCATGACCGTCGACTGGTCGTGGATCGGCGACCACACCGACGACCTCACCAGCCTCACCCTCTCGCATCTCCAGGCCGCGATGACCGCCGTCTTCTTCGGCCTGGTGATCTCGCTGCCGCTCGCGGTGGTCGCCCACCGGGTCCGCCCGCTGCGCGGCTTCCTGCTCGGCCTGTCCAACGTGCTCTTCACGATCCCCTCGATCGCGATCTTCGTGCTGCTGCTCCCGGTCAGCGGCCTGACCCGGACCACGACCGTCATCGGCCTGACCGTCTACACGCTGGTCGTGCTGCTCAGGAACACGGTCGAGGGCCTGGACTCGGTCCCCGCGAAGACCAAGGAGGCGGCGAAGGCGATGGGCGCCCGCCCGCTGCGCACCCTCCTCACCGTCGAACTCCCGCTGGCCCTCCCCGTGATCATGGCGGGCGTCCGCATCGCCACGGTCATGTCCATCTCGCTGGTGAGCGTCGCCACCTACATCGGCGACGGCGGCCTCGGCCAGCTCTTCACCGACGGCTTCCAGCGCGACTTCCCGACCCCGGTGATCGTGGGCGTGGTCCTCACGATCCTGCTCGCGGTGGTCGCGGACGCGCTGCTGGTGGCGCTCCAGTACGTACTGACCCCGTGGCGGCGGAGGCGAGCCTGACATGTTCGAACTCTTCAAGAACCTCGGCACCTGGCTGACCAGCGGCTCCCAGTGGGCCGGGCAGGACGGCATCGCCCACCGCCTCGCCGAGCACCTCCAGTACTCGCTCCTCGCGACCCTCATCGCCGCCGCGATCGGCCTCCCGCTGGGCCTGCTGATCGGCCACACCGGCAAGGGCGCCTTCCTCGCCATCAACCTGGCGTCCTTCGGCCGTGCCCTGCCGACCGTCGGCCTGGTCGTACTGGTCTTCCTCGCGGGCGGCCTGTCGATGCTGCCGGTGTACGTCGCGCTGGTCGCCCTCGCGGTCCCCGCGATCGTCACCAACACCTACGCCGGCATGACCGCCGTCGACCCGGACGTGAAGGACGCGGCCCGCGGCCAGGGCATGCGCGGCCACCAGGTGCTCTTCCAGGTCGAACTGCCGCTCGCCCTCCCCCTGATCATGACGGGCCTGCGCCTCGCGCTCATCCAGGTGGTCGCCACCGCGACCATCGCCGCGTACGTCTCGTTCGGCGGCCTCGGCCGCTACGTCTTCGACGGACTCGCCCAGCGCGACCTCGTCCAGGTGCTCGGCGGCGCGGTCCTTGTCGCGCTCGTCGCCGTCGTCCTGGACCTGCTCCTGAGCACCCTCCAGCGCTTCCTCTTCCGCCACCGCACCGCCTAGGGAACCCGCCCATGAACCGTCGTACCCTCCTCGGTGGCCTGCTCGCCGCCGGCTCCGTCCCCGCCCTCGCCGCCTGCTCCAGCGGCATCACCTCCCTGAACGAGAGCAGCGGCTCGACCGCCGGCGGCGGCTCCAGCAAGGGCGGCATCACCATCGGCACCGCCAACTTCACCGAGAACCAGGTGCTCGGCTACCTCTACGCGGCCGTGCTGCAGAAGGCCGGCGTCAAGGTGAAGGTGCGCCCGAACCTCGGCACCCGGGAGATCGTGATCCCCGCGCTCAAGGCGGGCGACATCGACCTGCTGCCCGAGTACCAGGGCGCCCTCCTCAACTACCTCGCCCCCAAGGACGCCTCCGCCGAGCCGGGCACCATGCAGAACGCCCTCACCCTGGCGCTGCCCGCCGGCCTCCAGGTGCTGCCGTACGGACAGGCCGCCGACTCCGACTGCTTCGTCGTCACCCGGGCCACCGCCCAGAAGTACGGCCTGACCTCCCTCGCCGACCTCGCCAAGCAGAACGGCAAGCTGGTCATCGGGGCCGCGCCCGAGGTGAAGAAGCGCCGGGTGGGCGCCGTCGGACTGCAGGAGGTGTACGGCGTCGAGTTCAAGGAGTTCAAGTCGCTCGACTCGGACGGGCCGCTGGTCAAGGGCGCGCTGAAGAAGGGCGACGTGGACGTGGCGAACCTGTTCACCACCGACACCGACATCGCCGCCAACGGCTGGGTGGTGCTGGCCGACCCGAAGAACCTGATCCCCAGCCAGCACATCGTCCCGCTGATCGCCGACCGCAAGGCCGACGACACCGTCCGCAAGGCCCTCGCCCGGCTCGGCAACGTCCTCACCACCGAGCAGCTCACCCAGCTCAACAGCCAGGTCGACAACGACAAGAAGGACCCGGAGGACGTGGCGGCCGCGTACGCGAAGCAGCACGGGCTGGCCTGACCGCCGTAAACCGCCCACCGGCTCGGTATCGCGCGGGCGATGATCCGGCCAAGAGCCGTTAAATCAATACTGAACGTAACGTTTCCGCCGCGTACAGTGATGAGAACCATCAGCGCCAGCACCTGAGGAAGCGTCATGGCCCCGAACCCCACGGCCCTTCCGACGGCCACCGCCGTCGGCGCGCCGGCCGTCGCCCTCTCGCCGGCGGCCGTCGTCCCCGACTCGGCGAGCGCGGCCCTCGACGAACTGCTCCAGGGCAACCGGCGGTACGCCACCGGCCGCGCCCGCCGGAGCCGGACCGCCGCGCCGCACCCGTTCGCGGTGGTGCTCGGCTGCGTCGACTCCGACGCCGCGCCGGAACTGGTCTTCGACCAGGGCCCCGGCGACCTGCTGAGCATGAGGACGGCCGGGCAGGTGCTGGACGAGGCGGTGCTCGGCTCCCTCCAGTACGGCGTGCAGGAACTGCGCGTCCCGCTGGTCGTGGTCCTCGGTCACGAGGGCTGCGGGGCCGTCGCCGCCACCCTCGCCCGGCTGCGCACGGGCGCGCCCGTCCCCGCTCACCTGGAACTCCTCGTCGAGGAGATCGCACCGGCCGCCCGCCGCACCAGGACGCTGCCCGGCGACTGGGCCGAGCACACCATGCGGGCCCAGACGGTGTGGGCGCGGGACGCGATCCGGGCGGACTCCGGGTTCGCGGGGGCGTCGGTGGTCGCGGCCCGGTTCGACGCCGGCAGCGGGCTGGTGTCGCTGCTGCCCTGAGGGCGGACCCCCCGCCGGATGCGGGGGATTTCCCCAGTGCGACGGGCTGCCGCGGCCCCTACGGTGGACGCCATGACGGACGTTCACGACACCGATCTGAAGAAGGACCTCGCCGCCACCCTGCACGCCCGCAGGGACCTGGGGCCGGAGTACGAGTCGGAACTGGTCGACTCCTTCCTGGAGAAGATCGACCAGCGGATCGACACCGCGGTGGAACGCCGGCTGCGCCGGGGCCTGGCCGAGCAGCAGATGCAGGCGGCCCGGGGGGCCCGCAGGCCGAGGGGCACCGACTCCTGGGGCGAGCGCTTCGGCTTCGGGATCGTGTCGCTGGTGCTGGCGATCCCGCTCTCGGCGATCAGCGGCGCGTTCGGCGGCATGACGGGCGTGTTCGTCACCTGGATCGGCATCGTCGGCGTCAACGCGACCCAGGCCGTCCGCCTCAACCCCGGCCTGTTCCACCGGGCCGGCCGCGACCACGAGGACTGACCCGGGGCCGGAGCCGAGGCCGGGCCGGGTCACACCTGCCGGGTCGGCTGGACGACGACCTGACGCAGGTTGACGTTCCGGGGGCGGCTCACCACGTAGCCGACCAGGTCGGCGAGGTCCTCGGCGGCCAGCGCGCCCATCCCGTCGAACATGCCCGCCACCTGCTCGCGCAGCTCCTCGCCGTCGATGTGCGTGCCGAGTTCGGTGTCCGTCAGACCCGGCTCGACGTTGGTGACCCGCACGTCACGCGGCCCGAACTCGGCGCGCAGGGACTGCGACAGGAAGGTGACGGCGGCCTTGGTGGCGCCGTACACCGCGAACGTCGGGAAGACGAGGTGCGCGCCGATGGACGACACGTTGACGAGATCGGCGGTACGGCCCTCGGCCGCGGCCGCCACCAGGTCCCCGGTGAAGGCCCGCAGCACCCGCAGCACACCGGTGACGTTGGTGTCGAGCATGCGCTGCCACTCGTCGATCCGGCCGTCGTCGACGGGGTTGGGCAGCATGACGCCGGCGTTGTTGACGACGAGGTCGACGCGCCCGTAGGCCGCGTGCACGGCGTCGGCCGCGGCCTGCACGGAGGCGTCGTCGGTGACGTCGGCGACTACGGCGAGGGCCTCCCCGCCGTTCGCCCGGATCTTCGCCACGAGCGTCTCCAGCCGGTCCGCGCGCCGGGCGAGCAGCGCCACCCGGGCCCCCGACCCGGCGAGCCGGAGGGCGACGGCCGCCCCGATCCCGCTGGCGGCGCCGGTGACGACGGCGGTACGGCCGGACAGGTTGTCGTACGACATGAGCTACTCCCTGGTGAAGTGCCGCCGGGACCGCCCCGGTGGCGTGTCTCCACACTCGCCGGAGCCGGGCGGCCTACCCAGGGCTGAGCTTTTCCTGGGTCTGGCAGAACCAGGTTGGAAGGACGCGACTCCCCTACGATCGAACCCATGGACGGGGAACTCGGAGACTTCCTGCGCTCGCGCCGCGCCCGCATCCAGCCCGAGGAGGTGGGGCTGCCCTCGCACGGGCGGCGCCGCGTACCGGGCCTGCGCCGCGAGGAGGTGGCGCAGCTGGCGGGGGTCAGCGTCGACTACTACATCCGCCTGGAGCAGGGCAGAGGCCCGAGCGTTTCGGACGCGGTCCTCGACGCCATCGCCCGGGTACTGCGCCTGGACGAGACCGAGCACGCCCATCTGCTGACGGTGGCCCGCCCGCACAAGAAGGCCGGCACCGCGCGCCCGGCCCGCCCCCGCGTCCGCCCCGGCGTGCAACTGCTGCTGGACGGCATGGAGCGGACGCCCGCGTTCGTGCTGGGCCGCCGGATGGACGTGCTGGCCTGGAACGCGCTCGGCGACGCGGTGAACGGCTTCAGCGCCCTTGCCCCGGGCGAGCGGAACATCCCGCGCCAGGTCTTCCTCGACCCGGCGGCCGCGGGCTTCTACCCCGACTGGGCCGCCGTCGCCGCCCAGACCGTCGCCAACCTGCGCATCGACGCGGGCCGCCACCCCGACGACCCCCGGATGGCCGCGCTGGTCGGCGAACTCTCCCTGAAGAGCGCGGACTTCCGCCGGCTGTGGGCGGACCACGAGGTCAAGGAGTGCGCGTACGGCACGAAGCGCATCCAGCACCCGGTCGCGGGTTTGCTCACCCTCCCCTACGAGACCCTCACGGTCCCGACGGACCCGGACCAGACGATCGTGGCGTACACCCCGGAACCGGGCTCGGAGACGGCGGAACGGCTCACATTGCTGGGGAGTTGGAAAGCGACCACAACCGCAACCACTAATTGAGTAACCACGACGGCGAGCAACCAGGTCCGCGGGAGCGGCGCCGGTTCAGGCGCAAAAAGGGGCGCGGGGACCGCCGCACCCCCGTGAACGGGGGGCGGGACGACGGCGGTCCCCGCGAGGGACATGGACCGGGTCAGGGCCGGGTCTCACGTCCGGGCGTCCATGGAGGTCCGGGAGCCGCTCCGGAGGTCCTTGGACGTTCGGTGTCGGCCGAGGCGGGGAGCCGCTCCCGCCCTGCCGACACCCACTAATCTGCCGGACCCGTGTTAAGCGGGTGCTGCGCGCACGTGACACGCTCGTACCACTTCCGCGAAGTCCACCGCTTGGACAGGAAACAGCAAGTTCCGCGGGGTCACGGGCCGTTCACCGGACGTTCGCTACTGCTTGCCGCCCTTGGCGAGAAAGGCCAGCAGGTCCTGTCGGCTGATCACGCCGGTGGGCTTGCCCTCGACGAGGACGATCGCGGCGTCGGCCGCGCCCAGCACCGTCATCAGGTCCCCGACCGGCTCACCGGAGCCGACCTGGGGCAGCGGGGCGCACATGTGCTTCTCCAGCGGGTCCTCCAGGGAGGCGCGCTTGCTGAACAGCGCGTCGAGCAGCTCGCGTTCGACGACCGAGCCGACGACCTCGGCGGCCATCACGTCCGGGTGGCCGGCGCCCGGCTTGACGACGGGCATCTGCGAGACGCCGTACTCGCGCAGCACCTCGATGGCCTGCCCGACGGTTTCGTCCGGGTGCATGTGGACGAGGGACGGGATGGTGGCACCGGCCTTGTCGCTGAGCACGTCGCCGACGCGGGCGCTCGGGCCCTCGTCCTCCAGGAAGCCGTAGTCGGCCATCCACTCGTCGTTGAAGATCTTGCTGAGGTAGCCACGGCCGCTGTCCGGGAGAAGGACCACGACCACGTCGTCCGGGCCGAGCCGCTCGGCCACCCGCAGCGCGGCCACGACGGCCATGCCGCAGGAGCCGCCGACGAGCAGGCCCTCCTCCTTGGCCAGTCGCCGTGTCATCTGGAAGGAGTCCTTGTCCGACACGGCGACGATCTCGTCGGCGACGGTCCGGTCATATGCGGTGGGCCAGAAGTCCTCGCCGACGCCCTCGACGAGGTAGGGCCGCCCGGACCCGCCGGAGTACACGGAGCCCTCCGGGTCGGCGCCGACGACCTGGACCCGGCCGTCACTGGCGTCCTTCAGGTAGCGCCCGGTGCCGGAGATGGTGCCGCCGGTCCCCACGCCCGCCACGAAATGGGTGATCTTCCCCTCCGTCTGCTCCCACAGCTCGGGGCCGGTCGAGTGATAGTGCGAAAGAGGGTTGTTGGGGTTGGAGTACTGGTCCGGCTTCCACGCGCCGGGCGTCTCGCGGACCAGCCGGTCGGAGACGTTGTAGTACGAGTCCGGGTGCTCCGGGTCGACGGCGGTGGGGCAGACGACGACCTCGGCGCCGTACGCCCGCAGCACGTTGATCTTGTCGGTGCTCACCTTGTCGGGGCACACGAAGATGCACTTGTACCCCTTCTGCTGGGCCACGATCGCCAGCCCGACACCGGTGTTCCCGCTGGTCGGCTCGACGATGGTGCCGCCGGGCTGCAGCTCCCCGCTCTTCTCCGCGGCCTCGATCATCCGCAGCGCGATGCGGTCCTTCACGGAACCGCCCGGGTTGAAGTACTCGACCTTGGCGAGCACGGTGGCCTGGATGCCCTGGGTGACGCTGTTGAGTCTCACCAGCGGGGTGTTGCCGACGAGGCTGATCATCGAGTCGTGGAATCGCACCGTTGTCTCCGGTTGCTTGCAAAAGGTGTGGTCCTAATTGTGCCGCCAGCCTAAGGCCCCGCTCCTGAGGTTCACTCCCCGTTGAGATTGACGCACGGGCTGTACGGGGCAAGGAGTGGATGAGCGGCAACGAGGAGGTGGCGGCGACGCATGACGAACATGTCGAGGGCGCGGGTGGCCCGGCGGATCGCGGCCGGGGCGGCGTACGGCGGCGGCGGGGTCGGGCTGGTCGGCGCGGCCGCGGTGGGCCTGGTGCTGGCCGAGGTGCGGATGGCCAGGACCGCGGTGCACAACGGCAACAGCGGCGGCCGGGTGCCGACGGCGGACGGCCGTTACGGCGTCGGATACGAGACCTCCGGTGAGCCGCCCATCCGCCTGACCATGCTCGGCGACTCCACGGCCGCCGGGCAGGGCGTGCACCGCGCCGCCCAGACGCCGGGCGCGCTGCTGGCGTCCGGCCTCGCCGCGGTCGCGGAACGCCCGGTGCTGCTCAGCAACGTGGCGCTCCCCGGTGCCCAGTCCGACGACCTGGACCGCCAGGTCGCCCTGGTGCTGGGCACGGCCTCGCCCGTCCCCGACGTGTGCGTGATCATGATCGGCGCCAACGACGTCACCCGCCGGATGCCGCCGACCCGCTCGGTCCGCCACCTCTCGGCGGCCGTCCGCCGCCTGCGCACGGCGGGGGCCGAGGTCGTGGTCGGGACCTGCCCCGACCTGGGCACGATCGAGCCGGTACGACAGCCGCTGCGCTGGCTGGCCCGGCGGGCGTCCCGGCAGCTGGCGGCGGCCCAGACGATCGGAACGGTGGAACAGGGCGGCCGCACGGTGTCGCTGGGCGACCTGCTCGGCCCCGAGTTCGCGGCCAACCCCCGCGAGCTGTTCGGCCCCGACAACTTCCACCCCTCCGCGGAGGGCTACGCGACGGCGGCGATGGCGGTGCTGCCGACGGTCTGCGCGGCCCTCGGGCTGTGGCCGGCGGAAGAGGAACGCCCCGACGTCAGCCGCCGCGAGGGCTTCCTGCCGGTCGCCCGGGCCGCGGCGGAGGCGGCGGCCGAGGCCGGCACGGAGGTCACGGCGGCGATGCCGACGGGGCCGCGCGGACCGTGGGCCCTGCTGAAACGCCGCCGGCGCCAGCACGTGGAGCCGCCCGCCGTCCCACCCGACTCGGCTTCCGAGGAGGCGAGGTCGAGGGCGGGTACGACCGAGTAGGGCTCCGGTGGGGCGGGCGCGGCTGGGGCGGGGTGCCGCTCACCGGCGCTGGCCGGGTGCCTCCCCCACGCTCGGCTTCGCTCGCGCGGGGGGACCCCCATCGCCCACCCGTGCCGCCCCAGCGGCACGACTGCCCGCAGCCATGTAGCCCCGTGAGGGGCGCTGGGGGTACCCCCAGCCGAAGGCTGGGGGAGGAACTGCGCGACCAGCCCCCACCCACCCGCACCCGAAACTCGGCACCCTCCCAGGAGGGCCAAGCAAGCGCTTAGAAAGTGCGGCCAGTGTCACACCCCGACACCGGTGACCGATGACATACGTACGGGTAACTTCCCAAGCACCCCTGTCAACCCCCGTACGCCAATGGAGCCGTGAGATGCCCGAAGCCGTCATCGTCTCGACCGCCCGTTCCCCGATCGGCCGCGCCGTCAAGGGCTCCCTGAAGGACCTGCGCCCCGACGACCTCACCGCGACGATCATCCAGGCCGCCCTCGCCAAGGTCCCCGAGCTGGACCCCCGGGACATCGACGACCTGATGCTCGGCTGCGGTCTCCCCGGCGGCGAGCAGGGCTACAACCTCGGCCGGATCGTCGCCGTGCAGATGGGCATGGACTACCTGCCCGGCACCACGATCACCCGGTACTGTTCCTCGTCCCTCCAGACCAGCCGCATGGCCCTGCACGCCATCAAGGCCGGTGAGGGCGACGTCTTCATCTCGGCCGGTGTCGAGATGGTCTCCCGCTACGCCAAGGGCAGCTCCGACGGCCTCCCGGGCACCACGAACCCGATCTTCGACGAGGCCCAGGCCCGTACCGCCGCCACCGCCGCGTCGACCGGCTCCACCTGGCACGACCCGCGCGAGGACGGCCTGCTCCCCGACCCGTACATCGCGATGGGCCAGACCGCCGAGAACCTGGCCCGCGTCAAGGGCGTCACCCGCCAGGACATGGACGAGTTCGGCGTCCGCTCCCAGAACCTCGCCGAGGAAGCCATCAAGAACGGCTTCTGGGAGCGCGAGATCACCCCGGTCACCCTCCCCGACGGCACGGTCGTCAGCAAGGACGACGGCCCGCGCGCCGGCGTCACCCTGGAGGGCGTCGCCGGCCTGAAGCCGGTCTTCCGCCCCGACGGCATGGTCACCGCCGGCAACTGCTGCCCGCTGAACGACGGCGCCGCCGCGGTCGTCATCATGAGCGACACCAAGGCCCGCGAGCTCGGCCTCACCCCGCTCGCCCGGATCGTGTCGACCGGTGTCACCGGCCTCTCCCCCGAGATCATGGGCCTCGGCCCGGTCGAGGCCTCGCAGCAGGCCCTGCGCCGCGCCGGTCTCACCATCGACGACATCGACCTGGTCGAGATCAACGAGGCGTTCGCCGCCCAGGTGATCCCCTCCTACCGCGACCTGAACATCCCGCTGGAGAAGCTGAACGTGAACGGCGGCGCCATCGCCGTCGGCCACCCCTTCGGCATGACCGGCGCCCGCATCACCGGCACGCTCATCAACTCGCTCCAGTTCCACGACAAGCAGTTCGGCCTGGAGACGATGTGCGTCGGCGGCGGCCAGGGCATGGCGATGGTCATCGAGCGCCTCAGCTGAGCCCCACCGCACGACCCCCGCTCACCCCTGAGTGACCGTCACGGGACCCACCGTGACACCGCGGCCCGGTGTTCGAGAAAACCCCGAACACCGGGCCGATTTGTGATCCAATCTCCCCCAGGATGTGACGTATCTCCCTCCGAGGGGGTATCACCGCAGGTCAGCGTAGTTGTCCAGGTAAACCTCAGGGCCAATGTCCTGTCCGTTTCGTGACGTTACGCACTGACAGCTTGATAGTCCACCCTTCAAGCTGATGTAGGAAGTCGGGGGTCGACTTTGAACCGGGAGTACGTCAGTGAGCGCCATGCCGATCGCCTTGCTGCTCACCACGGCCGCCACGGGCGCCGTGGGCGTCGCTGTCCTGCGCACCGTACTGAAGCTGCGCCGTCAGGTCGCCGAGCTGCACACCCAGCTTGCCCAGAACCAGGCCGCGACCCTGCGCGCCCTCATGCCGGCGGCTCGCAGCCATGCCGACGCCGAGGAGATACGCGCCGCGGTGGCGGAGGCGCTGGCCGAGGAGCGGGAGCGGGAGCTGGCCGAGGCACGTGCCTTCTGGGCCGCGCAGGAGGCGCGTGACGCCTCCGACGCGCCGTCGCTGCTGGGTCTGGCGGACGGTGAGCCGTTCCTGCCGCGGCAGACGGACTTCGTGGGTCTTGAGCCGGTCGCCGAGCCGGCGGCGGAGACCGACGAGTTCACCGGGGAGTCCCCGGAACTGGCGGCGGCCCGCCGCCGTCACCCGTCCCACCCGGACTTCGTGCCGGTGCAGTCGCCGGTGGTGAACGACCATGAGCGTACGGTCGCGACGCTGGAGCAGCTGGCCGAGTCCCAGGTCGAACTCTCCGACGTCCGCCCGGGCCCGCTGGGCACGCTGGACGTCTACGTCTTTGCCGACGGCACGACGCTGTGCATGACGCCGGGGCACCGGGAGACGGCGGAGCGGCTGGCTGCGGCGCTGGGCGCGGGCGAGACGCCGTACCTGCTGGGCGGTTCGGGGATCTCCGGCGCGTACACACTGACGTTCGCGTGCGGCGAGGAGAACGTGTACATCTTGGCGGACCGGGTCATAGCTTCGCTCTGAGGCGCGTGGTCGGGTGCGGGTGCGTGGGGGTCGCTCGCGCAGTTCCCCGCGCCCCTAAAAGCAAAAGAGGGGGCGCGGCGGTGCGCCCCTTCAGGCGCGCCGGGATCTGCGCGACCAGCCGCGACGGTGCCGCACCCGACAACGCGCGGCCTCAGACCCCCGCCCTCTTCTGCGCCTCCTCCACGAGCCGCACCGCATCCCCCACCTCGGCCTCGTTCTTCAGCACCACCGCCAAGTCGTTTCCGGCCACCGTGATTTGGTCGGCCACCGCGAACATCCCCGCGTCCGGCATCTCACGGCTCTCGGCGCCCGGCTCCTCGACGGCCTGCGCCCAGCGGGCCAACTCCCTCGCCAGTCCCAGCGCCTCCGCGGCGGCGCCCCGCTGCAGCCGGCTCTGCGGTGCCGCCCTCAGCTTGTCGGCGAAGTGTTCCACGGCACGGGTCAGAGGCGTCGTATCAACCACGCCGTGAGCGTAACGCCTGCCACCGGCTGTCTTGTCACGACTGTTGCCAACACGCCAACACTCAGGCACGGTGACGTGAAGGACCGGCTACAACCCCCTTTGCGCACCGGAGGCGCCGATGTCCCAAGTCTTCTCCGAGGAGACCCATCGCAACATGCTCGCCCGCATCCCCCACTGCACCGGTCGTGAAGTGTCCGACTGGTTGCGCACCGTCGACGAAGGCCCGGCCCTCTTCCGATTCGAGGAAAAGGTCAGCTGGCTCCGCCACGAGCACAACCTCGCGTACGGCCACGCGAAGGCGTTGATCCATGAGTACGACCTGAGGAGGGCCGCGCGCAAACTTCTCTAGGCGCGCACGCACACAGACGGCGAAGGGCCCCGGGGTGACGACCCCGGGGCCCTTCTCGGTCCGCTGGTGACAGCTTGCCGTCGAGCTAGTCGTTACTGCTGAAGATCGCCACCAGGCGCAGCATCTCGACGTAGATCCACACCAGCGTCATGGTGAGGCCGAACGCGGCCAGCCAGGCCTCGTTCTTCGGGGCACCGTAGGCGATGCCGTCCTCGATCTGCTTGAAGTCGAGGGTGAGGAAGAACGCGCCGAGCAGGATCGCGATGATGCCGACGATCACGCCGAGCGGACCGAAGCTGCGCAGTCCGCCGTTGTCCGCGACGCCGAACGCGACCAGCAGCAGGTTGACCGCCATGACCAGCACGAAGGCGATGGCGATGGCCATGCCGATGCGGGCGTAGCGGGCGGTGACGCGGATCCAGCCGGCCTTGTAGACCAGCAGGGTCGCGGCCGAGACCGCCAGGGTGCCGAGCACCGCCTGGAACGGGGCGCCGCTCCACTGGCTGTTGTACATCTCGCTGATGACGCCGAGGAAGACACCCTCGAACGCGGCGTATCCCAGGATCAGCGCCGGCACCGGGGTGCGCTTGAAGCTCTGGATCATGGCCAGGACGAAGGCGATGATCGCGGAGCCGACGGCCAGGCCGTAGCTGGTGGTCGAGATCGGCAGCAGCGCCCAGGCGAGGACGGCGCCGACGGCGACCGTGCCGAGCGTCATGCCCGAGCGCATGACGACGTCGTCCATCGTCATCCGGCCGGTGGTGGCCGGGGCCTGCGGCGGGGCGCCCTGCTGGAGGTCCTGCTGGGCGTACGGGTTGTTCGCGTACGGGTTCTGCGCGTACGGGTTGCCGCCCTGGGCGTACGGGTTGCCCTGTGCGTACCCGGCCTGCGGCGCGGTGTTGAAGCCCGCGTAGCCGCTGTCGCGGCTGAACCCCCGTCGCGAGAAGACCGGGTTGCTGCTCCTCATTTCACTCCTCCATGGCCACCCTGCGTGGCCTTGGCGTCAAGAGTAATGGATTGGCAAAAGACTGACCCTACTACCTGCGGAGGATCTTTCCCTCACCGTGCTGCGCAACACGCTACGCGGAGCCCTGATTCCCGGCCACGGAGGGCTTCATTCCATGACGAAGCCGGGACATGACCGGAACCGGCCGGAGATCCCTCAGGCGTCCAGGGGGAAGCCGGTGTAGGCCTCCGCCAGGTCGGTCTCGGCCGCCCGGGAGGAGGCGATCCGGCCGAGCCGGGCCAGCTGGAGCCGGGCGTCGAAGGGGGTGTCGCCGGGGCCGGGGTGGAGCATGCTCGTCATGTCGTACGAGAACCGCTCGGCCTGCCAGACCCGGCGCAGGCAGGTCGCCGAGTAGGCGTCGAGCAGCTCCGGGGAGCCCGTCTCCTTCTCGTGAACCAGGGCGCGGGCGAGGGTCACGACGTCGCCCACCGCCAGGTTCAGCCCCTTGGCGCCGGTCGGCGGCACGATGTGGGCGGCGTCCCCGGCGAGGAGGACCCGGCCGTGCCGCATCGGCTCATGGACGTACGACCGCATGGGTGTGACCGACTTCTGGGTGATCGGGCCGCGCTCCAGGCGCCAGTCGTCGTCGGTCTCGAAGCGCCGCTCCAGCTCGTCCCAGATCGCCTCGTCGGTCCACTCCTCTGCGTCCGTGCCGGCCGGGACCTGGAGGTAGAGCCGGGAGACGGACGGCGAGCGCATGGAGAGGAGGGCGAAGCCCCGGTCGTGGCGGGCGTAGACCAGTTCGTCGTGGGAGGGGGCGACATCGGCGAGGATGCCCAGCCAGGCGTAGGGGTACGTCCGCTCGAAGACCCGGGAGAGGGACTCGGGGAACGCGGTGCGGGCGACGCCCCAGAAGCCGTCGCAGCCGACGACGTAGTCGCACTCCAGGACGTCCTCGCGGCCCTCGTGCCGGAACCGCACCCGCGGCCGCTCGCTCTCGGCGCCCTCCACCGCCAGCGCCTCCGCCTCGAAGAGCAGCGGGCCGCCCTCCTTGAGCTGGAGGGCGATGAGGTCCTTGCAGACCTCGGTCTGGGCGTAGACCATCACGGACCGGCCGCCGGTGAGTCCGGGGAAGTCGACGCGGTGGCGCTGCTTCGCGAACCGCAGCTCGATGCCGTCGTGGCGCAGGCCCTCGCGGTCCATGCGCTCCCCGGCGCCGGCCGCGCGCAGCACGTCCACCGTGCCCTGCTCCAGGATGCCGGCGCGCTGGCGGTGCTCGACGTAGGAGCGGTCGCGGCTCTCCAGGACGACCGAGTCGATGCCGGCGTTGTGCAGCAGCCGCGCGAGGAGGAGCCCGGCGGGTCCGGCTCCGATGATGCCGACGGTGGTGCGCATCGGTCGTTCCCTTCGATGGTCGTCGATGTTCGCCTGGTGAAATTTACTTCACCGTTCTCCTCCGAGTCTCCGTCCGGTCATACCCCGTGTCAATGGAGACACCCGGTGTCGGCACGGCACACGCGGCCGGGGGCCGGGGGCCCGGCCGGGGGGGGGGGGGGCGGCGGGGCGGGGGGGGGGGGGGGGGGGGGGGGGGGGGCGGGCCCCGCGCCCCCCGCCGCCCCCCCCCCCCCCCCCCCCCCCGCCCCCCCCCCCCCCGCGCCCCCCCCCCCCCCCCCCCCGCCCCGCCCCGCCCGCCCGCCCCGGCCCCCCCCCCCCCCCCGCGGCCGGTGTGCGGGGGCAGGACGGATCAGTGGCCCGGCCAGCCGTCCAGGTGGCGGTGGAGGGTGACGTCCTTCTGCGGGTCGCCCTTCGGGGCGTTCGCGACCGCGTCGTGCAGGACGGCGGTGACCTCGCCGGCGAGCCCGTCGGCCTTGGAGCGCAGTTCGTCGGCGGGCAGGGTGGAGCGGGTCAGCGCGTCGAGCCGGCGGTGGATGTCGGCGAGCTTGTCCTGGGTGGCCCTGTCGAAGCTCAGCGCGGTCGGCGTGGAGACCACGAACTGGTAGGCCCCGGCGAGGGTCTGACAGCCCGTGCACTCCTTGTTGGCGGCGTCGCTGCGGTTCACGGCGTTCAGGTGGGTGTGCTCCCCGGCGATCGTGACGATCTGGAAGGAGAGGGCCACCGAGCGGCAGTGGTCGTCCGCCGAGCAGCCGGCCGAGACGGCGTTGGCCTGGTTGCGGACGCCGGCGGCGTTCACCGTGCCGAACTGGCGGACCGTGAAGGAGTCCCTGGCCTGGGTGTGGTGCCCGCGGTCGGCGTGGCTGAAGACGTGGTCGGAGACGACCGCGGCGTGCGGGGCCGCGGTGGCCGCCTGCGCGGGTACGGCGGTGGCCGCCCCGGCGACCCCGGCGGCGAACAGGCCGATCCGGACGGCCCGCCGGGTGAGCGGACCTGGGGTGGTACGGGTTTTTCGGTGACTGCTCATGGAGTGCTCCTGTGCTCCTGTGCTGCTGCGGAAGGTGGTTCGGGCCGCTCGCCGGGACGTGCGGATCGGTGCCGCTCGCCGGGACGTGCGGATCGGTGCCGCTCGCCGGGACGTGGCCCGGCGGCCGGGTGTCAGGACGTGGCCGGGGCCGGGCTCGGCGAGTCGCTGGCCGGCGGCGGGGACGGGCTGGGGGTCGGGGACACCGGGACGCTCTCCGACGGAGTGGGCGTCGGGGTCGCCGGGACGCTCTCCGGCGGCGAGGACACCGGTTCGGTGGCCGGTCCCCCGCTGGCCGGCGCCTGCGACTTGGTCGGACCGCCCTGCCCGGCGCCGCCCGGCGCCGAGGCGGAGGGCGACGCCGAGGCGGACGCGCCGCGCGACGTCTGCTCGGCCGAGGGCCCGGCGCTCGCTCCGGCCGAGCCGGCCGGCCCGCCGGACACCGTGTCCGACGGGGCACCGGAGTCCTCCGGCCGGTCGGGGGTCGAGGCCTGCCGCGCCGGCGGCGGTTCCGTGGTCGGCACCCCCGGCTGGAGGATCGGGGCGATCGGCGGCTGCTTGGGCAGCGGCTTCGGGGTCACCCCGGACATCCATGCGTAGCTGAGCCCGGTGAGCCCGGCCAGGGCGAGGGCGCAGATCGCCAGCCGGAGCTTCGGCCGGCCCGCCGTGGAGCGCTGCGCGGCCCGGAAGATCCGGCCGCCGATCTTCACGGACAGGTAGACGACACCGGCCATCGGGCACAGCAGCATCACGCAGCCGATCGTCCCGACCAGCCCCTCGACCACCTGGCCGTGCACGAACGCGCCGCCGGTGCCGAGGAGTTGCTCGGTCAGCGAGCGGGTCATCGTGGTGAGGATGCGCGGCAGGTTCCACAGCGCGTACCCGAGTTCGCCGATGATCAGCGGGACCATCGTCAGCACCCAGGTGGCGACGATGGCCCGCGCCGACTTCTTCAGCCCGGCGACCTCCTGGCGGGCCTTGTCCCCCTTCGGCCCCGGCACCAGGCCCAGCAGGATCGGCTTGATCTTGCCGTACAGGTCCGGGACCCCGGCCAGGTCGCCGAGGATGTAGTAGCCGTCCAGCCGTACGGCCGGCATCAGCTGTTCCATGATCTCGAAGTGCCCGAGATACACCGTGGCCAGGAAGAACTGGGCCCCGGTGGCGAAGTAGGCGCCGGCCATGGCCAGCATGAAGACGACGTTGAAGTAGACGCCGCCCAGGTCGGTGCGGAGCCGGCCGGCCCGCCCGATCCGGTAGACGTCGGTGACGTCGGTGTACATCGAGGGCCAGATGAGGAAGAGCCCGCACCCGATGCAGCCGGGGCGGGCTCCTCCGTATCTGCACGCGGAGGCGTGTCCGAACTCGTGGAAGACGAGGGAGGCCACGGTGAGCACGAAGACGACGAGGATCAGGACCGGCTGGTCGAGCACCTCCAGGACGGGCTCGATCGCCCCGAAGAACCCGAACAGCCAGACGTCCATGGCTATGGCCGAGCCGAGCACCAGCGCGACCACGGCCGGCCGGTGCAGCCACGCCAGCGAGCGCGCGATTCTCGCCGTCCGCTTCTCGTTGAAGATGACCCGGTGACCCTTGAGGGCGAGCAGCAGGTCGGAGCGCGGGGCGTCGACCTCGTCGTCCTCCTGGCCCTCCGGGACCGTCACACCCAGCGGTTCCAGCTTCTTCTCGACGAGGTAGCGGATGTTCTCCCCGCTGACCTCGCGTCCGAAGCGGGCGCTGACCCGGTGGGCGATGGCCTCGGCATCGCGGACGCCGTCGACCGACGACGCCACCAGGTACAGCAGCCTGGACAGCTGCACGACCTGCCCGTCCCCCCGACGGGCGATGTACTTGGGCTCGGTGAACCCCGACCCCTGGTACTCACCGTGCAGCCGCAGCCCCGCGCTGAGCCTCGGTACCGGCGACGGCGGGTCGACCACCGGCAGGTTGCCCGTCGCCACCTGCTCGTAGGTCACCGGCCAGCCGCCGGGTCCGGGCACCGGGCCCGTGTCGTAGAGTGCGGCGGCTCCGTCCCCGAGCACCGTCATGTGTGGTCTCCCCCCGGATCCCCGATGTGTTCCCCCCGAACTGCCGGGAGCGCCACCGCCGGGGCGACGGCGGCGGCGCTCCTGGGAACTACTGGGTGACGCTGATCGTCTGCGCGGCCGACGACTCGGCGGCCGACCAGGCGCTGTGGTCGTTGATCGCGGCGGACTGGTTGGACGCGTCGATGTTGGCGATGTGCTTGGTGACGTTGACCGTCCTGCCGAAGCTGAACTTCAGGCGGCCGAGGGCCTCACGGCCCGGGAGCAGCTCGGCGGACTCGTTCTCCAGCTCGTTCATGTCCATGCTCATGACGGATGTCCCTTCGTTTCGTGTGCGGTGAGGTTGAGGTCGTTCTCGGTGCCGGCGCCGTGCGCCAGGGCGGTGTTACTGGGTGACGCTGATGGTCTGACCGGCGCCGGAGTCGGCCACCGACCACGCCGAGTGGTCGTTCAGCGCGGCGGACTCGTTGTGGGCGCTGATGTTCGCGACGTGCTTGGTGACGTTGACCGTCTTGCCGAAGCCGAACTTCAGCCGGCCCAGGGCCTCACGGCCCGGCAGCAGCTCCGCGGACTCGGCCTCGAGCTCATGGGCATCCATCATGATCTTTTCCCCCTCAGGGATAGACATTTCCGATCGGATCGAGTCAGGTTCCCCCCGGACTCTGTCCAATCTGGTCGGACGTGCTGTCCAACGAGATTGGACACTACGGGCTCGGGAACCCGCTGCGCAACCCCTTCGGAAAATCACCCTCTCGGCCGATCGGCTACCCGACCGTAGAATCGGCCGCGACAAGGCAGGACTCCGCAGGCGGCGAGCAGGAAGTGACTCAGTGGCCAACGCACTGCAGCAGTTGATCCGTGAGCACCTCGACCGCAAGGGCTGGTCCTACGGCGACGTGGCGCGGCGCGGCGGCATCCCGCGCTCCACCGTGCACCACCTGGCCACCACCGACCGCGTGGTCCGCATGCCGCAGGCGACCACCCTGGAAGGCCTGGCCAAGGGGCTGGAACTCCCGCTGGAGGCGGTGCGCCGCGCCGCCGCCGAGGCCTGCGGGATCCACGTGTACGACACCTCGCCGGCCGCGGACCCGACCGGCGGCACCGCCGGCGCCGCCGATCCCGAGGTCGCGCTGCTCATCGCGAGTGTCCAGAAACTGTCGGCCGACGACCGCCGGCACGTCACCGCGCTCGTGGAGTCCCTGCTCGACCGCGCACCCCGGGAGAAGTGAGCGCCACCGGACCACTCCCGGACGTTCTTCCGTCAAGTCGGAAAAAGAATCCAACTCCGCACGAAAGCGTCAAGATCCGCCGCTAGTCTCTGCCTCACTGCCCGGGAACGCGAGAGCCGCACGACCACGGGCTCTCAGGGGGACATGTGTTGTTCGTGCACGGCGGACCGGCGACGGCCGTGGTCCGGAAACCCGACGGCGAGTCCGTCGTCCTGCTGTCCGGGGAACTGCCCGAGGTGCTGACCGACGCCTCGGTCACCGAACTCCTGGACCTGGCCGCCGCCATCCTGGACCCGGGCGAACTCGCCCTTTTCGAGGAGTGTCTGCGCACCCTGCGCCGCAACGGCATGCGCGCGGGCCGCCGCGTCGCGGTCGACGGCGCCGTGCTGACCGTCTACGAGGGGTGACCCGACACCGTGCCGACCGTCCACGAGGGGTGAGCCGGCACCGAGGACGAGCCGGCACCGAGGGTGGACCGACGCCACCCACGAGAGGTGCGGGAAGTGCCCGGAACCGGACTTGAACCGGTACGCCCGCGAGGGGCAGCGAGGTTTAAGCTCGCCGTGTCTGCATTCCACCATCCGGGCAGGCCATGGGCTCCGCTACGAGATTCCGACCCTATCGGGAGGCGTCCCCCGAACAGCGGACGGACGACCCGATGTTGTCTTATTTTATTGACGTCTGAGGGAGCATCAGCACGCGGAACGAGCCATCCGCACTTGCCAATAGCGTTACGCGCGGTGGGTGCACACGTACACGGAATGACGGAATTTCACCGTCCGAACAAGGGGGCTCCACCTGTTCTCGACGACTGGGAACGCCCGGTTCCGGATCCGAGGTCTCGGGGTTCGGTGTCATCCCCAGGTATGACTCGGCGCCCCGCCGGTCCCCCCTCGGTCGCCCCCCGGAACCGGAACTGCGGCTGACTACACGGACCGGTTCGGCCGAGACGATGGTGCGGTCCCCATGAAACGCCGTCGTCCCGACAGGAGCACCCTTCCGTGTCCACCACACCAATCGCCGACCGGCGGACCACCTCCGTGGCCGCACGTGCCACGGACCTCTCGAAGATCTACGGCCAGGGCGAGACCCAGGTGGTCGCCCTGGACCGGGTCACCGTCGAGTTCCGGCAGGCCGAGTTCACCGCGATCATGGGGCCGTCCGGCTCCGGCAAGTCCACACTGATGCACTGCGTGGCCGGCCTCGACACCTTCTCCTCGGGTTCCGTGCGGATCGGCGACACCGAGCTGGGATCCCTGAAGGACAAGCAGCTGACCAAGCTGCGCCGGGACAAGATCGGGTTCATCTTCCAGGCGTTCAACCTGCTGCCGACGCTGACCGCGCTGGAGAACATCACCCTCCCGATGGACATCGCGGGCCGGAAACCGGACAAGCAGTGGCTGGACAACGTGATCCAGATGGTCGGCCTCCGGGACCGGCTCGGCCACCGTCCCTCGCAGCTCTCCGGCGGCCAGCAGCAGCGCGTCGCCGTGGCCCGTGCGCTCGCCTCCCGCCCGGAGATCATCTTCGGTGACGAGCCGACCGGCAACCTCGACTCCCGCTCCGGCGCCGAGGTCCTGGGCTTCCTGCGCAACTCGGTGCGGGAGCTGGGCCAGACCGTCGTCATGGTCACCCACGACCCGGTGGCGGCCGCGTACGCCGACCGCGTGGTCTTCCTGGCCGACGGCCGGATCGTCGACGAGATGTACCGCCCGACGGCCGAGACGGTCCTCGACTTCATGAAGCAGTTCGACGCGAAGGGCCGTACCAGCTGATGTTCCGCACCGCGCTGCGCAACGTCCTCGCGCACAAGGCCCGGCTGCTGATGACCGTGCTCGCCGTCATGCTCGGCGTCGCGTTCGTCTCCGGCACCCTGGTCTTCACCAACACCATCTCGGACGCCTACCAGAACAGCTCGGCCAAGGGCTTCGAGGGCGTCGACGTGGCCGTCCAGGCCAGGCACCAGGACTCCAAGGGCGACCAGGTCGGCAAGACGCCCGACCTCACCCAGGTCCTGCTCGACAAGGCGGCGAAGGTCCCCGGGGCCGCCTCCGCCACCGGGGTCGTCTCCGGCTTCACCGCGATCGCCGACAAGCACGGCAAGCTGATCGGCGGCGGCTGGCAGTCCGAGGGCGGCAACTACTGGGGCACCAAGGACGCCCGTTACCCGCTGGTCAGCGGCCACGCGCCGAGGGGCGAGGGCGAGGTCCTGATCGACTCCAGGACCGCCGAGCGGGCCGGCTACCAGGTCGGCGACACCGTGCGCATCTCGGTGAACGGCCCGGTCCTCGAGCCCACCGTCGCCGGCGTCTTCACCACCGACGACGGCAACGTCGCGGCCGGCGGCAGCCTCGCCCTGTTCGACACGCCGACCGCGCAGCAGCTGTTCGGCAAGAAGGGCGCGTACGACGAGATCGACGTGACCGCGAAGTCCGGCACCGGGCAGGCCGCCCTCAAGTCCCAGCTGGACCGGGCCCTGCCGAAGAAGCTGGTGGAGACCACCACCGGCCAGAAGCTCGCCGACGACCAGGCGGAGCAGATCTCCAGCAGCATGAGCGGCCTGCGTTCGGGCCTGCTGGTCTTCGCCGGCATCGCCCTGTTCGTCGGCACGTTCATCATCGCCAACACCTTCACCATGCTGGTCGCCCAGCGCACCAAGGAGCTGGCGCTGCTGCGCGCCGTGGGCGCCTCCCGCCGCCAGGTCACCCGGTCGGTGCTGATCGAGGCGTTCGTGGTCGGCGCGGTGGCCGGCGTGACCGGTCTGGTCGCCGGTATCGGCATCGGCGCCGGACTGCGCTCGCTGCTGGGCTCGTTCGGCGCGACCGTCCCGGACGGCCCGCTGGTCGTCAGCCCCGGCACGGTGGCCGCCGCCCTCGCGGTCGGCATCGTCATCACCATGCTGGCCGCCTGGCTGCCCGGCCGCCGCGCCGCGAAGATCCCGCCGGTCGCCGCGATGAGCGCCCTGCACGCCGCCCCGACCACCAAGTCGCTGGTGCTGCGCAACACGATCGGCGCCCTGTTCTCGGCGGCGGGCGTGGTGGTGATCCTGGCGGCGACGACGATGAGCGGCAGTGACGGCCAGGCCCCGATGGGCTTCGGCGCGGTCCTGCTCATCATCGGCGTCTTCGTCCTGACCCCGCTGCTGTCCCGTCCGCTGATCGCGGCCGCGGCCCCGCTGCTGCGCGGGTTCGGCGTCTCCGGCAAGCTCGCGCGCCAGAACTCGGTGCGCAACCCGCGCCGTACCGCCGCCACCGCCTCCGCGCTGATGATCGGCCTGACCCTGATCACCGGCATGACGGTGATGGCGGGCAGCCTGCAGAAGTCCATCGACAAGATGGCGAGCTCGGCGATCCGGGCGGACTACATCGTCTCGATGGCCAATGGCAACGCGCTCTCCCCCGACGTGGCGAAGAAGGTCGCGGCGACCGACGGCGTGACCGCCTCCAGCCCGCTCAGCAACGCGGCCTCCCGCATCGACGGCGAGACCGAGTTCCTGACCGGCGTCGACGGCTCGGCGATCGGGAAGCTCACCGACCTCACGGTGGACAGCGGCTCCTTCAAGGTCGGCGGATCGGACGTCGCCGTGGACGACGACACCGCCAAGTCGCACGGCTGGAAGGCCGGTTCCGTCTTCACCGTCCACTACGAGGACGGGAAGGCGCAGCGGCTGACGGTCGCCGGGATCTACGAGGGCAACCAGGTGATCCGCGGGATCATGCTCGACAGCACCACCCTCACCCCGCACGAGACCGACCCCGCCGACATGCAGGTCATGGTCAAGACGGCGGACGGCGCGTCGAGCGCGACCAAGGACAAGCTGGAGAAGGCCCTCGGCTCCAACCCGGCGATCAAGGTCCAGGACAAGCAGGACCTGTCCGACTCCATCGCACAGGCGTTCACGCTGATCCTGAACATGGTCTACGGCCTGCTCGCGATGGCGGTGATCGTCGCTGTCCTCGGGGTCATCAACACCCTGGCCATGTCGGTGTTCGAACGCTCCCAGGAGATCGGCATGCTCCGCGCGATCGGCCTGGACCGCAAGGCGGTCAGGCGGATGGTCCGCCTGGAGTCCCTGGTCATCTCGCTCTTCGGCGGGGTGCTGGGCCTCGGCCTGGGCGTGTTCTTCGGCTGGGCGGCCGGTCAGCTGGTCGGCTCGCGGATGCCGACGTACGAACTGGTGCTGCCCTGGGCCAGGATGGCGGTCTTCCTGCTCCTGGCCGGCACGGTCGGCGTCCTGGCGGCCCTGTGGCCGGCCCGCCGCGCGGCGAGGCTGAACGTGCTGGCGGCGATCAAGGCCGAGTAGTGAGCGCCGAGTAGTGAGCGGTGCGCAGCAGGCAGCAGTAGGTACGGCGAAGGGGCCCACGCGGGTGACGCGGGGCCCCTTTCGCCGGTGCGTGGGCCCGTCCGGACGTGGGCTCAGTTCTGCCAGACGCGGCTGCGCAGGGGCAGCCCGGAGGCGCCGGACTCCGGGGTCCGGACGGCCAGCACCTGGTTGACGCCGATGCGGTTGTGTTCGAAGGCGAGGGCGGAGGCGGCCATGTAGAGCCGCCAGACGCGGGCCCGGCCGGGGCTGGTCAGCCGCATGGCCCGCGGCCACTCGGCCTCCAGGTTGACCACCCACCGGCGCAGGGTGCGGGCGTAGTGCTCGCGGATCGACTCCACGTCCCGCACCTCGAACCCGGCCCGTTCCAGCTGGGTGACGGTGGTGCCGATCGGGGCGAGCTCGCCGTCCGGGAAGACGTAGGCGTCGATGAACTCGTCGACGTTGTACGCCGACTCATCGCGCTGCGGCCGCCGCGCGATCTGGTGGTTGAGCAGCCGCCCGCCGGGCTTGAGGAGCCCGTACAGTTCCTCCGCGTACTCCAGGTACCGTTCGGCCCCGACGTGCTCGGCCATCCCGATCGACGAGATCGCGTCGTACGGCCCGTCCCTGACGTCCCGGTAGTCCTGGACCCTGATCTCCACCCGGTCCGTCAGACCCTCGTCAGCGACCCGTTTACGGGCGAACGCGGCCTGCTCCTGGGAGAGGGTGACCCCGACGACGCTGACGCCGTGCTCGCGGGCCGCGTGGATCGCCATGGAGCCCCAGCCGCAGCCGACGTCGAGCAGCCGCTGACCGGGTCTCAGGTCGAGCTTGGCGCAGACGAGTTCGAGCTTGTCGCGCTGGGCGGTCTCCAGCGTGCCGGCGTCCTCCCAGTATGCGCACGAGTACACCATCGACGGCCCGAGGACGATCCCGTAGAAGTCGTTCCCCACGTCGTAGTGGTGGCTGATGGCCTGCCGGTCGCTGCGGCGGGTGTGCAGATGGCCCCGTCTGCGCACCTCCTCGCGGGGCGGGGCGGGCGGGACGGGCGGCCCGGCGAGCTTCACCAGCTCCCGGACGGCGGCCCGCACGCGGGGGTCACGCAGGGCCTGCGCGAGGGTACGGCCGTCCTCCCCGCGCTCCCAGATCAGTCCGGACATCACCGCCAGGGCGCCGTACAGGTCGCCCTCGATGTCCAGGTCTCCGGCGACCCAGGCGCGGGCCAGGCCCAGTTCGCCCGGCTTGAACAACATGCGGCGCAGGGCGCGGCGGTTGCGCACGACGAGCGTCGGCGCGCCCGGCGGCCCGGCCTCCGATCCGTCCCAGGCCCGCAGCCGTACCGGGAGCGGGACTCCCAGCACCTGCTCGGCAACACTCCTCAGCCGCGACGCGGCGTCGGCCATGGCGCACACCTCCAAGACGTCGATCCCGGATGCCGGTTACCACGTAAACACCGTGAGGGCAGCAGCACAGTCCCGCAAAGGAGTTACGACTGGGCAAAACAGATGTAGCCAGCATGTAATCGCGCGGGCGCCCGGGAACGCCGAAGGGCCTCCCGCACCACGGATGGCGGGAGGCCCTTCGGATGGTTCAGCGACCGGCGACCGGGGTCAGGAGGCCTTGGCCTTCTCCTCGGCCTTCGGGGCGGCGACCGGAGCGGGCTTGGCGGCCTCGTAGAACTCCTCGCGGGGGTTCTCCATGGCACCCAGGGACACGACCTCGCGCTTGAGGAACATGCCGAGCGTCCAGTCGGCGAAGATGCGGATCTTGCGGTTCCAGGTCGGCATGGCCAGACCGTGGTAGCCACGGTGCATGTACCAGGCGAGACGGCCCTTGACCTTGATCTTGGTCTTGCCCAGGACGATCATCGCGACGCCCTTGTGCAGACCCAGACCGGCGACCGCGCCCTTGTTGGCGTGGCTGTACTCCTTCTGCGGGAAGCCCCGCATGCCGGAGACCACGTTGTCGCCGAGGACCTTGGCCTGACGCAGCGCGTGCTGCGCGTTCGGCGGGCACCAGGCGTTCTCGACGCCGGCCTTGCGGGCGGCGACGTCCGGCACCTGGGCGTTGTCGCCCGCGGCCCAGATGTAGTCGGTGCCCTGCACCTGGAGGGTCGGCGCGGTGTCGACGTGACCGCGGGGACCGAGCGGCAGGCCGAAGCGGGCCAGCGCCGGGTTCGGCTTCACGCCGGCCGTCCACACGATCGTGTTGGAGTCGACCTCGAGGCCGTTCTTCAGCACCACGTGACCGTCGACGCAGGAGTCCATCGAGGTGGAGAGGTAGATCTCCACGCCGCGGCTCTCCAGGTGCTCCTTGCCGTACAGGCCGAGCTTGGGGCCGACCTCGGGAAGGATCTTGTCGGCGGCGTCGACGAGGACGAAGCGCATGTCCTCACGGGACACGTTCTTGTAGTACTTGGCGGCGTCGCGGGCCATGTCCTCGACCTCGCCGATGGTCTCCGCGCCCGCGAAGCCACCGCCGATGAAGACGAAGGTGAGCGCCTTGCGGCGGATCTCCTCGTCGTTCGTGGAGTCGGCCTTGTCCAGCTGCTCGAGGACGTGGTTGCGCAGGCCGATGGACTCCTCGATGCCCTTCATGCCGATGCCCTGCTCGGCGAGGCCGGGGATCGGGAAGGTGCGGGAGACCGCGCCGAGCGCGATGACGAGGTAGTCGAAAGGCAGCTCGTACGCCTCGCCGACGAGCGGCGCGATCGTGGCGACCTTGCGGTCCTGGTCGATGGTGGTGACCCGGCCGGTGAGGACCTCCGCCTTCGGCAGCACGCGTCGCAGCGGGACGACGACGTGCCGAGGGGAGATGCTGCCGGCGGCGGCTTCGGGGAGGAAGGGCTGGTAGGTCATGTACGACCGGGGGTCGACGACCGTGACGGTCGCCTCGCCGTAGCGCATCTTCTTGAGGATGCGCCGAGCTGCGTACAGGCCTACGTACCCACCGCCTACTACGAGGATCCTGGGACGCTCCGTGGTGCTCATGGCATCGAGTATCCACCCGCCTCAGGGGGGCCGCTCGTGCGCCCCTTCACAAGCTTCCACAAGGGTCGTGCTACACTCCGCCGCCCACGTGACACAGGTCATGGTCATCGGCGGGAACCCACTTCCGATACGACCCGTTGTCAATGCCGCGTGAGCTGCCTCTCCAGGCTTCCGGGGGCACCGCGAGGGCACCCGATGCCACCCTCACGAGTACCTCCCGGAACACCCCCGAAACGCTCTCCTGAGCACGCGCTCGGGGCCGTTGAGCCCCCGAACGGTCCAAGAGCCCCCACCGAACCCCTCACCTGCACCGAATTCCTTGTGAAGAACTTCACGAAGTTTTCCGGCGGGGTGTCGTGGCACGGCGTGTCGCAGGCCGTTCGGGGCGCTCACCCGTCGATTCGCATGCTCATCCGAGGATGGATCACGCCGACCTGTGGGTCAGGCGACGGACCAGGCGATGCCGTCCAGAATGT
This sequence comes from Streptomyces sp. NPDC001714, assembly GCF_042892755.1. Lineage (NCBI taxonomy): Bacteria > Bacillati > Actinomycetota > Actinomycetes > Kitasatosporales > Streptomycetaceae > Streptomyces > Streptomyces sp. NPDC001714. The sequence continues at coordinate 102,072 of NZ_JBIAUL010000016.1, forward strand.
CGTGCTCACTCACCACGACCTCCGTCGCGCCCACCCGTTCCATGATCGACAGGAGGACGAGGGCGCCGGCGCCGATGACGTCGACCCGCCCGGGATGCATGGAGGGGATCGCCGCCCGCTCGGCGTGCGTCGACCGCAGCAGCCACTCGGTGATCTCCCGGACCCGGGCGTAGGGGATGCGGGAGTGGTGGATGGCCGCGGAGTCGTACTCCGGCAGCTCCTGGTGGATGGCGGAGAGGGTGGTGACCGAGCCGGCGAGACCGACCAGGGTGCGCGCCTCGCGCAGCGGCACGGTCTGCTCGGCGAGGTCGAGGGCCCGCTCGATGTCGGCCCGCATGGCAGCGGTCTCCGCCTCGGTGGGCGGGTCGCTGACATGTCCCTCGTGCACGAGATGCCGCTCGGTCATCCGCACGCACCCGACGTCCACGGACCGCGCGGCCCGCACGTGCGCGTCGCCCACGACGAACTCCGTCGACCCGCCGCCGATGTCCACCACGAGGAACGGCTTGGCGAGGTCGCCCACCCGTCGCCCACCACCACCCTCGATCGAAGGGCGCTCCGCGTCCCCTTGGTCTTGCCCCGTCAGCTCCTTCGTCGCGCCCGTGAAGGAGAACTCGGCCTCCTGGTCGCCGCTGATGACCTCCGGCTCGACGCCGAGGATGTCCAGCACGCCGCGCACGAACTCGTCCCGGTTCTCGGCGTCACGGGACGCGGAGGTGGCCACGAACCGCAGCCGCTCCGCCCCGTACTCCTTGATGACCGCGGCGTACTCACGGCAGGCCGCGAACGTCCGCTGCAGCGCCTCCGGCGCGAGCCGCCCGGTCCGGTCCACCCCCTGCCCGAGCCGCACGATCACCATCCGCCGGTCCAGATCGACGAGCTCCCCCGTCTCCGGGTTCGCGTCGGCGACGAGCAGCCGGATGGAGTTGGTACCGCAATCGATGGCGGCGACGCGGGTCATGGCGGTGGTTCCTTACTCATTCAACCGAGCGAGTCGGGTGCTGGGTGGGCGAAGGTCTCGGGGGTCCAGGGGGCGGAGCCCCCTGGGGGGTCGTCACTCGCCGGGGACTACGCAGGCGCCCTTGGCCCACCACTCCGGGAGCATGGCGATCGCCTCGTCGCCGAGCGGGTTCACGCCGGGGCCGGCGGCCAGTGAATGGGCCACCAGGACGTGCAGGCACTTCACCCGGTCCGGCATCCCCCCGGCGCTGGGGAAGCCCGTCAGCTCCTCGATCTCGTCCCGGCGCCGGATGTAGTCCTCGTGCGCGGCCCGGTACGCCGCCGCCAGCTCGGGATCGCTCTCCAGCCGCGCCGTCATCTCCTTCATCACGCCGTTGGCCTCGAGGGTCCCGATGGCGGACGCGGCCTTCGGGCACGTCAGGTAGTACAGCGTCGGGAACGGCGTCCCGTCCGGCAGCCGCGGCGCGGTCTCCACGACGTCCGGCTGCCCGCACGGGCACCGGTGCGCGATCGCCCGCAACCCGCGCGGCGGCCGCCCGAGCTGCTGCTTGAAGGCCTCGACGTCCGCGTCGGTCGGCTCGGTGCGCGGAGTGGAGGGAGGAGCCGTTTCCATGCCTGTCTTTCTGCTCTGCCGCGCTGCTGCGCGCTACTGCTCTGCTGTTCTGCTGCTCACTGGTCGGACGCGTCGGACTTGTCGACGCCGTCCCAGACGTTCGCGTACCAGGGCCGGTCGGCCGCCCCGAGGTAGGCGTGCGCCTGCTTGGCGGCACCGGGGTCGATCACGGTGTACCCGGTCTCCCCCGGCATCACGTAGTGCAGCCGCTGCCGGATCTGCTGCTCGGCGTACGCGTCGTCCTGCCACCGCGCCTTGAGGTCCCGCAGCTGCTCGACCCGCTGCCGGGCCTGTTCCTGCCGGCGTTCGAGGTCGGAGATCTCGGCGCGCTGGGAGACGTACTGGCGCATCGGATAGGCGAGCGCGACGACCATCGTGCACAGCACGATCGCGAGCAGCGCGGCGCGGCCGGTGAGCCGGGAGCGGCGGGCCTGGCGCCTGGTCTGGGAACGGTAGACCCGGGCCGCCGTCTGCTCGCCGAGCAGCTTGAGCCTGGTCGCGGTGGAGAACCGGTCCCGGTCCTTCACGGCCATGTCCCCGCCTCCCTGATACGTGCGTACGTCCCCGCACACGGTACGGGACCGGGTACGGGGACGTACGTACGACTGGCGAAGCCTTACCCTCTACGGGCCGTACGGGGACGTACGGGCTCAGCCCTTGAAGCGCGGGAAGGCGCTGCGGCCCGCGTACACCGCCGCGTCGTCGAGGATCTCCTCGATGCGCAGCAGCTGGTTGTACTTGGCGACGCGCTCGGAGCGGGCCGGGGCGCCGGTCTTGATCTGGCCGCAGTTGGTGGCGACGGCGAGGTCGGCGATGGTGACGTCCTCGGTCTCGCCGGAGCGGTGCGACATCATGCACTTGAAGCCGTTGCGCTGGGCGAGCTCGACGGCGTCCAGGGTCTCGGTCAGGGAGCCGATCTGGTTCACCTTCACCAGCAGGGCGTTGGCGGTGCCCTCCTCGATGCCGCGGGCCAGGCGCTCCGGGTTGGTGACGAACAGGTCGTCGCCGACCAGCTGGACCTTGTCGCCGAGCTTGTCGGTGATGACCTTCCAGCCGGCCCAGTCGTCCTCGAACAGCGGGTCCTCGATCGAGACCAGCGGGTACGCGGCGACGAGCTCCTCGTAGTACTCGGTCATCTCGGCGGCCGAGCGGGACTTGCCCTCGAACTCGTACTTGCCGTCCTTGTAGAACTCGGACGCGGCGACGTCGAGCGCGAGCGCGATCTGCTCACCCGGGACGTAGCCGGCCTGCTTGATCGCCTCAAGGATGAGGTCGAGCGCGGCGCGGTTGGAGTCCAGGTTCGGGGCGAAGCCGCCCTCGTCGCCGAGGCCGGTGGACAGGCCCTTCGACTTCAGGACCTTCTTGAGGGTGTGGTAGACCTCGGCACCCCAGCGCAGCGCCTCGGAGAAGGACTCCGCGCCGATCGGGGCGATCATGAACTCCTGGATGTCGACGTTGGAGTCCGCGTGCGAGCCGCCGTTGAGGATGTTCATCATCGGGACGGGGAGCAGGTGCGCGTTCGGGCCACCGAGGTAGCGGAACAGCGGCAGGTCGGACGCCTCGGAGGCGGCGTGCGCGACGGCGAGGGAGACGCCGAGGATGGCGTTGGCGCCGAGCGAGCCCTTGTTGTCCGTGGCGTCCAGGTCGAACATGGCCTGGTCGATCAGGCGCTGCTCGGTGGCGTCGTAGCCGACGAGCTCGGGGCCGATCTGCTCGATGACGGCGAGGACGGCCTTCTCGACGCCCTTGCCCAGGTAGCGGTTGGGGTCGCCGTCACGGAGCTCGATGGCCTCGAAGGCACCGGTGGAGGCGCCGGACGGGACGGCGGCACGACCCGTGCTGCCGTCGTCGAGGCCGACCTCGACCTCGACCGTGGGGTTGCCTCGGGAGTCCAGGATTTCCCGGGCTACGACGACGTCGATGGACGGCACGAGCATCTCCTTCTTGGGATGTGACGCTGGTTGTGCGGGGCGCACGTGGGCCTCGTCGGCCCTTGCTCAGCCTTGCGACTAGAGCCTAACCGTCCCAGGGCCGTCGGCCGGCACGACCGACCGGCCCGTGGACACACAGACGGTACCCATTGTTCACGCGCGGAACAAAGGGGTCCCGATGAAGAACGGAAGAAGAGCGGGCCAAGAGGGGGCCGAGAGGGGGACGGCAAAGAGAAACCCGCCCCGGTGCGTTCGGGGGAAAACGCACCGGAGCGGGGGCCCGTGGGGGACGGGGGTGGCCCTCACGTGGCCTCCACTATGGGGACCACGGTTGTGTGGGAGCTGTGGTTCAGCTGGGCGCCGCCTCATACTCACGGCGGCCGCACCGCGCCTTACTTCAGGTGCAGCTGCTGGCCCGGGTAGATGAAGTCGGCGTCGTCGACGATGTCCTTGTTCAGCTTGAACAGCGCCTGCCAGCCACCCTTGACCTTGTGCTTCTCGGCGATCGAGCTGAGGGTGTCGCCCTTGACGACCTTGTACTCGCCGTCGCCCTTCTTGACCTTCTTGCCGGTCGGGGTGGTGACGGTCTTCTTGGCGGCCGGGCGCTCGGCGGAGCGGGAGGCGGCCTGGGTGTCGGTCGAGCGGGTGGCGGTGCTGCTGCTCGACGAGCTGGAGCTGCTGCCGGTGTAGGTGGCACCGGACAGGCCCGTGCCGCAGACCGGCCAGGCGCCCTTGCCCTGGGCGGCGAGGACCTTCTCGGCGATCTGGATCTGCTGCGCCTTGGTGGCCTGGTTGGCCTGCGCGGCGTACTGCGTGCCGCCGTACGCGGCCCAGGTGGAGGCGGAGAACTGCAGACCGCCGTAGTAGCCGTTGCCGGTGTTGATGGCCCAGTTGCCACCGGACTCGCACTGGGCGACGGCGTCCCACTCGGAGGCGGTGGCGGCGGAGGCGCTGCCGGCCGCCATCAGCGGGGCGGCGACGGCGACGCCGGTGACACCGGCGACAGCGATGGCGCGGACGGCCTTGGACGGACGACGGTGCTTGCCCTTGCCGGAGAACAGCATGGATCGATCCCCTCACCGACGCCTGCGAGGTGAGCTGTCGGGTTCGGGCCGGTTGAGTTGCCCGGCCGCACACCCGTGTGTCGGTGCGCGGCTTCACCCCGAGCCGGATCGGCGGCCTCAACCACCGGTCCCGGCACTTACCTTGGGTCCCCCGCTCCTGCCTACGGCGCATGACGCGACGACTGTTCCCGGACAGCCGCTGGCAGGACTCGGCGTTGCGACGGCCGGGGCTCGTGGTGACGAGCGGCCTTGACCGTAAACAGGCCATCAGGTGAATTTCAAAGATGATCAGGGCTTCTGAGACTCATCCCACACTTTCACCAAAACGGACATTCAACTCGAAACGGGGCGTCAACTCCCGTTACTTTTCGCCCGATTCGCTGCCGAGTTTCAGGGTCTGACCGGGGGTGATGGCGTTCGGGTCGGTGCCGATGTCGGCCTTGTTCACGGCGTAGAGCGCGCGCCATCCGCCGTCGAGGTCAAGGGAGTCGGCGATGGAGGCGAGGGTGTCGCCGTCACGGACGGTGTAGGTGCCGCCGCCACTGGAGGCGTGCCGGCCGGAGGAGGTGGCACTCTGACCGTTTGTCACGCTTTCGTCCGCCGAGCCGCCACGGTGCTTGCCGCCACCACTGACGGCACCCGTGTCGACCAGACTCCAAGAACCCCCGGTCTGCGACGAATTGTCCGAGTCGTCGGTCCCCGAAGTGGCGGGACTCTCACTCGCCCTCGAGGTACCGGAGCCAGAGGATTCCGACTTGTCCGTCTTGGTGGATTTGCTGGAGGTGTCCGTCTTCGAGTCGCTGCCGGCACTCGCGTCCGGAGAGGGGGTGGCGGAGTCGTTCGCGGAGTCCGTGGCGCCCGAAGAGGAGTCGGAACCGGAGGAGGACGAGTCGGACAGCCCAGAGGACGAATCCGATGAGCCGGAGGAACCAGACGAACCACCCGAGTCGCCGAGTCCCGTGTCGACGTTCACCGAGGCGTCGTCGGACGAGAGCCCGGCGAGCAGGGCGCAGGTCCGCCAGGGCTTGGTGCCCTGGTCGGCGAGTATCTTCTCGGCGACCGCGATCTGCTGCGAACGGCTCGCCTGGTCGGGCGTGGTGGCGTACTCCTGGCCCCCGTACTTGTTCCAGTCGTCCAGGGAGATCTGGAGGCCGCCGTAGTAGCCGGTGCCGTTGTCGGCGCTCCAGGAGCCGCCGCTCTCGCACTCGGCCACCTGGTCCCAGGTGGAGCCGTCGGCCGCGCTGGCGCTCACCGCGCCGAGGAGCGGGATGGCGATGGCGGAGCCGGTCACCCCGGCCGCGACGAGGAGTGCCGGAGCCTGGCGGGGGCGACGGTGACGACCGTTCCCGGAGAGCATGCGGAAACCTTTCGAGCGACAGCGGTGACCGGCGCGGCGGGTCCCGCAGGGGCGCCGCGCTGATGGGTGAACGTATCCGCAGACGATCACTTGTCACAAGTTAATGCCGCGTAGATCACGTGAAGATCACAGACTTGAACGCCGGTCACCTTTTGCCCGTACGGACCGGTACGGGCCTGGGCACTTGGCTTCCGTGATGCCCACGGTGGCCTCGAAGGGTGGGACGAGCGGTTGACGCTGGAGAGGCCTCGCCCTCGGCGATGACAGGCCTCGAACCGCGCCTGCCGGTCCTCTCGATGGCGTACCCCCACGGCGGCGGGCCCCCCACCCACCCCCCTTCAAGAGCCGCAGGAACAGTACGAATCGGCTCCGGTCCACGGTTGACCGCGGGCACGGACACAGCTGTAGCGTTGATCACGTCAGCCCCTTCACGGCTGGCAAGGTCCCGGAGCCCTGGCCGGCTCTGGGACCTCTTGCTTTGCCGGGAATCTAACGCGCGACAGGACATAGTGCCGAGAAACAGTCGGAATTCCCTCGTGGGTGCCCGTTTCTCCCTATATCAGGGCCAGAACCGGCGTTTCCGTGGCAGGGCGACCATCGGTCAGCTCCCGCTACGGTTTTCCTTGTGAACGTCCCGAACACCGCCCCCGAACCCTTCACCTGGGAGTTCGCCTCCGATCCATACCCGGCCTACGCCTGGCTGCGCGAGCACTCGCCGGTCCATTGGACGAAGCTGCCCAGCGGAGTGGAGGCCTGGTTGGTGACCCGCTACGCCGACGCGCGCCAGGCTCTCGCCGACGGGCGGCTTTCGAAGAACCCCGACCATCACGCCGAGGAAGCGCACGGCAAGAGCAGGACCGGCATCCCCGGTGAGCGCAGCGCCAATCTCATGACGCATCTACTCAATATCGACCCACCGGACCACACCCGGCTGCGCCGCCTCGTCTCCCAGGCGTTCACTCCCCGCCGCGTGGCGCAATTCGCGCCGCGCGTACAGGAGTTGACCGACGACCTCATCGACCGGTTCGCACCACAGGGCGAGGCCGACCTCATCCACGACTTCGCCTTCCCCCTTCCCATCTATGCGATCTGCGACCTGCTCGGAGTCCCGCGCGAGGACCAGGAAAAGTTCCGCGAGTGGGCGGGGATGATGATCCGGCATGGAGGAGGTCCACGCGGCGGCGTCGCCCGTTCCGTCAAGAAGATCCGCGCCTACCTCGCCGAACTCATCCACCGCAAACGCAGCGACCTCGGCGAGGACCTGATCTCAGGACTCATCCGCGCCTCCGACCAGGGCGAACACCTCACCGAGAACGAAGCCGCCGCCATGTGTTTCGTACTTCTGTTCGCGGGCTTCGAGACCACCATCAATCTCATCGGCAACGGCCTGTATGCACTGCTGCGCAATCCCACGCAACGGGACCGGCTCCAGAAGTCGATCGAGCGCGGTGACAACGGACTGCTCGACACCGGAGTGGAAGAGCTGCTCCGCTATGACGGACCGGTGGAGCTGGCCACCTGGCGCTTCGCCACCGAAGCCCTCACCATCGGCGGACAGCGTATTGCCACCGGCGATCCGGTGCTCGTCGTCCTGGCCGCCGCAAACCGCGACCCTGCACGATTCTCGGCACCCGACACAATCGACCTCGCCCGCGGCGACAACCAGCACCTCGGATACGGCCACGGCATCCACTACTGCCTGGGCGCACCCTTGGCCCGCCTCGAAGGCCGTACGGCCCTCAAGACGCTGCTGCACCGCCTCCCCGACCTCCGGCTCGCAGCAGACCCCGCCGACCTGCGCTGGCGAGGTGGGCTCATCATGCGCGGGTTGCGGGAACTGCCCGTGCAGTTCACCGCCCTCTGACCGAAGTCACCTCTCCACTCCCTCCGTGGCCCGCACCGCGTCCCGGTAGGCCCGGGCCGCCGCTCGCAGGGCCGCCTCCGGGTCGACGCCCTCCGCCTCCGCGCGGGCCGCCAGCGCGAGCAGTTCGTAGCCGATGCCCGGGGCCTGCGGCAGCGGCACCTCAAGGCCCGCCGTCCGCACCCGGGAGGCCAGCTTCGCCGCCAGTGCGAGACCCGGCTGGGCGAGGGGTATGCCGTCCGTGACGGACGCGCGCCGCTTCTCCACCGCCTTCGTCCGCAGCCAGTGCTCCTTGACCTCCTCCGGCGTCGACGCCGTCTCGTCCCCGAAGACGTGCGGGTGGCGGTGGATGAGCTTCGCGACGATGCCGCCGGCCACGTCGTCGATCGAGAAGGGGGCCTCCGGGTCCTCCTCCGCGATCCGCGCGTGGAAGACGACCTGGAGGAGCACGTCGCCCAGCTCCTCCCGCAGCTCGTCGCGGTCGCCTTCCTCGATCGCCTCGACGAGTTCGTACGCCTCCTCGATGCCGTACTTCGCAAGGCCCTGGTGGGTCTGCCGGGACGACCAGGGGCACTCCGCGCGGATCCGGTCCATGACCTGGACGAGGTCGAGGAGGCGGGCGCCGGGCAGGTCGTAGGAGGCGGGGAGCAGCTCCAGCTCGGGCATCCGGACGCGGCCGGAGCCGGCGAGGCGGGCCAGGCCGTCCGTGAGCGCCGGTTCGCCCTCGCCCGTCGCCACGACCACCACCGTCCGGCCGCCGGCACAGGCGTCGACCAGCTCCTCGGCGGTGGGCGCGGCCTCGTCCACGGCCGTCCCGGCCTCCCGCAGATACGGCAGCTGCGGATGTGCGCCGTCCGCGCACAGCACGCGGTCCGCCGTGCGCAGCGCCTGCCAGGCGGGCCAGGACAGCAGGCCGGGGGCGACGCGGTGGCTGGTGGTGAGCAGGACGACCCGGCCGGCGTCGGCGGCCGCAGGCGCAGGAGAGGGTTCCGGGGTGGTGGGTTCGGGCCTGGTGGTGTTCACGCTCCGAACGTAACGCACCGCCGCCGCCCACCTCGCGGTCTGTCCACAGGGTAGGGGTGATCAAGTGATCGTATGACCGCCGCGGAGGTGATCACCCCGGTGGCCTGCCCTACGCCGACACCTGCGTCCCGGCCGAGGTGACCTCCCGCACCCACGGCGTCTTGGCGTCCACCCGGCTGCTCTTCTGGACGTCCCAGGCGCCGTAGCGCGGGTTGAGGTCGACGTGGAGTTCCTTGGAGGCGCCGGCCAGGGCCTTCCAGAAGGCGGGCTGCGAGGTCTCGGTGCCGAGCACCGCGGCGAGCTTGTTGGCCTCCACCTGGAAGCGGAGGTTGTCGTCCAGCCGCTTGGGGGCGATGCCGTACTTCTGCAGCCAGGCCGTCTGCAGGGCCGCGGCGCCGCCGGCCTGCTGTTCGAGGCCGGAGCGCATCTGCTCGACCTCCGCGCGGGTGACGCTGACGCCCGCGTTCTGGGCGGCCCGGTGCAGCACCTTGTCGAGGACCATGTTGTACAGGGTGTCCCGGGTGAGGCTGCTGGTGGAGGCGAGCACCTGCTGGTACTGCGTCTCGTCCGGCACCGCGGCGCGCTGCGCCCGGCGCACCTCGTCCACGCGGTTCTCCAGCTGCGAGACGGTGATCCGCCGGCCGCCCACGACGGCCGCCGCGCCCGGGTGCGCGTCGCTTCCGCAGGCGGTCAGGAAGGGAGCCGCGGCGGCGATCGCGGCGGAGAGGAGGAGCGCGGTGCGACGGCGGCGGTGCAAGGGTGCCTCCCGAGGAGATTGTGCGACGGTGCACAAAGTCTTGCGGTGATCGATGGTAGGCAGTGGGCAGGCTCTGGCCAACCCATTCGACCAACGATTCACACGCGTATCCGGCACCGCCGCACCACCCTCCGCAAGGGTTTGCGGCACGGATCCCGTGCGGATCCGGCTCAGCCCGTGATCGCCACCGGGGCGTCCCACGCGTCGCGGTCCACGGTGATCGGGTAACCGCCGCGCGTCTCCTTGCTGTTCACCATGTACTGGTGGGCCCGGCTGTGCCCGGTGTACTGGGTCGAACCGAACGGCCAGTCCGCGGTCGTGGTGTTCTGCTTGTCCCACAGCGCGTACCAGAGGTTGCCCGGCAGGTCCGTCTTGTCCGTGGCGTTCGCGATCGCCTTGGCGCTGGAGCTGGTGAAGCCGTAGTACCCGGCGCGGTACGTCTTCGCGTGCAGTTCCTTGTCGAAGGCGCGCACGTAGGTCAGCACGGCGTTGTTGCACGACGTGTTCGTCGTGTCGTACGCCTCCATGTCGAGGTAGACCGGGCTGCCCGCCTTCATCCCGAGCGCGGCGGCCTTGGCCACGGCGTCGTCCGCCTCGGACTTGCCGACCGAGGCCGCGGTGGCGGCGCTGATCTTCACGGAGCCGCCGGATCCGCAGGACGGCTGGGAGCCGACGTAGAGCGGGATGAGCTTCCAGCCGGCCGCGGTGACGGACTTGACCCAGGAGGCGGTGAGGTTGGGCTGGTTGCAGCCGCGGTTCTTGCCGCCGATGTAGACGGCGGCGGCGCCGTAGAAGCCGGTGTTCCAGGCCTTCATCGCGGCGAGCGAGGGCGCGGTGCAGGTGTCGAAGGCACGGCCGGTGAACGTCTTCTGGGCCGGCCAGGTGGTGGCCGCCATGGACGTCTGCGCGGCGATCCCGGCCCCGGCGACCACGGCGGCGCCCGCGACGCCCCAGGTGATGTATCTGCGCTTCTTCGACTGCCGATGGCTGGACATGCCGGAACCCCACCCCTGTGTCTTTGCCGTGCGGCAAGTTGTGCGAAAAGTAGGTGCAGTATGCACCGCGCGGCAACTAGCCGCGCATCTGCCCCAGCCAGTGCAGCGTCCGCCGTACCTCGCCCGCCAGGGGATGGCCGGGGCCGTGCAGCCGTTCCACGTCGAACAGCAGCCGGGTGAGCGTGTCGTGGGCGGCCGGCCGGTCGCCGAGGGCGAGCAGCAGATGCCCGATCCGGCGGCGCACGTCGTGTGCGAGCTGCGGATCGCCGCCCACGTACTGGTTCTCGTAGTACGGCAGCAGCGCGCGGTACTCCGCGAGGGCCGCCGCGGCTTCGCCGAGCTGCTCCAGGCACTGGGCGGTCTCGTAGCGGAAGCGCAGGGCCTGCGGGTCGGCCTGGCCCGCCTCGGCGGCGCGTTCGTCGGCGAGCCGGCGCAGTTCGGGCAGCGCGCGCCGGTACTGCCCGTCGTCCATCAGCGTGGCCGCGTACTGCTTGCGCAGGGTGCGTACGACCGTGGAGCGCTCGCCGTGCTGGTCGGCGGCGACGGGCAGGATCGCGCCCAGGATGTCGACGGCCTGGGTGATGCGTCCCTCCCCGAGCAGCCGCTTGACCTCGTCGACGGCGGCGGCGACATCCGGTTTGTCCGGTACGGCGGCCACGGGGGCGGCGGGCTGGGGCGCGGGCGTCCGCGCCCGGTCCGGCCAAGGGGCGTGCGGGCGCAGGAAAGGACGCGTGGGGTCCAGGGGCGCCCCGGACGGCGTCCCGCGCGCGGGCAGGAGCGAGGCCAGGTTCTCGTAGACCTCCTGCGCGGACGCCGGGCGGTGCTGCGGGTCCTTGGCGAGCAGGCGCAGCACGAGGCTCTCCAGCTGCTCGGGGACCTCGGGACGGATCCGGCGCACGGGCACCGGCGGCTCGTACAGGTGCCGGTGCAGCACGCCGAGCGCCGTGGAACCCGCGAACGGGACCTCTCCGCTGAGCAGTTCGTGCAGCAGCACACCGAGCGCGTACAGGTCGGTGTACGGGCCGACGGCGCCGCCCATCGCCTGTTCGGGCGCCATGTAGGCGGGCGAGCCGATCGGGGAGCCGGTGTGGGTGAGGCGGGTCGTGTCCGTGTCCATGACGGAGGCCACGCCCAGGTCGAGCACGGTGACCGTGCCGTCCTGTTTCACCATCACGTTGCGCGGCTTGAGGTCGCGGTGGACGATCGGCACCGCGTGCACGGCGCTCAGCACGGCGCACAGTTGCGCGGCCACCGCCACCGCCCACTGCCACGGGTACGGGTCGTGCTCCGCCAGGTGGTCCGAGAGGTCGGCGCCGTCCACGTACTGCATGACGAGGAAGAGCTCCTCGCCCTCGCTGCCCGCGTCGTGCACCGTGACGAGCCCGGGGTGGTCGACCTGCGCGGTCACCCGGCACTCCCGCAGGAACCGCCGGCGCAGTTCCTCCGCCTCGGCGCCCGCCACCTTGTCGGGGCGCAGCAGCTTCACCGCCACCCGCCGGTCGAGCCGCTGGTCGTACGCCGTCCACACCTGGCCCATGCCGCCCTGCCCGATGAGCGTGGACAGCTCGTAGCGGCCGGCGACGACACGGCCCGTCGCCACGGTCACCGTCCGCCCTCGTGGTCGCCCTCGCGGTGCCCGTCGTGCTTGCGCAGATAGTCACTGAGCTCGTCGAGTTCGGCGCGCACCTGCTCGATCCGGGCGGGCGCCGGGCGCTGGGGCGGCGCGGGTATCGGTGGCTGCGCGAGCGGCGGCCGGGTCATCGGGGGAACGGAGTGCGGGGGCGGGGTCGGCGTGTGCGGGGGCCGCGCGCCCAGGGGCGTCGCCCCCGTGACGTACGGCGAGGCGGGGGGCGCGTAACCGCCGTACGTCTGCGCCGCGTACGCCTCGCGCTGCCGCTGGAAGTGGCGTACGTCGGCCGCGAGGTAGTAGACGACGGCGCCCAGGAGCGTGCCGAACAGCAGCGTGATCCCGAGGTAGCCGCCGGCGGTGTGCACGTCGTCGCCGGGTTCGCTGCCCAGCAGCACGATGCTGAGGACGTCGGCCACCACCGCCGCCACCAGCAGACCGACATCGACCGACCTGCGGGTCACGACGGCCAGCCGCAGCAGCATCGCCCACGCCAGGAAGCCGGCGCTGAACACCCCGAGCGCCACGAACAGCACACGCAGCAGGACCAGTACGGCGTCGTGCGGCGGCCGCCGCACCGGCTGCGCATGGCCCTGGCCTTGCATGATCGCTCCTGTGTGCCTGAAAAGGGCGTACGTGAAAAGGGCGTACGTGCCCGTCCGGTGCCGTCCGCCCGCGGACGACACCGGTCGTGCGATGGTCGGATCGAGCATATGGCCCGGCACGGACAACCGGTTCGGGTTGTACCGAACCGTTGTCGGACCGACTGCCGGCACACACCGATCGGGGATCAGCCGGGCGCGACGGTCCCGTCGGTGAGGCCGTCGTACATCCCGCGCACGAGGTGCTCCCCGAGCCGGCTCGCGTGGCGCAGCGTCCGCTCGAACTCGTCGAGTGCGCGGAAACGCGCGCCGTAGCGCCGCTGTTCGTCCAGGGGGAGCCGGGGCAGTTGCAGACGGCGCACGTCCAGCCGGGTCGCCGTGGAGGCATAGCTGCTGGCCTGCCGGTTGTTGGCGGTGCCGCGCAGGAAGCCGGCGAGGAACCACGGGTCGAGGGCCGTGCGGTCGGGGCGCAGCAGCACCAGGTTGCGCCCCAGGGCGGCGCCCGCCGTCGCGTCGTCGATCACCCGCGCCACCGAGCCGCCGCCGAGGACCGGTACGACGACATCGCCCGGCTCGGTGAGCACGGCCTCCTCGTCGCTCTCGGGAAGCGTGCCCGAGGGGGCCACCGCGGCGAGGACGTCGTGGTCGGTGAGCACGGGCACGCGCGCGTGACCGCCGTTCCCGCCGGTGCGCAGCACCAGCGCGCCCGCGCGCGCGAGTTCACCGACGGTGGTGAGCGGCCAGCGCGCGGGCGGCGCCTGGTCGGCCGGCGGCGGGGTGAGGTCGACGGTCAGGCGCAGGGTCGCGCCGAGCCGTTCGCGGACCGCCGTGAGCTCCTCCGCGCCGTCGGCCGCGGCGGCCGGGGGCAGATGGCGGCCGGGGGCGAGGTCCACGTCGTCGTCGAGGAGTTCGATGACCGGCACCGAACGGGCCAGCCCCGGCCGTTCCACCGGCCCCCCGTCGCGCGCGAAGGGGCGCCAGGCGTCCAGGACGGCGTCCCGTACCGCCGCCCAGTCCGGACCGCCCCGTCCCTCCCCCGCGAACCTCCCGGTGTCCACGAGCAGCACCTCGGGCGTGGCCGGCGTCCGGTCGGGCCGGCGCAGCACCCACAGGTGCAGCGGGATGCTGTAGGGCGGCGCCGCCCCCGCCGGCAGTGCGACGAGCGCCCGGAGCGCGCCCCGGCGCAGCAGGTCGGCGCGGATCCGGCGCCCGGAACGGCGGGACGCGACGGCCGGCGGCATCAGCAGGACCGCGGTGCCGCCGTCGGTGAGCCGGGCCAGGGCGTGCTGCACCCAGGCCAGCTCGGACTCGGTGCGCGCGGGGAAGCCGTACTCCCAGCGTGCGTCGTACGCCAGCTCGTCGTGGCCCCAGTTGCGCTCGTTGAACGGCGGGTGGCACAGCACCGCGTCGGCGCGCAAATCCGGGTAGGCGTCGGCGCGCAGGGTGTCGCCGGCGGCGCCGTGGACGCCGGCCCGGGAGTGCAGCGCGAGCCGCAGCGCGGTGAGCGCGGCGAGATCGGGGGCGCTGTCCTGGGCGTACAGCTCCTGGGCGGGGCGGACGTCGACGGCCCGCAGCAGGGCGCCGGTTCCGCAGGCCGGGTCCAGCACCGTGCGGGTGGGGCCGGCCAGGTCGGCCATGAGACCGGCGAGTTCGGACGGGGTGAGCGTGTACTGGCGCGGGTTGGCATCCAGGTGCCGGCCCAGCAGGAACTCGAAGGCCTGCCGGGCCCCGGCCTCGGCGGCCAGTTCGGCGGCGCCGCGCAGGAGCGGGACGGAGGGGAGGAGCTGGGGGCCGGTGGGGGTGCGGACGGCGGGCGTGGCGAGGGGGGCAGCGGGGCGTGCGGTGTTCACACCTTCCGTACCGCTGGACCTGTTCACGCCCTCCGCGCCGCCTGGCCTGTTCACACCTTCGGCGGGGTCCGCGGCCCGGCCACTGTGAACCGTGCGCTCCCCCGCCCCGCCGAGACGAGTGGTCAGGACTTCGTCCAGCGCGGCCGGCAGCATCGCGGCCAGGCGCTCGTCCGAGCCGGCGCTCACATGGAGCCAGACGGTGGGGCGCTCGTGGATCAGCAGCAGCGCACAGCCGGCGTGCACCAGCGCTGTCAGCGCGCCGTCGGGATGCCCGGCGAGTTGCTGCCAGACCCGCTCGCGCAGCGGGACCTCGGCGAGTTTGCCCTGCTTGCGCAGCCAGGACTCGACCTCGGCGAGCGCGAAGGACGGACTGGTCTCGGTGCCGCCGACCGGCCTGGGGAAGTCGGCGTGCCGACGGCGCCAGTTACTGACGGCGGCGCGGCCCACCCCGGCGAGCCGTGCGATGCCGGCCGCGGTCACCTCTGTGGCGTTGTCCTGCACGCGGCCTCGCTCCCCTCGTCCCCTGTGTCCACCGAGCCATGTGTGCACCGAGCATACCGACGCACACAAGATCCCCCGCTTCACGGACGTGTACACCTCACTCCTTGTTTGTTGTGTTGACTCGGTTCACAGCCTCTGCTGTTATTGACCCATCGCTTCAACGACTCCCGAAGGACTCCCGATGCGTCTCCCGTCCCGCGCCGTGATGCTGATGGCCGCCGCCGCCCTGCCGCTGGCCCTGACCGCCTGTTCCGCCGGATCCACCGGCCCCACCGCCGACTCCAGCACCGGCACGAGCGCCGAGCCGGCCAAGGCGAAGAACCCCGACTCCGGCCTGCTCACGGGCACCCGGCTGAAGAAGGCACTGGCGCCCGCCTCGGCCTTCCCGTCCGGGCTCACCCTCGAGTCCGACGGCTCCGCGGACAGCGGTGGCGAGTTCCTCTCCCCGGCCGCCAGGAAGGCGGGGAAGCCCGACTGCACCAGGCTGGAGACCACGTCCTGGATCCAGGTGTCCGGCTACAAGGGCGGGGTGTCGTTCGCGCAGAACGGCTACGCGAACAAGACCGAGGAAGTGGACCAGGAGATCGACGCCTTCCAGGGCACCACGGCGGCCGCCGTGATGAAGGCCCTGAGGACCGTGGCCGCCGAGTGCGCCACGTACACGGACACCGACGCGCACGCCAAGGTGAAGCTCACCGGCAGCGCCACGGCCGGACTCGGCGACGAGGCCTACACGATGACGCTGACGAGCGGCTACTGGGAGAACGGCACCACGCTGATCGCGGCTCGTTCCGGCAGCTCCGTGGTCACCGTGCTGTCCACGGCGGGCAGCGACAACGGTGCCGCGTCCGCGCGGAAGGTGACGGCGACGGTCCTGTCGGCGCTGAAGAAGTAGCTTGTTCCGTTCCCGTGAAGGATGCCGATGCGCCTGACGTCCCGCCCCGCCGACCGGGCGGCTGCCGGCGGCACCGCCCTACGAGAACGCGGCGCACGAGAACGCGGCGCACGAGAACGCGGCGCACGAGTCGCCGGCGTACGAGAACCCGGCGTGCCCGGAACGCCGCTGCGTGCCGCGCTCGTTCTCGGTCTGCTCCTCGGGTTCTACGTGCTGGCCCTGCTCGTCCTCGTCGCACTGGCGGTCCTGGACGTCTTCCTGGCCCGCGGGCCTGGCTTCACGGTCATGGCCGTCGAGGGCTACCTCGGCTCGCTGGCGATCGCCTGGTGCGTGGTGCGGGTCGTCCTGTTCAGCCGCGGCCCCGGGGACGGGCCGGACGCGGTACCCGGTGTGTCACTGGCACCGGGTGAGCAGCCGGAGCTGTGGCGGCGCGTGCGGAACCTGGCCGAGCGGGTGGGCACCCGGCCGCCCACGGAGATCCGGGTGGTCCCGGGGGCCAACGCCATGGTGCGGGAGGACGCCCGGTGGCTCGGGCTGGTCGCGGGCGAGCGGCGGCTCTTTCTCGGCGTGGCGCTGCTGATCGGGCTGCCCGAGGACGAACTGGACGCCGTGCTCGGGCACGAACTCGGCCACTACGCGCACGACGACACCCGGCTGGGCGGCCTGCTCCGGGTACTGCACGGCAGGCTGCTGCACACCGCGCACACCTTGCGCCGGCGGGCCGCGCGCGAGGAGGCCGAGGGGAGGGCGAGGGCCGCCGCGCGGGCCGCCCGGCGCCGGGCGGCCGGCAAGCCGCCACCGCCGAAGCGGGAGCCGACGCGAGGCCCGGACCACTATCTGGCCCTGGTCTTCGCCGCGTACGCGCGGCTGTGTCTGCGGCTGACCGAGGCCGTCAGCCGCCGGCAGGAGTACGCGGCCGACCTGGTGGCCGCCCGGGTCGCCGGACGGGACACCACGGCCGCCGCACTGCGCCGCATCCCGGCGCTCGAAGCCGCCGACGACCTCTATCTGCGCGAGTACGCCCTGATGGGCCGGGATGCCGGCCTGCTGCCGCCGGAAGGGCAGTTCTACGGCGGGCTCGCCCTGCTGCTCGCGGACCCCGCACGCCGGGCGGAAGTGGAAGCGTGGGCCCGTGAGCCGCTCCCGGAGGCGACCGGTGAGGAGAGCTCTCCGTACGACAGCCACCCGCTCACGGCCGACCGCATCGCGGCGCTGGAGGCACTCCCCCAACGGCCCGAACTCCCCGAACGGCCCGAACTTCCCGTACTCCACGAACTCCCGGACGGCGGCCGCGCCACCGCGCACTCCCGGCGCCCCGCCCTCGCGCTGCTCCGGGAGCCGGACCTTCTTCTCGCGGGACTGGAACGAGCCGTGCTGAGCCGGGAGACGCTGTCCTGGCGGCGCGTGCCCTGGGCGGAACTGCCCGCGCGAACCCGGCGCGAGAGGTGGACGCGGGAAGCGGGGCCGCTGCTCGGGGCCATGGCCCAGGTGGCCGACGCGAGGGGCTTTGCCGTACCCGGCGTGAGCGCCATACCTGGCGAACCCGGAGTGCCGCACCTCGACCGCCTCCTGGAGCTGGTCGGCCGCGGCCTGCTGTACGACATCGCCGACCGGCTGCCCAGGTCGGAACAGGCCGGCCGGAGCAGCGGACGCGCGGCACGCGAGTTCGCGAGGACGGCCTTCCGCTCGGCCCTGCGCCAGCTGGCCCTGCTCACCGCGCTGGACGCGGGGCTGTGCCGATGGGAGCTGTGCTGGTCCGGGCCCGCGGTGCGGGTGGTGGCACCCGAAAGGTTCGCCGAGGCGCTGGAGGCGGCCCTGGATCGCGCGGTCGCCGAGCCACCCGGCACGGCTCCCCTGCGGGCTCTGCTGTCCGGCGGCGGCCGTGCTCCGACAACGACTTCGACAGCCTCTTCGACCTTCTCCTCGGGCGCCTCGTCAGGCGCCTCGTCGGCCGTCTCCTCCGGCGGCCCCTACCCGAAAGACCCGGTATGAACGTCCTGATCGACATAGCCGGTGCCGGCATTCTCGGCTACGCGCTCGTCACCCTCCCGCGCAATATCCGCAAGGGGCGTGCGCTCCGGGCGGAGGCGAAGGCCAAGGCGCCGGTCAACATCGACCCCGCCAAGTACGGGCTGGTGCCCGCCGCTCAGCTCGACAGCGGTTCCGCCGGCCCCGATCCGGAGGCCGACGCGGTGGCGGCGGCCGCCCTCGCCGGTGACTGGCGGCGAGCCGCCGCCTATCTGGCCGGGGCGGGCCGCGACTGGGACCTGCGGTGGTACCGGCTCGGCATCCTCGTGCACGCCGCCGCCGAGGACGACGCCTGGCTCAAGGCATGGCGGACCGAGTACCCCGGCGACCCGGCCGCCGCCCTGGTGCACGCCGACGCGCTCGTCGTGCTCGCGGGCAAGGTCCGCGGCGCGAACCTGGCGAAGCACACCACGGCGGAACAGTTCGAGGGCTTCCACCGGCTGCTGGCCGAGGCACTGCCCGCCTGCCAGGAGGCCGCCTGGATGGCACCCGAGGACCCCTGCCCCTGGATCGCACAGATCACCGTCGCGCTGGGGCTCGGCTGGTCGCACGACGACTTCCGGGCGCTGTGGGCCGAGATCACCGCACGCGACCCGCACCACTTCGGAGCCCACATGAGCGCCTTGCAGTACTGGTGCGCCAAGTGGCGTGGTTCGCACGAGCTGATGTACGCCTTCGCCGAGCAGGCCGCGGCCACCGCACCACAGGGCAGCCTGCTGCCCGTACTGCGCCTGGACGCCCTGATGGAGCACGCGGTCCGGGAGCCCAAGGCACCCGTGTACAACCAGCCGTTCGTACAGGCGGCCGTGGACGCCACCCTGGACGCCGTGGACCGGGCGCCGGCCGGGCACCACCGGCTGCCGACGGTACGGCACCTGCTGGCGGACACCCTGTTCCAGACGAAGCGGTACCCGGAGGCCGTCGAGCAGTTCCGGGCGGTCGGCGGATACGTCGGCAGCCCGCCGTGGTCGTACTCCGCCAACCCGGTCAAGGCGTTCGTCTTCGCCCGCACCAACACCTTCGTGGCGTGGGAGAAGGCGGGCCGCCCGGCCCCTCCGCCGCGCGGCCGCTCCCTGGGGCGGTGACTCACGCGGCGGGGACGGCGGTTCAGCGCGCCTTGAAGCGTGCCGGAGCGTTGGTCGGGTTGCCGCCCGAGGGGAGTTTCTGGCCCGGGCAGCCGGCCAGCACCTTCTTCATCGCCGCCTTCTCGGCGGCGGTGACCCACAGGCCGTACTTCTTCTTCACGGCGACCTGCGCGGCGACGTAGGTGCAGCGGTAGGACTTGTCGGGCGGCAGCCAGGTGGCGGTGTCGCCGTCGCCCTTGCCACGGTTGGCGCTCGCGTCGACGGCGAGGAGGTTGAGCGGGTCGTTGGCCAGGGCTATGCGCTTGCTGGCGTCCCAGTACTTGGCACCCTTCTGCCAGGCGTCCGACAGGGCGACGAGGTGGTCGATGTCGACCAGGCTACGGCCGCGCCTGTAGGTGACCTCCTTGCCGGAGTAGGGGTCCGGCTCCAGCACGCCGTAGGAGACCTTGCAGTCGCCGTCGGTGTACTTCACGTCCTTCAGGTCGCGCTTGAGTATGTCGTCCCGGGTGTCACAGGAGTTGGAGTCGGTGTCCGCCCAGGCGGAGCCGAACTTGGCGCGGGAGTAACCGGTCTTCGGGGCCCGCCCCTTGACGGTCAGCGAGTCGGCGGCCGTCAGGGCCGCTCCCCCGCCTCCCGAGCCCTGGGCTCCCGAAGCCCCGTTGTTCTGCAGGTCCTTGCAGCCGGCCACGGCGAAGACCATGACGACGGCCATGACCGCCCCGCCCCTCAGACGCGCCACGTGCGCCCCCTCTTCCTGCCCCTGTCCGCCTCCGCACGGGCGGATTTCTGCTGGTCCACGGTAACCGCCGCACGGTTCGCACCAGACAGGGCGTTGAACGACATGTACCCGCAACCCGCCCTTGTCCGCGGCCGGTTGGCACTCCGGGCGAAGCCCGGACCGTACGCCTTCGCGCCCGCTCACTCCCCGCCGCGAACGAATGCCCCCGATGACGCACCTGACACCTTGCCGTGCGCGCACGCCTGCCCGGGCCTGCCGAGAGGGACTTGACCTTGACACCGGCGGCAGTCCGACGATCCCGGCGTGAGCGAGAACATCCGCCCCCAGGACCCCCGTACCGTCGTCGTCACCGGTGCCGGCAACGGCATCGGTGCGCGCCACGGCGCGCGCGTTCGCCGCCGAGGGCGCGCGGTGTGGTTCCGGTCGCTCGCGCCGGCTCACCGATCCGCACGCCCCGCGCCCCCGTCATCCGGTCACGACCCCAGGATCGAGGCGAGGAACTCCCCCACCCAGCTCAGCAGTTCCCGCCCGACCAGCGGCTTGCCGCCCACCTTCGCGGTCTTCGGGCGGGGCACCAGCAGCTGGTGGACGGCCGGCTTGATGACGGTCCCGGGGTACAGGCGCTTGACGCGCAGCTCCTGCGACTCGCGCAACTCCACCGGTGCGAAGCGGATGTTGGTGCCCTGGAGGACGATCTCGCCGACCCCGCACGCGCGGGCGAGCATCCGCAGCCCGGCGACGAGCAGCAGGTTCTCCACCGGCTCGGGCAACTTGCCGTAGCGGTCGGTGAGTTCCTCGCGGACCGCCCTGATGTCGTCCTCCGAGTTGGCGGAGGCGATGGAACGGTACGCCTGGAGGCGCAGCCGCTCGCCGGGCGCGTAGTCGTGCGGGACGTGCGCGTCGACGGGCAGCTCGATCTTGACCTCGAGCGGCGGCTCCTCCTCGATCTCGCCGGTCTCCAGCTGCCGCCGGTAGTCCGCGACGGCCTCGCCGACCATGCGGACGTACAGGTCGAAGCCGACGCCCGCGATGTGCCCGGACTGCTCGCCGCCGAGCAGGTTGCCGGCACCGCGGATCTCCAGGTCCTTCATCGCCACGTACATGCCGGCGCCCATCTCGGTGTGCTGGGCGATGGTCGCGAGGCGCTCGTGCGCGGTCTCGGTCAGCGGCTTCTCCGGCGGGTAGAGGAAGTAGGCGTACCCGCGCTCGCGGCCCCGGCCGACCCGGCCGCGCAGCTGGTGCAGCTGGGAGAGGCCGAAGGTGTCGCCGCGTTCGACGATGAGCGTGTTGGCGTTGGAGATGTCGATGCCGGACTCGACGATCGTGGTCGAGACGAGCACGTCGAACTTCTTCTCCCAGAAGTCGACGACGACCTGTTCGAGGGCCGACTCGGACATCTGGCCGTGGGCCGTCGCGATGCGGGCCTCGGGGACGATCTCGCGGAGCCGGGCCGCCGCGCGGTCGATCGACTCGACCCGGTTGTGGATGTAGAAGACCTGGCCCTCGCGCAGCAGTTCGCGGCGGATGGCGGCGCCGATCTGCTTCTCCTCGTACGGCCCGACGAAGGTGAGCACCGGGTGCCGCTCCTCCGGGGGCGTGGTGATGGTGGACATCTCGCGGATGCCGGTGACCGCCATCTCCAGGGTGCGCGGGATCGGCGTGGCGGACATGGTGAGCACGTCGACGTTGGCGCGCAGCTTCTTCAGCTGCTCCTTGTGCTCGACGCCGAAGCGCTGTTCCTCGTCGACGATGACCAGGCCGAGGTCCTTGAACTTGGTCTCCGAGGAGAAGAGGCGATGGGTGCCGATGACGACGTCGACGGCACCTTCCCTGAGGCCCTCCAGGGTCCCCTTCGCCTCGGTGTCGGTCTGGAAGCGGGAGAGCGCCTTCACGCTCACCGGGAACTGTGAGTACCGCTCGGAGAACGTCCCGAAGTGCTGCTGCACCAGCAGGGTGGTGGGGACGAGGACGGCCACCTGCTTGCCGTCCTGGACCGCCTTGAAGGCGGCCCGCACCGCGATCTCGGTCTTGCCGTAGCCGACGTCGCCGCAGATCAGGCGGTCCATGGGGACCGACTTCTCCATGTCGTCCTTGACCTCGGCGATGGTGGTCAGCTGGTCGGGGGTCTCCGCGTACGGGAAGGCGTCCTCCAGCTCGCGCTGCCAGGGCGTGTCCCCGCCGAACGCGTGGCCGGGGGCGGCCATGCGCGCGCTGTAGAGCTTGATCAGGTCGGCGGCGATCTCCTTGACGGCCTTCTTGGCCCGCGCCTTGGTCTTCGTCCAGTCCGCGCCGCCCAGGCGGTGCAGGGTGGGGGCCTCGCCGCCGACGTACTTGGTGATCTGCTCCAGCTGGTCGGTCGGGATGTACAGCCGGTCGCCGGGCTGGCCGCGCTTGGCGGGGGCGTACTCCACGACCAGGTACTCGCGGGTGGCGCCCTGGACGGTGCGCTGCACCATCTCGATGTAGCGGCCGACGCCGTGCTGCTCGTGCACGATGTAGTCGCCCGATTCCAGGGTGAGCGGGTCGATGGTCTTGCGGCGGCGGGCCGGCATCCGGGCGCCGTCCTTGCCGGCCGCCTTCTGGCCGGACAGGTCGGTCTCGGTGAGGACGGCGAGCCTGAGCGCCGGGTCGACGAAGCCGTAGTCGATGGAGCCGCACGACACGTGCACGACCGAGGGGCCGAGTTCGCCCAGGTCGACGTCGAGGCGGGCCGCGATGCCCTCGCCGCCGAGCACCTCCACGGTGCGGGAGGCGGGGCCGTGACCCTCGGTGACGTACACCGTGCGCCAGCCGTCGGCCAGCCAGCCCTTGGTGTCGGCGAGGGCCTTCGCGGTGTCGCCGCGGTAGGTCTCCGTGGCGTGCATGCCGAGCTTGAGGGTGTCGGCGGCCAGCTCCTCGTCGGCGGCGAACGGCGACACCGACCACCACATCATGTCCAGCTCGCGCGCGCGGTCGCGGACGTCCGCGATCGACCACAGGGAGGCCGCGCCGACGTCGATGGGCGCCTCGCCGCCGCCGGCCGTGGCCGCCCAGGAGGCCTGCAGGAACTCCTGCGACGTGGCCACGAGATCGGCGGCACGCGTCCGCACCCGCTCCGGGTCGCAGACGACGGCCATCGCGCCCTTGGGCAGCACGTCGAGCAGCAGCTCCATGTCGTCGACCAGGACCGGGGCGAGGGACTCCATGCCCTCGACGGCGATCCCCTCGGCGATCTTGTTGAGCAGCTCGCCCAGCTCCGGGTGCTCCTCGGCGAGGGCACGCGCGCGTGCGCGGACGTCCTCGGTCAGCAGCAGCTCGCGGCAGGGCGGCGCCCACAGGCCGTGCTCGGCGACCTCCAGGGAGCGCTGGTCGGCGACCTTGAAGTAGCGGATCTCCTCGACGTCGTCGCCCCAGAACTCGACGCGCAGGGGGTGTTCCTCGGTGGGCGGGAAGACGTCCAGGATGCCGCCGCGGACGGCGAACTCGCCGCGCTTCTCGACGAGCTCCACGCGCGCGTAGGCGGCGGCCGCGAGGGCTTCCACCACCTCGTTCAGGTCGGCGGTCTGCCCGGAGCGCAGCGCCACCGGTTCCAGGTCGCCGAGGCCCTTGACCTGCGGCTGGAGCACGGAGCGTACGGGGGCGACGACGACGGAGACCGGGCCGGTCTCGGGGTCGTCGGAGCTGGGGTGGGCGAGGCGGCGCAGGACGGCGAGGCGGCGGCCGACGGTGTCGCTGCGGGGGCTGAGGCGCTCGTGCGGGAGGGTCTCCCAGGAGGGGTACTCCGCGACGCCCTCGGACGGCAGCAGGGTGCGCAGCGCCGACGCCAGGTCCTCGGCCTCGCGGCCGGTGGCGGTGACCGCGAGGACGGGGCGGCCGGCCTCGCGGGCCAGGGCGGCGACCGCGAAGGGGCGGGCCGCAGGGGGGCCGACCAGGTCGACGTGCATGCGGTTGCCGTCCGCGGCCGCCTTGATCGCTTCCGCGAGGGCGGGGTCCTTGACGACGGCGTCGAGCAGACCGTGCAGGCTCATTGAGGGCGGCTTTCGTCGGGGGGTGGGCAACACGAAGTACCCGGCGCGGGCTGCGACCGGGGGGTCTCCAGCGTACGACTACGCGGGCGCGGGTGCCGGGGCTGTGGATAACCTCCGTCGCCCGGTGAGGCGCCCGTGCGCTCCGGTGACCGTCCCAGGGGGCTCCGCCCCCTGGACCCCCGAAGCCTATGCCCACCCACCACCCGACTCGGTGACCCGAGAAGCGGGACTCGAAAAGCAGAAGACACACCCAAAGCAGAAGACACACCCACCACCCGGCTCGGTGACCCGAGAAGCCGGACTCGAAGGACAAAGACGCGCCCGGCGCCGGAGAGTCCCCCAAGACTCCCCGGCGCCGGGCGTTCCCCCGCAACCCCCGTATGCGGTGGTCTCTCGGGCGGTCGCGGTCAGTCGGTCGCGATCGCGTTCAGGACGTTCATGCGGCCCGCGCGGAACGCCGGGACCAGGGCGGCGAACAGGCCCACGAAGGCCGAGCCGATGAAGACCCCGATGATCGTCGGCCAGGGGATCTCCAGGACCTTCAGACCCTGCAGGGCGAGCAGCTTCTGGGCCGTGGCGCCCCAGCCCATGCCGAGGCCGAGGCCCAGCAGGGCGCCGAAGAGGGCGATCACCACGGACTCCATGCGGATCATGCGGCGCAGCTGGCGGCGGGAGAGGCCGATGGCCCGCATGAGGCCGATCTCGCGGGTCCGCTCGACCACGGACAGCGCCAGGGTGTTCACGACGCCGAGGACCGCGACGATGATCGCGAGGGCGAGCAGGCCGTAGATCAGGTTCAGCAGCTGGCCGATCTGGTCCTTGAGCGCCTTCTTGTAGTCGGTCTGGTCGCGCACGGTGTACTGCGGGTAGTCGTGCAGCGCGGACTTGAGCGACGTGTACGCGGCGTCCTGCTGCCCGTGCTCGGCGGTGGCGAAGACCAGGTCGTCGAGCGGCATCTTGGCGGCCGGCACGTACTTGGCGAGCGTGGCGATCGACGTGTACTTGGAGCCGGCGTCGATGAGGCCGTCGCTGCTGGTGATCGCCCGGACCGTCAGGTGGGCGGTACGGCCGTCCTTGAACCTGACGTCGATCTTCGAGCCGAGGTGGATGTTGTGCGCCTTGGCGAACTTGTCGTGCACGGACATCGAGTCGGGCAGGTAGGCGTCCTTGAGGTCACCGGCGACGGTCTTGGTGCGCAGGTCGGTCGCGTACGTCGGGTCGGCCGCCGTGATGTCGGTGTCCTTGAGCGTCTTGCCGTCGGGCGTGGTGTAGTCGGCCGTGGTGGTGCGGTACTCGGTGACCCTCGCGAGTCCCGGTACGTCCTTGACGGCCTTGACGGCCTGCGGGGTGATCCGCTGGCCGCTGTCGGACTGGATGATGAAGTCCGTGCCGACGGTCTTGTCGAGCTGGTCGGAGGCGGAGGCGACCATGGAGGAGCCGACCACCGAGAGGCAGGCGACCAGCGCCAGTCCGATCATCAGGGCGGCGCCGGTGGCGCCGGTGCGGCGCGGGTTGCGCAGAGCGTTGCGTTCGGCCATGCGGCCGACCGGGCCGAACATCCGCAGCAGGACGGCGCCCAGGACCCGTACGACACCGCCCGCGAGCAGCGGGCCGATGACGACGAACCCGATGAGCGAGAGGACGATGCCGAGGCCGAGCCAGGCCGAGCCCTCCTTGGCCTGCTCGGTGGCCGAGGCCAGGTAGAGGCTGTAGCCGCCCGTGCCGGTCAGCACGAGGCCGATCAGGGCGCGTATGCGGCCCGCCCGGGCGTCGGCGGGGGCGCCGGCGTCGCGCAGCGCGGCCATCGGGGAGACCTTGCCGGCGCGGCGCGCGGGCAGGTAGGCGGCGAGGACGGTGACGACGACGCCGAGGATCAGGCCGAGTACCGGGGTCGTCCAGGCGACCGTCAGGTCACTGGTCGACAGGTGCATGCCCATGGAGCCCATCAGCTTCATCAGGCCGACCGCGATGCCGACGCCCGCGCCGACGCCCAGGACCGAGCCGACCACGCCGAGCAGCAGGGCCTCGACGAGCACGGACCGGTTGACCTGGCGGCGGCTGGAGCCGATGGCCCGCATCAGGCCGATCTCGCGGGTGCGCTGGGCGACCAGCATCGAGAAGGTGTTGATGATCAGGAAGATGCCGACCAGGAAGGCGATCCCGGCGAAGCCGAGCATCGCGTACTTCATGACGTCCAGGAAGCTCTCGACGTCCTTCTGGTTGGCGTCGGCGGTCTCCTTGGCGGTCTGCACCTTGTAGGCGGTGCCGAGTTCGCCGACGACGTTCTTCTTCAGCTGCGCGTCCGTCACACCGGCCGCGGCCGTCACGTTGATGTTCGTGAAGACGCCGGTCTGCCCGACGAGCGTGCGCTGAGCGGTCTTCGTGTCCAGGTAGAAGATCGCGGCACCGGGGTTGGTGACGGTGAAGTCGGCGATGCCGGAGATCCTCGCGGTGTGCGTGCCGACCGCGCTGATCACGCCGATCTCGTCACCGAGCTTCAGGTGGTGCTTGTCGGCGGTGTCGGCGTCCACCATGACCTGGCCGGAGTTCTTCGGCGCCGTACCGGAGGTGATCTTCATGGTGCGGGCGTCGTTGCTGTTCCAGCTGCCGACGATGGTCGGGGCGCCGCTGGACGGCGACAGGCTGTCCTTCTCGGCGTCCACGACGGTCACGGAGGTCGAGAAGACCGTGCCCTCCGCCGCCTTGACGCCGTTCGCGGCGCGGACCTTGCCGACCACCGCGGCCGGCATGACCGGCGGCCTGCCGTTGTCGGAGGTGGTCTCGCCGGTGTCGGAGGCGCCCTTGGCGCTGACCGTCACGTCGGACGAGGTCGCCGCGAACAGTTTGTCGAACGTCGTGTTCATGGTGTCGGTGAACACCAGCGTGCCGCACACGAACGCCACCGACAGCAGGACGGCGACCGCCGACAGGGCCATCCGCCCCTTGTGCGCGAAGAAGTTGCGCATCGAGGTCTTCAGGACGGTCATGACGTACGCCCCCGCGCGTCGAAGTCCTTCATGCGGTCCAGGACGGTCTCCGCGGTCGGCTTGAACATCTCGTCGACGATCCGGCCGTCGGCGAGGTAGAGCACGCGGTCCGCGTAGGAGGCGGCGACCGGGTCGTGTGTGACCATCACGATGGTCTGGCCCAGGTCGTCGACGGAGCTGCGCAGGAAGCCGAGGACCTCCGCGCCCGCGCGGGAGTCGAGGTTTCCGGTCGGCTCGTCGCCGAAGATGATCTCGGGGCGGGCGGCGAGGGCGCGCGCCACGGCCACGCGCTGCTGCTGGCCTCCCGAGAGCTGGGTGGGCCGGTGCTTGAGCCGGTCCGCGAGCCCCACGGTGTCGACCACGCGCCGCAGCCACTCCTTGTCGGGCCTGCGCCCGGCGATGTCCATGGGGAGCGTGATGTTCTCCAGCGCGTTCAGCGTCGGCAGCAGGTTGAACGCCTGGAAGATGAACCCGATCCGGTCCCGGCGCAGCTGGGTGAGCTTCTTGTCCTTCAGGCCGGTGATCTCGGTCTCGTCCAGGTAGATCTGACCGCTGGTCACGGTGTCGAGCCCGGCGAGGCAGTGCATCAGGGTGGACTTGCCGGACCCCGAGGGGCCCATGATCGCGGTGAACTGCCCCCGCATGATGTCCACGTCGACGTGGTCCAGGGCGACGACCCGGGTCTCCCCGGCCCCGTACGCCTTGACGACCTGCCGCGCCCGCGCGGCAACGGCCGTACGCCCTCCAGTACCCCCGTGCCTGGGAATGGTCACAGCCGATGTCACGGTATGTCTCCTAAGTCGGTCAGCGAACGGACGGCCCTGTGCTGTGCGTTGCTGTGCGGTGGTCGGTACGACGACGAGTCTCGCGGCCGGCGGGGTCGCTCCGCGCTGGTGCGAAGCCCCGTCTTGCCCGGGGGAAAACCCCACCCCCGCCGGTTCGGTCAACCGCCCCCCGGCGGCGTAAAGCCAGGTTAAGGACGGGCGGGGTGCCGTCTCGTCCTCCGGCGGTACGAACCCTCCCCGAGCCGTAGTACGGAGAACCCCCTAGGGGACGTCCACCGCCGGGTGGAGTCCTTCTCGGGGTCGGTCTCCACCCACCGCCCCAGGAAGCGTCCACCCTCTCGTCGCGTGAGGGTCAAGTGGCCTCGCCCTCTCACCAGGTGGACGCGGACTCCCGCCGCGCCGGGGCGGGTGGGAAGCTGTTGTGCGCGACATAGATACATGGCGGACGCACGGGGAGGGGATCCGGCGTGGCGAAGGAGAACGCGGAGAAGGAGAACACGGAACCCGCGCTACGGGCAGCGGGGCGGGAGGCCGGGACAGGTCGGCGGGGGGCCGTGGTGGCCGCCCTGATGCTCGCCATGGCGCTGGCGGCGCTCGACTCCACCGTCGTCTCCACCGCCGTACCCCAGATCGTCGGCGACCTCGGCGGCTTCTCGGTCTTCTCCTGGCTCTTCTCCGGCTACCTGCTCGCCGTCACCGTGACCCTGCCGGTGTACGGCAAGCTCTCCGACACCTTCGGCCGTAAGCCGGTGCTGGTCGCGGGCGCCGTGGTGTTCCTGCTGGGGTCGCTGCTGTGCGCGGCCGCCTGGAACATGGCAGCGCTGATCGCGTTCCGGATCGTGCAGGGCCTCGGCGGCGGGGCGCTGCAGGGCACCGTGCAGACCCTCGCGGCCGACCTCTACCCGCTCGAGGAGCGCCCGAAGATCCAGTCGAAGCTGTCCACGGTGTGGGCGGTGTCGGCGGTCGCCGGGCCGGGGCTCGGCGGGGTGCTGGCCGCGTACGCGGACTGGCGGTGGATCTTCCTGATCAACCTCCCGATCGGCGCGGCGGCGCTCTGGCTGATAGTGCGTCACCTCCACGAGCCGAAGCGCGCGCCGCGCACGCCCCCGCGGGTGGACTGGGCGGGTGCACTGGCGGTCTTCGCCTGCGGTGGCGTACTGCTGACGGCGCTGGTGCAGGGCGGGGTGGCGTGGGCGTGGTGGTCCGCGCCGTCGTGCGCGCTGTTCACCACCGGGCTCGCGATGGTGGGACTCGTGGTGTGGATCGAGCGCCGGGCGGCCGAGCCGATCATCCCGGGGTGGGTGTGGCGGCGCCGTACGATCGCGGCCGTCAACCTCGCGCTCGGCGCGCTCGGCCTGCTGATGGTGGCGCCCACGGTGTTCCTGCCGACGTACGCGCAGTCGGTGCTCGGACTCGCGCCGGTGGCCGCCGGGTTCGTGCTGTCGGTGTGGACGCTGAGCTGGCCGGTCTCGGCCGCCCTCAGCCAGCACGTGTACCGGCGGATCGGCTTCCGCGACACCGCGCTGCTCGGCATCGGCGCGGCCGCGCTGATCCTGTTCGCGTTCCCGTTCCTGCCCTACCCGGGGTCGGCCTGGCAGCCGACGCTGCTCATGCTCCTGCTCGGCGCCGCGCTGGGCCTGTTCCAGCTGCCGCTGATCGTGGGCGTGCAGTCCACGGTGGGCTGGGAGGAGCGCGGCACGACGACCGCGTCGGTGCTCTTCTGCCGGCAGACCGGCCAGACGATCGGGGCGGCGGTGTTCGGCGCGGTCGCCAACGGGGTGCTGGCCGCCCGGCTCGGCGGCGCGGGCGACCTCGACTCCGTCACGCGCGCGCTGGACGACGGAACGGCCCCCGAGTCCACCCGGCACGCCATCGCGGACGCGGTCCACGCGGTGTACTTCGGGGCGGCGTGCGCGGCGGCACTGGCGTTCCTGGTGCTCCTGTCGGTCGCACCGCGACGCTTCCCGGTCCTCAAGGACTGACTCCCGTCCCGGAGTTAACGCGGGTAACACCCGAGGTCAGACACGTTCGGGTGCAGTAAGCGCATACCGACCGTCCAGTTGGTGGAAAAGGCCGCGCACCTCGGATACCTGCGAGTAACGTGCGTCCCCCGCTCCCTCCTCTCCCTGCGGTCCGCCGCCACGGACCCGAGCCACGCAAGGAGCACCGGGATGTCCTACGACCCTTCCAGTCCTTCCATCCCTTCCAGCCCTTCGCCGCCGGAACCGGCGCACCTCACCTACCCCTGGCAACCACGGCCGCCCGAGCCGCCGCTCCCCCGCCACGTGCCGCACCGGGAGCCGGTCGGCCACCACAGCGACCTGCGGGTGCTGCGCGGCGCCTACCGCCTCCAGCGGCGCACCGCGACCCTCACCGCGCTCGGCTACTTCACGCTGTTCCTGGTGCTGTCGGCGTTCGCCCCGGGCGTGATGACGAGCACGGTCGCCGACGGCGTACCCGCGGGACTGCTCCTCGCGCTCCTGCAACTCCCCGTCACCTGGCTGGCGATCGCCCTCTACGAGCACACCGCGCGCCGCCACGTCGACCCGCTCGCCGACCGCATCCGCAGGACCGCGGAACTGGACGCCAGGCGCGGGGCCGTACGGTGACCGGCTTCAGCGGCTCCGCCCAGTCCATGGCGCTGGTCGCCTTCACCGCCGTCGCCACGCTCACCCTCCTGCTGTGCGTGCTGACCGGCCCGGACCGCGACGACCTCGACGAGTTCTACACCGGCTACGGCTCCCTCTCCCCGCTCCGCAACGGCCTGGCGATCGCCGGCGACTACATCTCCGGGGCCGGCGTCCTCGCCACCGGCGGCGTGATCGCCCTGTGCGGCTACGACGGCGTCGTCCTCGCCCTCAGCACGGCCCTGTCGCTGCTGCTGCTGATGTTCCTGCTGGCCGAACCGCTGCGCAACGCCGGCCGGTTCACCATGGGCGACGCGCTGGCCCGCCGGATGCCCGGCCGCAGCGTACGGATCGCGGCCTGCGCGGTGACCATCGCCGCCCTGCTGCCGCTGATGCTGGTCCAGCTCGCCGGCGCCGGACAGCTGATGGCCTTCGTCCTCGGCTTCTCCAACGAGACCGTGCAGACCGGCTGCGTCATCGGCCTCGGCGTTCTCATGATCAGCTACGCGGCCATCGGCGGCATGAAGGGCACCGCCCTCATCCAGATCCTGAAGATCGTGATGCTGCTCGGTTCCGGCACCGTGATCGCCCTGCTGGTCCTGCACCGCTTCGCCTGGGACCCGGGCACCCTGCTCGCCGCGGCGGCCCGGGGCAGCGGCGCCGGAACCGCCTACCTGGGCTCCGGCCTCGAGTTCAGCGGCGGTCCCGCCCCCCGCCTGGACATGATCAGCTCGGAGCTGACCGTCGTCCTCGGCGGCGCCTGCCTGCCGCACATCACCATGCGCATGTACACCGCCTCCAGCGCCCGCCAGGTCCGCCGCTCGATGTCCTGGGCGGTCTCGTGCGTGGCCCTGTTCGCGCTGATCGTCAGCGTCGTCGGCTTCGGCGCCACCGCCCTGGTCGGCCGCGCCGCCATCACCGCCGCCGACCCGCAGGGCAACACCGCCTACCTGCTGGGCTCCCGCGCGGCCTTCGGGACCGACGTGTCGACGGCGGAGACCCTGCTCTTCACCACCGTCACCGCGGCGATCTTCCTGACCCTGCTCGCCTCCGTCGCCGGCATGATCCTCGCCTGCGCCAACTCCCTCGCCCACGACGTCTTCGCGACCCGCGTCCAGAACATGCCGGCCCGCCGCGAGATGATCCTGGCCCGCGTCTCCGCGCTCGCCATAGGAGTCCCCACGATCCTGCTGGCGACCCTGGTCCAGCACCACAGCCTGCAGCCCCTGATCACCCTCTCCTTCTGCCTCGGCGCCTCCGCCCTCGCCCCGGCCCTGGTCTACGGCCTCTTCTGGCGCCGCTACACCCGCACCGGCCTGCTGTGCACCCTGCTCGGCGGCACCCTCACCGTGCTGCTCCTGATGCCCGGCACGAACCTGGTCTCGGGCTCGCCGGGCGCCGCCTTCCCGCACGCCGACTTCAACTGGTTCCCCTTCACCACCACCGGCCTCGTCTCCATCCCGGCCGGCTTCTTCCTGGGCTGGCTGGGGACGGTGACCTCCGGCCGGCGCAGGGCCGCGGAACAGCGCCGGCAGTACGAGGCGGTGGAGGGCTGGATCCTGGCGGGGGCGGTACGGAGGGGGAACTGAGAGCGCGGCAGGGGCGCTATTCCGCCGCCGCGCGCCCCGTCAGGGTCATGAGGCTGTCCCGCATGTGGTCCATGTGCGCCTGTACGTCGTCCCAGGTCTCGCCGTGCTCGCGCAGCACCCGCTCGGTCTCCCGCGCGATGCGCTCCTCGTGGTTCCGGGCCTCCGCGAGGACCTCGGCGGCACGCGCCTCCGCCTCCTCCTCGGAGCGGCGCGCCGAATCCCCGGCCTCCTCCAGGGCCCGTTCCGCCTCCGCCAGGGCGGCCTCGGCGCGGGCGATGCGTTCGGCGTTGTGCGCGTCGACCGCAGCGGCCCGCGCGGCCTCCTCACGCTCCTCCGCGGCCCAGCGTTCGGCGTGCTCCTTGGCCTGTTCGGCGAGCATCGCCGTGGTGCGCTGCCGCACCTCGCGCAGGGCCGCAAGAGCCTCGCCCCGCCGCTCCTTGACCTCCAGACGGGCGCCGATGCGGATGTCGTCCGCCTCGGCGTGCGCGGCGAGGAGCAACTGGCGGACACGTTCCTCGGTGTCCGCGCGGAGCGCCTCGGCCTGTTCCTGCACCGCACAGCACTCGCTGTCGGCGCGCTCCGCGGCCTCCACGACCCCGTCCGTCAACTCGCGCCGGGCGCCCTCGCGCAGGGCCTTCGCCTCCTCCACCACGAGCCGGAACACCCGGTGCGCGCGGTCCCCGAGCGCCTCGTAGGTCTGCGGAGGGAGCTGCTCGACCACGGCACGCATCCGCTCGGCCTCCGCCTCCATCTCCTTGGCGAGCACGGTGAGCCGCGCGGCGCGCTCCCACGCCGCGTCCCGGTCCTCGCAGAGCGCCACCATGAACGTGTCGACCTGATCGGGGCGGTAGCCACGCCCCCGGACGGTCACGAACTCGTACGGCGGCATCGATGCGCTGCTCACCTGGAACCCCTCTCCGCCGGACCCGCACGAAAATGATGATTTCGCGGACATCTTGATGGATCGGACGTAAGTGTTCATAACGCGACACTCCGCATGCCGCGCCGGAAACACGCACGCCGCACCAGGGGGCGGGAAGCGCGTCAGGGGGCGTGCAGGCTCAGCCGCGCGCCCTTCGGTAGCGGGTCAGCACCGTCGCGCCCGTGCGTTCCGCGGACAGGCACTCCAATTCCGCGGGCGGGCCACCGGCCGGGAAGAGCGGCCGGCCGGTGCCGAGGACGGTGGGGAAGGTCAGCAGCCGGTACTCGTCGACCAGGCCCGCGTCCGCCAGGGCGTGGACGACCCCGATGCTGCCCATGACGATCACGTCCCGCCGCTCGGTCTTGACCGCGTCCAGGAGATCACCGTCGAGGAGCCGGGAGTTCGCCCACCCGGACACGTCGGACAGGGTGCGGGAGGCCACCAGCTTCGGTGCGGCGTTCAGGCGCGCGGAGAAGGGGTCGTCCCGGCCCGGCCACAGCCGGGAGAAGGCCTCCCAGGTGGACCGTCCCAGCAGGACGACCCCGTCGTCCAGGGTGCGGCCCAGACCGAACCTGTCCCCGGCGATCTCCTCCCGGCCGAACCGGAAGATCCAGCCGCCGTACGGCGTGCCCCCGGACCCGTCCGGATCGGACACGATCCCGTCCAGGGTGGTGAATTCGATGACGACAACGCTCATGACGGTTGTCCCTTCGCTCGATGGTCACCGGTACGTACCGGCGGCACCGGGCGGACTCATCGCGGCCGGCGGAAAACTTCGGTGGAATTTCCCCCGGCCGCCTCAACCCACGGCGGCGCCGGACCCGGGCGGCCGCGCCGGCGCGCACACCGCCAGCACGCGCGGGTCCGTGAACACCACGTTGCACGCGATCCGTCCACCGCCGGTGACCGTGAGGACCTGCACGGAGTGCAGCCGGTGCGCACCGCCCGGCCCGGGGGCGTACGCGGCGAGCGCGGGCTGGCCGCCCATGGTGAGGGAGCGCGTGCGCCAGCCGGTGCCACGGAGCCGGAACACCCGCTCCATGAACAGGCCGTAGTCGCCGCGGCCCCGGTACCACAGCGGCACCGGCGGCATCTCCAGCACCGCGTCGTCGGTGAGCAGCCGCACCAGCGCCGGCACGTCGGCCGCCTCGAACGCCCGTTGATACCTCAGGACCGCCGCCCGCACCTCGGGATCGTCCGGCTCCCCCACCTCGTCCGCCCCGCCCGCCCCCGCGAGCGCGGCACGCGCCCGCTGCAGCGCGCTGTTCACGGCCGGCACCGAGGTCTCCAACTGGTCGGCGACCTCGGCGGCGCTGAACTCCAGCACCTCGCGCAGCACCAGCACCGCACGCTGCCGCGCGGGCAGCAGCTGCAGCGCCGCCACCAGCGCGAGCCGCAGATCCACCCGCGCCTCCACGTCGAACCGCGCGTCGGGGAACGGCTCCAGCCACGGCACGTCCGGCGCGGGCGTGAGCGGCGCCTCCGGGTCCGTACCGGGCGCCCCGAGCCCCGACGGCAACGGCCGCCGCCCGCGCCCCCGGAGCGCCGTCAGGCACACGTTCGTCGCGATCCGGTACAGCCAGGTCCGCACGGAGGCCCGCGCGGGGTCGTAGCGCTCACGGGCCTTCCAGGCCCGCAGCATGGTCTCCTGCACCAGGTCCTCGGCCTCGTGGAACGAGCCCAGCATCCGATAGCAGTACGCCACCAACTCGCCCCGGTACGGCTCGAAGTCCACCCGCCCATCATGCCCGCGCGAGCCGGGCGACGCGCCCGCACGCGTGAAGACCGAGCACGGGGGCCGGTCCGGTCACCGACCCGGCCGGCCCCCGTGCGGCCGTCCTAGTCCCGCGTCACAGCAGCCCGTCCCACATCTGCTCCAGCAGCACCGACCACCAGCTCTCCGGCGAACCGAGCGCCGCCGGGTCCAGCGAGGCCAGCTGGGCCTGGAAGTCGACGGTCCAGCGGCCCGCCTGCTCCTGGTTCAGGCCGAACCTGAGCCGCCACATCCGGCCCAGCAGCGCCAGACAGCGGGCGAACTCCGGCAGCCCCGTGTTCACGAACTGCGGCGGCACCGACGCCCCGCCCGGCCCCGCCTCCACGGGCACGGCCACGATGTTCGCGGTGCCGTACTGCACACAGACCGCCTTGCCGAAGTCGGTCCCCATGACGAGGTACGACGCCGCGTCCGGCGCCGGCTGCAACCCGCGCTCCTGCGCCAGCTCCGCCAGCGTCGGCACCGGCCGGCCCGGCTGCGCCTGCGCCCAGAAGAACGGCCCCATGTCCAGCGGCAGCCCCGCCGCCACCAGCGTGTGCGCCACGACCGGCGGCACGCCCTGCCGCTCCACCGCCGCCTGCTCGAACCGGAACACGCCGGGACCGAACGCCGCCGCCAGCTCCTGCGCGATCGCCTCCGGCGGGATCGGCGGCGCCGCCTGCACCTGCGGCAACGGCGCCCGCACCGGCGCGGGCCGCGCGGGACCCGCCGCCACCTGGTGCAACTCGCCCTGGTGCACCAGCAACTGACGCATCCCCTGCTGCCGGCTCGCGTGGTCCGTGCCGTACGGCGCGATGCTCGCCAGCCGCGCCTGCGGCCACTGCTCCCGGATCATCCGCGCACAGTACGCACCCGGCAGCTCGCACGGCTCCAGCTCCGTGTGCAGCTCCAGCACCTGGTCCGGCGGCACGTTCATGGCCCGCAGCTCGTGGAAGATCTGCCACTCCGGATGCGGCGTGCCGGGCGCCGAACGCCGGATCAGCTGCTGCTCCGAACCGTCCTGCGCCCGGTAGCGCAGCACCGCCTGATAGCCGGGCCCGACCGTCGGCTGCCCCTGCTGCGGGTAGCCGTACGCCGGCGGCTGCTGCCCCGGCACGGGCGGGCCGGGAACGGGCCGGCCCGGCGGCGGCACCGCACCGGCCGGCATCGGCGGCGGCATCTGCGGGGCGCCCGGCGGCATACCGGGGGCGGGCGGAACTCCCACCGGAGGCGCGGCCAGCACCGTCTCCGCATGGTGCACCGCCGCTCCGCCCGCACCACCGGCGGAGCCCTGCACGGGAGGCGTGCCAGGGGCGCCAGGGGCACCTGGGGGCTGCGACACGCCGGGCGCGAAAGGTGCACCCGGAGCGCCCGGAGGCTGCTGCGCGCCCCCACCCATCCCGCTCGGATCGGCCAGCATCGTGGCGGCACGATGGACATCGCCCGGAGGCGGGCCACCCGGAACACCCGGCGCACCGGGCGACCCGGGCACACCCGGCGGAGTCTGCGCGCCCGGCGCCTGCACCGGCCCCTCAGGCCCCTCAGGCCTCTTGGGACCCGGCGCCGACACCAGCTGCGTCGGCGCATACCCACCCGCGGGCGGCTGAGGCGCGCCCCCGGGGTGGGCACCCGGCGCTCCCGGCGCTCCCGGCACTCCCGGGGCGCCCGGCGGCGGAGGCGGCGCACCGGCCCCGCCACGCGCCCTGCGCGGCGGAGGCGCGGCCCTGCTCGTCGCCGCGTCCGCTATGTCACTGGCGTTCGGCGCCAGAGGCCGCCTCGGAGCGGCCGGAGCGGCCGGACCCGCCGGAGGCTGGGGCGCGCCCGGAGCACCGGCCGGGGGCTGCGGATAGCCGTAGCTCGGCGCGGCCGGCGCCTGCGGGTATCCGTAAGAAGACGCGGGCTGCGTCGCGGGCGCCTCTGGGCGAGCGGGCGCACCCGGAGCCGCCGGTGCCTGCGGGTATCCGTAAGAAGACCCGGGCGGCGTCGCGGGCGCCTGCGGGCGAGCGGGCGCACCGCCGACGGCGCCCGGACCGCCCTGCACACCCGGCACACCCGGCGTACCCGCCTCGTCGAGCGACGGAGACACCGCCGTGCGCGGCAGCTGACTGCCCCCCGCCAGCAGCGCCGTCTCGGCCTCTCCCAGGGCACCGTCGTCGGCATCGCTCAGCGGCGGTGCGAACACCGTCGCGGGCAACGGTACGGAACGGTCCTCACCCGCATCGGCGTTCGTGTCGGTACCGGCCCAAGGAGTCCCACCGGCGGGCGAGTTGTGCGCGCCTGGCGCACTCGACGCACCCTGCGCCCCTGCCCCGGCACCAGCGCCCGCTCCGGCGGCCGGCCAGGAAGCACCACCGCCCCCCGCCGGACCGACCCCACCGGAAGCCACCGGCCCCCCGGCCTGCGTCTCGGCAAGCCCACCGGAGCCGGCCACGGAGCCGGCCACGGAACCCGCACCGGCCGACGCCCCGTCACCCCCCGATCGCCGATCCGGAATACCCAGCTTGTCCGCCGCCTCCTGGAGCCACTCCGGCGGACTCAACAGGAACGACGTCTGGTTCAGGTCCACCCGGGCCGCGGGCGCCGGCACCGCGTCGACGACCTCCACCTCACGGCCGTACTCCTCCTCGTACCGGCGGATCACCTCGCCCACCGGCAACGCCGGCCACAGCGTGGCCTCACCACTGTCACGGGCGATCACCAGCCGCTGCCCGCCCGCGTCCGACCGCGGACCCTCCGCCCGGTCCTCACCCCACACCACGAACCCGAGACCGAACTCCCGCACCCGCACCTCACGATGCTGATACGCCGGCACATCACCGTTGATCCACTCTTCCGCGCGCTCCTGCGCCTGCGCGAACGTCACCATGCCCGACCTCACTCCCCCGAGCCGGCCGAAGACACCGGCACGACACGCGCGAAACCACCGTCGACCATCAGGTTCGCCACCGTCTCCAACTCCGGCGGGGACCCCGCCAGCCGCGACAGGAACACATCGAAATCCTCACCGCACGGCAGCAGCAGACGCTCCACCCGCTCCGCCGGCGGCCACCCCGGATCCACGTCACGCGCGTCGTCGTACGCGCAGAACCACACCGACCCCAGCCGGTCACCCTTGACCTTCACCGCCAGCAGACCACCCTGCACGAAACCGACGCCCAGGTAGTCCTTGGTCAGATGGTCACGCAGGCACTTGTTCACGTACACGAGGTCGTTCACCGCCGCCTCGTCACGAACCGTGAAGAACGGCTGATCCACCAGCAACCCGAGACCCGCGTCCAGAGCCGTGCCCACCGGCGCACAGCCGCCCGCCGCCTTCAGGAACGAACGGTACGCACCCGG
The DNA here is from genome assembly GCF_042892755.1 of Streptomyces sp. NPDC001714. Classification (NCBI taxonomy): domain Bacteria; kingdom Bacillati; phylum Actinomycetota; class Actinomycetes; order Kitasatosporales; family Streptomycetaceae; genus Streptomyces; species Streptomyces sp. NPDC001714. Next base: position 139,969 of record NZ_JBIAUL010000016.1, read on the forward strand.
CAACCGGTACCCGAGGTCCTCCTCGACCCCCTGCACCTGCGACTCGGACACCGCCACACCCGACTTCGGCAGCCCGAAATGCGCCGGACGCGTCTCCTGCAACGGCCGCGTCCCCCGCTTGTCATGGTCCACCCGCGCCGTCGCCACCCCACCGTGGTGCCGCAGCAACGCCTTCACCTCGACCGGGACCAACTCCAGCCGACGCGACCCCACCACGTGATGCCACGTCCAGCCGTGCGGCGTCGCCACCGCCGGCACCGTGTCCCACAGCTCATGACCCGAAGCCGCCAGCACCGCGTTCGCGGACACGAAGTCCGTCAGCCGCAACTCGTCGACACCGAAACCCTCCGGCGGATCGGCGATCTCCGCCGCCGCACGCGCGTAGGGCGAGAAGTCGGGGTAACCACGCTCGTCGATCCGTACCCCTCTCGGGTGACGTGCCGCCCGAACCGGATCCGGGAAATGCACGACCTGCCCGGCATAGGCCACGTTCGGCGGCGCGGCCTGCTGCCCGAGCCGACCTGTCGTCATGACGGTTGCCCCCTGCGGCACTCTGTACGAACCGACATCACACCCCTGCGGCGCGCCACGGCCCGTATCCGGCTGTCTCTCCCACGTCCCAGACGCGTCGACCGCGCCCATCGCGGTGCCGACAGCCTATGCGGTACACGAACCCCGGTCACCGGCCCTCCGGTTCCGTGACCAGCCGTCACCCCGCCGTGACAGCCCGCCCAAACCCGGGCGTGTCGCACCGCCCCAGCTACCGCACCCGCCACGGGATTTGGCAGTCTGTGACTTTCGGGGGGATGCCCGGGAGGGGAAGACGATCATGAACACCACACAGACGGGACCACACACCGCCATGTCCGGCGCCGCCAACGGCGCCACCAACGGCGACCCCCGCATCGGCTGGAGCAGCAGCGAAACACCTCCCGCACCCACCCTCCAGCACCGCCGCGACGGCATCCTGCCCACCGTCGCCGCCGCCCTCTCCGTCCGCGGCGCCACCCTCACCGGCACCGCCGCCCGCGGCGACCAGCCGCCCCCACTGCACCCGCTGGTCCAGGAGTTCCTCGACACCCTCCCCAGCGGACAACGCGACCGCTTCACCGGCCGCTGCGCCGAGGCCATCCTCATCTCCCGGCACATCAGCACCGCCGACAGCGCCCGCAGCAAACGCGCCCTGCGCAAACCCATGACCAACGGCGAAGCCCGCAAATCCCTCAAGCAGGCCAAACTCACCGCCCGCCGCATACGCGAGGACGGCGACCCCCTGCACGGCAGCTTCGCCGCCCCCTGCCGGGCCTGCGCCGCCCTCACCGCCCACTTCGGCGTCCGCGTCGTCGACCCCACCACCGCCGACGCCTGACACACCCCCACCACCACAGACACAGAACACCCGCACACGCACACCAACCAGGACGATCGAAGGGCAGATGCACGCCGACCGCACCTCCTCCCCCAGTCTCGGCTTCGCTCGACCGGGGGGACCCCCATCGCGCTTCTCCGTGCCCGTCGACGCAGCCCTGCGCGCCGCCGGCTGGCAACCCGGACGCTGGGACATAAAACAGGCCGAGGTCTGGGCCGACACCCTGCGCGACCACACCTCACCCGCCGGACACCGGCACACCGTCTTCCCCGCCGCCGTCGAGGCCTGGGCCGAATTCGGCGGCCTCCACATCAACCCCACCGGCACCGGCCGCCAGATCGCCCCCGCCACCCTCCACCTCGACCCCCTGCACGGCCTCCACCTCGCCCGCACCCTCGGCGACCTCGGCCGCGCCCTCGACACCGAGATCTGCCCCCTCGGCGCCGAGACCGACACCCACTCCCTCCTCGCCATCGACACCGAAGGCCGCATCTACACCCTCGACCACACCGGCGACTGGTACGTCGGCCCCGACATCGACCACGCCCTCACCACCCTCATCGCAGGCGTCGAACCCCACCGCCTCACCACCCAGCACTAGCCCCTGGCGCTCACGCCGCCGGAATCACCGCCGACACCCGAAAACCCCCCGCATCCGTCGGCCCCGACACGAACACCCCACCCAGCCCCAGCACCCGCTCACGCATCCCCACCAGACCGTTCCCACCCGACGGCAGCCCCACCGCCCCCGCCGACGCCGGCTCCGGCGGCGGCTCGTTCTCCACCTGCATCGCGATCTCCGCCACCCGATGCGCCAACCGCACATGCGTCTTCGCACCCGCCGCATGCTTGTGCACGTTCGTCAACGCCTCCTGCACCACCCGGAACGCCGTCTGCTCGATCACCGCCGCATACGACCGCACATCCCCCTCGACCGACAGATCCACCACCATCCCCGCCGCCGCCGACTGCCCCACCAGCACCTCCAGCTCCGACAGCCACGGCCCCTCCTCCTCCGCCACCCGCGAAGCCACCGCCGCAGCCGCCACCCCCACGGCAGCCAACGGCACAGAAGCCGAAGCCGCAGCAGAAGCCGTACGCCGCTGAGCCGCCTCCCCCGAACGCAACACCCCCAACATCTCCCGCAACTCCGTCAACGCCTGACGCCCCATGTCCCCCACCAGCGCAGCGTTCCGCACCGCCTTCTCCGGATCCTTCCGCGCCACCGCCTGCAACGCCGCCGCATGCACCACCATCAACGACACCCGGTGCGCCACCACGTCATGCATCTCCCGCGCGATCCGCGTCCGCTCCTCACCCCGCGCCCACTCCGCACGCTCCTCAGCCCGCTCCGCGAGCAACTGAAGCTCACGCTCCAGACTGTCCGCCCGCTCCCGCAGACTCTCCATCAGCCGCCGCCGGGCACCCACGTACAACCCCCACAGCACCGGCGGAGCCGTCAGCCCCAGCGAGGTCGCCAGCGACGCGAACGGAACGAACCAGTCCCCCAGCGTCAGATCTCCCCGCGCCATGCTCTGCCGCACCCGCACGAACGTCACGATCAACGTCCCCAGGAACGTCATCCCCGCCAGCGCCACGATGATCCGCCGCGGCAGCTCCGCCGCGGCCAGCGTGTACAGGCCGACGATGCCCATCAGGAAACCCATCTGGGCCGGCGTGATCGCGATCGCGACCAGCACCACGGCGATCGGCCACTTCCGGCGCAGCACCAGCACGGAACCGGCCAGCAAACCGAACACGATCCCCGCCGACACCGGGATCCCCGCGTCCCGCGCGAACGGAATCCCCTCCGCGGCGCACTCCAACGCCGACACCAGCGCGAGCCCCACGTCCAGCACCGCACTACGCCACCGCGACCACCACCACGGCCCGGTCAAGGCCGTCGCGTGGTCTGCCCCCGTCGTGGTCATGCCTCCAGCCTACGGGCGCGGGGGTGGGCTTTTCCGGTGAGTTTCGTCTACTCGCCTACACCACACTCCGTAACCGAACAACACCGAAACCCACTGGAATCCCTCGAACTACTGAACCACCCACGTTCGCCCCCGGAACCGACCATTCCGCCCGGACGGTATGCCTATGGCACATACACCGGGCAAGTACCAGGACATCGAGGGACTAAGGGAGCGGGCAGTGGCGCTGCGGCGCGGCGGATACAGCCTGCGGCAGATCCGCGACGAACTGAAGATCTTCAACAACGACATCCTCAACCGGCTAGTGAAAGGGGAGCCCCCGCCCGAGTGGACCAAGCGACCGAACGCGAAGGACGACCTGCGGGCCAGGGCTCGGGAGTTGCGACTGCAGGGCTGGACGTACGACCAGATCGAGGTGGAGCTGGGGTGTTCGAGGAGCTCGGTTTCGCTGTGGGTCCGGGATCTGCCGCGCCCCGAGCCCCGGTACACACCTGAAGAACGGCGGGCCCTCATGCAGGAGGGACTCGCGAAGCGCCGAGCGGCTGACAACGAGGAGCGGAAGAAGACCAAGGCCGGGGCTCATCAGGAGATCGGCGAGATGACGGACCGCGAGCTGTTCATGGCGGGTGTCGCGCTCTACTGGGCCGAGGGCTCGAAAAGCAAACCCTACGACCGACGAGAGCGCGCGATCTTCGTCAACAGCGACCCGGGGGTGATCCGCGTCTACCTCGCCTGGCTCGACCTCCTGGAGGTGGACCGCCAGCGGCTGGGCTTCAGGCTGCTCATCCACGAATCAGCCGACATCGAGGCAGCGCACCGGTTCTGGGCAGGGATCGCAGACGTCGACCTGACGGTCTTCGCCAAGCCGACGCTGAAAAAGCACAACCCGAAGACCGTCCGCAAGAACACTGGCGACGACTACCACGGTTGCCTCGTGATCGGTGTGGCCCGCAGCGCCCACCTGTACAACCGGATCGATGGCTGGTGGAACGGAATCGTGGCCCAGGCGGAGACACGTCTCGGGTAAGGTCTGAGGCAGCGATCCGCCGTAGTGTAATTGGCAGCACGGCACCCTTTGGAGGTGTTAGGTCTAGGTTCGAGTCCTAGCGGCGGAGCTGCACTTCCGGGCCCTGACAGCACCGTCAGGGCCCGCTCTCATGTCCCCCTCGAAACGCCCCGGTATCCTGCGGATGTCACCCCCACCATCCAAAAGCCGAAGGGCAACCCCGTGAGCGCCATTCGCCCGGCAGCCGTCGTCGTTCTCGCAGCGGGTGAGGGCACCCGTATGAAGTCGGCCACACCCAAGGTCCTGCACGACATCTGCGGCCGTTCCCTGGTGGGTCATGTGCTCGCCGCCTCCCGTGAGTTGGACCCCGAGCACCTGGTCGTCGTCGTCGGGCACGCGCGTGAGCAGGTCGCCGCGCATCTCGGTGAGGTCGACGCCGGCGTCCGTACCGCCGTGCAGGAGCAGCAGAACGGCACCGGGCACGCCGTGCGGATGGCGTTGGAGGAGCTGGGCGGGTCGGTCGAGGGGACTGTGGTCGTGGTGTGCGGGGACACTCCGCTGCTGACCGGGGAGACGCTGAAGCGGCTCGCCCAGGCGCATGACGGTGACGGCAACGCGGTGACCGTGCTGACGGCGGAGGTGCCGGACGCGACCGGTTACGGCCGTATCGTGCGGGACGCGGCCTCGGGGGCCGTGACGGCCATCGTGGAGCACAAGGACGCCTCGGAGGAGCAGCGGGCGATCCGGGAGATCAATTCCGGGGTGTTCGCGTTCGACGGGCAGTTGCTGGCGGACGCGTTGGGGAAGGTGCGGACGGACAACAGTCAGGGTGAGGAGTACCTGACGGATGTGCTGGGGATCCTGCGGGAGGCGGGGCACCGGGTGGGGGCGTCGGTGGCGGGGGACCATCGGGAGATCGCGGGGATCAACAACCGGGTGCAGTTGGCTCAGGCGCGGCGGATCCTGAACGACCGGTTGCTGGAGCGGGCGATGCTGGACGGTGTGACGGTCGTGGATCCGGCGACGACGTGGGTGGATGTGACGGTGACGTTCGGGGCGGACGCGGTGGTGCTTCCGGGGACGCAGTTGCTGGGTTCGACGCATGTGGCGGAGGGTGCGGAGGTCGGGCCGAACAGCCGGCTGAAGGACACGCGGGTCGGTGCGGGGGCGCGGGTGAGCAACACGGTGTCCGATTCCGCTCATATCGGTGCGGAGGCGAGCGTGGGACCGTATGCGTATCTGCGGCCGGGGACCCGGCTCGGGGCGAAGGGCAAGATCGGTACGTACGTGGAGACGAAGAACGCGTCGATCGGGGAGGGGACGAAGGTTCCGCATCTGTCGTATGTGGGTGATGCGACGATCGGCGAGTACTCGAACATCGGTGCGGCGAGTGTGTTCGTGAACTACGACGGGGAGAGCAAGCACCACACCACCGTGGGGTCGCACTGCAAGACGGGTTCGGACAACATGTTTGTGGCGCCTGTCACGATCGGGGACGGTGCGTACACCGCTGCCGGGTCTGTGATCACGAAGGATGTGCCGCCCGGTTCGCTGGCCGTGGCCCGTGGTCAGCAGCGGAATATCGAGGGTTGGGTGGCTCGGAAGCGTCCGGGGAGTTCGGCGGCGAAGGCTGCCGAGGCGGCTTCCCGGCGGGGCGTGAGCGAGGACTGACCGGAAACAGGTGCGCCGAAGACGTCGTACCGTGATAAGTGCACACCCGCACCTAACCAGCTGTTTCGCCCTTCCGTGCCAGGCGTTCGGGGCGCGGAAGATCCAGCTGTACGGCTGAGACACCTCTGAGGAGACAGTGCTGTGACCGGGATCAAGACGACCGGCGAGAAGAAGATGATGTTCTTCTCCGGCCGCGCCCACCCCGAGCTTGCCGAGGAGGTCGCCCACCAGCTGGGTGTCGGGGTCGTCCCGACGAAGGCCTTCGACTTCGCGAACGGCGAGATCTACGTCCGTTACCAGGAGTCGGCGCGTGGGGCCGACTGCTTCGTGATCCAGAGCCACACGGCTCCGATCAACCAGTGGATCATGGAGCAGTTGATCATGATCGACGCGCTGAAGCGTGCGTCGGCGCGGTCCGTCACGGTGATTGTGCCGTTCTACGGTTACGCGCGGCAGGACAAGAAGCACCGGGGTCGTGAACCGATCTCGGCGCGGCTGATCGCCGATCTGATGAAGACGGCGGGTGCGGACCGGATCCTGACCGTGGATCTGCACACGGATCAGATCCAGGGCTTCTTCGACGGTCCGGTGGACCATCTGTTCGCGCTTCCGCTGCTCGCGGACTACGTGGGCCGCAAGGTGGACAAGGACAAGCTGACGATCGTGTCTCCGGACGCCGGCCGGGTGCGGGTGGCGGACCGGTGGTGCGACCGGCTCGGGGCGCCGCTGGCGATCGTGCACAAGCGGCGTGACAAGGACGTGGCGAACCAGGTGACCGTCCACGAGGTCGTGGGTGAGGTCGAGGGCCGGGTGTGTGTCCTGGTCGACGACATGATCGACACGGGTGGCACGATCTGTGCGGCGGCGGACGCGTTGTTCGCGCACGGTGCGGAGGACGTCATCGTGACGGCGACGCACGGTGTGCTGTCGGGTCCGGCGGCGGACCGGTTGAAGAACTCGCGGGTGAGTGAGTTCGTGCTGACGAACACGTTGCCGACGCCGGGTGAGCTGAGCCGGGATCTGGACAAGATCACGGTGCTGTCGATCGCGCCGACGATCGCGAGTGCGGTGCGTGAGGTGTTCGAGGACGGTTCGGTGACGAGCCTGTTCGACGAGCAGTGAGCTGTAAAAACGCTTCTGCATGATCGCTCGCGTCCGGGCGGGCGCTGATCGATTTCTCTGTGGCCTCTCGCGCCGAGTAGACTTCTCCAGTTGCTCGGCGAGGGAGGCCACGCCTCCGTTATCGACGCGCTCTTCGTAGCAGGCCGTTCGTGGCCGGGTGACCACGTCCGTATCTACCTCTACGAGGAGTGATCACCATGTCCGAGGTGAAGATCGCCGCCGAGACGCGCACCGAGTTCGGCAAGGGTGCCGCGCGCCGTATCCGTCGTGACAGCAAGGTCCCCGGCGTCCTGTACGGCCACGGTTCGGACCCGATCCACCTGACCCTGCCGGGCCACGACCTGCTGCTCGCGCTGCGTACGCCGAACGTCCTGATCTCCCTCGACATCGACGGCAAGTCGAACGAGCTGGCGATCCCGAAGTCCGTGGTGCGCGACCCGATCAAGGGCTTCCTGGAGCACGTCGACCTGCTGCTGGTCAAGCGCGGCGAGAAGGTCACGGTCGAGATCCCGGTGCACGCCGAGGGCGAGCTGGCCCCGGGCGGCAACCTGCTCGAGCACGTGCTGAACGCGCTGCCGGTCGAGGCCGAGGCCACCCACATCCCCGAGGCCGTCACGGTCTCCGTCGAGGGCCTGGAGGCCGGCGCCTCCGTCCTCGCCAAGGACATCACCCTGCCGTCCGGTGTGACGCTGGCCGTCGACGAGGACGCGGTCGTCCTCCAGGTGCTGGCCGCGCAGGCGGAGGAGTCGGCCGAGGGCGCCGAGGGCGGGGCCGAGGAAGCGGCCGAGGCCTGAGCCGTCGGTTCAGGTACCGTCTGCTGAGCAGGCATCCGGCGCTGGTGGCTGTGCCCACTCTCCCCCACGCTCGGCTTCGCTCGCGCGGGGCGGGGACCCCCATCGCCCTGCGGAACGCCTGCCCACAGCCGTAGCAGTGCGGTGGCCGCCCGCCCACAGCGGTAGCAATGCGGTGAGCCGCGCGCGGCAAGCAGTCAAGCAACCGTCAGCCGCCGTTCCCCCGGGAGCGGCGGCTGGCGCGTATCAAGGAGACATGGACGTGACCACCCCCGCGGGCGCCCCCGCCAACGCCCCCTGGCTGATCGTCGGGCTGGGTAATCCCGGGCCCGAGTACGCGATGAACCGGCACAACGTCGGGTTCATGGTCGCGGACCTGCTCGCCGGGCGGATCGGCGGGAAGTTCAAGCGGGCCGGGAAGGCGCAGGCGCAGGTCGTGGAGGGGCGGCTGGGGGCGCCGGGGCCGGGCAGCCGGCGGGTGATCCTGGCGAAGCCGATGTCGTTCATGAACCTCTCCGGGGGCCCGGTGAACGCGCTGCGCGACTTCTACAAGGTGCCGGTCGCCAACATCGTCGCGATCCACGACGAGCTGGACATCGACTACGGCGTGCTCCGCCTCAAGCTGGGCGGCGGCGACAACGGGCACAACGGGCTGAAGTCGATGACGAAGGCGATGGGCCCGGACTATCACCGGGTGCGGTTCGGGATCGGGCGTCCTCCGGGTCGTATGCAGGTCGCGGACTTCGTGCTGAAGGACTTCTCCTCGACCGAGCGCAAGGAACTGGACTACTTCGTGGACCGGGCCGCCGACGCGGTGGAGGCGCTGGTCACCGAGGGGCTGGAGCGGGCGCAAAGCTCGTACAACTCCTGACTTGTCCCCCGCTTGTCCCTTGCCGCAGTTGACCGGTCGTAGGGAGATGGCCAATGATCCCGGCCATGCCTGCTGCCTCCGCCGCTTCCTCCCGTACGGCCCCGGTCGACGCGTTGCGTGTCGTGTCGATGGGCGCGGTCGCCGTGCTGATCCTGGTCGCCGGGGTGTGGGGGTCCTGGGGTACCGCTCAGGACGTGATGCTGACGAAGGGCAAGGAGCGGGGCACGGTGACGGTGACGGCGTGCGGTGGCGACACCTGCACGGGGCCGTTCGCGCCCGCCTCGACCGGTGCGTCGAAGCGGGCGAGTGTCGTCCTCGGCAAGTCGGTCGGGGTGCGCAAGGGGCAGACGTACGACGTGATCGTGAAGCCCGGTACCGGGGATGTGGTCCGGTCGGGTCCGGCGGGGGTCCTGTACGCCTGGGTGCCGCTGGGCGGTGCGCTGCTGCTGGCGTCGGTGGTGGTGGCCGGGGGGCTGCGGCTGAGGCGGGTGGCGTGGGTGCTGGGGGGTTCGGGGATCGCGTTGCTGACCGCGGCGTTCGCCGCGTTGCAGTGAGCTGTGCCGAAGGCGAGCGGTGCCCCGGGGTGTACGACCCCGGGGCACCGTCATGTCCGACAGCGGTCAGCCGGTGTTGCGCAGGCCGGCGGCGACGCCGTTGACGGTGAGGAGCAGGGCGCGGGCGAGGAGTGGGTCGGGTTCGGCGCCCGCCGCTGCCGCGTCGCGCTGGCGCTTGAGCAGGGTGACCTGGAGGTAGGAGATCGGGTCCAGGTAGGCGTCGCGGATGGTGAAGGTCTGCTTGAGGACCGGGGTGGCGTCCAGCAGTTCGGTCTCACCGGTGATCTTCAGGACCTCGGCGACGGTCAGGGCGTGCTCTTCGCGGATGGTGTCGAACACGTGCTTGAGCTCGTCGGGGACGAGGGTGTCGACGTAGTGCTGGGCGATCCGCAGGTCGGTCTTGGCGAGGGTCATCTCGACGTTGGAGATGAAGTTGCGGAAGAAGTGCCACTGTTCGTGCATCTCGTCCAGGACGCCCTCTCCTCCCAATGTTGCGGTCAGGCCGGCCTCGCGCAGGGCCTTGAGGCCGGAGCCGACGCCGAACCAGCCGGGGACGATCTGCCGGGACTGGGTCCAGCCGAACACCCAGGGGATGGCGCGCAGGCCGTCGAGGGAGACGCCGGAGCCGGGGCGGCGGGAGGGCCTGGAGCCCAGGTGGAGGTCGGCGAGCTGGTCCACGGGCGTGGATGCGAGGAAGTACGTGGGCAGGTCGGGGTCCTCGACCAGGCGGCGGTAGGCGGCGTGGGCGGCGTCGGAGACGACGTCCATGGCGGCGTCCCAGCGGGCCAGGGCCTCCCCCGACTGGCGGGGGGCGGTGTGCAGGGCGGAGGCCTGCAGGGTGGCGGCGACGGTCAGTTCCAGGTTCTCCCGGGCGAGGGAGGGGATCAGGTACTTGTCGGAGATGACCTCGCCCTGTTCGGTGACCTTGATCTCGCCTTCCAGGGTGCCCCAGGGCTGGGCTAGGATCGCGTCGTGGGAGGGGCCGCCGCCGCGGCCGACGGTGCCGCCGCGGCCGTGGAAGAGGCGCAGCCGGACGCCGTAGCGGTGGGCGACGTCGCGCAGCCGGCGCTGGGCGCGGTGGATCTCCCACTGGCTGGTGGTGATGCCGCCGAACTTGGAGGAGTCGGAGTAGCCGAGCATGACCTCCTGGACGTCTCCGCGCAGGGCCACCAGGCGGCGGTAGGAGGGGTCGGAGAGCATGTCCTCCAGGATGGTGTCGGCGGCCTTGAGCTCGTCGGTGGTCTCCAGGAGGGGCACGATGCCGATCTTGGCCCAGCCGGCGTGCAGGTCGACCAGACCGGCCTCGCGGGCGAGGACGGCGGCGGCGAAGACGTCGTCGGCGCCCTGGCACATGGAGATGATGTACGACTCGACCACCTCGGGACCGAAGACCTCCAGCGCCCTCTTCACGGTCTCGAAGACGCCGAGGGTCTTGGCGCCGGCCGCGTCGACGGGTGCCGGGGTGGGGGCGAGCGGCCGACGCGAGCGGAGCTCCTTGGCGAGGAGCTTGGCGCGGTACTCGCGGGGCATGTCGGCGTAGCGCCAGGATTCCTCGCCGAGGCGGTCGAAGAGCTGGCCGAGGGCGTGGTGGTGGGCGTCGGCGTGTTCGCGGACGTCCATGGTGGCGAGCTGGAGGCCGAAGGCGGCGAGCGTGCGGATGGTGCGGGCCAGGCGGCCGTCGGCGAAGAGGCCGCCGCGGTGTTCGCGCAGGGAGGTCTGGATCAGGCGCAGGTCGGCGAGGAGTTCGGCGGTGCCGAGGTAGTCGCGGCCGGGTTCGTGCGGGGTGCCGGTGGCCAGGCGCTGCTTGGTGTTGGTCAGCTTCTGCCGGATGCAGGTGGCCTTGAGGCGGTAGGGCTCCTCGGCGTTGAGGCGCTTGTAGCGGGGGCTGATCTCGGGCAGCAGCTCCAGGTCGGCCTGGAGGGACTGAAGGAGTTCCTCGGTGGCGCCGGTGTAGCGGATGGAGTTGGAGAGGAAGCCGCGCAGTTCGTCGATCATCTCCAGGGCGTCGTTGATGCCGTGTTCGTGCTGGAGGATGAGGACGTCCCAGGTGACCTGGGGGGTGACGTTGGGGTTGCCGTCGCGGTCGCCGCCGATCCAGGTGCCGAAGGTGAGGGGGCGGGTGTCGTCGGGGAGCTTGACGCCGACCCGCTCCAGTTCCGCGGTGAGGTCCTCCAGGACGTCGCCGACGGCGTCGGCGTGCAGCTCGTCGAGGTAGTAGATGGCGTTGCGGGCCTCGTCGGCGGGCTCGGGGCGGACGACGCGCAGTTCGTCGGTCTGCCAGACGAGGTCGATGTTCTCGGCGAGGCGGGTGTCGGTGCGGCGGCGGTCGGACTCGATGACGGGCGTGTCCAGGAGCGCGGCGATGCGCCGGAGCTTGTTGAGGACCGAGCGGCGTGCGGCCTCGGTGGGGTGGGCCGTGAACACCGGACGGACGTTGAGGTTCTGCACGGTCTGGCGCAGGTGCTCGGGGTCGGCGTCCTTGAGCCGGTCGGCGGTGCGGGCGAGCAGGCCGCCCTCGGCGGCACGGCGGGCGCGCAGCTCGCGGCCGCGGTGGACCTGCTCGGTGACGTTGGCGAGGTGGAAGTAGGTAGAGAAGGCGCGGACCAGCTTGGCGGCGGTCTCCAGTTCGGTGCCGCGCAGCAGTTCGGCGGCGGCCTCGCCGTCCTCGCGGGTGAGGCGGCGGACCCTCTCGACGAGCTCCAGCAGCTCGGGACCCTCCTGACGGACGAGGGTCTCGCCGAGGAGGTCACCCAGCCGGCGGATGTCGGCGCGCAGCTCACTGCTGGTCGTGGTGGTCTGGTCGTCGGCACTGCTCACAGGTGCGGCTCCTTGCAGTGTTGAAGCTCGTCTGGAGGGAACCCTTGCGTCGGCCGGGCGGCAGGTGGCGCCTGTCCGCATAGCGGCCGGACATCAGGGAAGGAAACAGAGCGGACCGCGCTGTCCGACCGACTCCAAGGATAGGTGTCCATGAGGACGCGCAGGTGCTGGGGCTCTTGCTGTGAGACGCCCCGCTGCCATACTTACGTCGCCGTAAGTTACGGAACCGTAGGGAAGCTCCTTTGTCGTCCCGTTCGGTCGCCGCGGATCGGCGCATCTCTCAACCCTCGACCCCACAGGGGACGCGCATGACCTCGTCTAGTTCCGATGTGATCGAAGACCCCCGGAAGGCGGCCGACACCGCGCTCCCGTCCGCCACCCTGGGTGGTGAGCGGAAGGGTTCGCTGGAGCAGATCACCCTGCTGCTGTTCATCGTCGTGCCGTTCCTCGCGCTGCTGGCGGCGGTGCCACTGGCGTGGGGATGGGGCGTGAGCTGGCTCGACCTGGGCCTGATGGTGTTCTTCTACTACCTGGGCTGTCACGGCGTGACGATCGGTTACCACCGTTACTTCACCCACGGTTCCTTCAAGGCGAAGCGGCCGCTCAGGATCGCGCTGGCGATCGCGGGGTCGATGGCGGTGGAGGGCCCGCTGGTGCGCTGGGTGGCCGACCACCGCAAGCACCACAAGTTCTCCGACGCGGAGGGCGACCCGCATTCGCCGTGGCGGTACGGCGAGACCGTGCCGGCGCTGATCAAGGGTCTGTGGTGGGCGCACATCGCCTGGATGTTCGACGAGGAGCGGACCCCGCAGGACAAGTACGCGCCGGACCTGGTCAAGGACCCGGCGATCCGGACGATCTCCCGCCAGTTCATCTACTGGACGGTGCTCTCCCTGGCGCTGCCGCCGCTGATCGGCGGGCTGGTGACGATGTCCTGGTGGGGTGCGTTCACCGCGTTCTTCTGGGGTTCACTCGTCCGGGTGGCGCTGCTGCACCATGTGACGTGGTCGATCAACTCGATCTGTCACGCGGTGGGCAAGCGGCCGTTCAGGTCGCGGGACCGGTCGGGCAACGTGTGGTGGCTGGCGGTCCTGTCCTGCGGCGAGTCCTGGCACAACCTGCACCACGCCGACCCGACGTCGGCGCGGCACGGGGTGGAGCGCGGCCAGATCGACTCGTCGGCGCGGATCATCCGCTGGTGCGAGCAGCTGGGCTGGGCCTACGACGTGCGCTGGCCGTCACGCTCACGTATCGATTCGCGCCGTAACACCGGGGAAGGCGGCTCCCCGCAGGGGGCGGAGGCCGCGAAGGCGGCATGATTGACGCCGTGGCGACCGACTCGAGCACCCCCAGTACCGACAAGCAGCGGCGGGCGCGTCGTACCCGTATGACCGGTGCGGAGCGCCGCCAGCAGTTGTTGGAGATCGGTCGCACCCTCTTCGCGGCGAAGGGTTTCGAGGGCACCTCGGTGGAGGAGATCGCGGCGAAGGCCGGGGTCTCCAAGCCGGTGGTGTACGAGCACTTCGGCGGCAAGGAGGGGCTGTACGCGGTGGTGGTCGACCGGGAGATGCGGCGCCTGCTGGACATGGTGACCGGTTCCCTCACGGCGGGTCATCCGCGTGAGCTGTGCGAGCAGGCCGCGTTCGCGCTCCTCGACTACATCGAGGAGTACACGGACGGGTTCCGGATCCTGGTCCGGGACTCCCCCATCCCGCAGTCGACGGGTTCCTTCGCGTCTCTCATCTCGGACATCGCGACCCAGGTGGAGGACATCCTGGGCCGCGAGTTCAAGAGCCGCGGCTTCGACCCCAAGCTGGCCCCGCTGTACGCGCAGGCGCTGGTGGGCATGGTCGCGCTGACCGGCCAGTGGTGGCTGGACGTGCGCCGCCCGAAGAAGGCGGAGGTCGCCGCCCACCTGGTGAACCTGGCCTGGCACGGCCTGGACGGCCTGGAGCAGAAGCCGCGGCTGATAGGGCACCGCAAGGCGTGAGTCGGCGTGCCTGGGTGCGCTCAGCGCCTCGGTGCTTCCTCAGTGCTTGAAGATGTCCTTCATCTTCTCCTTGGCCTGGCGGGCGTCGCCCTTCGACTGCTCCAGGCGTCCTTCGGCCTCCATGGGCACGTCACGTGTCGCGCGCCCGCCGACTTCCTTGGCCTTTCCCTTGATCTGTTCCTTCTTGCCCTTGGCCTTCTGGTGTCCTGACACCGTCGATCCCTCCTGAAGCGGATAGGTACGTGGGGTCATTGCCCCGGGTAACCAGGAGCGGGCCGCGGCAAACGGTGGCTCAGCGCACCGGTTCCAGGAACTCCAGGCGGTTGCCCACGGGGTCCTGGGAGTAGAAGCGGCGGTGTCCGGGGAGGTCGTGGTCCCAGGTGACGAGGGCGCCGCCGGCTTCGAGCCGTTCGGCGCAGGCCTCGATGTCCGTGACCCGCAGTCCCGGGTGGGCCTGCAGGGCGGGGCGGAAGGCCGCCTCGACCCCCAGGTGCAGGTGCACGGTCCCGGCCCGGAACCAGCAGCCGCCGCGCGCCGCGAGCACGGGTGGTTTGGGGATCTCGGTCATGCCGAGGAGGTCGACGTAGTAGGCGCGCAGCAGGTCCTCCGAGCCCGGCGGTATGGCGAGCTGGACGTGGTCGACGGCGGCGAGCATCAGCCCTCCTTGCGGGCGACGGCGAACAGGCGGCGGAAGGGCAGGACCGTGCCGTAGGGGGCGCTCGGGTAGGCCTCCCGCAGCAGGTCGCGGTAGTCGGCGACGAAGGCGTCCCGGGCCTCGGGGTCGTCGCCGAGGGCGGTGAGGGCGGGGCGCAGCCCGGTGCCCTTGACCCAGTCCAGGACGGGGTCCTCGCCCGCCAGGACGTGGAGGTAGGTGGTCTCCCAGACGTCGGTGGCGCAGCCGAGGCGGGCGAGCCGGTCGAGGTAGGCGGCCGGCGGGTGGACGGAGTCCTCGTGGCGCAGCACGTCGGCGAGCCGGACCTTCCAGCGGGGTGTGGCGGCGAGTTCGCGCATCAGGGCGTGCAGGGGTGCGTCGATGTTGTTCGGCACCTGGAAGGCGAAGGTGCCGCCGGGAGCGAGCGCGTCGAGCCAGTCGGCGAAGCGGTCGAGGTGGCCGGGGACCCACTGGAGTGCCGCGTTGGACACGATCAGGTCGTACGGCCGTTCGGGCATCCAGGTGCGCAGGTCGGCGTGGGCGAAGTCCATGCGGCCGCCGCCGGGGGTCGGTCCGGCGTGGTCGACCTCGGCCTTGTCGAGCATCGCGGTCGAGTTGTCGTAGCCGGTGATGTGCGCGGTGGGCCAGCGGTCGGCGAGGACGGCGGTGACGTTGCCGGGGCCGCAGCCGAGGTCGGCGACGGCCGGGGGGTCGCCGGGGAGGGCGGGGACGTGGGCGAGGAGGTCGGTGAAGGCGCGGGCGCGGTGACCGGAGTGACGGAGGTACTGGGCGGGGTCCCAGGCAGGAGTCGTCATGTCCTCCACCTTCCCCGGCGAGATATCTCGATGTCAAGAGACTCGATATCAAGAGACTTCATGTCGACACAACCACTACACTGATCGCCATGGAGGACGAGGTCGATCGGCTGGTCGCTGCGTGGCGCCGGGAGCGCCCGGACCTCGACGTGGAACCGCTCGAGGTGCTCAGCCGGGTGAGCCGGCTGGCGCGGCACCTGGACCGGGCACGTCGGCTGGCCTTCGCCGAGCACAGCCTGGAGCCCTGGGAGTTCGACGTGCTGACCGCGCTCAGGCGCGCGGGTACGCCGTACCAGCTCTCCCCCGGGCAGCTGCTGACCCAGACCCTGGTCACCTCGGGGACGATGACCAACCGCATCGACCGGCTGGCCAAGAAGGGCCTGGTCGAGCGGCTGCCGGACCCGAGCGACCGGCGGGGTGTGCTGGTCCGGCTGACCACGGAGGGCCAGGACCGCGCGGACCAGGCCCTGGCGGGCCTCCTCGACCAGGAGCGCGCCATCCTCGGCGAACTCTCCCCCGCTCAGCGAACGGAACTCGCGGGGCTGCTACGGCAGTTGACGGCGCCGTTCGACAACATCCCCGGCTAGGCGCTCCGCTGGCAGTGCCGCAATATGTCGTCTGCGGCGCCGTCGTGGCTGGTCGCGCAGTTCCCCGCGCCCCTTCGGGGCGCTGCCGGTCAGGCGCTGCTGCTCTCCTCAGGGACGATCCGTCCGCTGGGCCCCAGGTCCACCGGCCCCACCCCGGCCCTGCGCGCCAGCGCCACCGCGGCCAGGGTGGAGTGGACGCCCAGTTTGCCGAGGACGTTCTGCATATGGGTGCGGACGGTGTGCGGGGACAGGAAGAGGCGTTCGGCGACCGCCTTGCGCCCCAGGCCCGCCACCATGCACCTGAGCACTTCGCGCTCCCTCGGCGTGAGGGACTCCACGAGGCGCTCGCTCTCGGTGCGGTGCTTGCGGGCCGCCGTCAGCTCCCGCAGGACACCGGTCAGCAGCGCGGGCGGCAGATGCGTCTCGTCCCGCAGCACGCCCCGGATGACGTTGAGCAGCCGGGACAGCGAGCAGTCCTTGGCGACCCAGCCGCAGGCTCCGGCCTGCAGGGCCAGGGCCGCGCGCCGCGGGTCGTCCTTCTCGGCGAGGACGACGACCCGCACGGCCGGATGGGCCGAGCGGACGCCGGCGACCAGCGATATGCCGTCGACCAGCCCCTCCGCGTTGGCCTCCTGCACCGGCACGGCCGCCCGGCCGCCCGGCAGCTGACCGCCCAGGTCGGCGTCGACGAGCAGCACGTCGTAGCGGCGGCCCTCGGCGACCGCGCGCTCCAGGCAGCGCAGCGCGGCCGGACCGCTGCCGGCCGCGGACACGTCGACGTCGGGCTCGGCGGCCAGTGCGGCGGCCAGCGACTCGGCGAAGATGCGGTGGTCGTCGACGACCAGGACTCGGATGCGAACCACGAAACCCCCTTCCCCAGTGCTCTTCACGAGCAGGGGACACCCCAAGGTCCGGAGAACGACGAACCACGCGGACACGACACCCACGGGAGGACGGAACCGCACGGCCGCCGCCGTGCCTGAACTGCTACCCCCACCGCGGGCGTCGTATCCGACTTGTCTCGCCCCCTGATCAGCGCCGGCCCCCACCGGCACCGCTCATCAGAGTACGACCGGTCGCCGAGAGCGGAAGGCAATTTGCAGAACTGCCCGGCCGACGCGTTTATGGTGTGCCGCATGTTTCGTATTGAGGCGGAAGTCGACAAGGAACGACGCGATCTGCTCCGCGCACGGCTGCTGGCCACCAACACGGCGGCCTCTCCGGTCCTGGCCGCCCTGCGCGGCACCCCGGCCGAACGCGAAGTGCCGCTGCACCTCTGGGCGATGGACGAGAGTTCGGGCGACCTGGCGGGCGGTCTCGTCGGGCACAGCTGGGCGTCCTGGCTGCACGTCACCTACCTCTGGGTGGACGCCCGCCACCGCGGCACCGGCCTCGGCGGCACCCTGCTCGCGGAGGCCGAACGCATCGCCCGCACCGACCGCGCCTGCACCGCGGCCCGCCTGGAGACCTGGGACTTCCAGGCCCCGGAGTTCTACAAGAAGCAGGGGTACGACGTGGTGTGCGTGATCCCCGACTATCCGCCGGGGATCACGGAGTACACGCTGACGAAGCGGCTGGGCTGAGCCTCAGCTCTCCCGGCGGGCGCCCGCCGACGGCACCGCCTCGAAGACCCGCGGGGCCTTGAAACCGGCCGCCGCGAAGGCCTCCTCGACCGCCTTGGTGATCGTGTCGACCTCGGACGCCTCCGCGAGGACGATCGCCGAGCCGCCGAAGCCGCCGCCGGTCATCCGGGCACCCAGCGCGCCGGCCGCGTTCGCCGCCTCCACGACCAGGTCCAGCTCGGGGCAGGAGACCTGGAAGTCGTCGCGCAGCGAGGCGTGGCCCTCGGTGAGGACCGGCCCGATGGCGCGGGTGTCGCCCGCTTCGAGGAGGGCGACGACACGCTCGACGCGGTGGTCCTCGGTGACGACGTGCCGGACCAGGCGCCGTACCTCCTCCTCGTCGCCCAGCTGTTCGAGCGACGCGTCGAGGTCGGCATAGGCGATGTCCCGCAGCGCGTCCACGCCCAGCAGGGCCGCGCCCTTCTCGCAGCCCGCGCGGCGCTTGCCGTACTCGCCGCCGCTGTGGGCGTGCTTGACCTGGGTGTCGACGACCAGCAGGCGCATGCCCTCGGCCGCGAGGTCGAAGGGGATCTGCTTCTGCGACAGGTCACGGGTGTCCAGGAACAGGGCGTGGCCCTGCTCGCAGCAGGCCGAGGCCGTCTGGTCCATGATGCCGGTCGGCGCCCCGACGTAGACGTTCTCCGCGCGCTGGCACAGGCGGGCCAGCTGCCAGCGCTGCAGGCCCAGTTCGAAGAGGTCGTTGAGGGCGAGGGCGATCACCACCTCCAGGGCCGCGGAGGAGGACAGGCCCGCGCCGGTCGGCACGGTGGAGGCGAGGTGCACGTCGGCGCCGGTGACCGGGTGGCCGGCCTCGCGCAGCGCCCAGACCACGCCCGCCGGGTACGCCGTCCACTCCTGGTCGGTGCCGGGTTCCAGGGCGTCGAGGGTGAGCTCGACGACCCCGCCGTCGACGTCCGAGGAGTGCAGCCGCAGCACGCCGTCCGTGCGGCGGGCGACGGCCGCCGTCGCCACGTGCGGCAGCGCGAACGGCATCACGAAGCCGTCGTTGTAGTCGGTGTGCTCGCCGATCAGGTTGACCCGGCCCGGCGCCGCCCAGACCCCGTCGGGAGCCGTGCCGTACAGCTCCTCGAAGGCGTCTCTCACCTGTGCTGGTGCCCCCACTTACTGCTCCCTTGCTGCGCTGATGTGCTGCGCGAACTCCCAGGCGTCCGCGACGATCCCCGCGAGGTCCGCGCGGGTCGGGTTCCAGCCCAGCTTCTCGCGGGCGGTGGCCGCCGAGGCGACCAGGACGGCCGGGTCGCCGCCCCGGCGCGGGGCCACGACCTCGGGGATCGGGTGGCCGGTGACCTGCCGGACGGTCTCGATGACCTCGCGGACCGAGAAGCCCTCGCCGTTGCCGAGGTTGCAGATCAGGTGCTCGCCGGGCTTGGCGGCCGTCAGGGCCAGCAGGTGGGCGTCGGCCAGGTCGGCGACGTGGATGTAGTCGCGGATGCAGGTGCCGTCGGGCGTCGGGTAGTCGTCGCCGAAGACGGAGATGGCCTCGCGCCTGCCCTGGGCGACCTGGAGGACCAGGGGGATCAGGTGCGACTCGGGGTTGTGGCGCTCGCCCTGCGCGCCGTACGCCCCGGCCACGTTGAAGTAGCGCAGGGAGACCGCGCCCAGGCCGTGCGCGGCCGCCTCGCCGGTGATCATGTGGTCGACGGCGAGCTTGGTGGCGCCGTACGGGTTGGTCGGCTGTGTCGGCGCGGTCTCGACGATCGGGACCTGCTCGGGCTCGCCGTAGGTGGCCGCCGTGGAGGAGAAGACGAGCTTGCGGACGCCGGCCTCGCGCATCGCGCCGAGCAGCGCCATGCTGCCGCCGACGTTGTTCTCCCAGTACTTCTCGGGCTTCACGACCGACTCGCCGACCTGGGAGGACGCGGCGAAGTGCAGCACCGCCTCGTAGGAGGGGTCGAGCCACTTGGCGGCGTCGCGGATGTCGCCCTCGACGAAGGCGGCGCCCGCCGGGACACCCTCGCGGAAGCCCGTGGAGAGGTTGTCGAGGACGGTGACCTCGTGGCCCGCCTCCAGCAGGTGCTGGGCGACCACGCTGCCGACGTAACCCGCCCCGCCCGTCACCAGGTACTTCATCAACTCGCTACCTCTCGCAGTCGCTCGGCCGCGCGCTCCGGCGGCACGTCGTTGATGAACACGCTCATGCCCGACTCGGAACCCGCGAGGAACTTCAGCTTGCCGGACGTTCGGCGGATGGTGAAAAGCTCCAGGTGCAGCGCGAAGTCGTCGCGCGTGACACCGTCGAACTCCTCCAGCGTCCCGAACGGCGCCTGGTGCCAGGCGGCGATGTAGGGCGTGGGAGGCTCACCCTCGCCGAAGATACGGTCGAAGCGCCTCAAGAGTTCCAGATAAACCTGGGGGAACTCTGAGCGTGCCGCCTCGTCGAGCCCGAGCAGGTCGGGGACGCGGCGCTTCGGGTACAGGTGGACCTCGTAGGGCCAGTGCGCGGCGTACGGCACGAAGGCGACCCAGTGTTCACCCTCAAGGACGACCCGCTCGTCGGCGAGTTCACGCGCCAGCACGGCGTCGAAGAGGTTCTCCCCGCCGGTCGCCTCCTTGTGGGTCGCGAGCGAACGCAACATGAGTGCGGTGCGGGGGGTGGTGAAGGGGTAGGCGTAGATCTGGCCGTGCGGGTGACCGAGCGTCACGCCGATCTCCTCGCCGCGGTTCTCGAAGCAGAACACCTGCTCGACGGAGGGGAGATGCGACAGTTCCGAGGTCCGGTCGGTCCACGCGTCGAGGACGAGACGCGCCTGCTCCTCGGTGAGGCTCGCGAAGGACGCGTCGTGGTCCGAGGTGAAGCAGACGACCTCGCAGCGCCCGGAGTCGCCGGCCAGCGAGGGGAAACGGTTCTCGAAGACCACGACGTCGTACGACGAGTCCGGGATCTCGCTCAGCCGGTCGCCCTTGGTCGGGCACAGCGGGCACTGGTCGGCCGGCGGGTGGTACGTGCGGCCCTGCCGGTGCGAGGCGATGGCGACCTGGTCGCCGAGCAGCGCGTCCCGGCGGATCTCGGAGGTGGTGTGCGTCCGCTCCAGCGGGCGGCGGTCCACGGCGTCCCGCACGGTGTCGTCGCGCAGGTCGTAGTAGATGAGTTCGCGACCGTCGGCCAGCCGGGTCGAGGTCTTCTTCACTGCGGACTCCCATTGATCGAGCCAGCCAACCATCAAACAGAACCGAACACACCAAAACACAACTCACCACGCCAGTCAACATCGCAATCAATCAAGGTGAGACAACGAAAGTGTTGAATTACTGGGTGCAGAACCCCACAGATGCCCCCACAACCCCCACATCGGCTGTGCGGCTGGCGGCCGAGCTGCGGTTGCCGACCAACGGCCTCGACTACACGATCCTCGCGATCTACTTCGTCGTCGTCCTCGGCATCGGCTTCGCGGCCCGCCGCTCGGTGAAGACCAGCCTCGACTTCTTCCTCTCCGGACGGTCGCTGCCCGCCTGGATCACCGGCCTCGCGTTCATCTCGGCCAACCTGGCCGCCACCGAGATCCTCGGCATGGCCGCCAACAGCGCGCAGTACGGCGCGTACACCGTGCACTGGTACTGGATCGGCGCCATTCCGGCCATGGTCTTCCTGGGCCTGGTGATGATGCCCTTCTACTACGGCAGCAAGGTCCGCTCGGTCCCCGAGATGCTGCTGCTCCGGTTCGACAGAGCCGCACACCTGCTCAGTTCGATCCTGTTCGCCTTCGCGGCCATTCTGATCGCCGGTGTGAACCTGTACGCGCTCGCGATCGTCGTGGAGGCGCTGCTGGGCTGGCCGCAGTGGGTGGCGATCGTGGTGGCCGGCGCGTTCGTGCTGGCGTACATCACCCTCGGCGGCCTCTCCTCGGCCATCTACAACGAGGTGCTGCAGTTCTTCGTGATCCTGGCCGCCCTCATCCCGCTGTCCGTGCTGGGCCTGAAGAAGGTCGGCGGCTGGGACGGCCTGGTCGACAAGCTCACCGCCACCCACGGCCACAACTTCACCACCGCCTGGGGCGGCACCGGCATCGGCTCCGTCAACCCGCTCGGCGCGAACTGGCTGACCATCGTCCTCGGCCTCGGCTTCGTGCTCTCCTTCGGCTACTGGACGACGAACTTCGCCGAGGTGCAGCGCGCCCTGTCGGCGCGGAACCTGTCCGCCGCCCAGCGCACCCCGCTGATCGCCGCCTACCCGAAGATCTTCATCGTCTTCCTGGTGATGATCCCGGGCCTGGTCGCCGCCGCGCTGGTGCCGGGCATCGGCAGGCCCGGCTCGGACCTGCAGTACAACGACGCGATCCCGTACCTGATGTCACAGCTGCTGCCCAACGGTGTCCTCGGCATCGCGGTGACCGGGCTGCTGGCCGCCTTCATGGCCGGTATGGCGGCCAACGTGTCGTCCTTCAACACCGTGTTCACGACGGACATCTGGGCGAAGTACGTGGTGAGAGGCCGGGAGGACGGCTACTACGTCCGCTTCGGACGGCTCATCACGGCGATCGGCGTGTGCGCGTCGATCGGCACGGCGTTCCTCGCGTCGTCCTTCTCGAACATCATGAGCTACCTCCAGACGCTGTTCTCCTTCTTCAACGTGCCGATGTTCGTCGTCTTCATCGTCGGCATGTTCTGGAAGCGCGCCTCGGCGAAATCCGGCTTCTGGGGGCTGCTCGCGGGCACCGTGACCGCGATGGTCAACTACTTCGTCCTCTACAAGAAGGACATCATCGGCATCCCCTCCGACCAGGGCGCCAACTTCGTCTCCGCGATCGCCGGCTTCGTCGCCGGCGCGGTGGTGATGGTGATCGTGTCCCTGTTCACCGCGCCCAAGCCGGAGGCGGAGCTCGCGGGGCTCGTCTACGGCACGAGTTCGCCCGGCATGGCCGAGGCGCCCGCGCCCGGCGACGAGGCCTGGTACCGGCGGCCGGCGCTGCTGGGGTGGGGTGCGGTGATCCTGGCCGCGCTCTGCTACGTGCCGTTCTCGTTCTGATCGCCGTCGCTGGAGAATGGAGAGACCATGACCGACGACTCCGGGCACTCCGGGTTCCACTACTCCGAGCAGGACGTCCAGCGCGAGGTCACCGAGCTGGAGGGCAGGTCCGCGACCGCCGCGAGGATCTTCGATCTGCGGCGGATCATCGGCGGGCTGTTCGTGCTGTACGGGATCATCGTCACGATCACCGGGATCACGGACTCGCAGGCCGAGATCGACAGGGCACAGGGGATCAACATCAACCTGTGGACCGGGATCGGGATGCTGTTGCTGGGGGTGTTCTTCCTGGTGTGGCTGTGGCTTCGGCCCACCCCGCCACCGGTTCCTCCGGTGGAGGAGGCCGACAACTGATTCGGTTGTGCTTCGGCCGCGGATGCGTGGGGGCTGGTCGCGCAGTTCGCCGCGCCCCTAAAGGGGCGCTTCTGTGCCGCCGTTCAGAGGTCCCGCCCGATCCAGCAGGCCCGTCCGTGCCGCCAGAGCCGCCGCTTCCAGGCGCGACCCCACCCCCAGCTTCATCAGGACCCTCTGCACATGGGTGCGGGCCGTGCTCGGGGCGATGCCCATGCCGGCGGCGATGAGGCGGGTGTCCTCGCCGTCGGCGACGCGGACCAGGACCTCCACCTCCCTCGGGGTGAGCATCTGGAGGAGGCGCTGGCCCTCGTCGTCGGGCTGGGCGGCCGGGTTGAGGAGTTCGCCGAAGGCACCCTGGAGCAGGGCGGGTGCCACGGCGGCCTCCCCGGCCCGCGCCTTCATGATCGCCCGCTCGACGCCCTCTATCCGCTCGTCGTGCCGTACGTACCCGGAGGCGCCCGCGGCGAAGGCGGCCGCGATGCCCCGCGGCGACGGCACCGGGCCCAGGACCAGGACGGCGACCTGCGGCCGCTCCCGCTTGATCTTCACCACCGGGTCGAAGATCCCCGGCTGGGCCGGTGTCGCCGTACCGAGCAGGCACACCTCGGGTGCCCGTGTGATCACCAGCTCGGCCGCGCCCGCCGCCGGTGCCGCCGCCGCCAGCACCCGGTGGCCGCGCAGTTTCAGCGCCGAGGCCAGCGCCTCGGCGAGCAACCGGTGGTCGTCGACCACCATGAGCCGCACTCCCATAGAGCAACCCCCCAGTCCCCCCAATGGATGCCCCACTATGGATGCCCACTGGTCCGCATGGACAGAGGGCCCCCCGGCACCCCGTCCTTCATGCCCCCGGAAGCTACACGCTTGTTCGACGTTGCGCTGCCCCTACTGATGAGAAGTGCCCCGGATCGGAGGAATCTCTGGGTTTTCTCTCATTCGCGGGTGGAGAGCGCGTATCAGCCACCCGCGCCGAAGGCAGTGACCAGGTACTCCTTGGCCGACGAGGAGGGACTGGGGGCGTGGGCGTACGCGGCGGACAGGTAGAGGTGCCCCTGGGAGTAGAGGACTTCGGCGTAGTCGGGTGACATGGCGGTCTCCACGGCCTTGACCGCCGCGGTCGCCGGGTTCTCCAGCAGCCTGGTCTCCTTGAACGAACCGCCGTCGATGCTGATGACCTGAGCGCCCTTGTCGTACGGCGCGTTCTTGTACGCGATCACATCGGGGCCGTCCATGCGCAGGGGTGTGATCGTGTAGTTGTCCCCGGCGTCGGCGCGCTGGCCGGTCTGCTTGCCGGTGCCCAGGTCGAAGGCGACGATCTCGTTGGTCTTCGTGTAGTCCCCGTCGCCGTCGTGCTGCTCGGTCGCCAGGTACAGCCGGTCGTTGCCGACCACCACTCCCCTGCACTTCTCCAGTTCGTAGATGCCGTCGCAGCGGGCCGCGTAGGAGCTGCCCGGCGTGGAGATACGGGTGCGCAGGGCGCCGGTCCTGTTGTCGATGGAGAAGACGTCCGAGAAGCCGCTGCCGTCGCCGGCGCTGTCGTTGACGTCGGCGGCCACCACCAGCGGGTCGGTCGACACCACGCTCGCGTAGTCGATGCCCGACGTCATCCTGTACTCGGAGAGCACCTTGCCGGAGACCGGGTCGAGGGTCTGGATGTGCAGCTGGCCCGCGTCGCCGCTGCCGCACCTGCGGACCGCGACCAGCTTGGCGCCACCGCCGTAGCCGGCGTCGTAGCAGCTGTCGCCCGCCTTCGGCTGCCAGCGGACCTTCCCGGAGGCCAGGTCGAAGGCGGCGCCACCGCTGGAGCCGCCGACCGCGACCGTCTGCTGAGCGACCGTCACATTGTCGAAGTTGACCGGGACGTCACCGGACTTGATCGTCTTGGTCCACAGTTTGTTGCCCGCGTTCAGGTCGATCGCGGCGACCCGGGTGCAGCCGGCCGTGGAGCCCTTCGCGGGCATCCTCGGCTGGAAGACGACCGCGGTCCGGCCGTCGGCGCTGACGTGCCCGGTGGCGCGGCAGACCGGGCCGGACAGCGGGATCGTCCACAGCTTGGCGCCCGTGTCGGGGTCGTAACCGGTGATCCGGGCGATGCCGGTCTTCGCGTACACCTTGTCGGTGAGCCAGGAACCCGCGGTGACGGTGGTGTCCTTCGCCGTGGGCAGCGGGACCTGGAAGAGGACCTTGGAGGTGGTGTCCGCGGGCACCTTCTCGGTGCCCTTGCCGTTCTTGCCGCCGTTCGCGTCCCGGCCGCCGGTGCCGCCGCCGCTGGAGTTCGCCGTGTCGTCCTTCTTGCCGTCGCCGCCGGAGGACTTGGCGTACCAGATGCCGCCGCCGACGATCAGCGCGATGGCGACGACCGCGGCGACGACGATGAGCAGCGCGGCGTTGTTGCGGCCGGGGCCGGAGCCGGGAGCGGGGCCGGGGCCGGCCGGTTGGCCCGGTTGGCCGACCGGGTAGCCGTAGCCGTAACCGGGCTGCTGGGCGTACGGGTTCGGGGCCGGGGGCTGCTGCGGGTAGCCGTAGCCGGGCTGCTGGGCGTACGGGTTCGGGGCCGGGGGCTGCTGCGGGTGGCCGTGACCCGGCTGTGGCTGAGGTGCGCCGAAACCGGGCTGCTGCGGGGGCTGGTGGGGCGGGGGCGGGGGCGGCTGGGTCATGACGGGGGTACCTCGGGGGACGGCGCGCGAGACGGCTGGGGACGGCGTGGGCTGCGGGACGGCACGGGACGGACTCCGCTCAGTTGCCGAAGGCCATCATCAGCTTCTCCTTCGCGTCGTCGCTGCCGGTCAGCCGCGTGGAGGAGAGGTAGAAGCGGCCGCCGACCCAGTCCACCGCGCCGTCGTAGAAGCCGTCCTCGATGTCGGCGGTGTGCTGCGGGTTCTGCAGCAGCCTGGTGGTGGAGTGGGCGGAGCCGGTGGTGGGGATCGACACGACCTGGCCGCCCGCGTCGTACGACGGCCGTACGTAGGCGACGAGTCTGCCGCCCTCGACCTTGACCGGGTACATCGACTCGTCCGTCGGGGACTTCACACGCCACTTCGCCTTGCCGTCGGCGAGGCTGATCGCGACGATCTCGTTGGCGCCGCTCACGTCCGTCGGCAGGTAGAGGGTGTTCGCGTCGGCGGCCACGCCCTGGCAGCCCTGCAGGTCGCGGGCGAGGAGCGCCCAGCCGCACTGG
Organism: Streptomyces sp. NPDC001714; assembly: GCF_042892755.1. Lineage (NCBI taxonomy): Bacteria > Bacillati > Actinomycetota > Actinomycetes > Kitasatosporales > Streptomycetaceae > Streptomyces > Streptomyces sp. NPDC001714. The sequence continues at coordinate 166,280 of NZ_JBIAUL010000016.1, forward strand.
GGCGCGAACTTCTCGTCGACCTTGACCTCGGAACGGAACGCGCCCTTGCCGTCCAGGACCGAGATGTTCCAGGCGTTCTTCTCCTCGTTGGTCATGTAGACCACGAGCGGGTCGACGGAGTAGGTGCGCTCGACCTGCCAGCCCTTCTTGACCGGCTGGGTCCACTCGACCTTGCCGGTGGCCGGGTCGAGCTGCGAGATCTCGTCGTGCTCGGCGCTGCCGCCGGCGCCGCAGGACGCCACCTCGACCAGCCGGTCCGTGCCGCCCGCGAACGCCGTCGGGAAGCAGGACGCGCCGTACTTCTCCTTGTCGTACAGCTTGTCGCCGCTGCCGAGGTCGTACGCCGTGCCGGACTCGGAACGGCCCACCATCAGCGTCTTTCCGCTGATCGTCAGCTCGATGCTGAGCGCGCTGTCGAACAGCCCGCCGTCGGCGACGGTCGCGGTCCAGCCCTTCCTGCCCGTGTCGAGGTCGATCTCCTGCAGCTGGTTGCACTTGGCGCGGTCGCTGGTGCCGTTCATGTAGGCCACGACGACCTTGTCGTCCGCCGACTTCTGCGAGGTGACCGCGCAGATCTTCTGCGGGAACGTGATCGGGGCCCAGGCCGGGTCGCCGCTGCCCACCCGGTAGGCGAAGACCTGCTTGTACGCCGCCTTCACCGCCGTCTTCCCGGTGATCCACATGCCGGGCGCGTCGGCGCCGGCGGCGGGGGCGTCGGGTGCCGACTTGTACCAGAGCACCTTGGCCTCGCCGGACTTGCGGCCCGCGTTGAGGTTCTCCGGGTCCGCACCGCCGCCGCTGCCGTCACCCGGATCGACCGGGGTGCCGGAGGCCTTCGGGTCGTCGGACCGCTGGGCGACCGGCTTCCTGCCGTCGTCCCCGCCGCGGGTCACGGCGTACACCGTGCCGCCGACGACCAGCAGCCCGGCCACCGCGGCCGCGACGATCAGCGCGGGCCTGCCCTTGAACGGGCCGCCGCCTCCGCTGCCGGCAGGCGGGGGCATCCCCGGCCCGCCGAGGTACTGCGGCTGCTGGGGGTAGCCGTACCCGGGCTGCGGTCCGTACGGCCCCGGTACGCCGTAGGGGCCGGGCGGCTGGGCGTAGGGGCCGGGGGCGGACTGCTGCGGGTAGCCGTAGCCGGGCTGGGGCTGGTGGGGCGGCCGGGGAGGGAGCGGGGGCGTGCCCTGGGGTACGCCCTGGGGTGCGCCGAAAGCGCCCTGCGCGGGCGGCTGTTGCGGGGCGCCGAAGCCGCCGCCCGGCGGCTGGTCCTGCGGTGCTCCGAAAGCGCCCTGCGGCGGCTGGCCGGGCGGCTGGGTCATCAGCGTTCTTCCCCCTCGTTCACTGATTTTGAGCCATGCCCGAGGCTGGTGACGGACCCGCGGTCGCACTCAGGCAGTTCTCAGGCTGACCTTTCTACCACCCGGCACCGACAGCCCACGGGCCCGCATGTGCCGCTGTTCCCAAGGGAGAACCGGCCCGTGATGCCGCCGTTACGCGCCTTCACGCCCCCTTCACCCGGCCCGCGCAAGGGGGTTGCGCGCGGGCCCGCTGAGGACTGATACACGCCGGTCGGACTACGCGTCCTCCGCCAACTCCAGCCAGCGCATCTCCAGTTCCTCCCGCTCACCGGCCAGGTCCCGGAGCTGCGCGTCGAGTTCGGCGACCTTCGCGAAGTCCGTGGCGTTCGCGGCGATCTGGTCGTGCAGCTTGGTCTCCTTCTCGGAGACGCGGTCCAACTGCCGCTCGATCTTCTGGAGTTCCTTCTTGGCGGCGCGCTGGTCGGCGGCGCTCCGATCGGTCGTGGCGGCCTTGGGGGCCGCGGCGCCGGTGGTGGCGGCGACCGCCTCCTCCATGCGCTGCCTGCGCTCCAGGTACTCGTCGATGCCGCGCGGCAGCATCCGCAGCGTGGCGTCGCCGAGGAGGGCGAAGACGCGGTCGGTGGTGCGCTCGACGAAGAACCGGTCGTGGGAGATGACGATCATCGAGCCGGGCCAGCCGTCGAGGACGTCCTCCAGCTGGGTGAGGGTCTCGATGTCGAGGTCGTTGGTGGGCTCGTCGAGGAAGAGGACGTTCGGCTCGTCCATGAGCAGGCGCAGCAGCTGGAGCCTGCGGCGCTCACCGCCGGACAGGTCGCCGACCGGCGTCCACTGCTTCTCCTTGTTGAAGCCGAACGTCTCGCACAGCTGCCCGGCGGTCATCTCGCGCCCCTTGCCGAGGTCGACGCGCTCGCGGACCTGCTGGACCGCCTCCAGGACCCGCGTGTTCGGGTTCAGTTCGGCGACCTCCTGGGAGAGGTAGGCGAGCTTCACCGTCCTGCCGACGGCGATCCGGCCGCCCGCCGGCTGCGCCTCGCCCTCCGTCCGCGCGGCCTCGGCCATGGCGCGCAGCAGCGAGGTCTTGCCGGCGCCGTTGACGCCGACCAGGCCGATGCGGTCGCCGGGGCCGAGCTGCCAGGTGACGTGCTTGAGCAGCACCTTGGGCCCGGCCTGGACGGTCACGTCCTCCAGGTCGAACACGGTCTTGCCCAGCCGCGACGAGGCGAACTTCATCAGCTCGGAGGTGTCGCGCGGCGGCGGCACGTCCTTGATCAGCTCGTTGGCGGCCTCGACCCGGAAGCGCGGCTTGGAGGTACGGGCGGGAGCGCCGCGGCGCAGCCAGGCGAGCTCCTTGCGGACCAGGTTCTGCCGCTTGGTCTCCTCGGTGGCCGCGATCCGCTCGCGCTCCGCGCGGGCGAAGACGTAGTCGGAGTAGCCGCCCTCGTACTCGTAGACGGCGCCGCGCTGCACGTCCCACATGCGGGTGCAGACCTGGTCGAGGAACCAGCGGTCGTGGGTGACGCAGACCAGCGCCGAACGGCGCTCGCGCAGGTGCCGGGCGAGCCAGGCGATGCCCTCGACGTCGAGGTGGTTGGTCGGCTCGTCCAGGACGAGCAGGTCCTGCTCCTCGATGAGCAGCTTGGCGAGCGCGATACGGCGCCGCTCGCCACCCGACAGCGGCCCGATGACGGTGTCGAGCCCCTTGGGGAAGCCCGGCAGGTCGAGCCCGCCGAAGAGACCGGTCAGGACGTCGCGGACCTTGGCGTTGCCGGCCCACTCGTGGTCGGCCATGTCGCCGATGACCTCGTGCCGGACGGTGGCGGCCGGATCGAGGGAGTCGTGCTGGGTGAGGACGCCGATCCGCAGCCCGCCGGAGTGCGTGACGCGGCCGGTGTCGGCCTCCTCCAGCTTGGCGAGCATCCGGATGAGGGTGGTCTTGCCGTCGCCGTTGCGGCCCACCACGCCGATGCGGTCGCCCTCCGACACGCCGAGCGAGACGCCGTCGAGCAGGGCACGGGTGCCGTAGACCTTGCTGACGTTCTCGACATTGACCAGGTTGACGGCCATTTCACTCCTGCGCACGGGGGATGGATCGCCCATCCAGGGTAGTCGCAGGTCGGCCGTCGTCCTTCTGCTGCTCCTTCGGCTCCTCCTCCTTCTGCTCCCCCTGACGCCGCTGGTACCACCACACCGCGGTCAGCGGCAGGGTGTCGGGGTCGATGCCGGGCTCCAGGGGTCCGATGCGGTGCTCGGCCGCCACGCAGCGCGGGTCGTCGCGGACGGCGAGCGCCGCGACCGCCTCCGCGCGCGTGCGCTGCCGCTCGTCGTACGTGAGCTCGACCAGCACGTCCCCGATCTCCGGCTCGGGACCTCGGTAGTGCGACAACCAGAAGCAGGTGCGCTCGCGTACTTCGGGGTCCGGGTCGCGGGCCAGGGTGAGAACGGCGGCCAGGCCCTCCGGGCGCAGCCCGCCCCCGGCGCAGTCCAGCAGGTCGGGCACCAAACCGCGGATCCGGGGATCGGGGTGCGTGACGTGCGCCAGGCCGAGGGCGCCGGTCTCCGGGCCGCTCGTCCACGTCAACGCGTTGAGCAGGACGGAGAGCACGTCCGTGTCCCGCTCCCGCCCGGCCCAGGGAACGAGGGCGAGGGCCCGGTCCTGAAGGGCGGGCTCGCGGCGCTGGGCGTCCGCGATGATCGTGCTCAGCAGCACGTCCGCGGCGAAGAGCCGGTGCAGCGGGTCGGGGTCGTGGCCGAGCCGGGCGGCCTCGGCCCAGGTGTCGTCGTCCAGCCGCGCGCCCAGCACCAACGTCGATTCCGCCCACACCGCGTGGTCGCGGTCCGGGCGGGTCAGGGCGCGCGCGAGCAGTTCGGCGAAGGGCGTGCGCAGCCGCAGCCTCGCCTCCAGGGCGGTGAGGAAGGCCGCGTGCGCGTCGCCCAGCGTCAGCCCGCCGAGCGTGAGCCGCTCGTGCCCGCAGCCGCTCTCGTCCTCCTGCCGGGTCCGCGCGGCGGGGCCCGGCAGGCCGGTGCGGCGCCGCAGTTCGGCCTCCGGGTCGATCACCGCCAGCCGGCGGGCGTGGTCCAGCAGTTCCTCGCGCGGCGGCCCGGGGTGGAGGGCCACCTCGGGGAGGACGGCCCAGGCCAGTGCCGGTGATCCGGCTTCCATCGCGCGCAGCAGCGGGGTGGTGCCGTCGGGCAGCCGCCGCAGCGGGTCGGCTCCGCCCTGCACCAGGGCCTCGGCGACCGGCTGGTCGTGCGCCGAGATCGCCCGGCACAGCACGGGCAGGGCCGTGCTCCCGTCGAGGGCGTCCGGATCGGCGTCGGCGTCCAGCAGTTCCCGGACCTGTTCGACGTCCCCGCGCCGTACGGCCGCGACGAGTCGGGCCGCGTCCGTGTCCCCCGTGCCCATGTGTGCGCTCCCTCGCCGCTCGCCCACGTCGGAAGCGGAGCCTATGCGCTCCGCTGCGAGTGCCGCGATATGCCGTGTGCCGGCTGCTGCGCCGTCGTGACTGGTCGCGCAGTTCCTCCCCCCTAGCCCTCAACCGGGGGGTACCCCCAGCGGCCCTTCGGGGCGCTGCCGAGCCGTAGCTTCGACGGACCGGCCGAGAGTGTCCTCGCCGGGCACGCAGCCCGACTGCGCCGTCGTGGCCATGGCCCTGCGCAGCCCTGTCACGGCGCTGTGGCGGGGCGGGTCACCGTCGCGCCCGGCGCGGGGGCCGTCGCCGTGCGGACCGTGCGGCAGGTGCCGGAGGCCCGCAGGGCGTCGGCGATCTTCGTGGCCGCCTCCGGATCGCGTGCGAGGAAGGCCGTCGTGGGCCCCGAGCCCGAGACGAGCGCGGCGAGCGCTCCGGCCCCGCGCCCCGCGTCCAGCGTGTCGGCGAGCTCCGGGAAGAGCGACAGGGCCGCGGGCTGGAGGTCGTTGGAGACGGCGGCGGCCAGCGCGTCTGCGTCGCCCTTCGCCAGCGCCTGCAGCAGCTCCGCCGAGGCCACCGGCTCCGGAATGTCCCGCCCCTGCGCCAGCCGGTCGAACTCGCGGAAGACGGCCGGCGTCGACAGCCCCCGCTCGGCCATCGCGAACACCCAGTGGAAGGTGCCGCCGGTCTCCAGCACGGTCAGCTGCTCGCCCCGCCCGATACCGAGAGCCGCCCCGCCGACCAGGCTGAACGGCACGTCGCTGCCCAGCTCGGCGCAGATCGCGAGGAGTTCGGCGCGGGAGGCGCCCGCGCGCCAGAGCTCGTTGCACGCGAGCAGCGCGCCCGCACCGTCCGCGCTCCCCCCGGCCATGCCGCCGGCGACCGGGATGTCCTTGGCGATGTGGATGTGCACCGCGGGTTCGATGCCCCGGCGCTCGGCGAGCGCGAGCGCGGCGCGCGCCGCGAGGTTGGTGCGGTCGAGGGGGACCTCGGCGGCGTCCGGACCCTCGCAGGTCACGCTCAGCTCGTCGGCGGGCCTGACCGTGACCTCGTCGTAGAGGCCGACGGCGAGGAAGACGTTGGCCAGGTCGTGGAAGCCGTCGGGGCGCGCGGCGCCCACCGCGAGCTGCACGTTGACCTTGGCGGGGACGCGTACCGTGACGCTCACTTACCGGACTCCTCCGTCGGGGGTGCGGGGGTCGTCCCCCGCATGGACGCGGCTTCGGCGATCCTCGCGAACTCCTCCACGGTCAGCGCCTCGCCGCGGGCCTGCGGGGAGACCCCGGCCGCGACCAGCGCCGCCTCGGCGGCCGCCGCGGACCCGGCCCAGCCGGCGAGCGCCGCCCGCAGGGTCTTGCGGCGCTGCGCGAACGCCGCGTCGACGACCGCGAAGACCTCGCGCCTGGAGGCCGTCGTCTTCAGCGGCTCCGCGCGCCGGACGAGGGAGACGAGTCCGCTGTCGACATTGGGCGCGGGCCAGAAGACGTTGCGCCCGATGGCACCGGCACGCTTTACCTCGGCGTACCAGTTGGCCTTGACGGACGGCACGCCATACACCTTGTTGCCGGGTCCGGCGGCGAGCCGGTCGGCGACCTCGGACTGCACCATCACCAGCGTCCGCTCGATGCTCGGGAAGGTGTCGAGCATGTGGAGGAGGACGGGGACGGCGACGTTGTAGGGGAGGTTCGCGACGAGTGCGGTCGGCGGCGGTCCCGGCAGCTCGGTGACGTGCATCGCGTCGGAGTGGACCAGCGCGAACCGGTCCGCGCGCGCCGGCATGCGCGCCGTGACCGTCGCGGGCAGGGCGCCGGCCAGCACGTCGTCGATCTCGACGGCGGTGACCCGGTCGGCGACCTCCAGGAGCGCGAGCGTGAGGGACCCGAGCCCCGGGCCGACCTCCACGACGACGTCGTCCGGGCGGACCTCGGCGGTGCGGACGATACGGCGGACCGTGTTGGCGTCGATCACGAAGTTCTGGCCGCGCTGCTTGGTGGGGCGTACACCGAGCGCTGCCGCCAGTTCACGGATGTCGGCGGGACCGAGGAGGGAGTCGGGGGTGGGGCTGCTCACGGGACAAGGGTACGGGCCGCCGGGGACGCCTCCGGCCGGTCGCCCGTGCGGCCGCTTCGCCGGTCACTTGTGCAGCCGCGCCCCGCAGTGCGGCCAGGGCGTGGAGCCGCGGCTCACGTAGAGCTTCTTCGCGCGGAACGTCTGTTCCTCGGCGGAGGCGTCCTGCGGGCGCCCGTCGCCGCCGAGGCTGTGCCAGGTGCGGGTGTCGAACTGGTACAGCCCGCCGTACGTCCCGGAGGGGTCCACCGCGTGCGGGCGGCCGCCGGACTCGCAGGCGGCGAGACCGTGCCAGTCCAGGCCGTCGGCGCCGGTCACGGAGTCGGGGTGCGGCTTGGTCCCCACCTTGACGAGCTGGGTGCGCGGTGGGCGGACCACCTCGGAGGTCTCGCGGCGCGGCTTCTGCCGGACCCCGTTGACGGACCGCAGGTAGTACGTCACACGGCGCAACCCCGGCCGCCCGGCCCGCTCCACCACCTCGGTGCCCTTGAACAGGGTCGGGTCCGTCGTCCGCCGCACCTGGAACGGGATGGTCTCCTCGCGCACCTCCTTGCTGCCCGTGACGCGCAGCACGGTCACCGTCTGCCCGTCGCGCGGGAAGCCGGACTGGGACACGGAGGTGGTGTCCTGGCCGTGCAGGGTGATCCCGGCCTCCTCGACGGCCTCGCCGACGGTCGCGGCGTTGGTGCGGATGGTCCGGGTCCGGCCGTCCGCGAGGACCGTGACCGTGCGCTCGGTGCGTACGTCGAGCGCGAGCCCGGCGCGTCCGATGCTCTGGGAGCGCGAGGCCGAGAGGTACGCGCCCTCGGCACGCACCCCGAGTTGTCTGAGCGCCCCGTCCACCGTGCGCGCCGTCGTCCACACCTCGCGCCGTTCGCCGTCCAGCGTGAGCCGCACGGGGCGGCCGTAGCGCACCGCGACCTCGTCGCCGCTGGCCAGGGCCGTGCCGGGGGCGGGCGCGACCACGTCGTGCGCCCCGACCGGCACGCCCTCCTCGGCCAGCAGGCCGGTCACGTCGTCCGCGAACGTGTGCAGGGTGCGCGGCTTGCCGTCCACGGTCAGCTCGATCGCCTTGTCCTTGGCGAGGAACGCGGTGGTGCCGCCCGCGAGGAACGCGACGACGAGCGCCTGCGGCAGCAACCGTCGCACGGCGGACTCGGGGCGCCGGGAGTTCCGCGCCTTGCGCCGGCGCGCGGCGCGGCGCCCGGCCACGGCACGCACACCCGCCTCGCGCGCCTCCTCCGCCGCCCCACGCTCGCCCTGCCGCGGCAGCTCCTGCTCGGTGACCTGCGACCGCGCCGCCTGCGCCGAGGCCTCGTACGCCGGCTGGTAGGTGTCACCCCCGTACGCCGTGCCGTATCCCAGCGTCTCGGCGTCGTGCACGCCGTACGCCTCCTGCGCGCCGTGCACTCCGGGCGCGCCATAGGGGTCGTACGCCCCAGACGTCTCGTATTGCGATGTGCTCACGCCGACACGCTCCAGAGGGCCAGAGGGGTCCGGATCGGGCCCCCAGAACCTAGCGGAGCGGTCGTCACTCTCCAAAGCGGCACGACTACACACGGTCGCGCGCAGACCGAAGCCGCGCCCTCGCGAACGTTATGCGCCAGTTATGATCGATACACCCTCAGTAGTCGAAGGCACGGGCCGTGTTCGCGCCCAGGGCCGTCGCCAGCGCGTCCTCGTCGATGCCGCGCACGGCGGCCATCGCGCGCACCGTGACCGGAATGAGATACGGGGCGTTGGGCCGTCCGCGGTACGGCGCCGGGGTCAGGAAGGGCGCGTCGGTCTCCACGAGGAGCAGTTCCAGGGGAGCCACCGCCACCGCGTCCCGCAGGTTCTGGGCGTTCTTGAAGGTGACGTTGCCGGCGAAGGACATGAAGTAGCCCTCGCGGGCGCACTCCTCGGCCATCTCGGCGTCCCCGGAGTAGCAGTGGAACACGGTCCGCCCGGGGGCGCCCTCCTCCTTGAGGACACGCAGGACGTCGGCGTGGGCGTCGCGGTCGTGGATGACGAGGGCCTTGCCGTGCCGCTTGGCGATCTCGATGTGGGCGCGGAAGGAGCGCTCCTGGGCCGACTTGCCCTCGGGCCCGGTCCGGAAGTAGTCGAGCCCGGTCTCGCCGACGCCCTTCACCTGGGGCAGTCCGGCCAGCCGGTCGATCTCGGCGAGCGCCTCGTCCAGCGCCGCGTCCCCGCCCCCGGCCCGGGCCCCCTGCCTGGACCAGCCTCCCCCAGCCCCAGGGGGCTGGGAGGTGCCCCCAGGATCCCCGTGCACGATGCGCGGGGCCTCGTTGGGGTGCAGGGCGACGGTCGCGTGGACGTTCGCGTGCGCGGCTGCGGTGTCGGCCGCCCACCGCGAGCCCTTGATGTCGCAGCCGACCTGGACGACGGTCGTCACACCCACCGACGCGGCCTTCGCGAGGCCCTCCTCGACCGTGCCGGACTGCATGTCGAGGTGGGTGTGGGAGTCGGCGACGGGCACCCGGAGGGGTTCCGGGAGCGGCGGCGCCGCGTTCTTGTCGGCCGTACGGGAGGCCGTACCGGGGGCGTTCGAAGGCATGCCCCGATCCTACGAAAGGGGCATGCCGGCCGGATCGGCGCCCGGGTCAGCTCGCCTTGCGCTGGAAGGGATGCAGGAGATCCGACAGATGCCAGTGGTGCGGCTCCTTGACCTCTGCGGACGCCTCCGTCACCTCGGCCGGCCCGGCCGGACGGCCCTGCGCCGACGGCTGATGCGACCGCTGCGCCGCGTTCCGCACCGACGAGACCTGTCCCGCGCGCATGATCCGCAGGACCTGGCCGTCGCAGTTCTGGCACGCGGGCCTGCTCAGCGGAGACGGAACGACCCGGCCGTTCGCCACGTACTTGACGAACTCGTGGTTGTCGGCGTCGGTGTGGTGCTCTATCTCGTACGACTGCTCCCAGCCGTGCCCGCATCGCATGCAGGCGAAGGAATACGACTCGTGGACGACGGCTGTGGCCGCACCGCGGAGGCCGGTCTGCCCTGCGATCTCACTCATGCCAGCTCCTCTTGTCCGCTTGGACAAGCACGCACCCCCGGCGCGGGGATTCCCCCCGGAATCCCATGGGGGTGAGGGACGGGTGCGTCCCTGCTGACCAGTGGACGCCTTCACCGACGCGAATGCGACAGGCCTGCCGAGTGTTGGAGGCGATTTGGATTCTGCTTGCCAAATCGGCCTCGCCGCAGAGGGCTGGGCTTTGCGTTTCCCGCCCCCGCTTTACCGTCCCGTGGGGCGCGCGCTCAGAGGAGAAGCACCCCGCTCAGAGGACATATCGCCGCAGGTCAGGGGCGCACGCTCAGAGGAGGAGCGACCCGCTCAAGGATCAAGGAGCGCCCCCTTGGAACCCCGGGACCCGAGCGCCCCTTTCAGGGGCGCGGGGAACTGCGCGACCAGCCTCCACCGCCCCGCACACAACTACACAGAAGCAACCAGGACGGCGCGCCCGAAACCTCCCTCACCCATCCGCACGCTTGGCGGCGACCACGGCGTCGAAAACAACTCGCTTCGCAATCCCCGCCTCCACCGCCACCGCCGCGATCGCCTCCTTGCGGCGCTCGCCGGCCTCCTCCCGCACCCGCACCCGCCGCACCAGTTCCGCCGCGTCGAGTTCCTCCGGCCCTCGCTCGGGCGCGCCCTCGACGACGACGGTGATCTCGCCGCGCACCCCGTCGGCGGCCCACACCGCCAGCTCGGCCAGCGGTCCGCGCCGCACCTCCTCGTACGTCTTGGTCAGCTCACGGCAGACGGCGGCCCGCCGCTCGGCGCCGAAGACCTCGGCCATGGCGGCGAGGGTGTCGTCGAGGCGGTGCGGTGCCTCGAAGTAGACGAGGGTGCGGCGCTCCTCGGCGACCTCCTGGAGGCGGGAGCGGCGCTCGCCCGCCTTGCGGGGCAGGAACCCCTCGAAGCAGAACCGGTCGACGGGCAGCCCGGACAGCGCGAGCGCGGTGAGCACGGCGGACGGCCCCGGGACGGCCGTGACCCTGATCTCCTTCTCCACGGCGGCCGCGACCAGCCGGTAGCCGGGGTCGGAGACGGACGGCATCCCGGCGTCGGTCACGAGCAGCACGCGCGCGCCGCCGACGAGCTCCTCGACCAGCTCCGGTGTGCGGGCGGCCTCGTTGCCCTCGAAGTACGACACCACGCGCCCCTTGGGCGTCACACCGAGCGCCTGGGTGAGCCACCGCAGCCGCCGCGTGTCCTCGGCCGCGATCACGTCGGCGCCGGTCAGTTCCGCGGCGAGCCGGGGCGGCGCGTCCGCGACGTCGCCGATGGGGGTGCCTGCGAGGACAAGGGTTCCAGTCACGCCTCCATCCTCGCAGCCGCCACCGACAGCGCCGTCCCCCCGCGGACGCCCGGGGCGGTGAACGCAAAGGAACCCACCGTGAAGCCCCATTGCACGGGACTCACACAGAACGGTTCCCTACGATGGCGCGGTGACCAGTACCGCGTCCTCCACGGACACCCGGCAGGGCCAGGCAGCGCTCGACGAGCGGCCGACGTGGCAGCAGCGGCTGCGCCGGTTCGGCTACCCGGCGAGCCCGGCGCACACGGCGCAGACCCCCGGTGACAGAGGCGCCACGGGCTCCGGCACGCACACCGACGTCATCGACCGCCTGGTGCCGCCGTACGCGGAGCCCAGCTCCCGGCTGTGGCTCGCCCTGGGAGTGCCGCCGGTGCTCGCCGAGCGGATCACGCGCTGGTCGGGCTGGGTCGGTCCGCTGCTGGTGACGCTGGTGGCGGGCCTGCTGCGGTTCTGGAACCTGGGCAGCCCGAAGGCGGTGATATTCGACGAGACGTACTACGCGAAGGACGCGTGGGCGCTGGTCCACCGCGGTTTCGAGGTCAACTGGGACAAGAACGCCAACGACCTGATCCTGCAGAAGGCCGGTCACGTCGGCATCCCGGTGGACGCCGCGTACGTCGTGCACCCGCCGGTGGGCAAGTACGTCATCGGACTCGGGGAGCTGATCTTCGGCTTCAATCCGTTCGGCTGGCGGTTCATGACGGCGCTGCTCGGCACGCTGAGCGTGCTGCTGCTGTGCCGGATCGGGCGCCGGATGTTCCGGTCCACCTTCCTGGGCTGCCTGGCGGGCGGGCTGATGGCGGTGGACGGACTGCACTTCGTGATGAGCCGCACCTCGCTGCTCGACGGAGTGCTGATGTTCTTCGTGCTGGCCGCGTTCGGCTGCCTGGTCATCGACCGGGACAGGGCGCGGGCGAAGCTGGCGGCCGCGCTGCCGCCGGACGCGGACGGCCGGGTCCGCCCGGACGCGCGCGTGGCCGACGGTTTCCGCTTCGGGTGGCGTCCCTGGCGCTGGGCCGCGGGCCTGCTGCTGGGCCTCGCGCTCGGCACCAAGTGGAACGCCCTCTACATCCTGGCCGCGTTCTGCGTGATGGCCCTGCTGTGGGACGTGGGCGCACGCAAGGTGGGCGGTGCCCGGCACCCGTACAAGGCGGTCCTGGCGCACGACACGGGGATCACGTTCCTGGCGACGGTCCCGGTGGCGATCGCCGTCTACCTGACGTCCTGGATCGGCTGGATCCTCTCCCCCACCGACGGCACCGGCGGCTACTTCCGCAGCTGGGCGGCCACCGACGGCAAGGGCGGAAGCTGGACGTTCCTGCCGGACTGGCTGCGCAGTCTGTGGCACTACGAGCACGAGGTGTACCTCTTCCACGTCGGCCTGTCGTCGCCGCACACGTACATGTCGAACCCGTGGTCCTGGCTGGTGCTGGGCCGCCCGGTGTCGTACTACTACGAGTCGCCGTCCCCGGGTGTGGACGGCTGCCCGTCGGACGCCGGCCAGAAGTGCGCCCGCGAGGTGCTCGCGATCGGCACCCCGCTGCTGTGGTGGGCGGCCTGCTTCGCGATCGCCTACATCCTGTGGCGGTGGGCGTTCCGCCGCGACTGGCGGGCGGGCGCGATCGCGTGCGGCATCGCGGCCGGTTACCTGCCCTGGTTCATGTACCAGGAGCGCACGATCTTCCTCTTCTACGCCGTCGTCTTCGTGCCGTTCCTGTGTCTCGCGGTGGCGATGATGATCGGCGCGATCATCGGCCCGCCGGGCTCCGGCGACACCCGCCGGCTGGTCGGCGCGTCGAGTGCGGGCGTCCTGGTGCTGCTGATCGTCTGGAACTTCATCTACTTCTGGCCGCTGTACACGGGCACGGCGATTCCCATCGACCAGTGGCGGTCGAGGATGTGGCTCGATACCTGGGTGTGAGCCACATCCCTGCTCTCCGTTCGGCCAACAGTTCGGCCAACAATCGGTCAACCCCTGCCACAGGGTCCCCACAACGACCTAGAGTGCGACTCACGACCAGCTTTTGAACGCGTTCACAAAATGCGGCAAAAGCTCACGGGGAGGGATTTTCGCACCATGCGCAAGGGGGTCAAGGGTGCCCTGATCGGCGGCGTCTGCGCAGCCGTACTGGGCGGGGGCGGGTACGGCGCCTACAACGTGCTGTCGGCGCTCCACGGTGACAGCACACCGGCCGTGCGGACCGGGCCGCCGACGCAGGACGAGATCAAGGACACCACGCAGAAGTTCTTCGCGGCCTGGGAGAAGGGCCAGTCGGCCACCGCGGCGTCGTACACGAACGACTCCGCCGACGCCGAACCGGTGCTCACCTCCTTCAGCGACGTGGCGCACATCAAGGACGTGCACATCACGCCCGGCAAGGCGACCGGCGCCACCGTGCCGTACAGCGTGAAGGCGACCGTGTCGTACGGCGGGAAGTCGAAGCCGCTCGCCTACAAGAGCCGTCTGACCGTCGTGCGCGGCGAGACCACGCACCGCGCGCTGGTCGACTGGGCCCCGTCCGTGATCCACCCGGAACTGAAGCGCGGCGACACCCTGTCCACCGGCGAGGCGGCGAGCCCGCCCATCGAGGCCGTGGACCGCAACGGCCAGGTCCTCACCAAGGACAAGTACCCGTCCCTGGGCCCGATCCTGGACGAGCTGCGCAGCCGGTACGGCGACAGGACGGGCGGCACCCCGGGCGTGGAGCTGGTCATCCAGCACGCGTCCGAGGAGTCCGCCGACACCACGCTGCTGACCCTCGCGGAGGGGAAGGCGGGCAAGCTGCGGACGACGCTCGACGCGCGCGTGCAGGCCGCCGCCGAGACCGCGGTGACGAAGTACGCCGAGTCGTCGGTGGTGGCCGTCAAGCCCAGCACCGGCGAGGTGCTGGCGGTCGCCAACCACCGCGAGGACGGCTTCAACGCGGCCTTCCTCGGCGAGCTGGCGCCCGGCTCCACCATGAAGATCATCAGCGCGGCCACCCTCATCGACACCGGCCTGACGACGGCGTACGGCCCGGCGCCCTGTCCGCCGACCGCGACCTGGCAGAGCCAGACCTTCAGCAACCTCAAGGGACTTGAGCCGGACGAGAAGGCCACCCTCTCGGACAGCTTCGCGCGCTCCTGCAACACGGCGTTCGTGAAGTACGCCGACTCGGTCCAGGTCGACTCGCTCACCAAGGAGGCCGAGGACCGGTTCGGGCTCGGGAAGAACAACTGGAAGGTCGGCATCCCGAGCTTCGACGGCCGGGTCCCCGCCTCCGGCGGCCCGGACACCGCGGCCAACCTGATCGGCCAGGGCCAGGTGCAGATGTCCCCGCTGAACATGGCGTCGGTGGCGGCGACCGCGATGACCGGGACCTTCCGGCAGCCGGTGCTCGTCCCGCAGAAGCTGGACGGCCGTGAACTGGCGACCGCCAAGGGTCTGTCGGCCGGCACGGTCGCGCAGCTGCGCGCCATGATGAACCGCACCGCGACCAGCGGCACCGCGGCCGGGGTCATGCGCGGGCTGAGCGGCAGCATCGGCGCCAAGACGGGTTCGGCGGAGGTCGACGGCCAGTCCAAGTCGAACAGCTGGTTCGCCGGCTACCGCAACGACGTGGCGGCCGCGGCCATGACCCAGGACGGCGGCCACGGCATCGACGCGGCCGGTCCGATTGTCGCAAGCGTGCTACGGATCGGTGGCTGACGTCACCCCCACAGGCCGGGACTCTAGGCTGGTGCCGTCGTTGGGGAGCGTGAGGGCTACGGGGCGGCGGGGACCCTGGGGAATGCGCGGAGGAACTGACCAGTGGGCAAGAGAAGGCGCGTCGCCGAGCGACGGAAGCACAGACCCGCCGTCGTCGGCGGGGTGATCGCCGTCGTCGTCGGCGGCGTGGGCTTCGGCCTCTACGCGCTGTACGACGGCGGGGCCGCCGACGCGGCGTCGACGGCGAGGACGGCCGACCACAAGCCCGTCAAGACCGGCCCGCTGTCCGCCACCGAGGTGCAGACGACGGCGCGCACCTTCCTGTCGTCCTGGCAGCAGGGCAAGGTCACCCAGGCCGCCGCCGTCACGGACGACAGCAAGGCCTGCATCAAGCTCCTCACCGGCTACACCAAGGACGCCCACGTCACGGGCGTCACCCTCACCGAGGGCACCCGCACCGACGGCAAGGTCCCGTTCTCCGTGAAGGCGACGGTGTCGTACAAGGGCATCAGCAAGCCGCTGGCGTACGACTCCGCGTTCACCGTCATCCGCCGGACCAGCGACGGCAAGCCGGTGGTGAACTGGCACGCCGCGGTCGTCCACCCGGACCTCTCGGACGGCGACACCCTGGTCACCGGCGAGTCCGGCACCCCGCCCATCAAGGCCCTGGACCGCGACGGCGGGGAGATCACCACCGCCAAG
This sequence comes from Streptomyces sp. NPDC001714, assembly GCF_042892755.1. Taxonomy (NCBI): domain Bacteria; kingdom Bacillati; phylum Actinomycetota; class Actinomycetes; order Kitasatosporales; family Streptomycetaceae; genus Streptomyces; species Streptomyces sp. NPDC001714. The sequence continues at coordinate 181,786 of NZ_JBIAUL010000016.1, forward strand.
TACCCGTCGCTGGGCTCGGTCCTCGACGGGCTGCGGGAGAAGTTCGGCAAGAAGGCCGGCGGCAAGGCGGGCGTCGAGCTGCGCGTGGTGCGCGGCGCGGCGTCGGAGAAGGCGAAGCTGTCCGACAAGACGCTCCTGGAGCTCAGCAAGGGCACGCCGGGCACCGTGAAGACCACGCTCAGCCCGACCCTGCAGGCGGCCGCCGAGAAGCAGGTCACCACGCAGAAGAACGCCTCGGTCGTGATGATGCGCCCGTCGACCGGCGAGGTCCTCGCCGTCGCCAACTCCAGCCACGGCTTCAACGTGGCCTTCCAGGGCTCGCTGGCGCCCGGCTCCACGATGAAGATCGTCACGTCGACGATGCTGTTCGAGAAGGGGCTCATCACCCCGGACGCGTCGCACCCCTGCCCGAAGACCTACAAGCTCGCCGGGTGGACGTTCCACAACGACGACGACTCCGAGATCAAGCAGGGCACGTTCAAGGTGAGCTTCGGCGCGTCCTGCAACAACGCCTTCATCAACTTCGCCCCCAAGCTCTCCAACAGCGATCTGACCACCGAGGCCCAGCAGGTCTACGGCCTCGGCATGAACAACTGGGCCATCGGCGTCCCGACCTTCGACGGCTCGGTCCCGGTGCAGAGCGGCGCGCAGATGGGCGCCTCGCTGATCGGGCAGGGCGGGGTGCGCATGAACCCGCTGAACATGGCGTCGGTGTCGGCCACGGTGGACACCGGCTCCTTCCACCAGCCCTACCTGGTCGCCCCGAGCGTCGACAACCGGACGATCGCGAAGGCCTCGCGGACGATGTCGTCGAAGACGCAGTCGCAGCTGAAGGAGGTCATGCAGTACACGGCGGCGTACGGTACGGCGGCCAAGGCGATGTCGGGCCTGAGTTCGAGCTGCGGCGCCAAGACGGGCTCGGCCGAGGTCGACGGCCAGAAGAAGCCCAACGGCTGGTTCACCGCCTACTGCGGGGACTTCGCCGCGGCGGGCGTGGTCCAGGCGGGCGGGCACGGCGGCGACACGGCCGGCCCGATCGTGGCGGCACTGCTGAAGCTCGGCTCCTCGCTGTAGCGGGAGGGGCGTCAGCCGGCCACGGGGGTGGCCATGTAGGTCCGCCGCAGGAAGCGCAGCAGCGCCTTCGACTCGAACTGCACCACCGACGTGCCGTGGTCGGAGTGGAACTCCACCACGGCCTGGACCCGCCCGAGCGGCCACACGCGTACGTCGCCGCTCTCGGCGGGCGCCCTGAGGCCTTGCTCCAGCAGCGAGCGCGAGAACGTCCACTCGTCCGTGCCGGGGAGGCCCACCCGCACCGTCCTCGGATCGGCGTCAGGGTCGTAGCGCAGAACGACGGGCACCGCGGGCGGCTCGTCCCGCGCGTCCTCGTCCGTGACGATGTGGGCTCGCGCATACTGCTCGACTACAGACATCGGACTGCCCTTTACGCTCCGTGTTCTGTGCGAAAGCTGTGCATCCGCTTTCTTATCCAATGTCGCACATTTTCCGGAATACGCTTTCGGAAGCCCCGCCCTCGCACCCGATTCCAGATGTGACGACCTTCCCGCTCTTGCAAAATTTCGTCATAGGCCGCTGCCGCGAACTAGCCCGCGCGCTCCCCGGCCGCGCACATCATCGATCAGCATCACCCGTCCGGGTGATCTCTCCCGGCCCGTCACCCTCGCCCGGCCACCGGTCCCTCGACTCCGAGTCGCCGCACCTGCTTGACGTAAGCCCCAGTGCCGTCCCCTCCCGAGACGCCGGCTCGCCCCGGCGGCCATCCGGCTTCCCCTGCCCGGAAAGAAGGGTGGGCAGGCGGCACATGGCGTGCCGACGGTCCGCGAGGACGTGGCGTTCGGACCGGCGGCGGCCGGCCTGAAGGGCGCCGAGCTGGAGGCACGCGTGCGTGCCGGCCTGGAACACGTCGGCATGAGCGACTTCGCCGAACGCCCGCCGCACCACCTGTCCTCCGGGCAGCGCCGCCGGCGGGCCCACCGCCGAACTCCTCGCCGACGAGGACCTGATGCGCGCCCACCGCCTGGAACTGCCCTTCGGGTTCGTCCCGCGTCCGTGACAATGGGCGCGTGACGCATCAAGAGGACGCCGGGCCCCCCACAGGGCCGCCGCGGCTGGACGACCAGCTGTGCTTCGCGCTGTACGCCGCGCAGCGCGCCGTGACCGCCGCCTACCGCCCGCTCCTCGACGAACTCGGGCTCACCTACCCGCAGTACCTCGTCCTGCTCGTTCTGTGGGAGCGGGGCGAGACCACGGTGAAGGAGCTGGCGGAGGCGCTCCGGCTCGACTACGGCACGGTGTCGCCGCTGCTGAAGCGGCTGGAGGGGGCGGGTCTGGTGCGCAGGGAGCGCTCGGAGCGGGACGAGCGCTCGGTGCTCGTCGCGTGCACCGGGCGCGCGGAGGAACTGCGGGAGCGCGCGGCGCGCATCCCCGGCGCCCTGCTCACCACGACCGGGCTCGACGGGGCCGACGTGGCGCGGCTGCGTGAGGAGTTGCGGGAGCTCGCGGACCGGGCGGGCCGGGCGGCGGCGCCCAGGCTCACGTAGCCCTCTTCTGTTACCCACGGTTTCCACCCCCCTGGTAGTCAAAGGGCTTCCTACCGGTCGGTACCTTGTGCACGATGTGCTTGCACACTTCTGTGTTGCCCACCACCGTTTCCGCCCTGGGGGAGGTCCCGCCGTGATCGAAGGCGCCACCGTCGACTCTCGTCCGACGAAGATCATGTACGTCGCCGAGGCGACCGCGCACGGCGGCCGGGACGGGTATGTCAGCAGTCAGGACGGCCAGATCGACCTCAAGGTCGCGATGCCGCCGGAGCTGGGCGGGGACGGCAACGGCACCAACCCGGAGCAGCTGTTCGCGGCGGGCTACAGCGCCTGCTTCCACAACGCGCTGATCCTCGTCGGCAACCGCGCGGGCTACGACCTGACCGGCTCCACGGTCGCCGCGAAGGTCGGCATCGGCCCCAACAAGCAACGCGGCTACGGCCTCGCGGTCGCCCTCAGCGTCTCGCTCCCGGTGCTGGACGCGGACATCGCGGCGAAGCTGGTGGACGCCGCCCACGAGGTGTGCCCGTACTCGAACGCGACGCGCGGGAACATCGAGGTGACGATCGTGCTCGGCTGACCCCGGGCACGTGCCGCAGACCACGTCGTACCGAGGAATCCGGGACCCCGCGGCCATGTTCCACTCACTGTCACCAGCGAGTGGGTGGAGGGATCCGGACGTGGACGTGCACGGCACTGTGGCGGCGGGCTTCGAGCCGGTCAGGGACGCGTTCGCGAGCAACTTCGAGCTGCTCGGGGACCGGGGTGCGGCGGTGGCCGTGTACCGGGACGGGCACCGGGTCGTCGACCTGTGGGGCGGCGCCCGGGACTTCGACGGAGACGCCGGCGACACGCCCTGGGAGCACCGCACCGCCCAGATCGTGCGCTCGGCGACCAAGGGCGTCGCCGCCGCCGTCCTGCTGCTCCTGAACCAGCGCGGCGAGCTGGACCTGGACGCGCCGGTGGGCGACCTCTGGCCGGAGTACAAGGCGGCCGGCAAGGAGCGGACGCTGGTACGGCACCTGCTCGCGCACCGCGCGGGCGTACCGGTGCTGGACCGGCCGCTCACACCCGCGGAGGCCGCCGACCCCGACCTCGGCGCGGCGGCCGTGGCGGCGCAGGCGCCGGTGTGGGAGCCGGGCACCGACCACGGCTACCACGCGCAGACGTACAGCTGGCTGACCTGCGAGCTGGTGCGGCGGGTGACCGGGCGGACCGTCGGCGAGTGGATCGCGGCGGAGATCGCCGGTCCGGCCGGTGCCGAGCTGTGGCTCGGGCTGCCGGAGGCGGAGCAGGCGCGCGTGGGGCGCGTGGGGCCCGTCGAGGGGCCCGCGACCGCGGGCGCGCTGCGGACCCGGCCCAAGCGGGCCGTCTCCGAGGCGTACGCGGACCCCGGCTCGCTGACCCGCCGGGCGTTCGGCGCGATCAGCCCGCTCCCGGACGAGAACGACCCCGCCTACCGCGCGGCCGCCCTCCCCGCCTCCAACGGCGTCGCCACCGCCGACGGCCTGGCCCGCTTCTACGCGTCTCTGATCGGCGAGGTCGACGGCGGCAGGCGGCTGTTCACGCCGGAGACCGTGGAGCTGGCCCGTGCCGAGCAGTCCGCAGGTCCCGACCGGGTGCTGGTCGTCTCCACCCGCTTCGGCCTCGGCTACATGCTGCACGGCAGCGCGTCCCCGCTGCTCTCTCCCGCCTCCTTCGGCCACCCGGGCCGCGGCGGCGCGCTCGCCTTCGCGGACCCCGAGTCGGGGATCGCCTTCGGCTATGTCACCAACGGCTTCCGCAAGAGCGTGACGGCGGACCCGCGGGCGCAGGCGCTGGTGCGCGCGGTGCGCACGGCGCTGTCGTAACCACCGTGCGCGCTCCCGCGCGCGCCTTCGCCTCCGCGTCTCTCACACGTTGATCGGGTGCGAGTGCCGCCCCGACAACGCGTCGATCTCACCGTGCGCCTTGGACAGCAACTGCATGGCCAGTTCGTTCAGGGCGCGGGCGCCGGCGATCTCCTCGCCGACTCTGGGCTGGTTGCTGTCGGACTCGTGCCGGCTCGCGTGGCCGTGCGCCCGTACCTCGGTGCCGTCGGGCAGGCGTACCAGGGCCACCGCGCGCGTGTGCGTGTCGTCCTCCAGGAACTCCATCTCGACATGCCATCCCACAGCGGTTTTCATCATGTTCATCACGGGACCACCTCCGGAATCGCTGCTTCCAGGGTGCTCCTCCGGGGCCCGGCCCGTCACGTCGACCGGGCCCGCTTCACCGCTCTCCCCCGCGCGGCCCCCTACTTGTCGTCGAAGCTGGCGAAGTACGCGGCGGCCATGTCCTCGTCGGCGTGCCCCTGGGCGGCGGCGCGGGCGAAGCGTTCGGCGGCCGCCTGGGCGACGTCGAGGCGCACGCCGTGGCTGGCGCCGGCCGCGACGATCAGCCGGGCGTCCTTCCCGGCAGTGTCCACCGCGAACGACGGCGGGGTCAGCCCTCCGTCCAGGATCAGGCCGGCCTTGGCCCGCAGGTAGCCCATGTCGAGGGGGCCGCCCGCGATCAGGTCGAAGAAGCGCTGCGGGTCCACGCCGAGGCCCTGGGCCAGGGCGAGGACCTCGCCGGTCGCCGCGGTGGCCGCGAGGACCCAGCTGTTGGCGACCAGCTTGAGCCGGGTCGCGGCGGCCGAGGACCCGTCGTCGCCGGTCCACACCGTGCGGGCGCCGACGGCGTCGAAGACGGGCGTGACCTTCTCCCGGCCCTGCTCGGGCCCCGCGGCCAGGACGGTGAGCTGTCCGGCCTCGGCGGGCTGGCGGGTGCCGAGGACCGGGGCGTCGTAGAAGACCAGGTCGTGCTCCGCGGCGAACGCGGCCAGTGCGGGGACCTGGTCGAGGCCCGCGGTGGTCGACTGGACCCAGACGGCCCCGGGACGCAGCGACCCGGCCGCCTCGCGCAGGGCCTCCAGGGCGGTGGCTCCGTCGTACAGCATGGTCAGGACGACGTCGGCGCCCTCGACGGCCTCGGCCGGCGTGCCGGTGACCTGCGCGCCGTCGGCCGCGAGGGGCTCGGCCTTGGCACGGGTGCGGTTCCACGCGCGGACGGTGTGCCCGGCCTTCAGGAGGTTGCGGGCCATCGCGGCGCCCATGATGCCGGTGCCCAGCACGCCCACGGTCGGCTTGTCGGTCATGACCTCTCCCTGTCCTCGTACGTTCCGCAGCCAGCTTGACGTACCTCGGGCCGCCCGGCGCGCGGCATCCAGGTATCCCGGCGAAGCGCCGGAAAACGCAGGGGACCCCGGTCCGCCGACCGGGGTCCCCTGGCGCGGGCGGCTGGGTCAGCCGTCGTTCTCCGCCGAGGGGAGGTAGGCGCCCGGTACGTCGTTCGGTGCGTAGACCTTCTTGTCGCCGGGGTAGGGCTTGGTCCAGTTGTGGGTCTGGTACCAGGTGTAACGGTTCATCTGGGTGGGGTTCGCGTAGTCCGGCACCGCGTTCTTGCCGGTCAGCCGCTGGTGCGAGGCCCACGTCCGCCACTGCGCCGCGACCTTGGCCTCGGCCGCCGGGACGGCGACCGACGTCGGCGCGGCCGCCGCGTGGGCGTCCTGGGCCGCCGGGGTGTCCGAGCCGCAGGCCGGCTGCGGGTTCACGCCGAGGGTCAGCGAGGTCCGGTTCGGGACCGCCGTGAACGGCGTGTCGTCCGCCTTGCCCGTGAATGCCCCGTACATCGGGGTGGCCGCGCTGTCGAGCTGGTTCATCGGGTGCACCCCGAGGATCTGCTCGATGGTGCGGACCATGGTGATCTGCGAGTAGTAGTGGTCGTCGACCGTGCCGTGCTGGGCGTACGGGCTGATGACCTGGACCGGGGCGCGGTGGCCGTCGACGTGGTCGAGGCCGGCCTGGGAGTCGTCCTCGACGACGAAGATCGCCGAGTCCTTCCAGTACTTGCTGTGGGTGATCTCGTCGACCATGCGGCCGACCGCGAGGTCGTTGTCGGCGACCTCGGCGGCGGCGTTCGCGGGGCCGCCGGTGTGGTCGTTGGAGAACCAGAACATGTTCAGGTTCGCCGGGCCGTTCTTCTCGAAGTCCTGCTTCCAGATCTGCTCTTTGTAGATGTCCGGGACGTTGAGGTCGAACAGCGGGAAGCCCTGCACCGACACGTCGTTGAGCGAGGGGATCGCCGAGCCCGTCTTGATCGGGTAGGCGGTCTGGGCCCCCGTCGCGGCCATGTTCTTGCTGTCGCAGTACAGGTTCTGCCAGGTCGCCCCGGCGGGCTTGCTCTCGTACGACTGGAACTCGCCGAAGTCCTTCACGGACTTACCGGCCGCCTGCGCTCCGGTCCAGATGAACCCGGTCTTCTGGTGGCCGAGGACGTCGTCCTCGGTGTCGTAGCTGCGCGTGTACTCGCCGGCCGACGACTCGGTGTACTCCGGGTTGTCCGACTGCATCAGCCAGTTGTGGCCCTCGGCGGAGTTCGTGCCGATGTCGTAGAAGTTGTCGTACAGGCCGAACTGCTGGGCCAGCGCGTGCTGGTTCGGCGTGACGTTCTCGCCGAACTGGGTGAGCGAGGAGTTTCCGTTGCCCTGCGGCAGGTCGCCGAAGACCTGGTCGTAGGTGCGGTTCTCCTTGACGAGCAGGAAGACGTGCTTGATCGTCGACGGGTCGCCGATCCGCTTCGGGACCGGAACGGCCTTCTTGTGGCTGTTGCTCTTCGCGGTCTTGACCGAGTTGGACGTCCAGCCGTTCTGCTTGAACACCTTGTTCGTCTCGGCCCTGACGACCTGGTCGCTCGGCATCGTGAACTGGGTGACGCTCGACGTGGTGTCGTGCGTGTTGTGCCCGGCGGCGTCGGGACGGAGTGCGTCGACGCCGCGGGTGTTGGCGACGACGATCTTCTTGCCGAGAGCGGTGATCCCCGACGGGAAGTAGTCGGTGGGGAGCAGGCCGACGTAGCGGGCGGGCTGCTGCGCGGAGGTGTAGCGGTAGACGGCGACGGCGTTGGCGCGGCCGAGCGTCACCAGGAGGCGGCCGTCGTCGGTCAGGGTGACCGCGTTGGGCTCGTAGCCGACGGACGCCTCGGGCCACGGCTGGGCGGAGATGGTCTGGACGACCTTGTCCTTGCGGCTGTCGATGACCGACACGCTGTTGTCGGCGGTGTTGGTGACGAACACCGCGCCCTTGCTCGCGTACACGGCGGTCGGGTGCAGGCCGACGTCGATGGTGCCGACGGCGGCGGACGGGTCCGCGGTGTCGATGACGCTGACCGTGCCGGTGGTGCTGGCGCCGGTCTCGGGGTCGGCGACCACGTTGGTGCCGTAGGAGTTGACGGTGGTGTCGCCGGCCTTGGCCGGGCGCCCGCCCTCGTTGCTGACGTAGAGCTTGCCGTCGACCAGCGCGAGGCCGCGCGGGGCGTTGCCGACCGCCCAGGTCTGCTTGATCGTGCCGGTCGCCGCGTCTATGGCGACCACCTTGTTCTGGCCGTTGACCGCCGAGTACACGGTGGAGCCGTCGGCGGAGAACACGGCGGCGCCCACCAGCGCCTGCTTGGAGCCGTCGGCCGCGATGTTGACGGCCGTCGGGTTGGCGAGGGTGCCGTCGGCGTTGACGGTGAACTTGGTGTAGCCGTTCGCCTGGCCCAGCCACAGCTGCTTGCCGTCGGGCGAGTAGGTCGGGCCTTCCTGGCCGACCGCGCCGCTGCTGATGCGCAGGTTGTCGGCCGCGTTGGTGCCGATCTTCTGCTTGACCTGACCGGTCGCCAGATCCACGACGACCAGGGAGGCGTCGCCGTCGGCGATCGAGGCGGCGAGCTGGGTGCCGTCCGGGCTGACCGTCGACGACATGATCTTGCCGTCGTTGATGACGCCGCGGGTGCCGTAGGGGTTGATGTACTGGTCGGCGGAGACGACCTGGCCGTTGGCGGTGGTCTGGCCGACCTGCTGGGTGCCGAACTGGTAGGTCGAGGCGACCGCGGTGCCCGTGACCCCGAGGGCGACGGCGATACCCGCCGTCACCAGCAGGGTGCGGCGGCCGACGTGCCTGCCGAAGAGGTGGATCTGCTTCTTCTCGTTGATCCGGCGCTGGCGGGTTACCTGCACGGAACTGTTTCCCTTCAGTGGGTTTCGAGCAGGTCGACGTTGCCGTCGAACTGCCACAGCGGATTCGGGGCGTCGCCGGTCGAGGTCCGTACCAGGAAGTAGCCGTTGACTTCCTTGGGACCGTCGCCGTCGGCCACGAACCGCCCGTCCGAGGTGATGTCGAGCTGGTAGACCGCCGTCCCCGTGACGGCCGTGACGCCGGGGAGGTGCCAGCTGACGACGCAACGCCAGTCGTTGCCCGCGCCCTCCTGGGCGGACTGGCCGTCGCTCTTGGTGCATGCCGCCGTGGCCTTCAGCTGGGCCTCGGTGACGGCGGGCCGGTGCAGCTGCTCGGTCTGCAACCGGTAGAGGTGGCCGAAGACCGTGGCGAGCGACTTCTGCACCTTGTCCTGTTCGATCCCGGAGCCCGCCGACGGGCCGGCCACGGCGACCGCGCCGACGGTGACGGCGGTCAGCGCGGCCAGCGGCAGCACGCCGAGGGTGAGCGCGCGGCGCCCGGAGCCGTCGTAGGCCGGGTTGGTGAAGTCCCGCCGTACGAACAGCACATGGGCGAGGACCGTGGCGAGCACCGCCCACGCCAGGCTCACCGCGACGCCGATCAGCAGCGGGGCGAGCTGCGCGGGGCTGGTGAACAGGCCGTTCCAGGAGATGAAGGCGTAGCCGGGCAGGGCGAGGCGCACGGCGACGGGCAGCGGCAGCATCTGGGCGACGGACATCGCGAGCGCGATGATCGGGGGCAGCAGCAGGCCCATCGGGGAGCGGCCGAGGGCGACCGAGCCGAGCAGCCCGATCGCGGCGAGGGAGAGGGTCGGGGCGAGGGCCGCGAGCCAGGCGAGCAGGACCCGTCCTGCCGCGTCACCGGGCGACAGCAGGTGGCCGTCGAGGCCGACCAGCGGCTGGTTGCCGACCGACGCAAGACCGCCCACCGTGCTGGAGGCGGCCAGTCCGGCCACCAGCAGCAGGATGACGGTGAGGCTGGCCAGCGACTTCGCCGCGAAGATCCGCGCGGGTGAGCGGACCGCCACCAGCAGGTGGCGCCAGGTGCCGAGCCGGTCCTCGGCGGCGAACACGTCGCCGGCGACCACCGACGTCAGCAGCGGCAGCGCCCAGGTGCCCGCGAAGCCCAGCATCACCAGCGGCCCGGCCCAGCCGGTCGCGTGCATCCAGCGTCCGAAGAGCGTGTCGGCGGGCAGTGTGCTCTGCCGGCTGACCCCCGCGACGAACAGCCCCGGCGCGATCCAGCAGGCGAGCACCAGCAGCCGGATCCGCCACTGCGAGACCAGCTTCACCAGCTCGAAGCGGTAACCGCGCGACACCGGGACGCGACGGGTGCCGACGGGTTCCGTGCCGGTGGGGGCGGTGGCGGTGGTCGCGGTCATCGTCCGGTCTCCTGGTGCTCGGTGAGGGCGAGGAACGCGGCTTCGAGGGGCGATACGACGGGGGCGAGTTCGCGCACCGCGACGCCCGACCGCACGACCTCCGCGACGAGTTCGTCGAGGGCGGGCACCAGGGCGCGTACGACGAGCACGTCGGGGTCCTTGCGCAGGCCGAGGCCGGTGTCGTCGACGATCCGGACGCCGGCCACGTCGGCGGCGAGCCGGCGTGCGGCCTCGGCGTCGGAGGTGCGCAGCCGGTAGTCGAGTTCACGGTTCTCGGCGGCCAGCTTGGTCAGCGGGCCGGAGAAGACGACGCGGCCGGTGGCGAGGATGGTGACCTCGGAGCACAGCGCTTCCAGGTCGTCCATCCGGTGGCTGGAGAGCACCACGGCGGTGCCGTCGGCGGCGAGCCGGGTGAGGACGCCGTGCACGTGCCTCTTGCCGGCCGGGTCGAGGCCGTTGGAGGGCTCGTCGAGGACGAGCAGCCGGGGCCGGGTGAGCAGGGCGGCGGCGAGCCCGAGCCGCTGGCGCATGCCGAGGGAGAAGCCGCGGGTCTTGTCGTCGGCGACGTCCGTGAGCCCGACTTCGGCGAGTACGTCGTCGATCCCCCCGGTCCCCGAGGCCTCCGCGGTTCGCGCGGTCCTCGTGTCGAGACCGCGCAGCGTGGCCAGCGCGGCGAGGTTCTGCCGGGCGGTGAGCGAGGGGTAGAGACCGGGCGCGTCCACGAACCCGGCGACGCCGTCGGGAGCCGTGAGCGCCCGTTCGACCGGCGCGCCCAGGATCTCCAGCCGGCCGGCGTCGGCGACGGCCAGCCCCAGCAGCAGGCCGAGCAGCGTCGTCTTGCCGGCGCCGTTCGGCCCGACCAGGCCATGGATCTGACCCTGTGTCACGTCCAGGTCCACGGCGTCCAGCGCGACGACGTCACCGAAGCACTTGCTGATCCCGCGTGCCCGGACTGCGTGAGGTGTGTCCATCAGTCCCATGCGTCCCTTCTTCCGCAATCCGCAGGGACTTTATGGAGAACACACATCCCAGGCACAGACGGTCGTCTGAACGGCCGAGGAACGGTTCGTCAAGGCAACGGCAAGTCCGCTTGACCTGCACCTGACTTGGCGCCGATGCGACCAACAGGCGCATGGTTCACCCATGTTCGCCGCGCTTTGTCCCACCGGCTACCCGGCGTGCAGCATCAGCCCGATCCCGACCACCACCAGACCCGCCGCCGCGATCCTGGGCGCCCCGAACCGCTCCTTGAAGAAGACCGCTCCGATGGCGGCGCCGACGATGATCGACGACTCGCGCAGTGCGGCGACCGGTGCGAGTTCGGCGCGGGTCTGTGCCCACAGGACCAGGCCGTAGGCGAAGACGGACAGCAGGGCGCCGAAGAGCCCCAGGGCCGCGAACGGACGGGCCGCGGTGAGCAGTCCGCCGCGTCTGCGGTACAGGGCGTAGGCCGGGATCGCGAGGCCCTGGAGGGCGATCAGCCAGGCGATGTAGCCCACGGAGGATCCCGAGGCGCGTACCCCGAGGCCGTCCAGGACGGTGTACGCGGCGATCGTCAGGCCGGTGGCGAGGGCGGCGCCGATCGCCGTCCAGTCGGGGCGGCTGCCGCGCAGGCCCCACAGGGCGACCCCGGTGAGCCCCGCGCAGGAGACGGCGATGCCCGCGGCCGCCGGGGCGTCGGGCACCTCGTGCGCGAACACGGCGGCGAACAGCGTGACAAGGAGCGGTGCGGTGCCGCGCGCGATCGGGTACGCCTGCCCGAAGTCCCCGAGCCGGAAGGAGAGCATCAGCAGCGCGAAGTAGGCGACGTGCACGACCGCGGAGGCGATCAGGTACGGCCATGCGCCGGCCGCCGGTATCGCGGCGAACGGCATCAGCAGCGACCCGATCAGCACGCTCCCGGCGGCGATCAGCGAGGAGCCGACGAGTTTGTCGCTGATCCGGTGGGCGATGGCGTTCCAACTGGCGTGCGTGACCGCGGCGAGCAGGACGGCCGCGGTGACCGCCGGGGTCACGTGGTGGGCTCGCGCACGTCCACGACGGTGGCGCCGGCGTGCTCCACCAGGGCGGTGGGCGCGATCGGGAAGACGGCGTGGGGGTTGCCGGCGGCGGCCCACACCACGTCGTGCCGCAGGAGGGCCCGGTCGGCGAGCACCCGCGTGCGCGTACGGTGCCCGAAGGGCGGCACGCCGCCGATGGCGTACCCGGTCGTCTCGCGTACGACGTCCGCCTTGGCCCGGGTCACCTTGCCGGCGCCGAGTTCCTTGCGGACCAGGTCCACGTCGACCCGGGAGGCGCCGTCCATCAGCACCAGCACCGGCACCCCGTCGGCCGCGAAGATCAGCGACTTGCAGATCTCGCTCAGCTCGCACCCGACCGCGGCGGCGGCCTCGGCCGCGGTACGGGTCGCGTCCGGGAACCGCCGGATCCGCGAGGTCAGTGCTCCGAGGCCGAGTTCCTGCAGGGCGGCGGCAAAACGAGGATGGGCACCGGAGTCCCCGGCGTCGGCGTCAGTGGCGGCTGTCGTCGTCATGGGGGCACGCTAGCCAAGCCGGGGAAGTGACGGCGAGTGGTTAAGAGCGGTCGACCGTGGTCGAGGCCCGGCACCTCGACCGTGATCGAGGTGCCGGGCACGAGGAAGCCGGTGAGGGCGCCCCGTCCCCACGGACCCTCACCGGCGGTCTGTCACGAGCCGTACGTCAGACGCGTACGAGCTCCCGGTCCTCGTCGTCCTTGCCGGTCCCGGCGTCCTCGTCGGACAGGGCGCGCAGGCCCTCGCCCTCGACGTCGACGTTGGGCAGCGCCCGGTCCAGCCACTTCGGCAGCCACCAGGCGCGCTTGCCGAGCAGGGCGAGCACCGCCGGGACGATCGCCATGCGGACGACGAACGCGTCGAAGAAGACGGCGATGGCGAGACCGAAGCCGATCATCTTGATCATGGACTCGCTGGAGGTGATGAAGCCGCTGAAGACCGAGATCATGATGATCGCGGCGGCGGCCACGACCCGCGCGCTGTGCCGGAAGCCGGTCACCACGGCCTGGCCGGGCGTCTCGCCGTGGACGTACGCCTCCCGCATCCGGGTCACGAGGAACACCTCGTAGTCCATGGCGAGACCGAAGACCACGCCCACCATGAAGATCGGCATCATCGACATGATCGGGCCGGTCTGCTCGACGCCGAGCAGGCCGCCGAGCCAGCCCCACTGGAAGACCGCGACGACGGCGCCGAGCGCGGCGAGCACGCTGAGCAGGAAGCCGAGGGCCGCCTTGAGCGGGACCAGGACGGAGCGGAAGACCGCGATCAGGAGGAGGAAGGCGAGGCCGACCACCAGCGCCAGGTACGGGATCAGCGCGTCGTTGAGCTTCTGCGAGAAGTCGATGTTCATCGCGGTGGTGCCGGTGACCAGGACCCGCGCGCCGGTGTCGGCCTCGACGTCGGCGCCCTGGCCGCGGATGGCGTGCACCAGGTCCTCGGTCTGCACCGAGGACGGCTTGGAGTCCGGGATCACCGTGATCGTCGCGGTGTCGCCGGCCTTGTTGAACGCCGCCGGGGTCACCGTCACGACGTCCTTGAGGCCCTTGATGTCGTGGGCCACCTTGGTGGCCGCGGCCTTGGGGGCGTCGCTGTCCTTGGCGTCGACCACGATCATGAGGGGCCCGTTGAAGCCGGGACCGAAGCCCTCCGACAGCAGGTCGTACGCCCGGCGCTGGGTCGTGGACGTGGGCTGCGAGCCGTCGTCGGGCAGGCCCAGTTCGAGCTGGGTGGCCGGGAGGGCGATCGCGCCCAGTCCGACCACGCCGAGCAGCAGTACGGCCGCCGGACGGCGGACCACGAAGCTCGCCCAGCGGGCGCCCAGGCCGGGCTTGTCCTGCCGGACGGCATGGGCGTGCGGCTTGCGCTTCTCGCCCGCGGCCCTGACCCGCCGGCCCGCGTAACCGAGCATCGCCGGGATCATCGTCAGCGCGATGAGGACGGAGACCACGACCGTGCCCGCCGCCGCGAGGCCCATCTTCGTCAGCATCGGCACGCCGACGACGGAGAGACCCGCGAGCGCGATCACGACCGTGAGGCCCGCGAAGACCACCGCCGAGCCCGCCGTACCGGCGGCGCGGCCGACCGCCTCCTCGCGGTCGCGGCCCTCGGCCAGCTCGCCGCGGTAGCGGGAGACGATGAACAGCGCGTAGTCGATGCCGACCGCGAGACCGATCATCAGCGCCAGGGTGGACGTGGTGTCACCGAGGTCGAGCGCCTTGGCGAGGGCGGTGATGGTGGAGACGCCGATGCCGACGCCGATGATCGCCGTCAGCAGCGGGAGTCCGGCCGCGACCAGTGAGCCCAGGGTGATGACGAGGACGACGGCGGCGATGGCGAGACCGATGGCCTCTCCGGCGCCTCCCGCGTCGGCCCCGGACTGGAGGGCGTCACCGCCGAGCTCGACGGTCAGCCCGGCCTTCTGGGCGTCGTGCGCGGCGGTCTGCAGCGCGTCGCGGGAGGAGTCCTTGAGCTCCGTGCCGGAGACGTCGTAGCGCACCGAGGCGTAGGCGACCGTGCCGTCCTTGCTGACGGCGTGCTGCTTGTAGGGGTCGCTGACGGAGGTGACCTCCGAGCCGTCGGCCAGTTCCTTCACGGTCTTCTTGACGGTGGCCTTGTTGAGCTTGTCCGTCATCTTCTCGCCGGCCGGCGCCTTGAAGACGACCCGCGCGGTGGCGCCGTCGGAGCTGGAGCCGGGGAAGCGCTGGTCCAGCAGGTCGAAGGCCTTCTGGGCCTCGGTGCCGGGGATCGAGAAGGAGCTGGAGCCCGCGGCGGGGGCGGAGGCGGCGGCGACCCCGGCGAGGGTCAGCAGCGCCACCCATATGAGGGCGACGAAGTGCCGTCGCCTGAAGGCGAGCCGGCCCAGTTTGTAGAGGAACGTGGCCACGAGGGCGTACTCCCGGTCAGGTCGTGGGGTTTTCAGGGCAGGGGTGATCAGCCCGGTGGGTGGCAGGGCTGATCGGCCCGACGACGTGAGCGGAGACGTCAGGTGGGCTGGCTGCGGGGATGGGTCAGCAGGTGGGTGCGCCGAGGGCGGGAAGCACCACGGCGTCGATGTACGACAGCAGGAAGGCCTGGGTGGGCGGCTGCTCGTCGATCAGCGAGCGGGCGGCGAATCCACCGATCATCATGTGCATCACGAAGTCGATCGCCGGGTTGTCGGCACGGACCTCGCCCCGGTCGATCGCCCGCTGCAGCACGGTCCGGAAACCGGCCATCTCGGGCTCGATCAGGTGCTCCTTGAAGGCCTCCAGGAGATCCGGGTTGCCGTGGATCGCCATCGCGAGGCCCCGCATCAGCGCGGAGCTCTGCTCCATCTCGCAGTCGTCCGAGCGCAGCGTGAGGGCGTGCAGGTCGGTACGGAGCGACCCGGTGTCGATCTCGTCGATCGCGGCCCCCGGCTTCTGGTACCGCACCGCCTTGGCCACCAGCTCGGCCTTCCCGCCCCACTGGCGGTAGAGGGTGGCCTTGCTGGACTTGGTGCGGGCGGCGACGGCGTCCATGGTGAGGGCGTCGTAGCCGACCTCGCGGAGCAGGTCGAGCACGGCCTCGTACAGCTCGGCCTCGCGCTCGGGCGTGATGCGACTGCGACGCGCCGTTGCGACCTCAGTCATGCCACTCACCCTTCACTGCTCCATCGTCACCTTCGTGCTTACACCTCGAAGATACCCTGCGATCTACAGAAACGAAACCGTTTCGTACGTGTGCTGTCTCACGCGGGTGAGAAATCCGTGAGTTCCCACGAGTTGCTGGCCCTCCGCGCCCGGAAAAGCATGGGGAGGTGAGCTATCTGCGCCTGCCGCATCTGAGCGGCGACCTGCTGTGCTTCGTGGCCGAGGACGACCTCTGGCTGACCTCGCTGGACGCCCCGGGCCGCGCCTGGCGGCTCACCGTCGACCGCACCAAGGTCGGCCACCCGCGGTTCTCCCCTGACGGCCGCCGGATCGCGTACACGAGCTGGCGGAGCCTGGTGCCCGAGATCCACCTGGTCGACGTCGACGGCGGCCCCGGCCGGCAGCTGACGTACTGGGGCAGCGCCGACACCCAGGTGTGCGGCTGGACTCCGGACGGGGACATCCTGGCGGTCGCCTCGCACGGGCAGCCCTTCTCCTATTTCACCTGGGCCTACAAGGTCACCCCCGACGGCGACCCGGGCCGCAAACTGCCCTGGGGGCCGGTCGCCGACATCCAGGTCGCCGACATCGCCGACGAACGCAGGACCCTGCTGCTCACCGGCACCCCGCCGCACGAACCGGCCGGCTGGAAGCGCTACCGGGGCGGCGCCATGGGCCGGCTGTGGCTGCACGGGCAGCGGCTGCTCGACGGCATCGGCGGCCATCTGCACTCCCCGATGTTCGTCGGCGGCCGGATCGCCTTCCTCTCCGACCACGAGGGCGTCGGCAACCTCTACTCCTGCGCGTACGACGGCTCCGACCTGCGCCGGCACACCGACCACGACGCCTTCTACGCCCGGCACGCGTCCAGCGACGGCACCCGGGTCGTGTACCAGTGCGCGGGCGACCTCTGGCTCGTCGACGACCTCGGCCCGGACGCGACACCGCGCAGGCTCGGCGTACGCCTCTCCGGGCCCCGGGCCGGGCGCCGCCCGTACCAGGTGCCGGCCGCCCAGCACGTCGACGGCGTCTCCGTCGACGAGACGGGCCGGGCCAGCGCCGTCGTCGTACGCGGCAGCCTGTACTGGCTCACCCACCGCGACGGCCCGGCCCGCACCATCGCCGACACCCCGGGGGTACGGGTACGGCTCCCGGAGATGCTCGGCTCGACCGGACAGATCGCCTACGTCACCGACGCGGGCGGCGAGGACGCCGTCGAGATCGCCCACCTGCCCCGGGCGACCGGCGCCCGCCCACCGCGCCGCCTGGCCTGCGGGAAGCTGGGCCGGGTGCTCGAACTGGTCTCCGACCCGCTGGGCGAACGGCTGGCGGTGGCGGCACACGACGGACGGCTGCTGCTCATCGACGTGACCGAGGAGGTCGAGGTCGTCGAAGGCCCCGTTGATCCTGCTGGTCCTGCTGGTCCTGCTGGTCCCGTTGATTCTGTTGATTCAGTTGATCCCGTTGATCGAGTTGATCGTGTCGACGACATTGACCAGGTTGATGCCGCCGAGCCCGCCGACATTGACTCCGTTGACGGTGCGGGCTCCGCCGAGGTGGTCACCGAGTTGATCCAGTCGGTCAACGGACCGGTCCGTGATCTGGCCTTCTCACCGGACGGGTCATGGTTGACCTGGTCGCATCCGGGCATCGGCCGTTCGCTGCGGCAGATCAAGATGGCCCGCATCAGCGACCGGCTCGTCATCGACGTCACCAACGGCCGCTTCGAGGACGAGAACCCGGTCTTCACCCGCGACGGCCGCTACCTCGCGTTCCTGTCCTGGCGCGGCTTCGACCCGGTGTACGACGTGCACACCGGCGACCTGTCGTTCCCGCTGGGCTGCCGCCCCTACCTGGTCCCGCTCTCCTCGGCGACCCCCTCGCCGTTCGCGCTCAACCCGGACGGGCGGCCGGCCGCCGGAGGCCTGGACCCCGTCGAGGACGAGGAGCCCGGCGAGGGCGGCGCGGTGACCGTCGAGGTGGAGGGGCTGGAGAGCCGCGTGACCCCGTTCCCCGTCACCGCCTCCAAGTACTCGGCGCTGTACCCGGTCGCGGGCGGCGGCCTGGTCTGGCTGCGCTGGCCGATCTCGGGCGCCCTGGGCGAGACCTTCGTCAACCCGGCCGACACCAGCGGGCGGCCGACCCTGGAGTACTTCAACATCAGCAAGGCGAAAAAGTCCGAACTCGTGGACCACCTCGACTGGTTCACGGTCAGCGGCGACGGCAGCCGGCTGGTCGTGGTCGACGAGGGCGAGCTGCGGGCCGTGCCGTCGACCGAGTCCGGCGACGGCGACACGACCGTCTGGATCGACCTGCGCCGCATCCTGCACGAGGTCGACCCGCCCGCCGAGTGGCGCCAGGCCTACGCCGAGGCCGGCCGCCTCATCCGCGACTACTTCTGGGACCCCGGGATGTGCGGCATCGACTGGGACGGCGTGCTCGACCAGTACCGCCCGCTGGTCGAACGGGTCGCCTCCCCCGACGACTTCGCCGACCTGCTCCGCGAGGTCCTCGGCGAGCTGGGCACCTCGCACGCCTACGTCACCCCGGCCCGCCGCAACGAGGGCCCGCCGCACTACCAGCGCTTCCAGGGCCTGCTCGGCGCCAACTTCGTACACCGGGAAGGCGGCTGGACGGTCAAGCGGATCCTGCCCGGCGACTCCTCCGACTCCAAGGCGCGTTCCCCGCTCGCCGGCACCGGCATCCGGGAGGGCGCGGTGCTCACCCACGTCGACGGCAGACCGGTGGACCCGCTGACCGGGCCGTTCCCGCTGCTCGCGGGGGCGGGGGCCACGACGGTGGAGCTGACGTTCGCCCCGGGCGAGGGCGAGTCGGGGCCGCCGCGCCGCATCGCCGTCCTCCCGCTGATCGACGAACGGCCGCTGCGCTACCAGGACTGGGTGGCCAAACGCCGTGAGGTGGTACGGGAGGTGAGCGGCGGCAAGTGCGGCTACCTGCACATCCCGGACATGGGCGGCTCGGGCTGGGCCCAGTTCAACCGCGATCTGCGCGGGGAGGTCTCCCGGCCCGCGCTCATCGTCGACGTGCGCGGCAACGCGGGCGGCCACATCAGCGAACTCGTCGTGGAGAAGCTCACCCGGACCATCCTCGGCTGGGACCTGACGAGGAACGCCCAGCCGGTGTCGTACGCCTCCAACGCCCCGCGCGGCCCGATCGTCGCGCTCACCGACGAGGCCACCTCCTCCGACGGCGACATGATCACGGCCGCCATCAAGCTGCTGAGGCTCGGCCCGGTCGTCGGCCAGCGCACCTGGGGCGGAGTGGTCGGCATGACCGGGCGGCACCAGCTCGGCGACGGCACGGTGATCACGGTGCCGATGAACGCGGCCTGGTTCGAGGACTACGGCTGGTCCGTCGAGAACCACGGCGTCGCCCCGGACGTGGAGGTCCTGCGCACCCCCCTGGACTGGGCGGAGGGCCGCCACGTCGAGATGGACGACGCCATCCAACTGGCCCTGGACCTCCTCGCCGACCACCCGGCGGCGGTCCCGCCGGACTACACCGACACCCCGGACAGATCCCGCCCAAAGCTCCCCCCGAGACCGACGACCCCTTGAACACCCATCACCCCGTCAGCATGAGCGCCCCGTCAGGGGCGCTGGGGGTACCCCCGGCCGGAGGCTGGGGGAGGAACCGCGCGATCAGCCCCCACGCACCCGCACCCGCCACCTCACCGCGACCCCCTCCCCCTTGGGCGCACAAAACGCAGGGCACCCTCCACGAAGAAGGGCGCCCCACGCAATTCGGCCAAGCCAAGTGCAACGACTAGGCGTCGTAGTCCTGGTCGAACCGGTCCTGCATCTCCTGCTCGGTGTCGTCCAGGTTCTGGCGACCGCGCTCAGGCACCTGCCGGCCACGCTCCTGCGCCTGCTGGCCACGCTGCTGAGCCTGCTGGGCGGCCTGCTGGCCACGCTGCTGCGTCTGCTGGCCACGCTGCTGGGCCTGCTGCTGGCCTTCGTGCATCTTCTGCTTGGCCTGTCCCTGCATCTTGCCGGCCTTGTCCTTCATACCCATGTGGGTTCACTCCTGTGGAGGGTGAGGGGATCGGCCCTCGGTGGGGCCTCGACCAGATTCACACGGGCCGACTACGCGCGCATTTCGATCAATGACGGTGCGTAGCGCGCGCCTCCTCGTCGGCCGCCCCACCTGCACCGACGAGCCCCGTACGCATGCCCTGCAACCGGGGCGCGAACCGCCTCATCTCCCGCTGCCCGACCGTGCCGATCAGCGCCGGCAGGTACCCGCGCACGCCCTGCATCCCCCGCAGCCACCGCTGCCCGTACACGTGCGCCGAGCGCCGCTCGATGCCGGCCACGATCCGGTCCACGGCCGGACCCAGCGGGTACGTCTTGTTCGCCGGCCACGGCAGCCGCTGCCGCAACTCCCGCATCACCTCGTCCTGGTCGGCGCCGCGCACCATGTCGGTGTCCGTCCAGGACAGGTATCCGACCCCGACCCGCACACCCTGGTGGCCGACCTCGGCGCGCAGGCAGTGCGCGTACGCCTCCACACCCGCCTTGGACGCGCAGTACGCCGTCATCATCGGCGCCGGTGTGATCGCGGCCAGCGACGCGATCTGCAGCAGATAGCCGCGGCTCTCCGTGAGCACCGGCAGGAACGCGCGCGCCGTCACCGCCGAGCCGATCAGGTTGACCTCGACCACCCGCCGCCAGGCATCGGGATCGGAGTCGGCGAACGGACCGCCGTTCGCCACCCCGGCGTTGGCCACCACGATGTCGACCTTCCCGAACCGCTCCTTGACCTCCCGCGCGACGCGGCTCATCGCCTCGTGGTCGGTGACGTCGGCGTACCAGTACGCGCTGTCGCTGTGCAGCCTGCCGGAGACCTCCTTGAGGGCTTCCTCCTCCAGCCCGACCAGCGCGACCTTCGCCCCGCGCGCGGAGAGCTTGCGGGCGAGCAACTCGCCGACGCCGCGCGCCGCTCCGGTGACGACGGCGACCTGTCCTTCGAGACCGACCCTGCTCATGAGCCCTCCTTGATCCGCTCGGGCCCGTCGGCGCCGGCTTCCTCAGGGGCGCCGGTCACATACGCGGTGACCAGTTCCCGGATCTTTCCGTTGACCAGCTCCGGTGCCTCGACCGGAGTCATGTGACCCATGCCCGGCAGTTCGGTGAGGCCGAGGGGGTGCGGCAGCGCGGCGATCAGCGCGCGGGCGTGCACCGGGGGCGTGAGCCGGTCGGCCGTGCCGGTGACGACCGCGGTGGGCGCGCGCAACTCCCGTACGCCGTGGTCGAGGTCGAGCCGCGCGAGGACGCGCGCCCAGGTGTGGCGCACGGCGCGCGGGCAGGCGTGCACGATCCGTGCGCACGCCTCGACCATGTGCGGGGCGGAACCCGGGCCCATGGTCGCGTACTTGAGGATGCGCCGCGCGAGGGGCGTGACGGGGCCGAGCGGGGCGCGCGAGGCGAGGACACGCGCAGTCAGCCAGGTGCGCAGGCCGCCGGCGCGCAACGGCAGCACGTGCGCCTCCGCGACCAGCCGTGAACTGCCGGTGCTGCACAGCAGGACGGCGGCGGCGTGCTCGCGGAAGCGGGGGCGGGTGGCGGCCGCCATGACGGTCATGCCGCCCATGGAGTGGCCGACGATCACGGCGCGTTCCCCGCGGGTGAGGGTCTGCGCGAGCACCGCTTCGAGGTCGTCCGCCAGCGTGTCGGTGGTGCACGCGGGGCTCGCGGGACTGCGCCCGTGCCCCCTCTGGTCGTACACGATCACCCGGTGGTCGACGGCCAGTTCCCGGGTCTGCGCCGCCCAGAAGGCGGTCGAGCAGGTCCAGCCGTGGGCGAGGACGACGGGGGGCGCGTCCTCGGGGCCGTGCACCTCGACATGCAGGCGAGCGCCGTCGGCGGAGACGACGGTCAGTTCGCGCGTGGCGGCGGGCGGCGCGTACGGCCCGGTGGTCACGTGGGTGAGCCGGCTCACGCGCCCACCTCCGCGCCGGCCATGTCACTGCCACTGCCACTCGGCAGGGGCGCACGGATCACGTCGTACTCCGCGAGGTCCACCCGCTGGGTCGCACGCCGGAACTCCGTGGTCGTACCGGGCCAGATGGTGGTGTTGCGGCCGCTCGCGTCGAGGTACCAGCTGGTGCAGCCGCCGGTGTTCCAGACGGTGCGCTTCATGCGCTCCTGGACCTTGTGGTTCCAGGCGGCCACGGCACCGGGGCGCGCGTCCAGGGCCGCCCGCCCCCCGAGGACGCGGAGCTGGCGCAGATAGTCGGCCATGTAGTTCAGCTGGGACTCGATCATGAGGATCATGGAGGAGTTCCCGAGGCCGGTGTTGGGCCCGATGATCGTCATCCAGTTGGGGAACCCGGCGGCCGAGGCACCGCGCAGCGCCTCCATGCCGCCCTTCCAGGACTCCGCGAGGGTCCGCCCGTGGGCGCCGACGACCCGCTCGGCGATGGGCATGTCGGTGACGTGGAAGCCGGTGCCGAAGATGATCGCGTCGACCTCGGCGGAGGTGCCGTCGGCGGCGACGACCGTCGACCCACGCACCTCGCTGAGCCCGCTCGCCACCACGTCCACGTTCGGCTGGGCCAGCGCCGGATAGTAGGTGCTGGAGAGCAGGATCCGCTTGCAGCCGATGCGGTAGTCCGGGGTGAGTTTGGCGCGCAGCGCGGGGTCCTTGATCGCGCGGGCCATGTTGCGCCTGGCGAGGCTCTCCACCAGGCCGAGTTCGTCGGGCCGCTTGGTGAACGCCTGGACCTGCAGTTCCCGGATGCCCCACAGGAGGCCGCGCCGGGCCTGGGTGGTGAAGGGCAGCGCCCGGTGCAGCCGGCGCTCGGCGGCGCTGATGGCCCGGTCGACGCGGGGCATCACCCAGGGCGGGGTGCGCTGGAAGAGGGTGAGGTGGGCGACCTCGGGCTGGACGGCGGGCACGATCTGGATCGCGGAGGCGCCGGTGCCGACCATGGCGACCCGCTTGCCGCGCAGGTCGTAGTCGTGGTCCCAGCGGGCCGAGTGGAAGACCTTGCCGGGGAACGAGTCCAGCCCCGGGATCCCGGGGATCTTCGGGTCGGACAGCGGCCCGGTGGCGGAGACGACGACGTCGGCGGAGAAGGTGCCGACGGCGGTCTCGATCTCCCAGCGCAGCGCCTCCGCGTCCCAGGCCATCCGCTTGACCTCGGCGTCGAAGCGGAGGTGGGGCCGGAGCCCGAACACGTCGGTGACGTGCTCCAGATAGGCGCGGATGTGCTCCTGCCCGGAGAAGGTGCGCGGCCAGTCGGGGTTGGGCGCGAAGGAGAAGGAGTACAGGTGGGAGGGCACGTCGCAGGCGCACCCCGGATAGCTGTTGTCCCGCCAGGTACCGCCGACGCTGCCGGCCCGTTCCAGGACGACGAAGTCGGTGATCCCCTCCCTGCGCAACCGCACGGCCGCGCCCAGCCCGCCGAACCCGGACCCGATCACCGCCACCCGTACATGCTCGTGCTGGGCCATCCCGGAGCCTCCACACCTCGCCCGTGATTACGCCAGTGAACACTGGCACGGTTGGACTGTAGAGCAGCTCCGTACCGATGGGTAGGCCCCGGACGGAGGAAAGTTACCCGCGGTACAACATAGGCTGCGCACGTGACGGACGACGGCGGACGAACCATCTCCACGGCCTCCGCCCAGGGCGGCGGGCGCGAGTACCGCATGGACGAACTGGCCGCACTGGCCGGCATCACCGTGCGCACCCTGCGCTTCTACCGCGAGCGCAAGCTGCTCCGGCCACCCCGCCGCGAGGGCCGCATCGCCTGGTACGACGACCACCACCTGGCCCGGCTGCGCACGATCTCGGCGCTCCTGGAACGCGGCCACACCCTGAACGGCATCGCCGAGCTGGCGGAAGCCCTCGACCACGGCAAGGACGTCGCCGAACTGCTCGGCGTCGACACCCCCACCGAGGAGGAGCCGGTCCGCCTCACCCCCGAGGAGCTCGCCGCCCGCTTCGAGGGCGAGGTCACCCCGGAGAACCTCGCCGCCGCCATGGACCTCGGCTACCTCGGCACCGACGGCGACGACATCGTCCACATCAGCCGCCGCCTGCTGGACGCCTCCTCGGCCCTGGTCCGCGAGGGCTTCCCGCTCGCCGAGGTCCTGGCGGCCGGCCGCAGCGTCCGCGAACACGCCGACGCCCTCGCCGAACTCTTCGCCGACCTCGTCCTGCGCCACGGCCCCGAGGAGGACATGGAACGCCTGCGCCCGCTGGCCCGCAGCGTGGTGGAGGCGGAGGTGTCACTCGCACTGGACCGCAGGCTGCGGAAGAACCCGTAGAAAGGGCCGGTCAGAGGTCGTACACGACAGTGACCGGCGCGTGGTCGGACCACCGCTCGGCATGCGTGGCCGCCCGCTCCACGAACCCCTTCACCGCCTTGGCCGCGAGTCCGGCCGTGGCCAGCTGATAGTCGATGCGCCATCCCGAATCGTTGTCGAAAGCCCGCCCCCGGTAGGACCACCAGGTGTACGGCCCCTCGACCTCAGGATGCAGGGCGCGTACGACGTCGACGTATCCGCCGTCGGCCGGGTCCAGGACGTTGCCGAGCCACTCGCGCTCCTCCGGGAGGAAGCCGGAGTTCTTGGTGTTGCCACGCCAGTTCTTCAGGTCGGCCTGCCGGTGGGCGATGTTCCAGTCGCCGCAGACGACGACCTCGCGCCCGTCGGCGGCGGCCCGTTCGCGCAGGTCCTTCAGGTGGGCGAGGAACTCACCCATGAACCGGTACTTCTCGTCCTGCCGCTCGGTGCCCACCTCCCCGGAGGGGAGATAGAGGGAGGCGACGGTGACGCCGGGCAGGTCGGCCTCGACGTAGCGCCCGCTCGCGTCGAACTCGTCGGACCCGAATCCGACGCGCACGCGGTCCGGCTCACGCCGGGTGTACAGGGAGACGCCCGCGCGCCCCTTGGCGGCCGCGGGGGCGTGCACCACGTGCCAGCCGCCGGGCGCGCGCACCTCTTCCGGGAGCTGCTGCGGCTCGGCGCGCACCTCCTGGAGGCAGAGCACGTCCGCGGAGGTCTCCGCCAGCCACTCCACGAAGCCCTTCTTGGCGGCGGCCCGCAGTCCGTTCACATTCACCGAGGTCACAGTCAGCACCAGGGCACGATACCGGCACACTGGACGGAGTCCCGATGTCCACCGCGTTCACCGCCTGCACGAATATACGATGCCTTACATGAATATACGCCCGGTTGCCTTCGACCACCCCGACGCCGTGAAGCTGAACGACGAGGTCCAGGCCGAGTACCAGCTGCGCTACGGCGACGGCGGCGACGCCACCGTCCTCGACACGGCCGACTTCGAACCGCCGAACGGCGTGTACCTGATCGCGTACGACGAGTCCGACCGCCCCGTGGCCACCGGCGGCTGGCGCAGCCAGGACGCGAACGGCGAAGGCAACGAGGACGGCGACGCCGAGCTCAAGCGCATGTTCGTCATCGAGGCGATGCGCGGCCGGGGCCTCGCCCGCCGCATGCTCGCGGCCCTGGAGGAGGACGCCCGCGCGGCCGGCCGCCTCCGCATGGTCCTGGAGACCGGCACCAAGCAGCCGGAGGCCATCGCCCTGTACACCTCCAGCGGCTACGAACCGTGCGTCAAGTTCGGTTACTACCGCCACTACGAGTCGAGCCGCTGCTTCGCGAAGGCCCTGCGGGCGGACGTACCGGCGGGTCTGTAGGCCCCAACCGCCGTGGCGCACCTGCCGGGTGGCGGCCGAGCCGTCACCCGGCGGTCCGGCATCCCCGAGAACGACGAAGACCCCGCACGATCCTGACGATCGTGCGGGGTCTCACCGTGCAGTGGACCTGAGGGGATTTGAACCCCTGGCCCCCTCGATGCGAACGAGGTGCGCTACCGGACTGCGCCACAGGCCCTTGCAACGAGTGAAACTCTAGCATCCCCGTCGGGGTGCTTGGAAATCCGTTCCCTGACTGGTCAGGAGCGGGGTGCCGAGGCGCCCCGCGCTCCCTCCCTCAGGTCATTCGTTGGCCGCGCGGGGGCGGTCGCCGTCCTCGTACTGGTCGAACAGGGGGGTGCGGCCGCGTTCGCGTGCCCGGCGGGCGGAGGCCGCGGAGGCGGTCCCGCCGCGCGGGCGCCGCCGAGCGTGCGGGAGGGCGTCGGTCCGGCCGTCCGCAGGCTTGTCCCCGTCGCCGGGCTCCGCCTCCTCCGCCTCGGCCTGAGGCGCCGCCGGCCTGGTCTCCTGCTCCGGCGCGACGGCACTGGACCGCGCCGAGCTCCACGCGTCCGGCGCCCCCAGGTCCACGTCGGAGGTGGCACGCGGCGCGACCGGTGCGGTCACGTACGTCGGCAGGGGCACCGGTACGGGATCCCAGCTGTCCCCGTGCCCGGGCCGCCGCTGCCGCTCGCGCTGCTGGTCGACCCACTCGGCGTGGTCGGTCTGCTCGACGAGGGCGCGGCGGTCGGCGGCGAGCGCGGACAGGCCGGGGTCGGTCCCGGTCTCTGGTCCCTCCTCCGGTTCGTCCGCACCGACGCCCGCCGGGTCGACGGGAGCACGCCGGCGTGGCTGGCGCTCCCGCAACCGCTGCGCCGCGGCCTCGGCCTGACGCCGGTCCATCTGGTAGGCGAAGCGCCGGCGCTCCTGTGCGCGCAGGTAGGCGATGTAGGCGCTGAGCATGACGGCGGGCACGCCCGGTGCCCACAGGAAGGCGAGTCCTCCGACGGCGGCGACGATCGCGCCCAGCGTGAAGGCGACGAAGAGCAGGACGGTGGTGCGCCGACGGCGGGCGAGCGCCTTCGAGCGCCGGGCGCGCTCCGCGGCCGCCTGTGCGGAGGGCGCGCGCCGAGGGGTCGGAATCTGCTTGCGGGCGGACGTGGGGCCCGACTTGGGCGCGGACGTGGCGGCGGATGCCGGGGCCGGTACGGATGCGGCGCCTGCCTGACGGGGCGGCGCGGACGCGGACCTGGCCGCCGGCGCGGACGCCTGGTCGCGCGCCGGTTCCTGACGCCCGGGTGCCTCCGGCGCCACCTCCGCCCGGACCTGACGGCGGGTCGGCGGCATGGCGAAGGCCCGGACGTCCACCGAGTCGGTGGCGGCGTCCGGTTCGCCGGCGTCCTGCTCCCCCTCCGAGGCGGAGCGCGCCCGCAGGTCCCTGGCGTACCGGCGCTCCATCCCCGCCCGTCCGGACAGCAGCCGGATGGCGGTGCTGAAGCGTTCCGTCGGACGGGCCTCGTTCAGCTCGTCCTGCCTACGGAGCCACATCGGCACCAAGTAGGCGGCCCAGGCCCCGACAATGACTGCGTAGATGAGGCCGCTGCTGCTCACGTCTCACACGGTAGAGGGGTTTGCGTGGGGCCATCTGCCAATTGCGCCGGTGTGTCGCACGATCTGGCTGATATTTCGAGCTTTTTTTGTGTCCGATGCGATCAGTAGGCCGTCGGAGCCGCGAATTCAACGCCCCGAGACGGTCAAGAACCGATCAATTTCGAACACGTATTCAATTTGTTCGGCTAGCCGGGATTCCCTGGAGTGTTCTGCGGATTGCGGGGCACCTGGGGAGTGCCCGCCGGGCCAGGTGCCTTCGCGGACGCGCCCTGGGAGCGTGCCCGCTGCCAGCGGCCGAGCAACCCCTCGGGCACCTCTTCCGCGGTGAGGGCGAAGACGAGATGGTCGCGCCAGGCGCCGTCGATGTGGAGATAACGCGGCCGCAGCCCCTCCTCACGGAATCCGAGTTTCTCCACGACCCGGCGGCTGGGCCGGTTCTCGGGGCGAATGCAGACCTCGATGCGGTGCAGACCAACGGAGCGGAAACAGTGGTCCACCACGAGCGCGACGGCCGTCGGCATCACCCCGCGGCCGGCCACCGACTGGTCCACCCAGTAGCCGACGTGTCCCGAGCACATCGACCCCCAGGTGATCCCGGCGACGGTCAACTGCCCGACCAGGCGCCCCTGGTACTCGATGACGAACGGCAGCATGCGCCCCGCGTTCGCCTCGGACCGCAGATGCCGGACCATCTGCCGGTAGGTCGGCCGGTGCGCTATCGGCCCGCTGGGCGTGGGCGGCGGGATGGTCGCCTCCCAGGGGCGCAGCCAGTCCCGGTTGCGCCGGTTGACCTCACGCCAGGCCCGCTGGTCACGCACCCTTATGGGCCGGAGGACGACGTCGCCGTCCACCAGCACGACGGGCCACGACAGGCTGTTCAGCTCGCACCCCCACTGCTCGGTCTGGGGTGGTCGCCGCCGCGGATCTGGTCGACGGCGTGCGCCAGCAGCGGTTCCAGGACGGCGAGGCCGTCCCGCACTCCGCCGGTGGACCCCGGAAGGTTGACGATCAGTGTCCGGCCCGCCACCCCGGCCAGACCCCGGGAGAGCGCGGCGGTGGGCACCTTCTCCCGTCCGAACGCCCTGACGGCCTCGGCGATGCCCGGCACCTCGTAGTCGAGCACCGCGCGGGTCGCCTCCGGCGTCCGGTCGGTGGGCGAGATGCCGGTGCCGCCGGTGGTGACGACGACGTCGTACCCCGCCTCGACCCCCGCGCGCAGCGCGGCCGCCACGGGATCCCCGTCGGGCACGACCCGCGGCCCGTCCACGCTGAACCCGAAGCCCGCCAAGCCCGCCGCGACCAACGGCCCGCCCTTGTCCTCGTAGACTCCGGCGGCGGCCCGGTTGGAGGCGGTCACGACCAGCGCGCGATACGGCGCGCGCGGCGCACCGTCGGCGGACGGCCCGGCGTTCACGCCCGGCTCCAGTCGCCCGACTTCCCGCCCGTCTTCTCCTCCACGCGTACGTCCGTGATGACCGCTCCCTTGTCGACCGCCTTGACCATGTCGATCACGGTGAGCGCCGCGACGGAGACCGCCGTGAGCGCCTCCATCTCGACACCCGTGCGGTCCGTCGTCCGCACCGTGGCCAGGATCTCCACCGCGTCGTCCGCGACCGACAGATCCAGTTTCACACCGGAGAGGGCCAAGGGGTGACACAGCGGGATCAGGTCCGGGGTGCGTTTGGCCCCCATGATCCCCGCGATGCGCGCGGCGGCGAGGGCGTCGCCCTTCGGAACGCCCTCGCCGCGCAGCAGCTCGACCACGCGGGGCGAGACGAGGACACGTCCGCTGGCGCGGGCGGTGCGCGCGGTCACGTCCTTGCCGGACACGTCGACCATGCGGGCGGCGCCCGCGTCGTCGACATGCGTCAGTCGGTCTGGCACAGAGGGTCCGGGGGTGTCTCCCCGGAAGGGCTCAGTCATGCTGTGTGGCGCTCCCGGTCCTGGCCCGTCGCGGTGCGGCGCTCGGGCCTGCTGTGCGCGACACGGTACCGCCAAGACGGCACACACCAGCGGGCAGGACCGCGCGGCGGACGGGTACGCGGGCGTGGCCGGACGTCCGGCGGACGCCCGCCGGCCGGACCGGACACCCGTCAGCCGAGCAGGACGACCTCGACGTCGGTGCCGGGCTCGACGGACTCCACGTCCTCGGGTACGACGATCAGCGCGTCGGCGTGGGCCAGGGCCGCGACCAGGTGCGAACCGGCGCCGCCCACGGGGGTCACCTCGCCGTCGGCGTACACCCCACGGAGGAACTGCCTGCGCCCCTTGGGCGAGCTCAGCGCCTTGCCGGCCCTGAGGGTCGCCGTGGTGCGGGGCCGGTGGACGTCGCCGAGGCCCATCAGGGCGCGGATGGCGGGGCGCACGAACAGCTCGAAGGAGACGTACGACGACACGGGGTTGCCCGGCAGCGCCAGCAGAGGCGTGTGGTCGGGGCCGATGGAGCCGAAGCCCTGGGGCTTGCCGGGCTGCATGGCGAGCTTGCGGAAGTCGATGCCGCTGCCCGGCTCGTCCTCGTCACCGACGTGGGCCAGGGCCTCCTTGACGACGTCGTACGCCCCCACGCTGACACCGCCGGTGGTGACCAGCAGGTCGGCGCGGACGAGTTGGTCCTCGATGGTGGCGCGCAGCGTCTCGGCGTCGTCGACGACGGCACCCACCCGGTAGGCGATGGCACCCGCGTCCCGGGCGGCGGCGGTCAGGGCGAAGCTGTTGGAGTCGTAGATCTGGCCGCTGCCGAGCGCCTCGTCGGGCTGGACGAGTTCGCTGCCGGTGGAGACGACGACCACGCGCGGGCGCGGGCGCACGCGTGCCGTGCCGCGGCCGATCGCGGCGAGCAGCGCGATCTGCGGCGGACCGAGGACGGTGCCGGCCTCCAGGGCGAGGTCGCCGGCCTTCACGTCGCTGCCCCGCGCGCGTACGTGCGCGCGTGCCTCGGCCGGCCGGTGCACGCGCACGTGTCCCTCGGCGCCCTCGGGCGCGAGGCTGCGCGCCCGCATCCCGGCGACCGGCCCCTCGCCGAGTCCGCCGTCGGTCCACTCCACGGGGACGACGGCCTCGGCGCCGGGCGGCAGCGGGGCGCCGGTCATGATGCGGACCGCCTGGCCGGGGCGCACGGGGGTCAGCTCGGCCGCGCCCGCCGCGACGTCCCCGACGACCTCGAGGACGGCCGGGAACTCCTCGCTCGCGCCCGCCACATCCGCGACCCGTACCGCGTACCCGTCCATGGAGCTGTTGTCGAACGGCGGCAGCGACAGAGGCACCGTGACGTCGTCGACCAGGACGCAGCCCTGGGCGTCGAGGAGTTGCAGCTCGATGGGGTCCAGGGGGCGGACGGTGGTGAGGATGTCCTCCAGGTGCTCGTCCACCGACCACAGGTGGTCCGGGCCGGCGGGGCGGGTCGCGGTGCTGCTCAACTCTGTTGCATCTCCTCGGCTACGTAACTGCGAAGCCAGGTCCGGAAGTCCGGGCCCAGGTCTTCACGTTCGCACGCGAGCCGGACAATGGCACGCAGATAGTCGCCGCGGTCGCCGGTGTCATAGCGGCGGCCCTTGAAGACGACACCGTGCACGGGGCCGCCCACCTTCTCGTCCTGGGCGAGCTGCTGGAGGGCGTCGGTGAGCTGGATCTCGCCGCCGCGGCCCGGCTCGGTGCGCCGCAGTATGTCGAAGACGTGCGGGTCGAGGACGTAGCGGCCGATCACCGCGTAGCTGGACGGGGCGTCCGCCGGGTCCGGCTTCTCGACCAGGCCGGTCACCCTGACGACGTCGCTGTCGGCGGTGGTCTCGACGGCCGCGGAACCGTAGAGGTGGATCTGCTCGGGGTCGACCTCCATGAGCGCGATCACGCTGCCGCCGTGCTGCTCCTGGATCTCGATCATGCGCTGCAGCAGGGGGTCGCGCGGGTCGATCAGGTCGTCGCCGAGCAGGACGGCGAAGGGCTCGTGGCCCACGTGCGGGGCGGCGCACAGCACCGCGTGGCCGAGGCCCCTCGGGTCGCCCTGACGGACGTAGTGCATCGTCGCCAGGTCGCTGGACTCCTGCACCTTCGCGAGCCGGCCGGCGTCGCCCTTCTTCTGGAGCGCCGATTCCAGCTCGTAGTTGCGGTCGAAGTGGTCCTCCAGGGGACGCTTGTTGCGTCCGGTGATCATGAGGACGTCGTCGAGCCCCGCCGACACGGCCTCCTCGACCACGTACTGGATCGCCGGCTTGTCGACGACCGGCAGCATCTCCTTGGGAGTGGCCTTGGTGGCCGGCAGGAACCGGGTGCCGAGGCCTGCTGCGGGGATGACAGCCTTGCTGATCCTGGGGTGCGACTGAGTCATGTCCGCAACCTTATCCGGTGCCTTTGCGGAGAATCTGAGGCTCCGGTTAATTGGCACTCATATGAACGGATTAGAGAAGGGTGCGGGAACGACCTGTGGAGCACGGTGGACCTGAGGCCGAGGGTGACAAGCGAACGTTGCGCCGAGAATTCGTCGGGGTGAGGAACAGGTTGACGACGGATGTCGTCAGGGAGGCGGCCGACGCGCTGGCCGGGCACGCGCTGGAACTGCCCGAGCTGGCGCGTGCGCGCACCGTGGCGGCGTACGTCTCGGTCGGGAACGAGCCCGGCACGCTCACGCTGCTGGACGCCCTGCTCACGCGGGGGGTGCGCGTCCTGCTCCCCGCGCTCCTGCCGGACCACGACCTGGACTGGGGCGCGTACGCCGGGGAGGGCTCCCTGGTCCGCGTCCAACACGGCGGCAAGATGGCGCTGTTCGAACCCTCCGGTGAACGCCTCGGGCCGGACGCCGTGCTCGGCGCGGACGCCGTGCTGCTGCCGGGGCTCGCGGTGGACGAGCGCGGGATGCGCCTGGGGCGCGGCGGAGGGTCGTACGACCGGGTGCTGGCGCGCCTGGAGCACGCCGGCGCGCACCCGGCGCTCGTGATGCTGCTGTACGACACGGAGGTCGTCGAGCGGGTGCCCGCCCAGGCGCACGACCGGCCGGTGCAGGCGGTGGTGACACCGTCGGGCGTACGCCGGTTCGCGAATCCCTGAGCCGGTCTCATGGGAACAGCCCTCCACGCGTGCGTGGAGGGCCGTCTCACCGGCGGGTGCCCGTCGGTGTCAGGGCTTGAGGACGAGGGTGTCGCTGGTGCTCTTGTCGACCGCCTCGTCCGAGAACGACCACGAGAGCAGTTCGCCGTCGGCCCACTTGCCCGTCTGGTCGGTGTAGTGGGCGCTGAAGGCGTGGCCGGAGGCTCCGGTGAGGTTGATCCACTTGGATTTGTCGAGGTCGTCGAGGTTGACGACCATCCGCATGGAGGGCACCCAGACGACCCCGTAGCCGCCGGCGGCGTTCCAGCCGGTCGCGTCGACGGTGGCCTCGCCGCCGCCGAGCTTCCAGGGGCCGCGGTTGAGGATGTACTGGACGATGGCCGGGCCGTCGGTGCCCAGGGTCTGGTTCTTCAGGAACAGGCGGTGCAGCCGGCCCCAGCTCCAGGTGTCGATGTCCTTGCCGAGCTTGGCGGTCAGCTCCCAGCGGGCGTCGATCATGGCGCGCTTGAAGAGCTCGTCCATGTTGTCGGCCTTGGGGCGGTCACCCGCGCCGGCCGGCGTCTTCCACCAGTCGCTGTTCGGCTTGTCCATGAGGTTGCGGACCACCTCGAACCAGCGGTCGCCGCCGTCCGGCTGGGCCTGGTCGGCGTCGCGCTCGCCGCACTCGCGCACCTTGGCGTCGTCGTCGACCGGACCGGTGCTGTCGACCTTGTCGACCCACAGGCACTGGCCCTTGACCCGCAGCTCCTTGGGCAGCTTGTTGCCGAAGGCGAGCTTGAGGATGTTGCGCCAGACCGCGTTGAAGTAGGCCGCGGCGGCGGAGTCGGCGTCCTGGGTGTAGTCCCAGCCCTCGAGGAGTTTCTGCGCCTCGCGGACGTCCTTGTCGTCGAGGTTGATCTTCAGCAGCTTGGGCACCAGCAGCTTGGCGATCTCACTGCTGTTGTCCGTCTGCATCTGGCGCATGTCGTCGGTGGAGATCTTGCCGCCGTCCTTGATCTTCGACTCGATCAGGTCGGTGATGCGCTGGCTGCGGGTGCCGTAGCCCCAGTCCGTGGTGAGCGTGTAGGGGTACTTGTCCTTGTCGATCACGGCCTGGTTGGCGGTGACGATGTAGCCGCGCTTCGGGTTGTACTCGTAGGGCAGTTCGTCCTGCTTGATGAAGCCGGTCCACTTGTACTTGGAGTCCCAGCCCGGTGCCGGGATGGAGCCGTCGTCAGCCGAGGAGCGCGTGGGGATCTTGCCGGGCAGCGTGTAGCCGATGTTGTTCTTGGTGTCGGCGTAGATCAGGTTCTGCGAGGGCACGTCGAACTGGGCGGCCGCGTCCCGGAAGGAGTTCCAGTCGGACGCCTTGTCGAGGGCGAAGACGGCGTCCATGGTGGAGCCCGGGTCCAGGGCGGTCCATCTCAGGGCGATGCCGTAGCCGTCGCCGCGGTCGGGTGCGGCGGTGTCGACGCCGGCCTTCTTGCCGACCTGGACGAGTTCGTCGTCGCGGTCGGACAGCAGTGGCATGCCGTCGGCGGTCTGGCGTACGACGATCTTCTTGGAGGCGCCGCCGGCGACCTTGATGGTCTCCGTACGGGTCGTGAAGGGCTTGGTCCTGCCGTCGTACAGGTAGCCGTCGCCGGAGAGCTTCTCCAGGTAGAGGTCGGTGACGTCGACCCCGGAGTTGGTCATGCCCCAGGCGATGTCGGCGTTGTGGCCGATGATCACGCCGGGCATGCCGGCGAAGGTGTAGCCGGTGACGTCGTACTGGCACTTGCTGGAGATCGTGGTGCAGTGCAGGCCCATCTGGTACCAGACGGACGGCAGTGACGCGGACAGGTGCGGGTCGTTGGCGAGCAGCGGCTTGCCGGTGATGGTGTACTGGCCTCCGACGACCCAGGAGTTGGAGCCGATGCCCTGGCCGTTCACGCCGACGGCGGTGGGGACGTCGTCCAGGACGTTGTAGAGGCTCTCCAGCTGGCTCGTGAGCGCCGAACCGGTCGACGACGAGGTCGAGGAGCCACTCGTGCCCGTCGAGGTCCCGGAGCCGCTCGTGGAGTCGCTCTGCTCGAACGTCTTGGTGACCTCGTCGTACTGGCCCTGCTGGACGATCGGCTGGTTGCGGCTGTACGGGTAGTCCGGGTACAGGTCCTTGATCTGCTGCTGGCCGAGGCGGCTGGTCATCAGGGCGCGGTCGATCTCGTCGTCCATGTTGCCGCGCAGGTCCCAGGCCATAGCCTTCAGCCAGGAGACCGAGTCGACCGGGGTCCACTGCTCGGGCTTGTAGTCGTTGACGAACCCGAGGGCCGCGTACTCCAGGGAGATGTCCTTGCCGCTCTTGCCCTGGAGGTAGGCGTTGACTCCCTTGGAGTAGGCCTGGAGGTACTTCTTCGTGGAGTCCGACAGCTTGGTGTCGTACTCCTCCTTCGCGACCCGGTCCCAGCCCATGGTGCGCAGGAACTCGTCGTTCTTCACCTGGCCCTTGCCGAACATCTCCGACAGGCGCCCGGACGTCATGTGACGGCGCACGTCCATCTCGTAGAACCGGTCCTGCGCCTGGACGTAGCCCTGCGCCATGAACAGGTCCTCGTCGGTCGAGGCGTAGATCTGCGGGATGCCGTAGCCGTCCCGCTTCACGGTCACAGGCCCGGAGAGGCCTTCGAGCGTGATCGAACCCTTGGTCTGCGGGAAGGACGCACGGACCGTGCTGACCGACCAGTACGCCCCGTAGAAGACGCCACCGATGACGGCAAGGACGAGCACGAGCACGATCAGTCGGGCTCTGCGCCCCTTCTTCCTGCCGGACTTGCCAGGCTTGTCACCCGTTGTGGCGGTGGTGTTGGGGGGCATCGCTGTCCTTGCTGTCCTAACGCGAGCGGCAGGCGGTCCTGGAGTGCTGGAGCAACCATAGGCGCAGGGCCCTACGCCACTTGACGCGGAGTAGGGATCCGGCGGGCACGGGCGTTCGATCTTGCCTGGGGAAGCGTCAAGAAAGCGTCAAGAGTTAGGTAAGGTAACGAAGTACTTGGGTGCGGAGTGCCGCACTCTCGGTCCTGTGTACGTGTGCTTCCGCGTCGCCCGCGCGCGAGCCAAGGAAGGGAACCGCCACTGACTGTCCACCACCTCAACCAGCTTCTGCTCGTCTGCTCCCTGGTCCTGCTCGTCGCCGTCGCGGCCGTCCGGATCTCCTCGCGCAGCGGGCTCCCCAGCCTGCTCGTGTACCTGGGGATCGGCGTCCTCATGGGCCAGGACGGCATCGGCGGCATCCACTTCACCAACGCCGAACTGACCCAGGTCATCGGATACGCGGCCCTGGTCGTGATCCTGGCCGAGGGCGGACTCGGCACGAAGTGGAAGGAGGTCGAACCCGTCCTGGTGTCCGCCTCCATGCTGGCCCTGGTCGGGGTCGGGGTGAGCGTCGGCGTCACCGCCGCGGGCGCGCACTACCTGGTCGGACTGGAGTGGCGGCAGGCGCTCATCATCGGTGCGGTGGTGTCCTCCACGGACGCGGCGGCGGTCTTCTCCGTGCTCCGGCGCATTCCGCTGCCCGCACGCGTGACGGGCACCCTGGAGGCGGAGTCCGGCTTCAACGACGCCCCGGTGGTCATCCTGGTCGTCGCCCTCTCCACCGCGGGCCCGGTCGAGCACTGGTACGTCCTGGTGGGCGAGATAGCCATGGAGCTGGCCATCGGCGCGGGCATAGGCCTCGCGGTCGGCTGGCTCGGTTCCTGGGGCCTCAGGCACGTCGCCCTGCCCGCCTCCGGCCTCTACCCGATCGCCGTGATGGCCATCGCGGTCACCGCGTACGCGGCCGGCGCACTGGCGCACGGCAGCGGCTTCCTGGCCGTCTACCTGGCCTCCATGGTGCTCGGCAACGCCAAGCTGCCGCACTGGCCGGCCACCCGCGGATTCGCCGAGGGGCTCGGCTGGATCGCCCAGATCGGCATGTTCGTGCTGCTCGGCCTGCTGGTCACCCCGCACGAGCTCGGCGACGACATCGTGCCCGCCCTCGTCATCGGGCTGGTGCTCACCATGGTGGCGCGGCCGGTGAGCGTGGTCGTCAGCCTCGCGCCGTTCCGGGTGCCCTGGGCGGAGCAGACCCTGATGTCCTGGGCCGGGCTGCGCGGCGCGGTGCCCATCATCCTGGCGACGATCCCCATGGTGAACGGCGTCGACACCAGCCACCGGATCTTCAACATCGTCTTCGTCCTGGTCGTCGTCTACACCCTCGTCCAGGGGCCGACCCTGCCCTGGCTGGCCGGGAAGCTGCGGCTCGGCGAGGGCCCGGAGGCCGCCGACCTCGGCATCGAGTCCGCGCCCCTGGAGCGGCTGCGCGGGCATCTGCTGTCCGTCTCGATCCCCGAGGGCTCGCTGATGCACGGCGTGGAGATCAACGAGCTGCGGCTGCCCGCCGGGGCCGCCGTCACCCTGGTAGTCCGCGAAGGAAAATCGTTTGTTCCGCTACCCGCGACGGTGCTGCGGCGCGGGGACGAACTCCTCGTGGTGGCCACCGACCCGGTGCGGGACGCCGCGGAACGGCGGCTGCGCGCGGTCGGCCACGGGGGCAAGCTGGCGGGCTGGCTGGGCACGAACGGGACGGCGGGCGCGGGGTCGGGCACGGGGCGGTGAGCGCCGAGGCGCACAGCGTGCGTTAAGGGCGTGTTTCAGACAGTTCACACCCCCGCCAATCCCAGGTGAACGGGGTTCACGGTGCTCGTTTTCACAGGTGTACCGGGCCTTCACCCCTGTACGATGAAAGCACCCTGATCGAACCAACTCTGCCTGACGCAGAGCTGGCGCGACCGTATGGCGGCCGGATCACTCCTCGCAGTGGGCGCCGGTATCTACCGCAGTTCCGCGCAAGAGGACAGCTCTCGGCGCCCCCGCACGGGCGCGCTACCAGGCGGCAGAAAGGCACGGGCCGTGGCATCCACGGTCACCACCGAGCCGTCGGAGAACCCGGCGGCGCC
This sequence comes from Streptomyces sp. NPDC001714, assembly GCF_042892755.1. Lineage (NCBI taxonomy): Bacteria > Bacillati > Actinomycetota > Actinomycetes > Kitasatosporales > Streptomycetaceae > Streptomyces > Streptomyces sp. NPDC001714. The sequence goes on from NZ_JBIAUL010000016.1 coordinate 218,718, forward strand.
GTCCCGCCCGGGATACGGACAGCTGCTGCGCACCCGCGGCGCCTGGACGTTCCTGCTCCCCGGTTTCGCGGCGCGCCAGCCGTTCGCCATGCTCACCATCTCCATCGTGCTGCTCGTGCAGCACACCACCGGCTCGTACGGCGCAGCGGGCGCCGCCGCGGCCGTCACCGGCGTCTCCATGGCGCTGTTCGCGCCCTACAGCGGCCGCCTGGCCGACCGCTACGGGCAGCGTGCGGTGCTGGTCCCCGGCGTGCTCGTGCACACGCTGTCGGGTCTCGCCCTGACCGCGCTCGCGCTGGCGCACGCGCCCCTGTGGGCCCTGTTCGCGGCGGCCGTGCCGACCGGCGCCTCGGTGCCGCAGATCGGACCCATGGTGCGCGCCCGCTGGGGCGTGCAGCTCCAGGACTCCCCTCTGATGTCCACCGCGGCCGCCTTCGAGTCCGTCACCGACGAGCTCACCTTCGTGTTCGGCCCGCTGCTCGCGACCGCCCTGTGCACCACCGTGGCCCCGGCCGCCGGCCTGGTCACGGAAGCCGCGCTGACCCTGGCCGGCGGTCTGCTGTTCGCCGCGCGGAAGAGCACCCAGCCGCAGGTGACCGGCACCGGCCACGCGCGCGTGCGGCACGCCTCCGCGCTCCGCGTCCCCGGCGTACGCGTGCTGGTCGCCGCCTTCCTGGGCATCGGCTCCGTCTTCGGCGGCATGCAGGTCTCCCTCGCCGCCTTCACCGAGTCGATCGGCGAGCCCGGCCTGAACGGCGTCCTGTACGGCACCTTCGCCGCGGGGAACATGCTCTCCGGCATCGTCTGCGGCGCGCTCGCCTGGAAGACCGCCCCGCACCGGCGCCTGGTCGTCGGCTACGCGGCGCTCGCGCTGACCGCCTCGGCGCTGTGGACGTCCCACTCGGTGCTGGTCCTGGCAGGTCTCGGCCTGCTGGTCGGCATGTGCATCGCGCCCGCCCTGATCACCGGCTACACGCTGGTCGAGGGCCTGGTCCCGGCCGGCGCCCGCACGGAGGCGTTCACCTGGCTGACCGGCGCGGTGGCCCTCGGCCAGGCGGCCGCGGTCACGGTCGCCGGACAGCTGGAGGACCGCCTGTGGGGCGGCGCCGGGTTCCTGGTGCCGATGGCGGGCACCCTGCTCGCCCTGGCGACCCTCCTGGCACTGCGTTCACGGCTCGTCACCCGGCCCCGGAACCGTACCGTCGCACGTGGCGTCGGTCACCGCGTACCGCTGACGGTGGACTGATCCTCAGGAATACGTCACTATGGACCGTCGTTAGCACTCACTGAGTGAGAGTGCCAGGAGGAAGACAGTGCCGACCTACCAGTACCAGTGCACCGAGTGCGGCGAGGGCCTCGAGGCGGTGCAGAAGTTCACCGACGACGCCCTGACCGAGTGCCCCAACTGCGGTGGCCGCCTGAAGAAGGTGTTCTCCGCGGTCGGCATTGTCTTCAAGGGCTCGGGCTTCTACCGCAACGACAGCCGCGGCTCCTCGTCGAGCAGCAGCCCCGCGTCGAAGTCGTCCGGCTCCACCTCGTCGAGCACGTCGTCCGAGTCGAAGGCGTCCGACTCCAAGTCGTCGTCCTCGTCCTCGACGACATCGTCCTCGTCGGGCTCGGCCAGCAGCTCGGCCGCCTGAGACCTCATCCCTCGGACCCCGCGTCGAACGACAGCGGGGCCCGAGGCGTTCCCGGACACCGGCTCCTGCCCGCTCGGGCGGCCAGCTAGTGTGCTGCGCATGGTGAACGCAGAGATCGGCGTAATCGGCGGTTCCGGCTTCTACTCGTTCCTCGACGACGTGACCGAGATCCAGGTCGACACGCCCTACGGGCCGCCCAGCGACTCCCTCTTCCTCGGCGAGATCGCCGGCCGCCGGGTCGCCTTCCTGCCCCGCCACGGACGCGGCCACCACCTGCCGCCGCACCGCATCAACTACCGGGCCAACCTCTGGGCGCTGCGCTCCGTCGGCGTGCGCCAGGTGCTCGGCCCGTGCGCGGTGGGCGGGCTGCGCCCCGAGTACGGCCCGGGCACGCTGCTCGTACCGGACCAGCTGGTGGACCGCACGAAGTCCCGGGCACAGTCGTACTTCGACGGGCTGCCGCTGCCCGACGGCGCCGTGCCGAACGTGGTGCACGTCTCACTGGCCGACCCCTACTGCCCCACCGGGCGGGCGGCCGCCCTGAAGGCGGCGCGCGGCCGGGACTGGGAGCCGGTGGACGGGGGCACGCTGGTGGTGGTCGAGGGTCCGCGCTTCTCGACCCGCGCCGAATCGCTGTGGCACCGGGCGCAGGGCTGGTCGGTGGTGGGCATGACCGGTCACCCCGAGGCGGCACTCGCCCGTGAACTGGAGCTCTGCTACGCCTCGTTGACGCTGGTCACCGACCTGGACGCGGGTGCCGAGACCGGCGAGGGCGTCTCGCACGACGAGGTGCTGCAGGTGTTCGCGGCCAACGTGGACCGGCTGCGGGGCGTGCTGTTCGACGCCGTGGCGGCCCTGCCGGAGAACACGGCGCGGGACTGCCTGTGCACGACCGCGCTCGGCGGCATGGACCCAGGGTTCGAGCTGCCGTAGGGCGTGCCCTGACGCGGGGGCTCTCCACAAGGCAGATACGGGCGGAACTCCTCGTTCGGGTGGCCGAGTTGTCCACAACCGGTCGGTAGCCCACCGGCTCCGGCGGGTTTCGGCGCGAGACCTCATCGTGGTCTCGCAAGCCGATTCCTCGTCGCCGGTGGTGATCCCCGTGTCCGTCGTTCCCCCGTCCCCCTACTCCTCCGCCCTTCCGCCCCTTCGCGTCCCGCGCCCGCTGGGCACGGACGCCCCCGCCACCTGCGAGGTCCCGTACTTCGAACCGGTGCGGGTACGCGGCGGGCGGTACCTGCTGGACCGGCTGCTGCGGCACCGCAGGCGGGCCCTCGCGGCCGGCCTCGCCGTCACGGCGGCGGCGCTCGTCGCGGCGGGCCCCCGTACCGCCCTCGACCCCCTGCGCGCCGAGCGGACCCGGGGACACCCGGTCGCCACCCAGCCGGTACGAGGGCACGCCCCGCCCGTGGACATGGTGACGGCACCGGTGCGGATCGCCGACGCGGCCACCGTCCGGCTGCTGCGCCCCGGCGACCGGGTGGACGTCATCGCCGCCGGGGATCCCTCGGCGGGCGGCCAGGTCCGGGTGATCGCGCGCGGGGTGCGCGTGACGAGGCTGCCGGAGCCGGTCGACGCGGCCGCGGAGAGCGGGGCACTGGTCGTGCTCTCGGTCCCGCGGGACACCGCGGCACGGCTGGTCGGCGCGAGCGCCACCGCGCGGCTGGCGGTGACCCTGTGTTGAACAGCCTGCGGCGATTTTCGGGACGCTCTGTGTCAAGTCGCTCATCCGAGCGGCGGGATTGGGCCCAATGGCCGCACGGTGGCGTAGGTTGCGGAGCGTTTTGTTCCACACCCTGTGCATGCGAGGAGAGTCCCCGAGGTGAGCGCGAAGAAGGAACCGAGTATCTGGCATGGCTTCAAGGCCTTCCTGATGCGCGGAAACGTCGTCGATCTGGCGGTCGCGGTGGTCATCGGCGCCGCATTCACGAACATCGTCAACTCGGTGGTGAAGGGGCTCATCAACCCGCTGGTCGGAGCGATCGGCACGAAGAACCTCGACAGCTACAGCTCGTGCCTGAAGGACCCGTGCGTGCTCAACGCCGACGGCACGGTGAAGAGCGGCATCCCGATCATGTGGGGCTCGGTGCTGGGCGCCACGCTCTCCTTCGTGATCACCGCGGCGGTCGTGTACTTCCTGATGGTCCTGCCGATGGCGAAGTACCTGGCCCGGGTGGAGGCCCGCCGGAAGGCGCGGGAGGGCACGCACGAGGTGGTCGAGGTGACCGAGCTGGAGGTGCTGAAGGAGATCCGCGACGCCCTGGTCGCGCAGCGCGGGAACGGTCACATCCAGCGCTAGCGGCGCTCCGGGCGGTCGCGCGGGCGGCTCAGAGGTGGTGGGGCGGCTTCTCGTCGAGGAAGCGCTTGAGGTCGGCCGCGGAGTCGCCCGCCGGGCGGTCGCCCCAGCCGCGGTCCGTGTCGTCCGAGGACTGGCGGTCCAGGGGGTCGTCGAAGATCAGCGCGGCTTTCGGGTCGCGCGGCGCGGGCTCGGGGGCGGATGTCATGCCTCCAGACTACGGCGCGCACGGCTCGGGTCCGCCGGGGCCGCCCGGCGGCCCCGGCGGCGGTCCTGCCGCCCGCCGCGTCACCGGCGGCCCGTCTGCGGCTCCGTTCGCAAGCCGGTGCCCTTTTCTGCTCTGCTGGACGCATGACGTCGAGTTCTCCTCCGGCTCCCGCCCCTCAGCACACACCCCAGCCCCTGCGGCCGCTGCGCCGCCTCACCGCACGCGGACGCGAGGAGTCCCACCGGGTCTCCTCACCACTCGAGCTCTTCTTCGACCTGTGCTTCGTGGTGGCCATCGCCCAGGCGGGCGCGGGACTGGTGCACGCGGTCGCCACGGGCCACGCGGGCGAGGGCGTCCTGAACTACGCGATGCTGTTCTTCGCCATCTGGTGGGCCTGGATGAACTTCACCTGGTTCGCTTCGGCCTACGACAACGACGACGCCCTCTACCGGGTCGTCACCCTGGTCCAGATCGCGGGTGTGCTGGTGCTGGCGGCCGGTGTCTCGCGGGCCTTCGCGGACCACGACTTCGCACTGGTCCTGATCGGTTACGTGATCATGCGGCTGGCGCTGGCCTCGCAGTGGCTGCGCGCCGCGCGGGAGGCAGAGGGGACGGAGCGGACCATGGCGCTCCGGTACGCGGGCGGGGTGCTGCTGTGCCAGGTCGGCTGGGTCGGTCTCGTGGTGCTGCCGCCGCACGCGCGCCCCTGGGTGTTCCTGGTGATGGCGATCGCCGAGCTGTGCGTGCCCGTGTACGCCGAGAAGGAGCACAGCACCTCCTGGCACCCGCACCACATCGCCGAGCGCTTCGGGCTGTTCACGATCATCGTGCTCGGCGAGACGATCTCGGCGGCGACGGTCGCCGTGAAGTCGGCCGTGGCCGAACACGACGCGCTCGCGGAGCTGCTGCCGATCGCGGCGGGCGGCCTGCTGATCGTCTTCTCGGCGTGGTGGATCTACTTCGTGGTGCCGATCCACGGCCATCTGCGCTCCAACAGACAGTCCTTCCTGTGGGGTTACGGCCACTACCTGATCTTCGCGTCGGCGGCCTCGATCGGCGCCGGCATCGAGGTGGCCGTCGAGGAGGCGGTCGGCAAGGCGCACATCTCCACGACGTCCGCGTCGACGGCCGTGACCGTGCCGACGGCGCTGTACCTGCTGACCGTGTGGGCGCTGCACTCGCGGCACTTCAAGGTGGGTCTCGCCCAGCAGCTGGTGCTGCCGGTGACGGCGCTGCTGGTGGTCTGCTGCACGTTCCTCGGCGACTGGGCGGTGCCGGCGGCGGGCGTCGTGTCCGCGCTGGCGGTGGCGACCGGCACGACCCTGACGGCGCGCGCGGCCGCCGAGCGCCCGATGAACGCCACCGCGGACGCCTCCTGACCGGCCCGGAAGGGCGTGGGGCTGGGCCAGACTTGCCGTCATGACAGTTGACGCATTGACGGACGTGGCCGGACTGCGGGTGGGACATGCGACCCGCGCCGGTGACGGCTGGCTCACCGGCACCACGGTGGTCCTCGCTCCCGAGGGCGGCGCGGTCGCCGCCGTCGACGTACGCGGCGGCGGTCCGGGCACCAAGGAGACAGACGCGCTCGATCCGCGCAACGTGGTGCAGCGCGCCGAGGCGATCGTGCTCACGGGCGGCAGCGCATACGGGCTCGACGCGGCGTCCGGGGTGATGGCCTGGCTGGAGGAGCGGGGGCGCGGGGTGCGGGTGGGGCCGGATCCGGCGCACGTCGTGCCGGTGGTGCCCGCCGCCTGCGTCTTCGATCTGGGGCGCGGCGGGAGCTTCGGGGCGCGGCCGGACGCGGCGCTGGGGCGTGCGGCGGCGGAGGCGGCCGGGACGAGCATGCCGGGGGCCCCGGTGCGGGAGGGGTGTGTGGGGGCCGGTACGGGCGCCGTGGCCGGGGGGCTGAAGGGCGGGATCGGCAGCGCGAGCGTCGTGCTGGACTCCGGGATCACGGTGGGCGCGCTGGTGGTCGCCAACCCGGCCGGAGCGGTGGTGCAGCCGGAGACCGGTGCGTTGTACGGGGAGTTGTTCCAGGGGCGGGTGGAGTATCCCGAGGCCGGTGTGCACGAGGCCGCGCGCAGCCGGCTCGCGGAGGCCGCCGCCAAGAACGCGCCCCCGCTGCTCAACACCACGCTCGCGGTGGTCGCGACCGATGCCGGACTCTCCAAGGCGCAGGCGCAGAAGCTGGCCGGGACGGCGCACGACGGGATCGCGCGCGCCGTCCGGCCGGTGCACCTGCTCAATGACGGGGACACGGTGTTCGCGCTGGCGACGGGGGGGCGGCCGCTGGACGAGCACCCGCTCGCGCTCAACGAGATCCTCGCGGCCGGCGCGGACCTGGTGACCCGCGCGATCGTGCGGGCGGTAAAGGCCGCCGAGTCGGTGGACGGGCCGGGCGGGGTGTGGCCGTCGTACGGGGAGTTGTACGGGGCGCGCTGACCACGGCCGGGGCGCGCCCGGAACCTTGCGCGTACCTGTCGATTGTCCTGGTTCTGTCACGTGATGGCGTTCGCGGGCGCCGGAGGGAACCCCGAGGGGGGCCGCCGGCCTCTTTCTCCACGCACTGGAGCGGATCACGCACATCACAAGAACTCACAAGAACCTGGAGCAGCCCGTGACATCGCCGGACATTGCAGCGCGGCGCGCACTGGGGGCCTGTGCCGCCCTGATGGTCGGCGCCCTCACCCTCACCGCCTGCGGCGGCAACGCCAATGCCGACGACAAGAGCGACGGCGGCAAGGGCGGGCAGGACACCGCCGCGAAGACGTCGGCCGCGAAGATCGTGATCTCGGCGAAGGACGGTTCGACCGGCGCGTCCATCAACACGACCGGCGTGCAGGTCAGCGGCGGGAAGCTGACCGACGTCAAGATGACCGTGGCGGGGTCGGGGCAGACCGTGGACGGCACCCTCTCGGCGGACGGCAGCGGCTGGAAGCCGAAGGAGCAGCTGGAGCGCGGCACGAAGTACGAGATATCGGCGACCGCCAAGGACTCCAAGGGGCTCACGGCGGCGGCCAACTCCATCTTCACCACGGTCAACTCGGCGAACAGCTACATCGGCACGTACACGCCGGACAACGGGACGACGGTCGGCGTGGGGATGCCGGTGTCGTTCACCTTCGACAAGGTCATCACCGACAAGAAGGCCGTGCAGTCGCACATCACGGTCACGTCCAGCAGCGGCCAGCAGGTGGTGGGGCACTGGTTCGGGGCGCAGCGGCTGGACTTCCGGCCGCAGGACTACTGGAAGGCCGGCTCCAAGGTCACGATGAAGATCGACCTGGACGGGGTCGAGGGCGCGAACGGCGTCTACGGGGTGCAGAAGAAGACGGTGAGCTTCACCGTCGGCCGTTCGCAGGTCTCCACGGTGGACGCGAACACGCAGACCATGACCGTGATGCGGGACGGCAAGCTCCTCAAGTCGGTGCCGGTGTCCACGGGCAGCCCGGAGCACACGACGTACAACGGGCAGATGGTGATCTCCGAGAAGTTCACCCAGACCCGGATGAACAGCCAGACGGTCGGCCTGGGCGGGGAGTACGACATCCCGGACGTGCCGCACGCGATGCGGCTGACGACGTCGGGGACGTTCATCCACGGCAACTACTGGTACAACAAGTCCAACCCGCCGTTCGGGCAGCAGGGCACCAGCCACGGCTGCGTGGGGCTCGCGGACGTCCAGGGCGCGCAGGGCGACACGACGGCCAAGTGGTTCTACGACAACTCGCTCATCGGGGACGTCGTGATCGTGAAGAACTCCCCCGACAAGACCGTGCAGCCGGACAACGGGCTCAACGGGTGGAACCTGTCGTGGAGCGAGTGGACCGCGGGAAGTGCCGTCTGACCGGCACCTTTTGACTGATCGTCGGGCCGCGCGGGAACTTTTCGCGCGGCCCGCGCGTTTTCCCGGCGTACGTTTTCTCGGTTCCCGGACATGATGTCCGACCGAGGGGCTACGGTATGCACCCACAAGGTGACATGCAGCAACGCCGGGAGAAACCTTGAGCGTTCCGTACGAGACGGCAGCGTACGAACCAGCCGAGTCGCCCGAGTCTCCGGAGGAGCACCTCGCGCGGCTCCTCGGCCGTGCCCTGAACTCCTTCGAGCTGCCCGACGAGGCCATAAGGCAACTGGACTGCGCGCTGGCGCACGACAGTTCGCTGCACTCGGCGCACCACAGCGCGGGGCTGCACCGGGAGACGTACCGGCACACCTGGCTGCTGGCCGACGGCTCCGCGGTCACGCTGTGGGAGCTCGTGCACAACACCGTGCCGGGCAGCGACCCGCAGCACGAGGTGTACGTCGACGAGGAGGAGCTGCGGGCCGCGACCGCGCGGCTGCCGTTGCCGCCGGACGCCCCGGACTTCGAGCTGCCGGTGCTGGTGACGCTGGCGCCGGTCCCGGAGCCCCGGCACGTCTACGTGCCGGACGACTCGGCGGACCACGCGCGCCGGCTGCTGCGCCGCGCCGAGAACCCCGACCGGCCGGGCACGGAGACGGCACGGGCGTTGGCGAAGGCGTTCGCGCACCAGATCACCCAGGCGTTCGGACGGCCGGGCCGGACGGGCAGGCCGGGGCTGACCTTCTCGCTCTACGAGCACGCGTTCCTGCTGGGGGACGGCCAGGAGCTGTCCCTGTGGGAGGTCGAGCACACGGCGACGCCGGACGGCCGGCACATGTGCGAGGTGTACCCGTCGGAGGACGCGGCCAGGGACGCGATGGAGCGGCGGGCGCGCCGGAGGTAGCCGGCCCTCCCGTGCCGGGAAGCTCAGCGGCCGCCGAGTCTGCGGGCCAGGACCGCGAAGGCGTCCTGCTCGGCGGGGGTCAGTTCGACGCTCTCCCGTGACGGGGCCGGTTCGAGCCGGTGCGGGAAGGCGGGAAGGGTGCGCGCGGCTTGCCAGGCGAGGGCATCGCGGCGGTTGCGGCGCAGCAGGCGCGTCACGACGACCGCCCAGCCGACGGTCGCCAGGGTCAGCGCGGCCATGCCGATCAGCTGGAGAGAGGAGACGTGCGCGGGCATACGCCCCAGTACACACCACGGTCCGGGACTTTGGCCCCGGACCGTGACGTATCTCGCAGGTGCCGTGAACAACTCACAGCGAATCAAAGGGACAAGACGACCGGGCGGTGCGGGGATCAGGCCGCGACCGGCTGCTTGGCCTCCTTCGCGGTGGCGGCCGTCCCGGCGGAGCCGCCCGCCGAGCCCTGCTGGGCCGGCTTGCGCAGGCCCTTGAGGAGGACGACCAGGGCCGTGGTGACACAGACACCGGCGGCGATGGCGATCAGGTAGAGGAACGGGTTTCCGATCAGCGGGACCACGAAGATTCCGCCGTGGGGGGCGCGCAGGGTGGCGCCGAAGGCCATCGACAGGGCGCCGGTGATGGCGCCGCCCACCATCGAGGACGGGATGACGCGCAGCGGGTCGGCCGCCGCGAACGGGATCGCGCCCTCGGAGATGAAGGAGGCGCCGAGCACCCAGGCGGCCTTGCCGTTCTCGCGCTCGGTCTCGGTGAAGAGCTTGCCGCGCACGGTGGTGGCCAGGGCCATCGCCAGCGGCGGGACCATGCCGGCCGCCATGACCGCCGCCATGATCTTCATCGCGGAGTCACTGGGGTTGGAGACCGCGATCCCGGCGGTGGCGAAGGTGTACGCGACCTTGTTGACGGGCCCGCCGAGGTCGAAGCACATCATCAGGCCGAGCAGGGCGCCGAGCAGGATGGCGTTGGAGCCGGAGAGGCCGTTCAGCCAGTCGGTCATGCCCTTCTGGGCGGAGGCGATGGGCTTGCCGACCACGACGAACATCAGGAACCCGACGATCGCCGTGGAGATCAGCGGGATCACCACCACCGGCATGATGCCGCGCAGCACCTTCGGGATGTCGATCTTCTGGATGGCCATCACCACGCCACCGGCCAGCAGACCGGCGACCAGGCCGCCGAGGAAGCCGGCGTTGATCGTGGAGGCGATCATGCCGCCCACGAAACCGGGGACCAGGCCGGGCCGGTCGGCCATGCCGTAGGCGATGTAGCCGGCCAGGACCGGCACCAGGAAGCCGAAGGCGACGGCGCCGACCTGGAACATCAGGGCGGCCCAGCTGTCGGTCTGCGTCCACACGAAGTGGTTGAGCACCGACGGCGCCGACTTGATCTCGTAGCCGCCGATCGCGAAGCCGAGGGCGATCAGCAGACCGCCGGCCGCGACGAACGGGACCATGTAGCTCACGCCGGACATCAGCCACTTGCGCAGCTTGGTGCCGTAGCCCTCGCCGGCCTCGCCCGCGCGCTCCACCGGGGTGGCGGGTGCGGAGCCGGAGGTCGCCTCGCCGCGGGCCGCCTTCGCGCGGACCTCGCCGATCAGGTCGGCGGGGCGGTTGATGCCCGCCTTCACGCCGACGTCGACGGTCGGCTTGCCGGCGAAGCGGTCCTTGTCGCGGACGGGCACGTCGTGCGCGAAGATCACGCCGTCGGCCGCCGCGATGACCTCGGGGTCGAGCCGGGTGAAGCCGGCCGAGCCCTGGGTCTCGACGACGAGCTCGACGCCGGCCTCGCGGCCCGCGTTCTCCAGCGACTCGGCCGCCATGTAGGTGTGGGCGATGCCGGTGGGGCAGGAGGTGACGGCGACGATACGGAACGGGCGCTCGCCGGCCTCCGCGCCGGCGTCCTTGGTGGCCGCCGCGGTGCCGGTGGAGGCCGCCACCGGCGCCGCAGCGGTGTTCTGGGAGGCGCTCGCCGCCGCGCCCGTCGCGGACGCGGGCGGCTCGTCGCCGCGGATCAGTGCGGCCGCCGTCGCCGCGTCGCCCGCCGACCGCAGCGCGTCCGTGAACTCGCTGTTCATCAGCTGGCGGGCCAGCGAGGAGAGGATCGTGAGGTGGGCGTCGTCGGCGCCGGCGGGGGCCGCGATCAGGAAGATCAGGTCGGCCGGGCCGTCGGGGGCGCCGAAGTCGATCCCGGCGGCGCTGCGCCCGAAGGCGAGGGTCGGCTCGGTGACGTGGGCGCTGCGGCAGTGCGGGATGCCGATGCCGCCGTCGAGGCCGGTCGGCATCTGGGCCTCGCGGGCGGCCACGTCGGCGAGGAAGCCCTCCAGGTCGGTTACCCGGCCCAGGGCCACCATGCGCTCGGCGAGGGTGCGCGCCGCCGCTTCTTTGGTATCGGCGGACAGGTCGAGATCGACCAGGTCCGCGGTGATCATGTCGCTCATCGCGGGCTCCTATGCACGCGTATCGCCCGGAGTGTGGGGTGGGCGGGGGTGGGGACGGGGGTGCCGTGGGGTGCGGGGTGGGAGGCGGGGCCGGGGAAGCCCCGCCTCCCGGGCACGGCGGGGCGGCTCAGGGTGCCCCGACGGCCCGTCGGCGCGGCGAGTAACGAGACTCCTCGCCGCTCCTGGGCCGGTTGTCGGCGGGCGGCGCCGGGGAGGAGCGCGGCCCGGTGAGTGGACGTAAGAGCGTTCATGACACCGGCTCCGTCAGTTCGCGGTCGACGGGGACGACGTCGGTGACGGTGACCGCCGCCGGGTCCAGGTCGGCCGGCGTGGGCATCACGCTGCCGGGCAGCTGGACGGCGGCGGCGCCGTGCGCGACGGCGCTGGCGAGGGCCGCGGGGCCGCTGCCGCCGGCGACGAGGAAACCGGCGAGGGAGGAGTCGCCGGCACCGACGTTGCTGCGGACGGTGCCCACGCGGGCGCTCGCGAACCAGGCGCCCTTGTCCGCCACGAGCAGCTGGCCGTCGGCGCCCAGGCTGGCGAGGACGGCGCGTGCGCCCATGCCGCGCAGTTCCTCGGCCGCCTTCAGCGCGTCGCCCACCGTGGCCAGGGGCCGCCCGACGGCCTCCGCGAGCTCCTCGGCGTTCGGCTTCACCACGTCGGGCTGCGCGCGCAGCGCTTCGAGCAGCGCGCGCCCCGAGGTGTCCAGCGCGATGCGCGCGCCCCCGGCGTGCGCCCGGGCGACGACATCGGCGTACCAGGAGGGCGCGAGCCCGCGCGGCAGGCTGCCGCAGCAGGCGATCCAGTCGGCGTCCCGGGACTGCTCGCGCACGGTCTCCAGGAGCAGTTCCTGCTCCTGGGCCGAGAGCTCCGGGCCCGGCGCGTTGATCTTGGTGAGCACCCCGTCGGACTCCGCGAGGGCGATGTTGGAGCGGGTGGCTCCGGCGACCGGGACCGGCGCGACCTCGATGCCCTGGGCGTCGAGCAGATCGGCGATGAGCGCGCCCGGAGCTCCGCCCAGGGGCAGGACGGCGACCGTGCGGCGGCCGGCGGCGGCGACCGCGCGGGAGACGTTGACGCCCTTGCCGCCCGGGTCCATGCGCTCGCCGGTGGCGCGGATGACCTCGCCGCGCTCCAGGGCGGGGACCTCGTAGGTCCGGTCGAGGGAGGGGTTGGGGGTGACGGTGAGGATCATGCCCGTACCGATCGTGACGCTCGTGGTGCTCATGCTCGTACTACTTCCGTGCCGCCGCGCTCGATGGCGGCGGCGTCCTCGGGGCTCAGCCCGCTGTCGGTGATCAGCAGGTCCACGTCGCCCATGTCGCCGAAGCGGGCGAAGTGCTCCTGGCCGTGCTTGGCGGAGTCGGCGAGCAGGACCACCCGGCGGGCCGCGGCGACGGCCGCCCGCTTGACCGCGGCCTCGGCGAGGTCGGGGGTGGTCAGGCCCTGGTCGGCGGAGAAGCCGTTGGCGGCGACGAAGAGGACGTCCGCCCGGATCTCGCTGTACGCGCGAAGCGCCCAGGCGTCCACCGCGGCGCGCGTACGGTGCCGTACGCGCCCCCCGACCAGGTGGAGCTGGATGCCCGGGTGGTCGGCGAGGCGGGCCGCGATCGGGAGGCTGTGGGTGACGACGGTGAGGGAGGCCTCCAGCGGGATGGCCGCGGCGAGGCGGGCGACCGTCGAACCGGCGTCGAGGATCAGTGTGCCCTCGGTCGGCAGCTCCGGGACGGCGGCCTTGGCGATGCGGTCCTTCTCGTCGGCCGAGGTGGACTCGCGTTCGGCGAGGTCCGGCTCGAAGTCGAGGCGTCCGGCCGGGATGGCACCGCCGTGCACCCGGCGGACGAGTCCTGCGCGGTCGAGGGCCTTCAGGTCGCGGCGGATCGTCTCCTGCGTGACCTGGAACTCCTCGGCGAGCGACACGACGTCCACCCGGCCGCCGTCACGGGCGAGCCGGAGGATCTCCTGCTGCCGCTCCGGTGCGTACATGCCCCTGCGCCTCCGCTCCAAGATATGTCCCGCCGACGTCCGGTCCGTGTCCGACTCGCGCCTGACTCATGTCCGACTGCGTCCGACTCATGCCCGAACTTGTGGTTTCGCGAGGAGGCTACGCCGGGATTTCCGGAAAGTAAACAGGTTCGGGCCACAAACGGACATGATCGGGCTTTCGGCCCGTTCAGGGCGGCTCAGAGGCGCCCGTACGTCCATGCGGAAGGGCCCGGCACCTTCCGGCGCCGGGCCCTGTGCCTGACGGTGCTCAGTGGACGAGCTCGCGCTCCGCCGCCGGGAGTGCCTCCTCCTCGCCGCCGGCCTCCAGGTGCTGCGCCGGGCGCTTCGGCAGGGCGGACATCAGGAGGAAGATCACGCCCATGACCGCGGCCACCCAGAGCAGGGCGTACCGGAAGGCGTCCGCGAAGGCCGGGCCGACCCGGGACGAGGTCAGGCGGTCGTCGATGACGCCGTAGAAGACCACCGAGACCAGGCCGAGGCCGAGCGCGTTGCCCATCTGCTGCACGGTGTTGATCAGGCCGGAGGCGGAACCGGCGTGCTCGCGCGGCACCTCCGACAGCACCGCGTCCGTCAGCGGGGCGACGATCAGGCCCATGCCCGCGCCCATCACGACCAGCGGCAGGGCCATCTGCCAGGAGGCGATGGCGAGGCCGTAGCGGTCCGACTCCCACACGTAGAGCAGGACACCGAGGCCCATCAGCAGGGCGCCTGCCTGCAGCACCTTGCGGCCGAAGCGGGGGACCAGTTTCTGGACGGACATGCCGGCCGCGACCGAGACGGAGATCGAGAACGGCACCCCGGTCACGCCGGCGTGCAGCGGGGTCCAGCCGAGGCCGACCTGCATGTACAGCGTCCAGACCAGGAAGAAGATGCCGAGTGCGACGCCGAAGACGGTCTGCACGGCGATACCGGCGGCGAAGCTCTTCACCGTGAAGAGGGAGGGTTCGATGAGGGGTGAGCCGTCGCGGGCCGCCTTGCGGCGTTCGTGTGCGACGAGTACGGCGAAGACGGCCAGCGCGCCGGCCATCGACCCGTATCCCCACAGCGGCCAGCCCAGCTCGCGGCCGCGGGTCAGCGGGTAGAGCAGCATCAGCAGGCCGAGGGTGACCAGGGCGACGCCGACGAGGTCCAGCCGCAGCGCGCGCGGGGCCTTGGATTCGCTGATGTAACGACGGCCGAGGAGGAGGGCGGCGATGCCGACCGGCAGGTTGATCAGGAAGATCGGGCGCCATTCGAGGCCGAACAGGTTCCACTCGGTGAGGAGTGCGCCGAGCAGCGGGCCGGAGACCGCGCCCAGGCCGACGATCGCGCCGAACAGGCCGAAGACCTTGCCGCGTTCGTGGGCCGGGAAGGTGGCGTGCACGATCGAGAGGACCTGCGGGACCATCATCGCGGCCATGCCGCCCTGCAGGATCCGGGAGGCGACCAGCATCTCCGGGTTCGCGGCGAAGCCGCAGAGGGCCGAGGCGAGGGTGAATCCCGCGACGCCGATCAGGAACAGCCGTTTGCGGCCGTGGATGTCGCCGAGACGGCCGCCGGTGATCAGGCCCGCGGCGAAGGCGAGCGCGTAGCCGGCGGTTATCCACTGGATCTGGCTGAAGGAGGCGCCGGCGTCCCGCTGGATGGAGGGGATGGCGATGTTGACGATCGTGACGTCGACGAGGTCCATGAAAGCGGCGGTCATGACGATGGCCAGGGCCAGCCAGCGGTGCGGTGCACCGGGGGAGGCCGACGTTTCGAGCGCCGTCGGGGTGGGCGTGGTGTTGTCCGTGCCGGTTCGTTGTGGCTGGTCGCGCCTCGCGGCGGAGCCGCTGATCGATGCAGCCCCGCGCACCTTCAGGGTGCCGTCGTCGACGTCGGTGGAAGTCATGACGTCAATCTAGAGAGGCATTAGGCCAGATCTTGTCCTAGTCGTGCGGCATCCTCGTCTGCATGACAACAGACACTCCGGCCCGGCTCCTCCAGTTGCTGTCTCTGCTCCAGACGCCCCGTGAGTGGCCCGGTGGTGAGCTCGCGGACCGGCTCGGGGTGTCCCGGCGTACCGTGCGGCGGGACATCGACCGGCTGCGGGAGCTGGGGTATCCCGTCGAGGCCAGCAAGGGGGCCGACGGGGGGTACCGGCTGGTCGCGGGGAAGGCGATGCCGCCGCTGCTGCTCGACGACGAGGAGACCGTCGCCATCGCGGTCGGGCTGCGGGCCGGGGCGGGGCATGCCGTGGCGGGGGTGGACGAGGCGTCGGTGCGGGCGCTGGCCAAGCTGGAGCAGGTGCTGCCGGCCAGGCTGCGGCACCGGGTGACCACGTTGCAGGCCGCGACCACGCCGCTGACCAGTGGGGACGGGGCGAGTATCGCGCCCGAGACGCTGACCGTGATGGCGTCGGCGGTCGCGGGGCGGGAGCGGTTGCGGTTCGCGTACCGGGCGGCGGACGGGAGTGAGACCCGGCGGCAGGCGGAGCCGTACCGGCTGGTGTCGACGGGACGGCGCTGGTACCTCGTGGCGTACGACCTCGATCGCGACGACTGGCGGACGTTCCGGGTCGACCGGGTGAGCGAGCCGTTCGCCACCGGCGCGCGGTTCGCTCCGCGGGAGATGCCGACGGGGAGCGCGGCGGAATACCTGCGGCGGTCCATCCAACGGCAGCAGGAGACGTACGGGTTCACTGTCGCGTTCGCCGGGTCGGTGGCGGAGGTGGGGGCTCGGCTGCCGGCGTGGCTGGGGACGCCGGTGGCAGAGGAAGGGGACGGCGGATCGTGTGTGGTGCGGGGGGACACCGGGGATCCGGTGGAGTGGCTGGCCGTGCGGCTGGTGATGGTGGGGTGTGAGTTCGTGGTGCGGGAGCCTGCGGAACTGGTGGCGTGCGTGCGGGAGTTGGGGGGCCGGTTGAGTCGGGCTGGGGGTGCGGGCTGAGGACGGCGGGGGACGCTTACCGGCGCTGGCCGGGTGCCCGCAGCTATGTGGCCGACGCGGCTGCAGCGCCCCTTACGGGGCGCTGGGGGTACCCCCAGCCGAAGGCTGGGGGTACCCCCAGCCGAAGGCTGGGGGAGGCACTGCGCGATCAGCCCCCACCGGCCCGCAGCCGACGACCGGCCCTCGTCGGCTAGCCGGGCGCGCCCAACCCCTCCCACGCGAACCCCCGCAGCGCCGCCAGGTTCTGGAGGGCCAGGGCTGCCGGGCCGTCCGGCCCCGTGGGGTCGGCGGTACCCGCTGCCCAGGATTCGACCGCCACTCTCACCGCCGCGCCGGCCACCGCCGCGGCGAAGCGCAGATGAGCGGGCGGGGCAACGTTATCGAGGGAGGTGGACGTGCGTTCCGCCAGGATCGACGTCAGGAGGCGGTCCGAGGACTGGCACACCTCCGCCCAGACCTTGCGCAGGGCCGGGTTCGTGTCGGCCAGGTGGATCAGGGTGCGGACCCATTCCCAGGAGCCCGCGGAGACCCCGACGCCGGGGGTCAGGGTGTGGCGGACGGCGTGTTCGAGGGCCTCGGGGACGGAGAGGGCCGCCGGGGCCGCCCGCACCGCCTCCGCCCAGCGGCGGGCGCCCGCCGCGTAGAGCGGGGCGACCGCCTCCTCCTTCGTGGCGAAGTAACGGTAGAACGTGCGGGGCGCGATGCCCGCGGCCTGCGCGATGTCCTCGGCACGCGTGGCCCGCAGGCCCCGCCGTACGAAGAGGCCCGCGGCCGCCCGGGCGATCTCCATGCGGGTCTCCGCCTTGCGCCGTTCCGTGAGGGAGAGGTGGGCGGGGTCCTGCGTGGGGGTGTCGCCGGTAGTACTGGGGGTGCTCACCTCGGCACACTATGCCCATGTGGCAGAATCTGCCATCCGGTGGTTCACCCCGTGGTTCAGGTACGGGGTGAACCACCGTTTCAGCATGCCCGCGGGCATCGGATCCGGGCAAACCCGGCCTGCTGCGGCGCGGAGGATCCCGCGGCGCAGGGCGAGTGTGGAGCCGGGCTCCGGCGCCCAGGGGGGATGGGCGCCGGAGCCCGGCTCTGGGAGAGTCCCGGCGCCGGGGGGATGGTGCGTCGGGACGTGGCTTGTGGACAAGGCCGGGGGGCGTCGGAGTTGTCGTGCGTGGTCGTGGCTCGTCGGCGGCTGCCGTTCCGTCAGGTGCCGTCGGCTCCCTGCGGGGTGGTCCGCCCCGGCCTCAACTCCCCGGCCCTGGATGGTTGTTCCCTACACGTGGAGCCCCGAAGCGGCGGTACCGCGCCATCTTTGCGCCGTCTTTCGCCACCCGGCGCACGCGCCCGGCGTGAGTGGAGTCTCGCGTGCACCAGTCACGCGAGCTCCACTTCTGCGAAACCCCGGCCCCCGCTCAACCCCCTTACGCCGCCGGCTCGAACCCGGTGGAGCGGGCCAGCTTCTTCAGCTCGAGCAGCGCGTGCTTCTCGATCTGGCGGATGCGCTCACGGGTCAGACCGTGCTCCTTGCCGACCTCGGTCAGCGTGCGCTCGCGGCCGTCCTCGATGCCGTACCGCATCTTGATGATGGAGGCCGTGCGCTGGTCCAGACGGCCGATCAGGTCGTCCAGTTCCTCGCTGCGCAGGAGGGTCAGGACGGACTGCTCCGGGCTGACCGCCGAGGTGTCCTCCAGGAGGTCGCCGAACTGGGTCTCGCCCTCGTCGTCCACCGACATGTTCAGCGAGACCGGGTCACGGGCCCAGTCGAGGACGTCGACGACACGCTCCGGGGTGGAGCCGAGCTCGGCGGCGATCTCGGCGGGCTCCGGGTCGCGGCCGTGCTCCCGGTTGAACTCGCGCTGGACGCGGCGGATCCGGCCGAGCTCCTCCACCAGGTGGACGGGGAGCCGGATGGTCCGGGACTGGTCGGCTATGGAGCGGGTGATCGCCTGGCGGATCCACCAGGTGGCGTACGTCGAGAACTTGAAGCCCTTGCGGTAGTCGAACTTCTCGACGGCGCGCACCAGGCCGGCGTTGCCCTCCTGGATCAGGTCGAGGAGGGGCAGACCGCTGCGCGGGTAGCGTCGGGCGACGGCCACGACCAGGCGGAGGTTGGAGCGGATGAAGACGTCCTTCGCCCGCTCACCGGCGGCGACGAGCGCCTCCAGTTCCTCGCGGGTGGCGTCGGACGCGGACTCCTCCTCGCCGTCGAGGACCTGTCGCGCGAACACACCCGCCTCAATGGTCTGGGACAGCTCGACTTCCTTGGCGGCGTCGAGGAGCGGTGTGCGCGCGATCTCGTCGAGGTACATGCCGACCAGATCGCGGTCGGCGATCTCGCCGCCATGGCCGCGAACGCCATGGGCGCGAACACTGCTTGCCGAGTCGGCCGTCTCGCCGGCGACGGCGGACTGACGACGGGCGACGGCACGGGTTGCCATGCGTGCTCCCTTGCGATGGTGGGCGGGCGGGGTGGTCCTGTCGGTTCTTCTCGGTCCTTCAGTGAATGCTCGGCGCTCGGACTCCAGCGCTCCGGAACTCCACTTCTGGAACTCCTCGGACTGTCGTCGAGTGCCCGGCATCTGATGGAAACAACGACTGGAATCCGGACAGAATTCCCACGCTGCCCCCCGATTTTTCTGATCATGCAGTACCCTGTCCGACCACGTGAGGAGGAGCGGTGCCGTCGGAACGTACAGAGGTGCAGGTCAGACCGGGAGCCGAGGGTGACCTCGTAGCCCTCACGGAGATCTACAATCACTACGTTCGTGAGACGTCCATCACATTCGACACGGTGGCCTTCACGCCGGAAGAGCGTCGTCCGTGGCTGCTCTCCCACCCGGAAGACGGCCCGTACCGCCTGATGGTTGCCACGTCAGCGGACTCACAGGAGATTCTCGGGTACGCCACATCCAGCCCCTACCGAGCGAAACCGGCCTACGCGACCTCCGTGGAGACCACGGTGTACGTCGCCCCGGAGGCCGGCCGGCGCGGGATCGGCACGCTCCTCTACAAGGCTCTCTTCGAGGCGCTCGCGGGCGAGGACCTGCATCGCGCCTACGCGGGCATCGCGCAGCCGAACGAGGCGTCCACCCGGCTGCACGAGCGCTTCGGCTTCCGGTACGTCGGCACGTACCGCGAGGTGGGCCGCAAGTTCGGCCGCTACTGGGACGTCGCCTGGTACGAGCGCCCGCTGTAGGCGCCCCCGCCGGCCCCGCCCCGTCACCCGAACTGCACGGACCGCTTCGCCATTCCCATCCAGAACCCGTCGATCACCGACTTCTGCGCGTCCAGCTCGCCGCCCGCCTCGGCCGCGCCCATGGTGACGAAGAGCGGGGCGAAGTGCTCGGTGCGCGGGTGGGCGTAGCGGCCGGCCGGGGCCTTGTCGAGGAAGTCGAGGAGGGCGTCCCAGTCGCGGTTCTCCAGGGCCCGGTGCCCCCAGTCGTCGAACTCGGAGGACCAGGTGGGCACCCCGCGGCCGGCGTACCGCAGCGCGGCCAGGTTGTGGGTGAAGAAGCCCGAGCCGACGATCAGCACGCCCTCGTCGCGCAGCGGGGCGAGCCGACGGCCGATCTCCATCAGGCGGACCGGGTCGAGGGTGGGCATGGAGATCTGCAGGACAGGGATGTCCGCGGCCGGGAACATCTCCACCAGGGGCACGTAGGCGCCGTGGTCGAGGCCGCGGTCCGGGATGTCCTGGACGGGGGTGCCGGGGGCGCGCAGCAGCTTGCGCACGGACTCGGCCAGCTCGGGCGCGCCGGGGGCCGCATACTGCACCTTGTAGTAGTGCTCCGGGAAGCCCCAGAAGTCGTAGACGAGGGGGACGGTCTGGACGGCACCGAGGGCGAGGGGGGCCTCCTCCCAGTGGGCGGAGACCATCAGGATCGCCTTGGGACGCGGGAGGCCGGCGCTCCAGTCGGCGAGCTCGCCGGGCCAGACCGGGTCGTCGGCGAGCGGCGGCGCACCGTGGCTCAGGTAGAGGGCGGGCATGCGCTCCGGTGCGGCGGCGGACATGGCGGCGGCTCCCTCCGGGTGCCGGGCTGCCTTCCCGGCCCCCACGTTTCGACTCTTCACACGACTGTTTTAAATCTCAAGCTTTCTGTCGCACCACCTTACGCCCCACTAGTTTAAGTTTCAAGGAGAGGCCTCGTACAGTGGGATACATGAATACGGCATCCGGATCCGCCACCACGCAGAGCCGCTGGCTCACCGACCACGAACAGCGCGTCTGGCGCTCGTACCTGCACGCCACGACCCTGCTGGAGGACCATCTGGACCGTCAGCTCCAGCGTGACGCGGGGATGCCGCACATCTACTACGGCCTGCTCGTCGGGCTCGCCGAGGCGCCCGGGCGGCGGCTGCGGATGACCGAGCTGGCGATGAATGCCAAGATCACCCGGTCCCGGCTCTCGCACGCCATCGCCCGCCTGGAGAGGAACGGCTGGGTACGGCGGGAGGACTGCCCCTCCGACAAGCGGGGCCAGTTCGCCGTCCTGACCGACGCGGGCACCGAGGTGCTGCGGCGCACCGCGCCGGGCCATGTGGCCGCCGTACGGCAGGCGCTGTTCGAGCGGCTGACGCCGGAACAGCAGCAGGCCCTCGGCGAGATCATGCAGATCGTCGCCGAGGGCCTGCAGCCCAACGAAGCGGGCGCGGACCTGCCCTGGCTCCGCTGAGGAGCTCAGGACAGGCCCGCGTGCGGGTACCCGGTCGGTCCGCCGTGGCGGTCCCGTGGTCGCTCAGAGGCTCAGTGGGCGATCACCGGGACCGCCACCTCGTCCTCCGCGCCGTCCCCGGTGGCCACCGGGGTGGCTTCCGGCTTGCCGGCGTTGACGAGGGCCAGCACGATCACCGCGGCCAGCACCAGCATGCCGACGGCGACCCAGATCGCGTTGGCGTAGCCGTGCACCGCGCCCTGCATCTGCACCAGCTGCTGCTGCGACTTGGAGGTCGCGGTCGCGATGTGGTCCTTGATGTACGACGTCGTCGCGGACGCGGCGATCGTGTTCAGCAGGGCCGTACCGATGGCGCCGCCGACCTGCTGCGAGGTGTTGACCATCGCGGAGGCGACACCGGCGTCCCGGGGCTCGACACCGAGCGTGGCCAGGGACATGGCCGGCATGAACGCCGTACCCATGCCGAGACCGAGCAGCACCATCGCGGGCAGGATCGTCGAGGCGTACGACGAGCCGATCTCGATCTGGGTCATGACCAGCATGCCGGCCGCGGCGACCAGGAAGCCGGGGCCCATCAGCGCCCGGGCCGGGACCCGGGTCATCAGGCGGGTGCCGATCTGGGTGGAGCCGACCATCATGCCCGCGATCATCGGCAGGAAGGCGAAGCCGGTCTTGATCGGCGAGAAGCCCTTGATGACCTGGAGGTAGTAGGTCAGGAAGAGGAAGGTGCCGAACATCGCGATGATCGCGACGCCGAGGGAGAGGTAGATACCGCCGCGGTTGCGGTCGAGGACGACGCGCAGCGGCAGGAGCGGGGCCTTGACCCGCATCTCGGTGACGACGAACGCGATCAGCAGCACCGCGGACGCGACGAACAGGCCGACGGTGGTGGCGTCGCCCCAGCCGTCGGACTCGGCGCGGGTGAAGCCGTACACCAGCGAGACCAGGCCCAGGGTGGACAGGAGCACGCCGGGGATGTCGAGCGGGTTGCGGTTGCGGCCGCCCTCCGGCTCACGGATGACGAAGTACGCGCCGAGCGCGGCGACCACCGCGAACGGGATGTTGACGAAGAACGTCCAGCGCCAGTCCAGGTACTCGGTGAGCACGCCGCCGAGGATGAAGCCGACGGCGCCGCCGCCACCGGCGATCGCGCCGTAGATGCCGAACGCCTTGGCACGCTCCTTGGCGTCCGTGAACATCACGGCGAGCAGGGAGAGCGCGGCCGGGGCGAGCATGGCGCCGAAGACACCCTGGAGGGCACGGGCGCCGAACATCATCGCGCCGCTGGTCGCGGCGCCGCCGAGCGCGGAGGCGGCGGCGAAGCCGGTCAGGCCTATGACGAAGGCCCGCTTGCGGCCCCACAGGTCGGCGATTCGGCCGCCGAAGAGGAGCAGACCGCCGAAGGCGAGGGCGTAGGCCGTGACGACCCACTGCCGGTTGCCGTCGGAGATGCCCAGGTCGGCCTGGGCGGAGGGCAGCGCGATGTTCACGATGGTCGCGTCGAGGACGACCATCAGCTGGGCGAGCGCGATGAAGACGAGCGCTTTCCAGCGGTTGGCATCACCGGACTGCGCCGGTGCGCCGGGAGCCTTTGCGGCTGTTTCAGACATGGGGGTACCCACTTCGTGACTTCGTGACGGAAAGTCGATGGTTCGTGACGGAAAAACGGATCGGTGAAGCGCAGGCGGTGTGGTCGGCGCGGGACTAGGACCGCGTGTCGGTGCGGAACTAGGACCGCGTATCGGTGCGGAACAAGGGCCGTCCGAGATGAGACCGGTGCTCGGTCGGGAACTGATCGGCCCTTACGGGACTGTGCTGTCGCTCTCGGTCGTTCAGGCCTGGCGCAGGTCCTCCATGGTCACGGCCGTGCCCGGCAGGGCGGAGCGGGCTGGGGCCCGCAGTCCGTCCAGGAACAGCTGCAGATGACGGTGGACGAAGCGGTCGCTGACCAGGCATTCGGTGCCGAAGGGGGGCCGGCTGAGCTGGGCCACGACGATCATCACATCGCCGACGTCCACGTCCGGACGGAGCTGTCCGGCTGCCTTGGCACGGTCCATCAGCTGCCCGATGAGCTCCTCGCACCGTTTGCGCGCCGCTTCCAGGTCGGGGTGGTTCTGATCGAAGGTGCTGGCGACCATCGGGCACAGCGCGCTGACCCGCTCGTCGGCGGACGTGTGCACGAAGCGCTCCAGCGCCTCGAAGGCGTCCCCGCTCTCCGCGAGCGCCAGCTCGGCCGCCTCGGACGTCCGGTCCATCACGGAGCAGACGACCTCACGGACGAGCGCGTCGCGGTCGGGGAAGTTGCGGTACACCGTGGCGTTGCCGACGCCGGCCCGGCGGGCGATGTCGTCGAGCGGCACGTCGGGGCCGTACTCGGTGAACATCTCGCGGGCGGCGGCGACGATCCGCTCCCGGTTGCGCAGGGCGTCGGCGCGGGGCCGGGGTGCCTTGCGCACGGCGGGAAGGGCGGTCGCGGTCTGCACGGCGTACTCCTGGTCTGTTGGTTTCCGCGATCCGGGGAAGTGCTCCCCGTTTCGCGCGGACACAGGTCTAAACGGGGAGACGGTCCCCGGTTATTTCCACAGCTTCTCCGAATTTCAAGTGACCTGAGTCACACTCTCTCGCTCCGGCGCATCCCACGATCGGCCTCTCCAGCGCGCGCCCGCCGCCCCGCCGACACAGGGTGATCCAAAGGGTGCAGCCGGAGACCGGCGGCTGCCGTGGCGCGAAAGGTCCGTGCATGCAGCCGCAGCCCCGCCGCCGTGTACCGGCCCGCCTTCGTATACCCGGCCGACTTCGTAAACCCGCCAGTCTTCGTAAACCCGCGAGCATCACGGACCTCAGAGACCTCAGAGACCTCAGAGACCTCAGGGACGACCTCAACGACCTCACGAGCCTCACAGACCTCACGAACCGTCGTGCCTCGGCGCGCCGTCGTACGCCGTCGTCCCGCCGCTCGGCGCCGGCCCGCGGTCGCGCGATACGGCCGGGTCGCCGCATACGCAGCCGCCGTGCGGTCTGCCTCGCCGCCGTGGCCGCGCTGATCCTCGCGGTCGGCACCTCGGCGGGCACCGGGCACCTCACGGCGGCCCCCTCACCGGCCGGCGCCGGCCCGATCGCGCTGGCCCGCTCCTCCGTCTACGGCCCCTGCATGATCAGCGGTGGCCACGACGTCCAGATGACCGAGGGCATCCCCACCCCCGGCGGCTACTCCCGCTCCACCGGCACCGTGCACGCCCTCACCCTGATGGTCGACTTCCCAGACGCACCCGGCCAGGGCAGCGCGCTCGACCGCTACCACGAGTTCTTCCCGCAGACCCAGGACTGGTTCCGCACCGCCTCCTACGGCAAGCTCGACTACCAGCCCGCCGCCCCGATCGACCACTGGCTGCGGATGCCGAAGCCGTTCAGCGCGTACGGCATAGAGCGCGGCGCCCCCTTCGACCCCGGCTACCGGCAGCTGGTCCAGGACATCGTGGCCGCCGCCGACCCCGACGTGGACTTCCGGTCGTACGACCTCCTCAACGTCCTGGTCACCCCGAACGCCGGCCCCTCCGCCCTGGACACCGTGCTGTCGGTGACCTTCGCCGGCAACGGCGACGCCCCGGTCGCCGACGGCACGCCGGTCGCCAACGCCTCCTTCGTCTACTCCCGCCAGGACGACGGCTCCGGCTCCTACGCCCGCACCGGCTACCGGGTCCTCCCCCACGAGAACGGCCACGTCTTCGGCCTGCCCGACCTCTACACCCAGGAGGGCGGGGGGGCGGTCGGGCACTGGGACATCATGAGCGAGGACTGGGGTGCCGACAACGACCTCCTCGCCTGGCACAAGTGGAAACTGGGCTGGCTGGACGCCGACCAGGTCAGCTGCGCGGCGGCCCGCGGCGGCACCGAGTACACCCTGACCCCCCTCTCCCGCCCCGGCGGCCGGAAACTGGTCTTCGTCCCCGTCGACGCCCGCACCGGCTACGCCCTGGAGGTCCGCACCCCGGGCGGCAACGACGAGGAGGTCTGCCGCCCCGGCGTCCTCGTCTACAAGGTCGACGCGAACGTCGACACCGGCCGCGGACCGATCAAGGTGTACGACGCCCACCGCGGCACCGGCGGCTGCACCCGCAGCCCCAACGTCCAGGCGGAACTCTCCGACGCCCCGTTCGGGCCGGGCGAGAGCTTCAAGGATCCCGCGCACGGGATCGAGGTGCAGGTGTCGGGGGTGGACGGGGAGGGGAACTACCGGGTGCGGGTGACTCGCCGCTAAGGGCGGGTAGGGGGTGGCGGAGCGGCGGCGCGAGTGGGGTGGCGAGGTGGGGCGGCGGCTCGGGGCAGCGGCTCGGGGCGGGGTCGCCGGACCCGGCGCCGGCCAGGTGGGCCACGGTTTACGGTAGGCGTGCGCTGCTCAGATCGTAGAGATCGCAGAAGTGGCAGAGATCGCAGAGCTCGCAGAGATCAAAAGATCGCGGAAGCCGTCGTACCGGAGCCGGAGAGTCGATGACCGCCCCCTTGTCCTCCTCCCCCGTGGCGCACCAGCCGCCTGCCGAGGCGGTGACGCCGTTGATCCGGGGCGTGGCGGTGCTGGAGGCGCTGACCGAGGCGGGCGGGACGCTGAGCGCGAGCGCGCTGGAACGGCGTACCGGCCTCGCCCGTTCCACGGTGGACCGGATCACCGCGACCCTCGCCCGCATGGGATACGTCCGCCCGGACGGCCGGGACTCGGTCCTCACCCCCCGGGTGATGGAGCTGGGCAACGCCTACCTGGCCGCCCTGCGCCTGCCCGCGTTGCTGGACGGGCACGCCGACGCCCTCGCCGACGAACTGGACGAGTCGGTGTCCCTCGCCGTCGCCGACCGGAGCGGCATCCGGTTCATCCACCAGGCCACCCGCCGCCGCGCGATGTCCGTCAGCTTCCGCATCGGCGACCTGCTGCCGGCCGAACGCACCGCCCCCGGCCCGCTCTTCGCGGCCGAGTGGACGGAGCGGGAGTGGGCGGCCTGGCGGGCGAGGCGCGCGGCGGACCCGACGGACGCGGGCTTCCCGGCCGTACCGCCCCGGAATCCGGCCGCCGCCGACGACTTCGAGGCGCGGACCGAGGAAACCCGGCGCAGCGGCTGGGCCCTGGACGACCAGCTGATCGAACCGGGCCTGGTAGCGGTGTCCGTCCCGGTGCGCGACCCGGGCACCGGACGGGTGGCGTGCGTGGCGAGCGTCGTCAGCCACACCAGCCGCCACACGGCGGCGGACCTGCGCGAGACCCTGCTCCCCCGGCTGCGTAAGGCGGTGACGGCGATGGAGGCGGAGCTGCGCGAGGCCGACGCCCGGCCCGCCGAGCCGGGGCCGCCCCCCTCCGGCCTCGCCGTGTGGACCACCGCCTCGAAGCACGAACTCGGCCGCGACTTCGTGGAGTCGCTGGCCCGGGGCCTCACCGTCCTGACGGCCTTCGGCGAGGGCCGCTCGGCGCTGACCCTGACGGACGTCGCGAGGGCGACGGGCCTGGCCCGGGCCACGGCCCGGCGGGCCCTGATCACGTACGAGCACCTGGGCCTGGTGACCGCGGACGGCCGCGACTTCGCCCTCACCCCCCGGGTGCTGTCCCTGGGCTACCCCCCGCTGTCCCGCACCACCCTCGCCCGCCTCGCGGCCCCCCGGCTGCGCGCCCTCGCGGACCGGCTCGACGAGCCGACCGCGCTGGCGGTTCTGGTCCCGGGGACCGGTCCGGCGGAGATCCAGTACGTCGCGGTGGCGGCCGCGAGCCGGGTCCTGACGGTGGACATCACCGTGGGCACCCGCCTGCCGGCGAGCCGTACGGCGCTCGGCCGGGCCCTGCTGGGCCGCGACGAGCCGGGCGGGTACGCCCTGGCCGACGAGGAGCTGGAGTCGGGCCTGCGCTCGGTCGCGGTACCGGTACGGGACCGGGCGGGCCATCCGGTCGCCGCCGTGAACGTGGCCACCCATGCGGCCCGCCGCACCCTGGCGGAATGCGTGAGCGAGGTGCTGCCCGCCCTGCACGCGACGGTGGCCCAGGTCCAGGACGACCTCCACATCGCGTCCCGCTTCACGCACGTCCCGCCCATGTGACCCGGATCACGGGAAGTCGGTGCGGAGTGCCGGACAGCTCAGTGACGTGAGCACACATATGCGTACCCGGGTACGGGCCGGGGAGCCGGGCGCGTTCGCGGAACTGTTCGACAGCTACTCGCGCGCCGTCTACAACCATGCCTTCCGGCTGACCGCCGACTGGTCGGTGGCCGAGGACGTGATGGCCGCGACCTTCCTGGAGGCGTGGCGGCTGCGCGACCGGGTGGACCCCGAGGGCGGTTCGCTGCGGCCGTGGCTGCTGGGCATCGCCACCAACACCGCCCGCAACCAGTACCGCAGCAACCGCCGCTACCGGGCCGCCGCGAACGCCGCGGCGGCGGCCCGGCTCTCGGTGCCCGACCACGCGGACGAGGTGGCCGACCGCGTCGACGACGGGCGCCGCCTCGCCGCCGCCCTCACCGCCCTGAGCAGGCTCCGCAGACCCGAGCGCGAGGTCGTCACGCTCTGCCTGGGCGAGGGCCTGGACTACGAGGCGGCGGCGGAGGCGCTCGGCATCCCCGTCGGCACCGTGGCCTCCCGGCTCTCCCGCGCCCGCCGAAAGCTGCGCGACCTCACCGGCGCCCCGCCGGCCGGACCACCGCCGGAAAAAACTTGCGGAATCCGGGAAGGCGGCGGCCGCTCTCGACAGACAAGAGGTGATCACACCAACGTGATCCGGCCCGCACAGGAAGGACGACGATGACCGTGCACACCTCCCGGAACCACCCGGCCGAGGACGACGGCGGCGCCGAGCTGCTGTCCGCCACCGCGCGGGACCTGCCGCCGGGCCGCCACCAGTTCCACAAGGAGCGACTGATGGCCCAGATCCACGACATGCGGCAGACCGAGCGGACCACGCCCCCCGCACCGGAGCGGCGCCGCCGGTTTCCCCGTCCGGCGATCGCCCTGCCGCTGACGGCGGCCGGGCTCGCGGCGGCGGTCGTCGCCGGAGTGACCCTCACCGGCCACGACGGCAACGGCGTGCAGGACGCCGGTCCGGCCCTCACCACCACCGTCGGCGCGGCCACCACCAAG
The DNA here is from genome assembly GCF_042892755.1 of Streptomyces sp. NPDC001714. Classification (NCBI taxonomy): domain Bacteria; kingdom Bacillati; phylum Actinomycetota; class Actinomycetes; order Kitasatosporales; family Streptomycetaceae; genus Streptomyces; species Streptomyces sp. NPDC001714. The sequence continues at coordinate 246,753 of NZ_JBIAUL010000016.1, forward strand.
GGCGTCACCCGGCTGCTCGACCAGATCTCCCTGGCCGCCGCCGAGACCTCGGCCTCCCGCCCCGCCGTCAGGCCCGGCCAGTACATCTACATCAAGTCCGAGTCGGCCGACAGCTACATCCGCGACGTCGACGGCACGTCCTCCCTGGCCAGCCACCCGCTGCACACGCGGCAGGTCTGGAAGTCCCCGGACGGCACCAAGGGCTGGCTGATCGACCCGGCCGTCAACAAGAGCCCCGAGGGCGAGACCCTGTCCCTCCCGGACGAGCAGGGCAACACCCCGAAGCCGACCCTGAACGGCCCGTCGTACGACTACCTCACCAAGCTCACCACCGACCCCGACAAGCTGCTGGCCAAGATCTACACGGAGACGAAGGGCCAGGGGAACTCCCCCGACCAGGAGGCCTTCACCACCATCGGCGACCTGCTCGGCGAGAGCTACCCGCCGGCGGCGCTGTACCCGGCGCTGTTCAAGGCCGCCGCGAAGATCCCGGGGGTCGTCGTGGTCGACGACGCGACGGACGCGGTGGGCCGGCACGGGGTGGCGGTGGCCCGGCTCGACGAGACCAGCGGCGAACGCGAGGAGTGGATCTTCGACAGGAAGAGCCATGTCTTCCTGGGTGAACGCTCGGTGCAGGTACGCAGGAACGGCGGCACCGACAGCCTGATCACCCCCGGCACCGTCCTCTTCACCAGCGCGATCCTGGAGCGCACGGTCGTGGACGGCATCAAGCAGACGCCCACGGCGAAGTCCTGACCACCGGCCCTTCCCGGCCCCGACCGGAGCCGGCGCCCACCAAGCCCCCCCTGAGGTCTCAGCCGCGCCCCACCCCGCCACACTGATCCGCTACTCTGTGAGGGGCCGCCCACACCGGCGGTCCCGCTCTTGCCACAACGCCGGTGAGCCCTCACCCAGAGCGCCACCGACGTTTCCGCAAGACCCGCCTTCGTAGCTCAGGGGATAGAGCACCGCTCTCCTAAAGCGGGTGTCGCAGGTTCGAATCCTGCCGGGGGCACACAATGAAGGGCCAGTTCAGAGGCTTGATCCTCTCGAACTGGCCCTTCGTCATGATCACGGCCGTGCCACACACGTGCCAGATGGTCCGCTACTAGTCCCCGTCGCCCCGCTCCTTGCGGATCATCGAGCCGAGCCGATCGGCGATCTCGCGGTCGCGGCCGTTGACCATGTGCTGATAGATCAACGCCGCGCGCGGAGTGCTGTGCCCCATCCTGGTCATCAGCTCACGCAGGCTCGCGCCGGACGCGGCGAGGGTGTTCCCGGTGTGCCGAAGGTCGTGGAAGTGGGCATCCACCGTGACCCCGGCGTCCTTCCGGGCGTCAATCCAAAGGGCGCCGGCGTGTTCGTCCGCTCCTTCCGGCCGTTGAGGCGCCGAGGCATTCAGCGGCTTGCGCAAGAGCAGTGGGGCAGCGGCCGGTCCGTCTGGTCTGCCGACATCGAGGATCGCACGCTTGTTGTAGATCAAGTGGCGGTGTCGGAGGAGTCCGCAGCGGAGCGGATCGGGCAGGTACTGGACCCTGGGGGATGAGGAGACCGTTTGCGTTCGCCGCCGGCGGTTCGTCTTGGACGGGAAGCCCGTTCTTCTCGCGACGAGCCATCTCCCCATGTCGGTGGTCGCCGGGTCAGCGATCACTCAGGAGGACACGGGCCCCGGCGGAACGTACGCCCGCCTTGCCGAACTCGGGTACAAGCCGGTGCACTTCCGCGAAGAGATCCGCTCACGCATGCCTACGAAGGATGAGGCGGCACAGTTGAGGGTCTCCTCGGGCACGCCGGTCATCCTCATTTGCCGGACTGCGTTCGCGGACGAAGGGCGCCCGGTCGAGATCAATGAGATGACCTTGGACGCGGCCTCTTACATCCTTGAGTACGACTTCGACGCGTGATCAGCCGGACCAGGTTCGCGGGTCCCGCGCCACCTCGTAGATGCGGGTCACCTGGTCGGGCAGGAGCCTCGGTGAGAGGCCGGACAGGGTGCGCCCGAGGTGTCCCACATCCAGGACGAGTACCGGGGAGTTCGCGTTCTTGACTGTCAGCTTCGCCGCGTGCACCACGGAGATCACGGGACGTACCGGAACGTCGACGCCGCAACGACGAGACAGGACCCGAGACACGTGGCCGGCTTCGGACTGACTAATCGCGATGTGGCGGGTCACGGCTCCGTTGACCGTGATGGCAGTGTCGCCGTACCAGACGGTTTTGCCTCGGTGCCGCTTCGAGTTGATGGCGAAGACGCCGGCGGGGCTCCTGCCTTCGGCCCGCTCCGGCGGGCTGCGCCAACGCGCGCCCACGAGGGGAAGGCCGGGGCATGAGGGAGTTCCCCGCCAGGGCAACGTCGGGGGCCGGTTGGCTCCGAGACTTTAGGCAGCCACCATGGGGCGAGCCTCGAAGATCATGGCCCTAACGTCGTGCTTTACCGGGCAGGTCCACAGACTGCCCGACGCGTTGGAAGCTTACAGGGCCATGATCACTCGCCCCATGGCAGCTCCAGCCCAAAGGCTCGGAGCCAACCTCTCGGCATCGTCAGCTATCCGCTGACTGTGCCCCAGAGGGGACCGGGACTCACGGCGTAACCTGTGCTGTGCTGTGGGGTGCAGACATGAGGGGGATTGCTGTGGTGGAGCAACGTGGACTGCGCAAGCGACACTGGTTCCAACTAGCACTGACGATCCTCTTCGTGGCCATGATGGCGTGGAAGGCAATCGCCGACGGCGACAAGGTGGGACTGGTTGCGGTGGTCATTGTGCTGCTGTTCGGTGCCTACGCCTTTGGGTACGTGACTGGCTTTCGCTACGCCAAGCGACCGCAGTCGGAACCCAGCGAAGGTCCGCACAGCGACACTGAAGATCCAGTTAGCTGAATCAGCGTCTGTACAGCAGCGAAGTACAGCAACCACTGTGACCACAGCCGACCGCTACCGGCTCTACGCGCCCGGCTGACCGGCCCAGGAGACCTCAGCGACCTCCCCGCCCGTAGTTCGCATCGAGGGGACCGTGAAAGCACTACCGTCGTGCCGGTGTCAGTCCTGCCGTGCACAATGCCGCCCATGAGTGAGCGCTACGAGGTCGTCCTTTCCTGCTACTTGCGCGACGACACCCCCGAATGGGTCATGGCCGCCCTGCGGTGGCACTTGGGCATGGACGCCGAGTTCCCCGAAGGTCTCGATGACCAAGATGAGTATCTGTTCCCACTGCTCGTCCCGGACAACTACAACAACCGCCGGATGCCCGGTGGCGACATCGTGTCTCTGCGTCGCGAGGTGCAAGAGTTCACCAGTTCCGGGGAGAGGTACGAGTGGGAACTTTTCGCACGCAACCACTGGATCGATGACTCCATGCTTTACCTCCGGGGCCTGTTGGACCTGCTCGCCCCACACATCGCGCAGCCCGGCTATGGGGGCCACTTCCGACACATATCCGACACCGAAGTGACTGTCTTCGACTTCCGCGATGGAGCGTACGAGCCCATCAAGATATGGGGTGTCGACCCGCGGTGACCGGACGGCAAGGGGTTCGCGCCCCGCGCGCCCCATCGGAGGCAGTCAGCGGAGAATCACGGCGGCCGTTCCAGGACGAAGATCGTGCCACATCCGTGCCAGAACGGTCGGGGAGTCACGGGGAATCGGGATACACCGAGGCGCGTGCCGCCGGACTCTGCTCTGGGCGGGGAACCCGCAGGTCACAGCATGCGTCGCCCCACCTCGCTCCTAAAGCGGGTGTCGCAGGTTCGAATCCTGCCGGGGGCACGCTTGACCTGCTGTTTTGCCGCGGAGTAGTTCGGCTGGCTCGTTTCCCCTGGGAAATGGGAACGCCGTGGGAACGAAATCTGACTGCCTGTCAGGAATGGCTGCAGGTGATGGTGGCAGGGCTGTCCCATGCGCAGCGGGCACATTGGACTGTCCGCAGGATTAGGTCTGCCTACTTGGTAGCCGTCTGCTGCAGAGACGGTTGCCAGTACCAGAGATCAGCGCGGGGAGCAGCGCAGCCGAAATGGCCTGACGGGGCTTGGTCGGGACCCTCCCCGCTGGTACTGGGAGCGGTTGACCTTCGACTGGTCACCCTGTGCAGCTGGGCCGCCACCGCAGAAGTCTTCCTGGCCGGCGGCCTCGGTCTGGGCCACGGGCAGACCGAGGCCGCCCACACCATCGGCCTGAGCGGCTGAGAGACGACCAGGCCCATCGTGCTGCCCAAGATGATCCACAACCGGCTGCCCGTCCTCGTGACCACGCCGCTTCGGCCGCCGAGTGCCCGTGATCGTCGCACATGCTAGAAAGCGCCTCCCCGCTGATACGACCGGCCAGGGAAGCAGATCCCGGTACGAGCCGCTGACCCACGGCGGTCGCGCCCGGCCGGACCGGCCGCAGGCGCCGCGCGGTGTCAGGCTTCCAGTCGCGCGGTGGGGATCAGCGGTGGCGGCGTACGGGCCGGGTTGATCGCCCCAAGGTGGACCCTGCCGAGGACGGCCCGGCGGAGCCGTCCAGACGAGCGCCGGACGCGGCGGCGACGGCCGACAGGCCGACCGCGATGCCGAGCTCGGTCCAGCGCGCCCCCGTACGGGCGGTGTGCTTCCTGAACTTCTCGGCAGTGTTCGGGAACAACAGCGCCCCGGGGCGCGGGAGGGGGGATGAGCACCCCGGGGCCGTTCAGGGCGGCGCACACATGCGGCGCGTCGGCTGCGTTCAGGGCCGGCCGAGCGCGCGGTACGTCCATCCCGCCGCGCGCCACCGTCCGTCGTCGAGGGCGTTGCGGCCGTCGATGACGTACGGCCGCGCCACCATGTCCCGCACTACGGCGGGGTCCAGGTCCCGGAACTCCTGCCACTCGGTGAGGTGGAGGACGACGTCGGCCTGACACAGGGCGTCCTCGGCGGAGGTCGCGTAGGCCAGGGTCGGGAACGCCTTGCGAGCGTTGTCCATGGCCTTGGGGTCGTAGACGCTGACATTGCCGCCCTGGAGCTGTATCTGCGCGGCCACGTTGAGGGCCGGGGAGTCCCGTATGTCGTCGGAGTCGGGCTTGAAGGCAGCGCCCAGGACGGCGATCCGGCGGCCGAGGAAGCTGCCCCCGGCCGCTTCGCGTGCCAGGTCCACGACCCGGCTGCGGCGGCGCATGTTGATGTGGTCGACCTCGCGGAGGAAGGTCAGTGCCTGGTCCACGCCCAGCTCTCCCGCTCGAGCCATGAAGGCGCGGATGTCCTTGGGCAGGCAGCCTCCGCCGAATCCGACTCCGGCGCGCAGGAAGCGGCCGCCGATGCGGGTGTCGTGGGACAGGGCCTCGGCGAGGAGGCTGACGTCGGCGCCGGCGGCCTCGCAGACCTCGGCCATGGCGTTGATGAAGGAGATCTTGGTGGCCAGGAATGCGTTGGCCGAGGTCTTCACCAGCTCCGCCGTCGGGAAGTCGGTGACGACGACCGGAGTTCCGTTCGAGATGACGGGGGCGTAGACCGCGCGCAGGCGCGCCTCCGCCGCCGTCGATCGCACGCCGAAGACCAGCCGGTCCGGCCGCAGGGTGTCCTCGACGGCGAAGCCCTCCCGGAGGAACTCGGGGTTCCAGGCGAGTTCGGCGTCCTCGGGCAGCATCGCCGCGAGTCGCTCGGCGGTGCCGACCGGAACGGTGGACTTGCCGACGACGAGCGCGTTCCGGCCGCCCAGAAGCGGGGCCAGGTGCTCGATGACGGCGTCGACGTAGCGCAGGTCCGCCGCGTTGCCACCGGGCGACTGCGGGGTGCCGACGCAGGAAAAGTGGACTTCGCCGAATTCGGCGACTTCCTCGTAAGAGGTGGTGAAGCGCAGCCGCCCGCTGGCCACGTGTCTGGCCAGAAGCTCTTCCAGGCCGGGTTCATAGAAAGGGACCCGGCCGGATCGCAATGCGGCGATCTTGTCCGGATCGACGTCGAGCCCGAGAACCTCGTGGCCTATTTCCGCCATACAGGCAGCATGCGTGGCACCGAGATATCCGGTGCCGATGACTGTCACACGGGCAGACACTGAATCGCCTTCCGCACATGGTGCTCAGTGACCCCTTTGGAGGTCTATGGAGAGCGGAACCATAACCCGGGGAAGAGAGCGGGTCGACCGCGTCGACCCATGTCACGCAAACGTCACACGAGTGTGATCTTTCGCGCTTTGAACGTGTAACCCTCACACATCTTTCACATCTCCGTTGAATAACGAACGATCTTGATGTGCTGTTTTGAGGTTTTTTTCATGATTTAGCACACTGTAACTCCTGCTAGTTTCCGGCCAGTTGGCGAGATCAGTGTCGATGTCGCCAACACCAGGGGTAGGAGGGCGCCGGGGGCCGCACAGGCCCGGCGGAGCAGTCGGCACGGCCTGCCGGCACACGACCTTCCGTGCCTGAATCTCCGATTCCACGGCTCAGGGAAGGTCATGCTTGCGTATCTGCTGGAATTGAGAGAATGGCGGAACAACGGAGTCGTCTACCCGTTCGCCGTTTTCATGACCATGGTCTGGTCGCTCTGGATCATCCGCATTCTGCTGGCCCGCCGCTACAAACCGTGGAAGCGACCCTGGCCGACGACGACCTCGGTCATCATTCCCGTCGTCGACGAGCCGGAAGACCTTTTCCGTTCCGTACTCCAGCGAATAACCGAGCAGCAGCCGACCGAGGTCATCGTCGTCATCAACGGCCGACGCAACCCGGTTCTGGAGGACATCTGCACCGACATGGGTGTCGACTGGCGCTGGACCGAGACACCCGGCAAGCGCAACGCGCTGCGCGTCGGCCTGGAGGATGCGACCGGCGAGATCGCCGTACTCGTCGACTCGGACACCATCTGGACCACGGACACCCTGGCCGAACTGGTGAAGCCCTTCCGCGATCCTGAGGTCGGCGGCGTCACCACCCGACAGCGGATCCTCGCCCCCGGGCGGTCGGTACTCACCCGCTGGGCCGACTGGCTGGAGAGCGTCCGCTGCCACTACTCGATGCCCGCGATGAGCGTGGTCGGCACGGTGGGCTGCCTGCCCGGCCGGACCATCGCCTTCCGCCGGAGCATCCTGGAGGACTGCATGGAGGACTTCCTCAACGAGAAGTTCCTCGGCGTCTTCCTGGAGGTCAGCGACGACCGGACACTGACCAACTACACCCTCAAGGCCGGGTACAAGAGCGTCTACCAGTCCACCTCGCTGGTCTACACCGACGCCCCGCTGGAGCTGCGGAAGCTCGCCAAGCAGCAGTACCGCTGGGCGCGCGGCTCGCAGTACAACACCCTGCGGATGTTCTGGTGGATGCTGCGCCACGCGAAGATGCTCTGGCTGTTCTACATCGCCGACATCCTGGTGCCCTTCGTCCTGCTCGGCACCTTCGCGTCCTGGGCCGTCGCCGCCTGGCGGCGCGACAAGCCCGGTATCTACAACCAGCTGCCGCTGCCGCACACCCCGTGGCACGCGCTGGTGTTCGTCCTCGGCCTGGCCGCCCTCATGTCCCTGATCTCCATGGCCATCCGCTTCGGCCGCCACTTCGCCTACCGGCCCAAGGACATGGTCTTCCTGCCGGTCTTCATGATCATCAACACGCTGCTCCTGCTCCCGGTACGCCTTCTCGGCTTCTTCCGCATGGCCCACAACGCGAGCTGGGGAACCCGCGCCGACAGCTTCGCCGGCGAACGCACCCGCAGCCCCCTCGTCGTGGTCCCCTACCTGCTGGGCGCCGCCCTGCTCTTCGGATCGGTGATGATGAGTGTCTGAGGCAGGCAAGTCCTCCGGCCGGTCCCGCGCCAAGCGCCTGCACTGGTGGAACCGCGGCAGCGGTGTCCGGCTGCGGCTGTGGATGGCCGTCAACGTCGTCGTGCTGTCGCTGCTCAGCTACGGCGTCTACCTCCTCGCCAACTCCAGCTCCGAGCCGGTCTACCAGGGCCTCGGTGTCCCCGCCGCCGAGCCCGGCATCAAGGACCGGATCACGTCCGGGGCGTCCGCCGACCGCACCGCCGTCCCGGAGAAAGCTTCCTTCACCGCTCCCGAAGGCAAGTACTTCGGGCTCAGCAGCACCCAGATCCCCTGGTCGTCCAAGAGGACCGACACCCTGGCTAAGGCGGCCGGGCAGCGGCCGACCATGTCCGAGTACTTCGTCAACTGGAACGAGGACTTCGACCCCACCGCCGTCGACGCGTCCTACCGGCAGGGCATGCTCCCGGTGATCTCCTGGCAGCCCTGGGCCGACCGGAAGCACGGCACCGACCAGCCGAAGTACGCACTCTCAAAGATCGCCGACGGCACGTACGACGCGTACGTCACGCGCTTCGCAAAAGCCGTCGCCGGCCACAGGTGGCCCGTGGTGATCCGCTTCGCGCACGAGATGAACGGCGCCTGGTACCCCTGGTCGGAGCGGCGCAGCGGCAACCACAAGGGCGACTACGTCAAGGCCTGGCGGCACGTCCACGACCTCTTCGAGCAGGCCGACGCCGACAACGTCATCTGGTTGTGGAGCCCCAACATCCTGCGCCCGGTGCCCAAGGTGAGTCTGGCCGAGCTGTATCCCGGCGACGACTACACCGACTGGGTCGGCGTGGTCGGCTACGCCGTGCACGAGAAGACCGCGGCCGCCGTCTTCGACCCGACGCTGAAGAAGCTGCGCAAGCTCACCGACCGCCCCATCGTCATCACCGAGGCCGGCGCGCAGCCCGGCACGTCGAAGGCGGCGTGGATCAGCGACTTCTTCAAGTGGCTCGGGAAGAGCGAGCAGGACGACGTCATCGGCTTCATCTGGTTCGAACGCGACCGGGAACAGGGCGGCGGCGCGGACTGGCGCTTCACCGAGAACGCGGCGACGCTCAGGGCGTTCCGGCGCGGGCTCGCGGACATCGACCTGACCGGGTCGGCGGACCTGTCGACGTCGGCGACACCGACGGCCTCCACCACCACTACGACCGGCTGATCCTCGCCAGCCGTACGGTGTCCAGCCCTCCGACGAAGGCACGGGGGGTCCCCGGGGTCTGGGTGAAGCGCCAGTCCTGGTGACCGCCGTCGGCACGGCTGCGCTCGAACCACACGAAGCCGATCACCTCCCGGTGCGCGACGAACCACCGGAAGAAGGTGGCTATCCAGGCCGCCTTCTTCCGGCCCGGCCGGGCCCCGGTCTCCGCGATCACCACCGGGCGACCGGTCAGCCCGCGCAGCCGCGCGAGTGTCGCGTCGAACACCGCACCCGCCGTGGACTCGTCGTCCTGATAACCCGTCATCCCCATCAGGTCGACATACGCGTCCCGGGGTACAGCTCCTGCAGCGACACCGCGGGCGCGTCCCGCATCACGTTCGGATTCCACAGCCAGACGACGTTGCCCGCTCCGACGCGTGCGAAAGGTCGCGACTACGGGGCCGCCCTGCCCGAGTTCGACGCCCTCGCCGACGCGTACGCCCGCATCGCCGGACCCACCGGCGAGCAGGCCCGCGCCTGCCGCGCCCAGGAAGCCCGGTGCCGCGCCGAACTCGGCCAGGTCACCGACGCGCTCGCCGAGCTCCAGGACGTGCTGAACGTCGTAAGGACCGTCGACAGCGACATGAGCGAGGAGGCCGTGGAACTGCAGCACGACATCGGGATGCTGCTGCTCGCCCAGGGCCGAGCCGTCGAAGCCCGGCAGGTCCTCGAACCGCTCCCCCAGGACATGTGTATGGTGTTCGGCCCCGACGCCGACGCTCCCTGGCTGGCAACCCCCTACGTCCCGGGCCCGACCCTGGCCCAGCACCTGGCCGCCCATGGCCCGCTCGCGGGCGCCACGTTGTATGCCTTCGCCACCGGCACCGCCCAGGCCCTCGCGGCGATACGCGGCCGGGGTGGTGCACCGTGACGTGAAGCCGCAGAACGTGCTGCTGGCCCCGGCCGGCCCGCGCGTCCTGGACTTCGGCATCGCGCACGCCACCGACGGCACCAGCGTGACCCGGACCGGCATGCTGACCGGCACACCGGGCTGGCTCAGCCCCGAGCAGTACCGCAGCGGCGTGGCGGGACCGGAGAGCGACCTGTTCACGTGGGGCGCGCTCGTGGCGTACGCGGCAACCGGCCGGGGGCGAGGGCTTTGACCGTGTAGGAGATGCCGTCGCCGGTGGCGTCGACGTAACCGCTGTCGGTCGGCGGTGACCAGGTGAGGACGGCTCCGCCGTCGCCAGGCGTCGCGGTGGCGTTAGTCGGGGCGCTGGGAGCGGTCGGAGGCGTGTACACGACGCTGATCGTCGGCTGTTCGGCGCTGGGGACCGTGCTGGCTGAGGAGTAGTAGACGGTGCCGGTGGTGGCCGTGGACTGGTCGTCGGCCTGAAGGAGGAGTCCGTCGTTGGGCAAGCCACCGCTCAGCCAGCTCGCCACCAGGGGGGTGACGTCATAAGAGGCGCTGGCCTCCGTTCCCGAGGCGATGGGACCGGATGTGTCCTCCTGGGCCAGTAGTCCGGCCCCCGTCGTCTGCGCGGTCACGTCCCCGTCCGCCTGCTCGACATCAAGGGTGTCGCTGGTGCATCCGCCGAGGCAGCCCTGTTGCGTGAGGAACAGGGTGGCGCTGTAGACGGTGGAACCCGCCGGAATGGCGGAGAGATCAGCCTTGATCGCCGACGCCCAGTGGTTGGTCCCGTCGCCGCCGACCTTCAAGGTGGTCGTAGCGGTGTTCACAGCGCAGGCGGCCCCAGCGCAGCCGGTCGCGTCGGTGATGGCGTCCTCGGTGGTGATGCCCGAGGCAGGGAGCGTGGCGGTGACGGCGTTGGCCGGCACGGAGCCTGAGCCCGAGTCGGAGGAGGGCCCGGTGAAGGTGAGGTTCTGGGTGGAACTGGGCGCGGAGCAGAGAGAGGCGTAGCAGGCGAGCATGTACCAGCTGTAGGTCTGGCCGGCTGTCAGTGTTCCCTCGGGGATCATGAAGGTGACCCGCTCACCGGACGGCACGGTCCCGATCGCGGTCGGCGTTTCGCCGACCGGGTTGCCGGACGCGTCCTGGACGAAGATCTCGCCGGTTACCGAGTCGCCGGTCGGACCGTAGACCACTCCCGACACCATCGGGGTCGTGGTATCCGTTCCGGTCGTCGCCAGGTCCGTCGGGATGGACGGTTCGATCGCCGAGAACCAGCCCTCCAGATCGACGATCAGATCGACCGTGCCCGAACTGCTGTTGTACACATTGATCTTGCCCGAGGTTCCAGGCTGGAGGATGGCGAGATCGGCTCGCGACGAGCCCGGCTGGAAATTGCCCACCGACGTGTCTGGAGCGGGCTGTCCGGTGGGCCAGGCACGTAGATAGCCGGTCGCCTGCTGGTCAGTGGTTGTCAGATTGAGGACGACACCACCGATGCCATGGACGGGCAGGCCGTTGGTGCCGCCCACCGCCACAGCCACCGTGCCGTGAACGGAAGGCCGAGTAAAGGTAGGGAAGGACCGGAAGAAGCCGGAAGACTCCGCCGCGCTGACCAGCAGGAACGATGAAGCCAAGGAAAGGTCAGGACAGACAGGGTGATCAATAGACTCTCTCCTAAAGCGGGTGTCGCAGGTTCGAATCCTGCCGGGGGCACCAGGCAAAAGGCCCCGGACCGATCATGGTCCGGGGCCTTTGTCATCCACTTTTGACATCAACGGGGGCGGTCGCCGCTGATCACTGGCGACCGGGGCGCCTCCGCAGCAGGCGGTCCATGTGGCTCATGGCCTCGCGCTGGGTGTCCTGCACGACGTGCACGTACACATCCATGGTGATGCTGATCTGGGAGTGGCCCAGGATCTCCATCACCACGCGGGGCGCGACTCCGGCGGCCGTGAGGAGGGTTGAGGTGCGGGAGGGCCATGCCCAGCGCAGAGCCAGGTTGAGAGCTCCGGCCGTCGGGAACTCCCGCTCGTTGTGACTGTGGTGGGCCCGGTGCTCTGCACACAAGGAACTACTTCGGACACGGTGCGCTCGGGCCGGGCGCAGGGGGAGGCGTGGTTGTGAAAGATCTTGTCGCTGGCGAACGGTCGAGATCCGGGGGCGACGAAACCGACGACGGAACGACGGGTGAGCGGCGGCGGAAAACGCGCTCGTTCTGGAAGGAGTTGCCGATTCTCATCGGCATCGCGTTGGTGCTTGCGCTGCTCATCAAGACGTTCCTCGTGCAGGCATTCTCGATCCCGTCCGACTCGATGCAGAACACGTTGCAGCCTGGCGACCGCGTGCTGGTCGACAAGCTGACGCCGTGGTTCGGATCCAAGCCGCAGCGCGGAGAGGTCGTGGTCTTCCACGACCCGGGGGGCTGGCTCCCTGAGAAGGCCGAGGAGCCGAACGCGGTGCAGAAGGTGCTCAGCTTCGTCGGCCTGACGCCGTCGGCGGATGAGAAGGACCTGATCAAGCGGGTGATCGCAGTAGGTGGCGACACCGTGGAATGCTCGGGAAGCGGTCCGGTGAAGGTCAACGGGAAGGCGATGGACGAACCGTCCATCTACCCAGGCAACACCCCTTGCGGGGACAACCCGTTCGGACCGATCAAGGTGCCGAAAGGGAGGATCTGGGTGATGGGTGACCACCGCCAGGACTCTCAAGACTCCCGGTACCACCAGGACCAGCCTGGCGGTGGCACGATCGACGAGGACCAAGTCATCGGCCGGGCTTTCGTCGTCGCATGGCCGGTCAACCGGTGGGCCCCGCTGCCGGTGTCGCGGTAACGAGCCACGTCGTCCATCGAGACGTCAGCCTCGCCCCTGTGTGCCTCACTGGGCCGCGGGGGCGTGCCACTTCCGTGCCAGAACGGAGGGGGACTCACGGGGAATCGAAGTTCGCCAGGGCGCGTACCGCCCCAGACTTCCCGAGGCAGGGATTCCCACTTCACGCCTGCGATCCCCCAGCCTCGCTCCTAAAGCGGTGATCATGCGTCGGGTGCGCCGTGCCCGGGGCGGGGAGCCTCTAGGCGTAGCACGAGTGCGCGTAGAGCCCGGAGTTCGGCGTCAAGGGCCTGCGCACCTTCACGGGTGAGGGTTACCCATGTTCGGGGGCGTCGACCGGCGTAGCCCTTCTCCACGGTGATCATTCCGGACTCCTCCAGCACCTTCAGGTGCCGGGAGAGATTTCCGTCGGTGACGGCCAGTTGCTTCTTCAGGAAGCTGAACTCGACCCGGTCGGCTTCGCGGGCAACGGTGAGGACGCCGAGCCGCACACGCTGGTGGACGGTGTCGTCCAGCGCCTGGGTGGGATGCAGTTCCTCTTGGTCATCCTGCGTAGCGGTCGAGTCTTCGACGCTCATGAGACGACCGTACCCGCAACTGCGACACCGGGCGCGCCCCGGCGGCGGGCCGCTGTCCACTCGCCCAGGCCGGCGAGGAGCAGGACGGCAGCGAGCAGAAGGGCCTTGACCTGCGGTCCGTCGGCCCAGCCGGGGTGGGCGGGGTGCTGCCAGGGAAGCCATCCACTGCCCCAGGAGGCTCCCAGGTACCCCGTGAGCAGCAGGGCGTGAGCGGCGCCGGCCGCCGCGGCGATCCAACTGCGTTCAGTGATGCCGAGGGCGATAAGTCCGATGCCGACCAGGTACCACGGAGAGGCGTAGCTGTTCTCCAGCAGTACGGCCTCCCACGGCTGGTCCTTGCCGAACAGCAACAACACCAGAGCTGTCGTGATCACGGTGGTGGTTGCAACGATCACGCGGACCCACATGCCGCGCCGGGGAACGACGCCCCGGGCCTCGCCGCGCAGGCGGTACCAGCGGGCGAAGGCGAACCATGCGAGGGGGAGGAGCGCGAACCACACGCCCCATGCCGCGAAGCGCAGGAAGGCTCCGTCGAACTCGCCCTTCAAGCAGGGGGTTCCCGGTTCGTGGACGACACACAGGCCGGTCAGCTCCGCGTAGGCAAAGGCCGGATAGGACCCGATGTAGCGCCCGTGGGCTCCGAAGTTGAAGGCGTACCGGGCGACCGGAACGGCCGCCAGTGCAAGGAGCCCGAAGCCAAGAAGGAGAGTCCATGCTCCGTTGGTCTGCCTGCGGGTCCTCGCCCGGAGGCCTTCCGTCGCAGCCAACAAGGCGGCCGCGGCCCCCCTCGGTTCCGATCCCGCGCTGCTCGGTACGGATGTCCCCATTGGTCCCCCTAGTGGCCTGCGCTTTGGCAGCGCTCGTGAGCGGACCGCCAGATGGGCGCCCACTCAGGATCTAACTTTGCAATACAAAGTACATGGCAATCAAGAGTAAGCCGCGCAGAGGCCACGCCAATGGATCGGAAGACTTCTGACCTCCACGGCTGACATCAACGACGCCGGACAGGGACGTACGCCAGCGTCTCTGTCCGACTGTCCCACCAGTCGACGGCCCCAGCCGGACCGCACTCGGATCGAACTCCTAAAGCGGGCGTCGCAGGTTCGAATCCTGCCGGGGGCACACGGCCGCGCCACACACGTGTCGTCTCGTCGCGGAAGTTGCTGCGCCGCAGCCGGCCACCCTGGACGGGGCGTTCCGGCACGTCGTAGCGGTCGGCGCCCTTGATGCGGCACGGGTTGCGCAGGATCAGCTCATCATCAACGGCCGTGTTCAGGATCGCCCGCAGAATCTGATACGCCTTGACCACCGTCGGCTCACCGGTCCGGGCCAGGCACTCCGTGCGCCAGGCCCGGACCCGAGCCGTAGTGATCGAGGACAACGGAGCAGCTCCCACGCTCCCTCAAGAGTCAGTGGGTACCCACTGACGCACGCCGTGGTCGTTCGTGCCGTACCAGTAGTGGGACAGGCCCTTGATGCTGCTGGTGCGGAACGGGCGGCCGTGGTCGTCGATACGGACCGAGCCGGTGCGACCCTGGGAAGACCAGTCGAGTTCCAGGTACCACTTGCAGTCGTAGGCCTCGGTCGTCGCGGTGACCTGCAGCACCTCCGGGTCCTCGGCGGAGACGCGGTAGGGGAACTGCACCGCGGGGACGGGCTTTCCGGTGTCGTCGCCGGGGCGCGCGTGGGCGATCGGGCGGCCGACGTCCAGGTTCACGGAGAAGTTGCGGGGCGGCAGATCACTGCCGCAGCCCTGGCCCATGGCGTACGCGTTGCCGGTGACCGGGGTGCCGCGGCTGACGATACGGACCCGGAGGGCCGTGAGGACCACGGCCGTGGACGACTTTCCCTGTACCGAGATCTGCACCATCGTCTGCCGCCCCGGCACCGCCCCCTGCGTCGCCGCCCACACCTCGGCGTCCTGCTCCACCGGCGGCGGGGGCACCTGGGTCGGCTCCTTGCCGATGACGTAGTCGTACCCGCAACCGCCGTCCCAGATCCGCGAGTCGGTGGTCCAGGCGAGCGGCACACCGGTTGGCACGGGGGCGTCGCTCGTCGTGCCCGCCGACGGTCCGCCCTTCGACTCGGGGCTCCCTGAAGCCCGTACTCCTGCGGAGGGCGAGGCCGACGAACGGCTGCGGGAGGGGCCGGCCGCAGTGGCCGAGGGGTGGTGTGACGTACCGGTTCCTGTCCTACGGGACTGACCGGGGGCCTTGGCGGAGTTGTCGTGAGACCGGTCGGCCGACAGCGCCGACATACTGCCCAGCGTCACCAGCAGTACGGTCGCCGTGGCTGTGCCGACGACGGTGCGGCGACGGCGGTACCAGGGCCGTCCAGTTGAGCGGACCGCATCCCACTGGGCCGTCGACTCGCGACTGCCCGGTCCGGGAGCGTCGGGAGCAGCCAGTGCGGCGTCGGGTGCGCCCGCATCGAGTCGCGGTGGTGAACCGCTCGTGCCGCCCCCGTCACCACCGATGCCGTCGGCGCCGCCACCCACACTGCGCGTGCCGCCACCTGCACGCCCCACCGTCCGGCTGTCCGGACCCGAAGCCCGCTCGTCCCCTGTCGGCTTCAGTGCCCCTTCGGTCTTTGCCGGCTCCGCTGCCTCCTCACCCGCCCTCGGCCGCTGTCGTGCCGTCACCGCGAGCAGCCACAGGCGGTGCAGATCGAGGCGTTCCTCCGGTGTCGCCCCGCAGAAGGCGGCCAGGCGCTCCACCGGGGCGTAGTCCTGCGGGACCGCCTCGCCCGCGCAGTAGCGGTGCAGCGTGGAGGTGTTCATGTTGAGACGGCGGGCCAGGGAGCCGTAGCTCCGGTCCGTGCGGTCCTTCAGCCGGCGCAGCAGCGCCGCGAACTGCTCGACGTCGTCCCCGGTCGACACCGTTCCCCCCGTCCTCCGACGTGTCCCCGTATCCCAGGCGGTCCATATACCTGCACGTCAGATGGGCTGAGATGGTTCCACCGTTGCCGGACAGGCGTCCGGCGTTGCGCTGAGCCGCCGTGACGGCCGATGCTCTTGGTGTCGCACCGACCAGGACCGGACCGACCAGCCGGCGGCGGGCGACAAATGACACTCATGCACTCATCCACGGGGGACACCCATGCCCAAGCGCACCCGAGCAGGCCCGCTCCTCGCACTCGCCGTCACGGGCTCGCCCTCGGCACGACGCTCGCCACACTGGCAAACGTCGCGGCAAAGGCGTCGGCTTCCTCGCGGCGGCCCATCTCCCGTCGCACCCAAGCTCGTCCTGAACGGTCGGCAAGGACACCGCCTGCGTACCGGAGGCGGTGGAACGGGACCGCTGGGTGCGCATGGCGTCGGCGGCGACGGCGACGGCCCGGACCTGGTATGGGGAGCTCCGTACCGAATTCGACAGGAGCGACCGTCCGTCAGGCCAGCGTCCAGTTGTCCAGGACGGCTCTGGCGAAGGGGCGCTTCTCGCGGCTGAGCAACGACATCAAGCCCTGTGCGCACGCATGGAGAAGGCCGGCCCGGAGACCGAGGCCGCACTGAAGGACTACGGCACGCTGCCTGTCGAGGAGGTCGGGCACGGCGACGGCCTGCACACGGTGATCTCCTGGGGCGTCTTCGACACCCGTCTGGCGACTTCGGGCATGCGCCGGTGAAGGCCTTCAAAGACGGCCGTCACGGGCCGTGGACAAGCTCCGGTGACCGCATGACCGGGTCCGCCCTCCGCCATAGGGGGTGAGGAGGGCGGCCAATCGACCACTGACAGGGTCACTCGGCGCGATTCAGCAGGACTTGGTGTTATCGATCGCGCCCCGAGCCGCGGCAGGGGGAGGGAAATGGGTCCGCGCAGCAGCAGATGTTCATGACTCCGGGGCGGCGCCCGCCGACCCCAAAAGGCGATAGCCACACGACGGCCCCGGACCGAGAGCAACCACATATGGACCAGAAAAGGAAGATGCACATGAACAGGAAGTCCTCCGCACACCGTCGTCCGGGCCGCCGCGCGGCCATCGCCGCCGGCCTCGTCCTGACTGTCGGACTCGGTGTGTCGACACAGGTGTCGGCACAGGCATCCGTCCATGCCCCCGCAAAGTCGTCCACCGCCGCACTGCAGTCGGTCAGCGGCACGAGCGGCCAAGTGGTGACCCGGGTCGCCGACTTCTACGGCGCGTACATCGACGCGATCGGCGACTACGACGACCCCGACGCCACGCTGGAAACGGTGCTCCGCAAGCACTACCTGACGCCCGACTTCGCCAAGCGACTGGCCGCCTGGGAGAAGAAGCACGGAGCGGACGGTGTCCTGCGTGCCCAAAACGTCCCGCGGAAGTGGACGGTGACCGACAACGGCGCCGTGGGTAACGGCCATGAGGTCATCGTCACCCTGACCTTCGGCAGCGGGGAGACGACGCAGAAGATCAAGCTTTTCGTGCTGGTGGAGCGGTACAACCACATCGTCGACATCGGCACCACGAGCAACCGCTGACAGCGGAGCCGCTCCGCCCGGTCTGTCATGGTCAGCCTCACGACGGACGAGACCCATCTGGCGAGTAACCTACTGGTACGTAAGGGCCAATATCTTCACTTCAAACGCCTTCACCATCCTTGCCAGCGTGGCGGAGCTGGCTGGCATCCACGTCTGACATCAACGGCAGCAGACGTAGGCACCCCGTGGAGACCGTTCGTGGCCCGCCCCCACATGAGCCGCCGGGAACTCCCTGCCTGGTGATCGAACTCCAAATGCGGGTGCCGCAGGTTCGAATCCTGCTGGGGGCACAACGCCTTGCCGCTCTGACCTGGGGTTTTATCCCCCAGGGAGGGCTCCTGATCGGCCTCGGACTCCTCGTCCGGGGCCGTTTGCGTAAGCGGACGTGCGTCGTCGTGAGGCCCGGGCCGGAAACCACCTGTGCTGGGAGAGGGCCGCCACGTCTTGATCGGGGAGCGCCTGGCGTCCTGGGGGCGCGGGTCAGCGCTGCCTTCCTGATTCCGCCGCGGACAACCCCCCGGGTGCCGTGCCCTCGGTGACGCTCAGGTCCTGGGTTCCTATGACGGAGAGCAGTTCCAGCTGCTCGGCTCCCCGGCTTCCGGGCGGCGCGGTGAACCACAGCAGGCGTTGGCGTCCGTCCTCACTGAGCAGGTTGTAGCAGTCGAGTTCGATGATGCCGAGCGCGGGATGGACGATCTTCTTGTGGTCCTTGCGGCGCACCGCGACGTCGTGGGTGTCCCAGAGGGCTGCGAACTCCTGGCTGCGGCGGCGCAGTACGGCGACCAGCTTGGTGACCTCCGCGTCCCGGCCGCGGCGGGCGGCCGCTGCCTGGAGGTCGGCCACGAACACCCGGGAGTGGTGCGGGTGGTCCTCGGTCGGGTACCTCTCGCGCGCCTGCGGATCGCTGAACCAGCGGTACACGAAGCTTGCCGTCGGGCCGCGGTGTGCCGGGGACCTGCCGAGCAGGTTACGGGCCAGGTCGTTCTCCACCAGGGTTTCGTGCAGGTCGGTGATGACGCGCGCGGGGGTGTTGGACAGCCGGTCCAACAGTCCGAGAAGCGCGGGCTGCACATGTGCCGACGGTCCGTGTGCCGACGGGGGGATCGGCCGTTCGGCCAGGTGGAACAGGTGGTCGCGCTCGTCGCCGTTCAGGCGCAGGGCTCGGGCGAGGGCGGCCAGGGTCTGGGCCGAGGGCTGCACGCCGTTCTTCGCGCTGCCGCGTTCCAACTCGGTGTAGTAGTCGGCTGACAGCCCTGCCAGCTGGGCGACTTCCTCGCGGCGCAGCCCGGGGACCCGCCGGCGCGGGCCTTGGGGGAGACCGACCTCGGCGGGGCGGATGCGGTCGCGGCGTGTCCTGAGGAAGGCGCCGAGTTCTGGAAGGTTCACCCCTTCATGGTCGCTCGCGCGCCGAGCCGTAGCCAGGGGGTGGCATCCCCTGGGTAAACGCAGCCCTGGCTAGGGGTGGGGGACCGGCCGATCGTTGAGGACGCAGCAGGGCGACGGCGAGACCACGGCCCGACCCGCGTTCACCACAGGAGTCAGTAATGCCTATCCCCACTTCCCTCGACGGGCTCGCTGCCCCGGGCCAGCCCTCCGTCTCACCCCGTGTCGCGATCGTCACCGGCGGCTCGCGCGGCATCGGCCGCCGGACCGTCGGTCGGCTGGCCGCCGACGGGTACGCCGTCGTGGTCGGCTATGCCGGCAACCAGGACGAGGCCGAAGCAGCCGTGAAGGAGGCCGTCACCGGTGGCGTCCGGGCGATTGCGGTGCGCGCCGACGTCGCCGACGAGTACGCCGTCGAGGCTCTGTTCGACGCGGCCGAGGCGGAGTTCGGCGGTGTCGACGTCGTCGTGCACGCGGCCGGGCGGGCACACATGGCGCCGATCGCCGAGCTGGACCTGGCCGTCCTGGACGACCTGCACCGCACCAACATTCGCGGCACGTTCGTCGTCGTCCAGCAGGCGGCCCGTCGGGTGCGCCGCGGCGGTGCGATCGTGACGTTCTCCACGTCCGTGGTGGGGCTGGCCTTCCCGAACTACGGCGCGTACTCCGCCAGCAAGGGTGCGGTCGAGGCGCTGACGCTGATCCTGGCCCGGGAGTTGCGGGGCCGGGACATCACCGCCAACGCCGTCGCGCCCGGCCCCACAGCCACCGACCTGTTCCTGGACGGCAAGGACGAGGAGACCATCGCCCGCCTGGCCGCCCAGCCCCCGCTGGAGCGACTTGGTACCCCGGCCGACATCGCCGAGGTCGTCGCGTTCCTGGCCTCCCCGGCCGGCCACTGGATCAACGGACAGGTCGTCCGCGCCAACGGCGGAATCATCTGAACCACCAGGTCGCCGTGCACGCCGCCGAGCTGGACGTCACCTCCCAGGACTCCGCCGACGCCGCAGTCGACCGGATCCTCGCCGAGCGCGGCCGGCTGGAGGCGGTCGTACACAACGCCGGACACATGGTCCTGGGCGCCGCCGAGGCGTTCACCGCCGAGCAACTCGCGGACCCGTACGACGTGAACGTCCTGGGCACGCAGCGCGTCGACCGCGCCGCCTACCGCAGCTACGCGAGCAGGGCTCGGGGCTGCGGATGTGGATCGGCAGCTCCAGCTCCAGCTCCCGCGGCGGCTGCCCGCCGTTCCTGACCCCGTACTTCGCCGCCCAGGCAGCGATGTACGCCCTGGCCGTCATCACACCGCCGAGGTGCTCCCGCTCGGCATCGACACCGCGATCGTGGTGCCCGGCGCGTTCACCACCGGCACCAACCACTTCACCAACGCCCGCGCGCCGGCGGACCGTGATTGTGCCGAGCCTACGGCCGACCGTCACCGACCCCTGATGGACGATCCGGGCCAGCGTCTGGCGGCGCTCGTCCTGCCGGACGCCGACGGGGCCGAGGTCGCTGAAGCCGTCGCGCGACTGGTCGCGATGGCGCATGGCACTCAGCCGCTGCGCACCCACATGAACCCCAGCCGAGACGGCAGCGAAGTCGTCTCCGCGGTCGCCCACCGCGTCCGCGCCGACTTCTTCCGCCGCATCGGACTGGACAGCCTGCTCACCACAGGCAGCTCCCTGTAACGCCCCACTGAGAGAAGGAACAACCAGCCATGCCTTTCGCGAACTTCAAGGTCCCCGAGAAGACCCTCACCCCGAAGCAGAAGGCGGAGATCGTCACCCGCACCACCGAGCTGTACGTCGAGATCTACGGCGAGCGCGCCCGCGCCAACACCATGGTGCTGGTCGAAGAGGTCGCCGACGGCGGCTGGGGCATCTCCGGCAACGTGCTGACCCTCGCCCTGCTCGGTGAGTCGACACCGACCGACACCAGCGACGCCTGACCCACTGGCCGTCATTCGGCCAAGACAGCACCTTGAAACCGAGGGCCGCCGCCGATCGCACCCGGCGGCCCTCGGCTGGGCCGATTCCGTTCCCTTTTGCCAACTGCCCACCGCGTCGGGAGTGCTGGTCGGCCGCGGCGAGTTGGAGGGCGACGCTGGAGAAGGCCAGGGTGCGGATGCGGTCGCTCGCGGTGCCGTCGCGGGCGACGTAGGCCCGCATCAGGTCGAGCGCCCGCCATACGGCCGCGTTCCACCGGGGTCGGTGAGATCAGCGACGCCCTGCATCGTGTCCGGTACTCGATGTCCAGGCGGAAGGTGCCGTACGGGTTGACGTTGGACCAGAACAGCGCGGTCAGGCCGCAGCGGTCCGCGCCGCTCGGCTTCTTCGCCCAGGTCCGCTCGGACACTCCCGAATGTCGCGCAGTCGGCGATCGTGTTCGCGGTGGCCGGCTGTGGCGCTACGGCATGGAGTGACTGGCCTGTGTTCCCAGGACGTTCAGCAGGGCCAGGGCGTCGGCCCCGGGGGATCCCGACGGCGCGCTGAAGAGGACGAGGTACTGGTCACGGTCGGTGAGGGTGAGCGTGTCGCAGTCGACGGTGATCTCCCCGACGGCCGGGTGGCGGAAGGTCTTCGTGAGCATCGGCGTGGTCTGTACGTCGTGCCGTTCCCAGAGGCGGGCGAAGTCGGGGCTGACATCGCGGAGTTCGCCGACGAGGCCGGTCACCGCGGGGTCGGTGGGGTAGCGGGCGAGGGTGGTGTGGAGCTGCATCACGACGCTCAGCCGGAAGTCGGCGGCGTCGGAGAGTCCGTACAGCGCCGTATCGTCGGGCTGTGGTCCGGGGAAGGCCCGGCGGGCGAGGTTGCGGTCCTCGGGGGCGAGCGGGGCGAAGTCCTCCATGAGGGCGGCCGCGAGGTCGTTCCAGGCGAGGACCTCGAACGCGGCGGACATCACGAAGCCGGCGGTCTGCGGCAGTCGTTCCAGGAGCGCGAGGATGCTGGGGCGCACGTCGCGCCGGTGCAGTCCGGTGCGGTTCGGCGCGGTGCCCGCGAGGACGTGGAGGTGGTCGGACTCTGCGTCGGTGAGCCGCAGGGCGCCGGCGATCGCGGCCAGGACGTCGCCCGAGGGGCGTGGCGCCCTGCCCTGCTCGAGCCGGATGTAGTACTCCGTGGAGATGTGCGCGAGGACCGCCACCTCCTCGCGGCGAAGACCTGGTGTGCGGCGTCGCGGGCCGGAGGGGAGGCCGACGTCCTGCGGGCGGAGCCGCTCGCGGCGGCTGCGGAGGAACGCCCCGAGCTCCTTCTTGTCCATACGCCCAGTGTGCGCGCCGCCCGGCCGCGGATCCTGGTACAGCCTGTGCCTGTATCCGGCCGGCAGCCGACCGGACGCTGCTGTCATGACGAACAACACGAACACCACCGACAGCGCACCCGTCGGCCTGCTCACCGGCAAGATCCTGTTCATCACCGGCGCCAGCCGCGGCATCGGGGCCGCCGCGGCCCGGCTCTTCGCCTCCGAGGGCGCCACTGTCGTGCTCGCCGCCCGCAGCACCGACGCCCTCGAGACCATCGTGAAGGAGATCCGCGCCGACGGCGGCGTCGCCGACGCCGTCACCATGGACCTCGCCGACCCGGCGAGCATCCGCGCCGCAGTCGACCACGTCGAAAAGCTGCACGGACGGCTCGACGGCGCCTTCAACAACGGCGCGGTCCCCCAGCAGCAGTTCGGCCCGGTCGAGACCACCAGCGACGAGGACATCGACGAGCAGTTCGCCGTGAACTTCCGTTCGCACTGGATCGCCATGACCGCCGAGGCCGCGCTCATGCGGCGGGGCGGCGGCGGGGCGATCGTCAACACCTCGAGCATAGGCAGCCGCCGCGCGAACCCCGCCCTGCCCGCGTACGGCGCCATGAAGCGCGCGCTCAACAGCCTTACCGAGACCGCCGCGGTGAACTGGGCCGGTGACCGTATCCGGGTCAACGGCATCACCCCCGGCGGCACCTCCACGGAGATGATCGACACCTGGGAAGAGGCGGCTCCCGGCATCGTCGAGCAGATGACCGCGACGATCCCGCTCGGTCACATGGCCGAGCCCCGGCAGATTGCCGAGGCGGCCGCCTGGCTGCTCAGCGACCGCGCCTCGTACGTGACCGGCGCGATCCTGCCGGTCGACGGCGGCGCCGGCGCCTGACAAGAGCGGCCCGGGTCCTGATCCGCGCTCCAGGCGCTGTCGAGAACGCCGGGCCGGCGTCGGCAGCGCCCGCCTGAGCCTCGCCACAGCGCGGCTCAATACGGTGGACCACTTGCTCGCGCGTGCCAACGCGCCGGTCAGCATCAGGAATGGGCCGAGCACCATGGCAGTGCCGCCCACCCGACGTCCGGGGAAGCCGGTGGCCTCCAACCGCTTTAGGACCCGTCGGTCCGCCTGAGCAGGCACCGCTTCCAGCCCACTGCCCGTGCGACTGACGCCGTGCCCGGAAGGCGTCCCTGCGGAACACATTCGGCACACACGAGGACGGGAAGCCGCGCGAACATGCGAGAACTACGGAGGCGTGTTTCACCAGGCCAGGCAACTGAAGGCTGACGTTTCCGCAGGTCACAGCCCCGTCCAGAGAAAACTCCTCAAGCGGGTGTCGCAGGTTCGAATCCTGCCGGGGGCACAGCGACGAGGGCCGGCTCAGGAGGGTTTCCTCCTGAGCCGGCCCTGCGTCGTGTTCGGGGGCGTGCCATACGCGTGTCGCTGATACCGCGCGGATGCCATGTCTCCTGGGCGGGAGCCTCTTCCCCGCCCGTCCAGATCATGTCGCCGAGACGCGGTGGCGTGTGGCAGCTGGTTGCCGTGGTTACCGATCAACGGTCGGGCTGCCGGTCAGGCCATCAGCGATCACCCGACGAGGAGGTCCCGCGATCTGGCGATCAGAAGGAGACGGTGAATCCCACCTGGTGGTACTGACCGACGGTGTCCAGGACCTCGTCCTTGACCGCGCCGACCTGAGCCGCGAGGTCCGAGCTGCTGAGCGCCGTCGGGCCGGCGGTGATACCGACCTGCGGGCTCAGGCCACCGGAGACGGTGTCGAGCTCGGTGTCGGAGATTTCAAGGGTCTGAACCTGGGGAGCGGAGTTCATCATGAAACTGCCCTTCGTATGGATGTTCCACAAGGGGGGAACGGCCGAGCTGGGGACAGAAGGTCGGCCGCGACCGCAGCCCGCGCCATCCCTTCCGGGCGCCTTGGCGCGATCCCTGCGGCGCGAAGGATCAAATCACGGAGCATGCCCGGCATCCAGTCGGTCGTTGCTCCCAGCAGGGCAGTTGAAACGGTCGGCCAAGCATCCGTGCATACATGCACACGGATTGAGGGCAGCCTCTCTACATATAGTGCTGCACATTGAAACCGGGAGCTGCTGTCACGTCTGCTCCGACCCGGACAACTCCGCATCAACCGAACTCACCTGTGCCGCAGTTGCGCCTTCGCTGTGGAGATCCGGTTGCAGACTCAGTCATGTACGCGTCCGCGCGCCCGGTTCTCTGCCTGCCCCGCTGGTCAGGCCGGGGGCCCTGGCCGAGCGAAAACTCCGTGACAAGAGCCCGACCACCGGGCCGTCATGATGCCGAGAGTGCTCACGCAAGGCCGGGCGCTACCTACCGTCGGTGCGGTGGGCGGCGATGGCGACCGGCGGGCCTCCGCCGCACACAACAGTCGACGCTGACGCTCATTCAGGTACGGCCGACTGCTTCATGACCTTGGGCCGGGGTCTCGTGCGTCGTCGTGAGGCTGCCCTGCCGACGGGTTCGCAGCGCCGGGACGGTGATGGCCTTGACGGCAGCGGCGATGGGGATCGCCATCAGCGCACCGATGAGTCCGAGTAGCGTTCCGCCGATGAGCGCCGCGAGCAGCACGGCGAGGGCCGACATCTGCACCGCGTTGCGCAACACCCTCGGTGCGATGAGGTAGTTCTCCAGCTGCTGGTAGACGACGAAGAACAGCGCGACGACGATGGTGTTCGGCCACAGGTCGGTGGTGGCCAGGGCGGCGACGATGCAGACCACGGCGCCAAGTGTCGCGCCGATCATCGGGAGCAGGTCGGTCAGTGCGACGAAGACCGCCAGCGGAACCGCGAACGGCACTTGCAGGGCAGTCAGAGCGACGAACGTGGCGACTCCGGCGATCGCCGAGATGGCGAAGTTTCCGATCATGTATGAGCCGACCTTGTCGGCGACGACGGCAACGGCGGCGTCGGCCTTGCGGCGGTGCCGTTGCGGGAAGGCGGCGACCAGCCCCTTCCGTATCCGGGGCAGGTCGAGCATGAAATAGATGGTCAGTACGCCCACGAGCAGCGCCGAGGATACGGCGCCCATCGCTCGCTGCCCATACGTCCAGGCGTTGTGTCCGGCTCGATCGAGCATTGTCCTGGCCCATGCCGTGACGTGCTCCAGCAGGTGGAAGCGGTCGTCCAGCCGGGCGAGGGGCGGCGACTGCCTGCGCAGATGCGCCAGGTAGCCGGGGAAGTCGGAGGTGAGGCCCGTGCCCTGGCTCAGCAGCGGGGGAAGAAACGCCCACAGAAACAGAGCAGCCAGGACGAGCGTCGTGAGGAAGATGACTGCGACCGCGTGCCCGCGTCGGGCTCCGCGCCCGACCATCCAGCGCACCGGCGGATCCAGGCTGACGGCGAGGAACAGCCCGATGACTGCCTTGACCAGCACCGAACGCACGCTGTACAGCGTCATGGCGGCCACGGCAACCGCCGCGACGCCCCCTGCCGCCGCGACGGCCCAGCCGAACACGGTCAGCCGTGACACCGGCGCCCGGCCGGTCCTCTGATCGCTTCGATCGCCGTCGGCGGGTGCCTCGGATATTCGTCGCCCGTCTGTCTGCATGCGAACCCCTCTCAGTCCACGTCGAAACCCCCACGACCCGAACGGCGTGGTATCGGGCACCCTGCCCGGTTCGTCCCCGTGGGCGGACTCGCTCCTCATCGCCGGGGCGGCGAGGCGCCGCCGCGGTTCAGATCCGCGGCGATGCCGGTACATGACGTCGTCGCGCTCCTTGCGGCGGCGGCCCGGTCCTCTCCTCCCTCTCCTCGTGCCGGTGGCCGAGTCGCGGCTGCCTGTCCGGCCGGGCCGGCCCCACGGGTGATCCGGGCCGCCCCATGCCGTCGACCAGCGTGTGGAGTAGGGCGGGTTGGGCGGTCGGCGCACCCGCTACCGGGCGTGCCACTCCCTGGCGCTGGCCGTGTAGACCGTGCGGCGGGCGCGGTTGAGGTTGCCGAGGGGGCGGAACTCCGCCGGGGCGTGCCAGGGATTGAAGGCGAGGGTGTCGATGCGGTCGCGGGTGGCCCGGCCCTTCGCGTCGAGGGTGTTCTGGGCGGGAATCGTCAGGGTGGCCACGGCGAGCCAGGGCGAGTCGCTTTCCTTCCATTCGACCGCCCCGTCCTCGATCGGTGTCAGCCTCTCGCTGACGTACTTCTGGATGTGCAGGGCGAACCGGACCGACGCGTCGCTCAGCCGGGCGGCGAAGTCGGCCTGGAGGGCGTCGGGCGAGTCCGGCGGCAGGGCGGGCGGCGGGGCGGGGTTGTCGAGTGGGCCGAGTGGGCTGAGGCGGAACCTGACGGGTCCGGTGGCGCCCCACAGGACGGCCCCGCGGCTCCAGTAGGACTCCAGGGCCAGCCCGGGCGAGGGACGGTTGGCCTGCCTGAGATTGCGGAGGACGCGTGCGGTCTCCGCAGGGCCGAGCCGCGCCAGCATGCGGGGCAGGACCAGGGGCTTGGGACCGGCGCCGATCCTGGCGATCTCCACGAACTGGGTGGCGTCGCGGGCGTGGGAGACCGGGTAGCTGGTCATGAGGAGGTCGTGTTCGCCGCCACCGGGGAGGGTCAGCTTCAGTGCCGCGCCGCGGAGGTCGGGGCTGCCGTCGGGCCGGACGGTGCCGCTGGCGTTGGACAGCCGGACGACGGCCGGCAGCCGGGCTCCGGCGGTGAAGTCTCCGGCCCACAGGTCGGAGGGCAGATCGGTCCGGAAGGCGAGTTCGGCGTTGTCCACTCCGACGACGATCTTGGCGTGGAACGTGCGGCGGGAGACCTGCGAGCCGGATTTCCGCTTGTTCGTCCGCTGGACGGCGACGACGACGTCCGCCAGGTCACGGAAGTGGGCCTCTTCGGCCTCCGGTGAGCCGCCGTGGTAGATCTCGCGCCAGCCGCCGGGCGTCGCGTCCGGAGCGGCCGCTGGGGCCGGTGCGGCTGATGCGGCCGGTGTGTCCGGCGGGGAGTCGTGGCTGTCTGTCATGGTGCGTCTTCCTCCGTCGACCGGGCGGCCGTTCAAACGATCCGGGCGTTGTGCGTGGCGGTCTCGATGACGTCGTCGAGGCGGCCGGCGAGGATCTGCCGTGCCGCGCTGAGCGTGAATCCGGCGGCTGTGCCGGCGGGGACGTGGGCGGGGACGGCGAGGGCGTAGGGGTCGACGAGGACGTCGACGACGACCGGGCCGCCGGTGTGGGCCAGCGCGGCCGCGAGGCCGTCCGCCACGTCACCGGGGTCTTCGATGCGGATGCCCCTGGCGCCCATGGCCTCGGCGACGGCGGCGAAGTCCGGGTTGGCGAAGTCGGTCCCGAACGGGACGAAACCGGCTTCCTGTTGCTCGATCTTGACGAAGTCCAGGCCGCTGTTGTTCAGCACGATGTGGACGACGGGCAGTCGGCGCTGTACCTCCGTGAGCAGGTCGCCGAGCGCGAGCATGGTGAACCCGCCGTCGCCGCACAGCGCGATCGTCTGCCGTCCGGGGAAGGCCAGTTGTGCCCCGAACGCGCCGGGCGAGGCGGTGGCCATCGACGCCCACGAGAACGATCCGAGCAGCCGCCGCTTCGGCCCGTACCTGATGTGCCGGGCCGCCCAGATGACGGGGGTGCCGGTGTCGGCGAAGAACAGCGCGTCGTCGGCGGCGAGGTCGCTGAGGACCGTGGCGAGGTACTCCGGCCTGATCGGCCTGATCCGCGGCCCCTTCTCCGCGTAGTGCCGCATCCTGCGGTGGAACCGCTCGGTCTCCTCCACACAGCGGGCGAGGAACCCGCCGTCGGACTTCGGCTCGACCAGTGGCAGCAGCGCGGCCGCGGTGGCCCGTACGTCGCCGGTGACGGCCAGGTCCACCGGTACGCGCCGGCCGAGCCGTTCCGGGTCGTGGTCGACCTGGATGATCCTGGTCCCGCCGTGCGGCAGGAAGCTGCTGAACGGAAAGTCGGTGCCGAGCATCAGCAGCACGTCCGCGTGCTGGAGCGCGTGATGGCAGCCGCCGTAGCCGAGGAGGCCGGTCATCCCGACCGCGTTCGCGTTGTCGTGTTCGAGGAACTGCTTGCCCTTGAGGGAGTAGCCGACCGGTGCACCCAGCCTTCCGGCCAGCGCCGTCACCTCCGCGTGCGCCCCGGCGCAGCCCTGGCCGCCGAAGACCGCCACCGTGCCCGCCTCGTTGATCAGCCCGGCCATGGCGGCGAGGTCCGCCGCTCCGGCCGGCGCACGTACCGGTCGGGGCAGCCGGATCTCGTAGCGGTCCTTCGGCGCGTGCGCCGCCGCGACGTCACCGGGCAGTGCGACGACCGCGGGGCCGCCCCGGGTCACCGCGGCCGTCACCGCGGAGGTCACGACGGTGCGGAGCTGGCCGGGATTGACCAGCCGGCCCACGTACACCGCCGCGGAGGCGAAGAACCGGTACGGATTCAGCTCCTCGACGGTCTCGCTGTCCATCAGGCCGGTTTCGGTGTCGCCGGCCAGGACGATGACGGGCACCTTCTCCTTCAGGGCGTCCAGCATGCCGTTGATCAGGTGTGCCACTCCTGGGCCTGCCGTCCCGCACACGGCTACCGGATGCCCCGTCAGTTTCGCCTCGGCGACCGCGGCGAAGACGCCGAACTCCTCGTTGCGCACGTGCACGAAGTCGACCTGACCGTTGCGGCGCATCGCGTCGACCACCGGGTTCAGTGCGTCGCCGACGATGCCGTAGCAGCGCCGT
The DNA here is from genome assembly GCF_042892755.1 of Streptomyces sp. NPDC001714. Lineage (NCBI taxonomy): Bacteria > Bacillati > Actinomycetota > Actinomycetes > Kitasatosporales > Streptomycetaceae > Streptomyces > Streptomyces sp. NPDC001714. Next base: position 275,737 of record NZ_JBIAUL010000016.1, read on the forward strand.
ACGCCCGCGCTGACCAGCATCTCCCACAGGCCGTCGGCCACCGTTTTCGACATGGGGGTGTCTCCGTTCTCAGCCGGTCTCAGCCGGTGTCAGCCGTTCTCGTCGGGCTCGGGCTCGGGTTCGGACCCCGATCCGGATCCGGATCCGGTCAGCGGGTTTCGCCGGGCGCGGCGTCGAGGACGCCGGCGCGCGGGCTCAGTGCCCAGTCGAGGGCGAAGTCGGCGACGGCCTCCCAGCCGGGCTCACCGCAGGTGAAGTGGTCGCGGCCGTCGAAGACGACGTGGGCGGTGACCGCCGTCGAGTGCTTCGCGTTCTTCTCGTAGTTCTGCCGCTGGACGACCGGGGGCAGGATGTGGTCGCTGCCGCCGGAGACGAACAGCAGCGGCGCCCGGTCACCGTCGGCGAAGTCGAAGGTCGTGGCCGCGTGCGGGGTGACGGCCGCGAGGCCGCCCTGGAAGAGGATGCGGGCCGGCGTCGGCACGGCGTAACGGTCGTAGGCCCGCCGGGAGGCGTCCTCGTCCAGGGTGTTGGTGAAGGCGTAGTGGAACTGCTCGGCCGTCAGGGGAACGGCCCGGTGTGCGTTCGCCGGGTTCTTCAGGACCGGCAGGACCGAGCGGAGCTCCGAGAACGGCATCGCGTTCACGCCCTTGACCGCGGCGCCGTCGATCGACACTCCGGCCGCCCCGAGCCCGGCGCCCACCAGGAGCTGGGCGAACGTCCCGCCGAACGAGTGCCCCATGATGATCGGCGGGGAGTCGAGTTTCCCGATGACGGCGGTGAGATGATCCAGCACCTCGCGCACCCCGACACCGGCTATCGCCGAGGCGTCCTCGCGCAGCGCCGCCACCCCGGCCTCCCCCGGCTCGATCCCGGGGTATCCGGGCGTGAGCACGGTGAAGCCCCGCTCCTCGTACCGGGCCGCCCAGTGCTCCCAGGCGAGCGGCGTCATCCACAGGCCGTGGATCAGGACGATCGTGTTCGGTGCGGAAGTCATGCCCGCATCCCTCCCTCGCTACGGCAGCCGCCGGGGCGGACGCCCGGCCGGTTCTGTCCTGCCGCCGTCAGCGTGGCACCGCTCGCACTGTGCACAGGGCCAAGGATTCGACCGGCTGTTGTGCACGGCACCAACCCCTGACGGCAGCGAAGTCGAAGACGCCGACCGCGAGCGGTGCCGGGGCGCGTCCTCGTCCGGCACCGGCCGCCCGGAGCCTGTTCCGAGGCCGGGCCCCGTCGGTGCACCCGGCGGCCCCCGCCGACTCTCACTCGGGCCGGGCCAGGGTGTCGCCGCCTGTCGTGTCCCTCCAGACGACGGCCAGCCGGGCCAGTTCCCGGTGTGCGTGCCGGTCGAGGTCGAGGCCGGTCAGCTTCTCGATCCGGTTGATGCGGTAGAGCAGGGTGTTGCGGTGGGCCGGGAGCGCCGCCGCTGCCGCGGTCCGGTTGAAGCCGTGCGCGGCCAGGCACCGCAGCGTCTGCGACAACGTCCCGGAGGGGTCCTCGGCGTCCAGTCGGCCGAGGACCCGCCGCACGATGTCCTCGGCCAGCCGGGGGGAGTTCGCGAGCATGAGCTCCGTCAGGAAGTCGTCAGGGCGGATCCGTCCCCGGCGTCCGGCCCGGCCCGCCAGGGTGACCAGGTCGTGCAGGTTGCCCACCGCTTCCGCGAGCCCGGCGGCGGCGGTGGCCGACTCGGCGGCGAGGATCAGCGCGCTGTCGGCGAGGAAGCCCGCCCAGTCGAAGCCCGGACCGGTCAGCCCGGCGACGCGGTGCCCCTGGGTGCAGGCGAGTGCACCCGCGGACCGCAGACGCGCCGCCAGACCGGCGTGCGCGGCGGCCGAGCCGCCGTCGATCGCGGCGACGAACGGGCAGTGGGGCCCGGCGAGTTCGAAGCCCAGCCGCTCCGCCCGGTCGAGGTCCTCGATGGTCGTCGCCGACCGGGCGCAGACCCGGGCGAACAGCGTCGCCGCCCGGGAGTCGCCGTCGGCGGACGGCAGGTCCCGCTGGTCGGCGAACGCCCGCGTGACGGTCGTCAGGGCGATGTCGAGGAACGCCCACGGCACCTCCAGGTCAGGCGGCGGCCAGGCACCGCCCTCGGGCGGGCCGGCCTCCGTCACGGTGCTCCGCACCGCCCGCGCCGCACCGCAGCAGGCGCGGATCGCGTCCTCCACGGTGAGGCCGTGCCGCGCCGCCTCGCGCGCCGCCTCGTACAGGTCCGACAGCGCCTCCCCGCCGGGCTCCTGTCCGCTCAGCAGCCAGTTCCTGACCAGTTCCAGGCTGCGGCGGATCAGGTACTCCATGGCTCCCGCCTGGGAGCCATGGCCAGGTATCCGTCCGACCGGGGTGCCGCTCAGCTCGCGGGCCAACTGCCGTGCCAGCGCCGCGCTGTCCAGGTCCTGGAGTACGCCGCGCAGCCGCCCGGCCACCGCGGGCCCGACGCCGGCCCGGGGCGTGGCGTACATGGCTGTTACCTTCCAGATGCTCGGTGCGGACCGGTTCTCGCCGGTACACGGGGGAGGCAGCCCACGCATGGCAGCCGGTGGCGGCCGGTGCACGGGCAGCCGGTGGCGGCCGGCGCACCGGGATGTGGCGCACAGGGATGTCCGGTGCGGCCTGTGCGTCGGGGGGCCGAGGACGGCCGGCGGACGGGTGGGGTGGCCGCTGCCATGGTCACCGTCGGCCCCGGTGCTGCCGGCACGCGTCGGGCACGGGCCGTGCCGTCGGCGCGAGACCGCTACAGCATGTCCGGCGGCGGGAGCAGGAAGTTCCATGCGCTCAGCACCCCGCTGACGAACGCCACGAGCGAGGCGGGCAGCAGCAGGTAGAGCCCGGCGGGCCTGCCGGACGCCAGGACGGCTCCGCCGGCCACGAACAGCAGCATGACGACGATGCTGGTGTCACGGCGGTCGAAGAGGCCGGTCAGTCGCTTGTCGGCGGTGACCGGAGCGCGCCTGCGCCGCCCGATGGTCAGCAGGCTCAGGCCCCCGGCCAGCCCGGCGGTCATGAGCTCGGCGCCCAGCGCCCGGTCGGCCTGGCGGGGCACCAGCAGAATCGTCGCCATGACCAGCGGCGCGAGGAACAGCACGAGGGTCTGCGCCGCGATCGCGCGCAGCACCGGGTGTCTGGCGATCCGGTTGGCGTTGAGGGACACCGCGACGAACAACAGGCCGGTGAGCGCACCGCTGGCGCCTCCGGTCATCACGGCGAAGCTTTCCCAGTCAACGGGACCGGCCATGTCCTCGCACTCCCCGCGTAGGCAACTGGAACAGGTCTTTCCGGACAGCTTCCGCGACACTCGGGCACTGCCCCGGCGGCCATTTCCCGCGGGGGCCGCGCGGGACCGCGGCCGGTGTCCGGCGCGTGCCGGACACCGGTACAGGATCCCCTCCGAATGCGCGTGCTGTCCGCTCCATTCAACGCCCTTCCGTCCTGTGCGCGGGCACGAAGGCCCGGCGTCTTTTTGGGAGTTCGCCCAACGGGAGCGCCGATAGCTTCGCGGCATGAACAAAAGCCCCGTCGCCCGCCTGGGCGGTTCCTGGACCTGGCATCTGCTCTACGGGCTGGTCTCGATCGTCATCGGTGTCATATCCCTGGCGTGGCCCGGTCCGACCCTCGTCGTACTCGCGGTGGTCCTCGGTGCTCAGCTGATCGCCACCGGGGTCTTCCGGCTGGTGGGATCGGCGAGTCTGGGGGAGACCGGTACCGCCCGCACCCTCACCGCGGTCCTCGGCGTGGTGAGCCTGCTGCTCGGGCTGTACGCGATCCGGCACGTTCTGATCACGGTGCTCGCGCTGGGGCTGTTGCTCGGCGTCTACTGGATCGTGGACGGTTTCACGGCCGTGTTCGCGGCGGTCGACCATCCCGGCCTGCCCGGACGAGCATGGAACGTCTTCATCGGGCTGCTCGGTGTCCTGGCCGGCCTGACGCTGCTGGTCTGGCCGGGGCTGTCGCTGCTGACGCTGTCCTTCCTGGCCGGGCTGTGGCTGATCATGCTCGGCGCCATGCAGCTCGGCCTGGCACGCCGGATCCGGGGCATCGCGCGACCGGCCTGACCGGCCGGGTCCCCCGTGGAGAGGCGGGAGCTAGTCGAAGGCGTCCGGCCGCCCGGAGGCCGGCTGCAGGGCCGGGGCGACGGTTTCCCAGGTGACGGCGAGCAGCACCAGGGTGCGGTCCCGCTGGTCCTTGAGCGACAGACCGGTCAGCTTCTCGATCCGGCCCATCCGGTACAGCAGCGTGTTGCGGTGCACCGGCAGCGCGGCCGCCGCCGCGGTGCTGTCGAAGCCGTGGACGGCGAGGCACCGCAGGGTGTCCGCCAGATCCACGGCCTCGGCCCGCTCCAGCGGACCGAAGACCCGCCGGACGATCCGGTCGGAGGCTTCCGGGGAGTCGGCCAGCAGCAGTTCGGGCAGGTAGTCGTCGGCGCGTACCCGGCCCCGGCGTCCGGAGCGGGCCGCGATCGCGAGCAACGCGCGCAGGCCGTCGACCGCCGCGCCGAGCCGGTCGCGGGCGAGTGGCGGGTCCTGGGCCAGGATCAGTCGCGGGTCGTCGAGAAACGCCTGCCAGCCGAACCCGGGCGGTGTCAGCCCGGTCACCCGGATCCCCTCGGTGAACGCGAGCGCCCCTGCCGTGCGCAACCGCGACGCGAGATCGGCGTGCGAGGCGACCGTGGCCCCGGTCAGCAGGGCGGTGAAGGGGCGGTACGGTTCCGCCAGGTCGAACCCGAGCCGGGCGGCCCGGTCCCGGTCCTCGATCGTGACCGGCAGCCGCGCGCACAACCGGTCGAACAGGGCTCGGGCGCGCCGGTCTCCGGCCGTGGACGGCGCGTCCTGCTGGTCGGCGTAGGCCCGCGCGAACACGTCCACCACCAGGTCGAGGTAGTCCTCCAGACACCCCCAGACCGTGTCCCACTCCGCGAGGAGCACCGCCCGGTCCTCCTCACCCGCCAGGTCGAGCAGTGTCTCCCAGAACATCCGCGCACCACGGCGGTAGACCAGGATGCTGTCCTCGATCGGCTGGCCGGCGACAGCTCGGGCGCGCAGGAACTCGTGCAGTTCGGAACGGAGGTAACTGTCCGGCGGGATCCCGTTGACCATCCAGCGCAGTACGAGGTCGACGTTCCAGCGCACCACGGCCGTCCGGTCCACCGGCCACTCGAACCTGGTGTATGCCGGCAATTGGCCGAACCCGGCCTCCATCCGGCGCACCACGACGCCGACGTCGAAGCGCTCCAGAACACGCCGCAGTTCACCCCCGCCTGCCGAACCCGCACCGGACGGGGGACGCGCATTCACGGACCCGATCCTTCCACATCCGTGCGCCCGTCCGGGCCGTCGATACCTGCGCACTTGCTGCTCGCGGCAGGCGGGGCAGAGCCGAGCGCAGACGTAGTCATCCGGCACGGCCGCCGGGCCGGGATGCGCCGGGCTGCGCCGCGTCGTCGGGCCGGGTTCCGGTCCGGGAAGGTTGGGGAAAGGGTCTCTCGGAGGTGGCGCGGCGCGCGGTGGGGAGCCGGGCTGCGGACTCGGCGGTCCCGGGACGAACGGGTCCTCCAGTTGCGGGGCGCGCGTGGTGTCGCCGACCGGCTGCCGGATCCGATTCGGGGGCTGCGGCTTCCTGAACCGGGGAACACGGCGGCACCGTCAGCCTCTGGATCGCGCCGCGACCTGCGCAGCCGTGGGGTCGGGGTGAGCGGATTCGAGCGCGTCGTCACGGCCCTGCCGACCGTGGTCCGCGACCGGGACGGCATCGACCAGCGGAAGGCGTCGGATGACGGCGTTGTGGTTGCGGTCGGTCCGGATCACCGCGAGTGGGATGCCATGACCGTACGTGGTGGGATCGTGTCCCGATCCGGTTCGGCCGGGGAAGCGCCGGGGCTCGTCAGAGCTTCCCGCCGATCTCGCAGGCCCGGCACGGCGGTCGCCCGCAGGTGCACTGCATGAGGGCGTCGAGGACCTGGCGGTCGTGGTAAAGGCACTCGTCCTTGCAGGTGTGGCGCGGGATGAATCCTGCCGGGATCTCGCCGGGCCACGGCTCGTGGCCGTCCCGGCAGCGGACGAACCGTTCGGGGTCGGTGGAGTGCAGCTCGTGCATGCTCGACCGTGCCTCGTCCTCCAGCTCACGCACTCGCTCCACCAGAGCCTTGAGCTCGGCGGCGAGGTGGGAGTACCGGTCGGCGCCGGTTCTTACGTGCGCGGCCCGCAGTGCCATCGCTGCGTTGCCCAGAAACCTGCCGGCGTCCTGAAGGTCGGTCACGTGGTGCATCTGGATACCGGTCACGCCCCGGACCCACACTGCGTCCATGCTCACTGATCCACCTTCCCGGCGTTCGCCTGGTTTTCTTATGAGAGATTAGGCGCGGCGCCGCTGTCTCCGCATAATGAAAAGCAATGTATTTATGGACGCTAAGGGTTTGCCCCGGGCCCGTCCAGTAAATCGTGGGTGAACCGGCTCACAGCCGGGTGGTGGATCTTCTATTGAATCTGCAGCTTTTTTCTTTGTCCGCCGGACATCGCTCGCGCCCGTCTCGGTCATCCGGCGACCGTGTAGGAACTCGCTCCCGTGCCGGCGAGCGCACCCCCTTCGACGATCAGGTACTCCGGGCGGATGGGACGACCGTCGAGCCAGCACTCCAGGATCTCCCGCGTACCGGCCGCGTAGCGTGCCTGCGCCGAGAGGGTCGACCCGGACACGTGCGGCGTCATCGCCTCGTGGGGCATGGTCCGCCAGGGATGGTCGGGCGGTGGCGGCTGCGGGTACCAGACGTCACCGGCGTAACCGGCCAGTTGGCCGCTCTCGAGAGCCTGCACCACGGCGTCCCGGTCGACGATGAGCGCCCGTGCGGTGTTGACGATGTACGAACCGCGCCTCATGGCCCCGATCAGCTCGGCGTCGAAGAGGTTCTGCGTCTGCGGATGCAGCGGAGTGTGGATCGAGAGCACGTCGACCGAGGAGGCCAGCGAAAGGACGTCGGGGTGCCAGGTCAGCTCCAGTTCCTCCTCGACCTCCTTGGCCATCCGGCGCACGTCGAAGTAGTGCAGCCTGACGTCGAACGGCTTGAGGCGGCGCAGCACCGCCTGGCCGATGCGGCCGGAGCCGAGGACACCGACGTCCATGCCTTCGAGGTCGTAGGCGCGCGAGACGCTGTCGGCGATGTTCCAGCCCTTCCTGGCGGTCACCCACTCGTGAGCCGGCATGTAGTTGTGCACCAGGGTGAGAATCTGCATCACGGCGTGCTCCGACACACTGATGCTGTTGCTGAACGTCACCTCGGCCACGGTCATGCCATGGGCGATGGCGCTCGTCAGGTCGACGTGGTCCGACCCGATCCCCGCGGTGATCGCGAGTCTGAGCCGGGGGGCCGCGGCGATGCGTTCGGCGGTCAGATAGGCGGGCCAGAACGGCTGCGAGACGATCGCGTCGGTGTCGGGAAGCTCGCGGTCCAGGGTGGAGTCCTCCCCTTCTTTGTCGCTCGTGACGACAAGGGTGTGCCCCCGGTCCTCCAGGAACCGGCGCAGTCCCAGTTCTCCTGAGACGCAGCCGAGGAGGTGCCCCGGGGTGAAATCGACAGCCTGTGGGGTCGGTGTGGTCTGACCGCCCGGATAGCCGCTGATGACGGGAATCTCGTCGCGGGCGTAGTCGGGAGGATAACCGCCCACGGGGTCCGGATAGAGCACCGCAAGAATTTTTGCCATGACGTCCTCCATCGGTAGAACACCGATGATCTTGAATTTTAGTCGAGTGTGCGCCGACACTGCAATGCCCTGGAATAACGGACGGGCGTTCCGGCGGACAGTGATGCGGCTATTTCGAAGGGGCCGGTGACGGGAGTTCGGGGGCCGTTCCGTGCACCGTCTGCGCGGGGCGTCCTGGCGACGGTCGCACCAGGTGGCCCACCGGGCGGGGCGCACCCGGGTGTCGCGGTGGGGCTTGCGGCAGCAGCGGCGTTCGCCAAGTCCCCGGGCGGAGGTCCACACCCGGTCGTCCGGTACTTGACACCGGGATGTGCGAGACGTCTCCTGGAACGTAGGAAACGTGCTGCGGCGTGCGCTGGTTGGGCGTGCGCGCAGGCACTCGGGTTTGTCAGCAAGTCCACCGGAATTCGGAGGCTGCTGATGGCAACCTACGCATACCTGTGCAGCCGATGCGGGCCTTTCGACGTGAGGTTGGCGATCGGGACGGCGCCCCAGGCGTACGGCTGCCCTGTCTGTGCAGGCGCTGCGAGACGTGTGTACTCCTCGCCCGGCCTCACGCTGACCTCGAAAGCGGTTGCCGCCCTCCGTGCCCGGGAGGAGCAGGCGCGTGAGGCCCCGGCAGTGGTCTCTCAACTGCCGCCACGCCGAAGGGTGCGCCCGCACCCCGCACTCTCGCGGCTGCCGCGTCCCTGAAGGCGGTGGTCGGCAAGGCAGAACGTCTCATGCGGGTTCGGCATCGGAACACGACGTCGTCCCGTAGCGGTGTGCGGAATGCGGGATCACGCGACGCGGGCGCCGGGAGCCGGCCGTGTCCGCGGCGGCTCATCGGTGGCCCTGGCACCACGCGATTCCCCTCCCCACGCGGACTGAGGAGGTGTGTCCCCGTGGGAAACGTGGGACTGCTCTTCGTCGGTGCGGTGCTCTTCATGAACGGGCTGCTCCTGCTCGGAAAGGTCGACACCCGAGCAGGAGCGGTGTTCAACCTTTTCATAGGCGCACTGCAGGTACTGACGCCTACTTACCTCATCTTCACCGCCAACGACGACCCCCTGAAGATCCTGGCGGCATCCGGCATCTACCTTTTCGGATTCACCTACCTCTATGTAGGTGTCAGCCTGCTCGCCGGTCTCGACAGCACCGGCGTCGGCTACTACTCACTGTTCGTGGCAATTGTCGCCCTGGGATATTCGTTCGCCAGTTTCCGGCTCTTGAAGGATTACCCCTTCGGAGTCATCTGGCTCTACTGGGCCTACCTGTGGTTCCTGTTCTTCCTGCTGCTCGGTCTCAAGAAGGACGACCTCAAGATCTATACCGGCTGGGTCACGGCGATCGAAGGCTGGGTCACCGGTGTGATTCCCGCCGGGCTGCTGCTTTCCGGCTACTGGAAGCACCCCACCGAGATCGCCATCGCACTGGCGGCCTTCGGCGTCGTGGTGTTCGCGGGGCTGTGGCCGCGCACCCACAGAACGCCCCGGCCGACTTCAGCGGCTCCGCGGGTCGGAGGTGCGGGCGCACCAACGTGACCGGATCAGAATCTAGGAGTTCTCATGCCTGAAATTCTCTTCAGCGTGGACCACAGCAAGTCGATGCGTGACCAGGCCGTGCCCGGCCACAACAGGTGGCACCCGGACATCCCCACCGTCGCCATGGTGAAGCCGGGAGCGGAGTTCCGCATGGAGTGCCGCGACTGGACCGACTGCCAGGTCGGCAACAACGACACCGCCAACGACGTACGCGACATCGACCTGACCATCCCTCACATGCTCAGCGGCCCGATAGGCGTGGAGGGCGCCGAACCCGGCGACCTGCTCGTCGTCGACCTCCTCGACCTCGGCCCCGTGCCGCAGCAGACCGGGGACGCGGCGGGACAGGGCTGGGGCTACACCGGCATCTTCGCCAAGGCCAACGGCGGAGGCTTCCTGACCGACTACTTCCCGGACGCCTACAAGGCGATCTGGGACTTCCACGGGCAGCAGGCCACCTCCCGCCACCTTCCGGGTATCCGCTTCACCGGGATCACCCACCCCGGGCTGTTCGGAACCGCCCCGTCCACCGAGATGCTCGCCCGTTGGAACGCCCGCGAGCAGGCACTGATCGAGACCGACCCCAACCGGGTCCCGCCCCTCGCCGTCCCTCCGGACAGCACCAACGCACTGGCGGGCACGGCCACCGGAGACCTCGCCCAGCGCATCACCGCGGAAGGCGCGCGCACGGTGCCGGCCCGCGAGAACGGAGGCAACCAGGACATCAAGAACTTCACGCGTGGTTCGCGGGTCTTCTTCCCCGTGCACGTCAAGGACGCCAAGCTCTCCGGAGGAGACCTGCACTTCAGCCAGGGCGACGGAGAGATCACCTTCTGCGGCGCCATCGAGATGGGCGGCTTCGTCGACCTCCACGTCGACCTGATCAAGGGCGGCATGGAGACGTACGGCATCTCCACCAACCCCGTGTTCATTCCGGGCAACGTCGAGCCGAGGTACACGGAGTTCCTCACCTTCATCGGGGTCTCCGTCGACCACGACACGGACACGAACTACTACCTGGACGCGACGCTGGCCTACCGCCGGGCCTGCCTCAACGCCGTCGAGTACTTCAAGAAGTTCGGCTACAGCGGAGAGCAGGCCTACCTGCTGCTCGGCTCCTCCCCCATAGAGGGACGTATCAGCGGCATCGTCGACATCCCCAACGCCTGCTGCTCGCTGTACGTGCCTACCGCCATGTTCGACTTCGAGGTCCGTCCCAGCGCCGCCGGACCGGCGAAGGCCGATCGAGGCCGGTGCGCGGTGGCCACCGCCTGACCTGATCCCGGCCGCGGTGTCGCAGAGGATCAGAGGAGGGCGTGGAGCGACTCGGGGCGCGCCCGTGACGGGCGCGCCCTCGGGTGCCTGCGTGACCGCTACCGGACCAGGATGATCACGAAGCTTCCGTTGTCGAATCGGTGGTTGAAGCAGAACCCCGGATTGTTGAAGCAGAATCCGGGGTGGCCGAAGCGGAATCCGCCGTGGTCGAAGCGGAATCCACCGTGGTCGGAGCAGCGCCAGTCGCCGTGGCCGAAGCACCAGTCGGCAGGCACCTGGGTGTGCACGACAGGGGCCGCGGCGGCGGCCGTCCCGGCCGCGCCGACCGCTGCGCCGCCAGCCAGCAGAGCGCCGGCAGCGAACGCCGCGCCGAAACGCCTCGCGCGCTGTGCTCGCATGCTGGATACGCCCCCTTCCTTCCGTCGTCTCGCGCGGCTCTCGGCTGCGCGAGAAGGATGGCGACAGCCGCGGAGCACGTCCCGCATCCAAGCTCCCGCTGTACGGGAACCAGCCGACCAGGTGCGTACTCCCTGGATGCGCCCTATTTCCCATACGTGAGAGAAGTCCATTTGGATTGCCCTTGGCGCGTTTCGTGCTGCACACGCCGTCCTCGCGGTATCGAGGCCGGACGGAGGCTGAAGAGGGAGGTCCGGCACGGTCCTGACGAACAGCCCCTCGACGATCAAGGACAAGGGGCCGGTAGGGCGGTTCCCAGCCGGGTTCGTAGCAGCCGTCCGGCAGGCCGACGGTGCGCGACGGAGGAAAGCCGACGATCATGCCGAGGCCGACGATCGCGCCGGTCGGCCAGGCGGCCATGGGGCGCTTCGAGGTCACCGCTCTGCGGGATGCCGTGGCTGGGTGTCACGGGCGGTCCTCACCGTCGGTCGAAACTGTTGCCCCACAGAACTGTTGCCCCACAGAGACGTGTCGGTGCTCCGGACGCTGGGGACGCCGCCGTACGTGCCGCCGTCGGCGGTGACGAGCGGGGCGGAGAGCTGGTCCTCCAGAAGTCCGCCGCGGACCCGCACGATGGTGCTCTCGTGGTCGGTCCTGCCGGGCCCGAACGTCTTCCCGTCGATCGCGTCCTTCAGGTAGGCCAGGGCGTACTTGGCGTAAAGGTCGACCGGCTGGGACACGGTGGCGTCGATGGTGCCCTCGGAGATGTACTTGAGCTCCCTGGGGATGCCGTCGTTGGAGACGACGAACACGTGCTTCGGGTCCCTCGGGCCGACCAGCAGCCCCTGCTGCCTGAGCACGTGGAGCGTGCTGGAAAGGGCGAAGCTGGCCTGCATGTAGATGCCCTTGATGTCCGGGTGCGCGGTCAGGTCGGTCTGGAGCTTCTGCGCGGCGACGTCCTCGTCCCAGTTGGTGACCTCTCCGAACACCCTGATGTCCGGGTAGTTCGCCTTCATGCACGCGTTGAACCCGTCGGTGCGATCGCGGCTGTTGATCGACGAGAGGTCGCCCTGGAGCATCACGACCTTGCCCTTGCCGTCCAGCTTGGTGCCCAGGTACTTGCATGCCTTCTCGCCGTAGGCGCGGTTGTCGGCGCGGACCACCATGTAGACCTTGCCGGTGTCGGGGCGGGTGTCGATGGTGACGACCGGGATCTTCGCCGCCTGCAGCTGGGCCAGGATCGGCGCGATGGCGAAGGTGCTCTGCGGGGCCATCGCGATGCCCTCGGCGCCCTGGAGTATGAGTGTCTGCGCGTTGGCGGCGAGCTTGGCGACGTCGTCCTGCGAGTTGGTGGTCCTGAGCGAGAGGCCGAGTTGCTTGGCGTACTCGGGGGTGTACTTGATGTACGCGTTCCAGAAGTCGGTGTCGGAGCGCGGGTAGTCGACGCCGACCAGGGGCTTGCCGCCGCTCGACGTGGCCGGGCTGTCGGAGCCGCCACTGCAGGCACTGAGCAGCACGAGTGCGGAGAGGACGGAAGCAGCGGAGCAGAGGACGGGTCTGGGCCTCATCGGTACTTCCTCGCGATGGTCCCGAAGCGCCTGCCGTCTCCCCCGGGCTCATCTGAACGACGGAGACATGCCACTCGGCCGACACCAAACTGTCTCATTAGCCAATATACCTGGACAGGAATCCCGTCCTGTCCAGCCCCGGCCCAGCGCCGCCCGCGGCCCCGGCCCCCGCCCCCGCCCCCGCCCCCGCCCCCGTGGAGGCGTCAGGCGCGCCCGTGCGCCTGTTGCGTGTGCCGGGACAGGGAGTCGATGACCACCGCGGCGAAGAGCACCCCGCCCGTGATCACCAGCTGGGCGGCGATGGGCGTGTCGGTGAGGGCCATGCCCGAGGCGATCGACTGGATGACGAGTATGCCGAGCACCGCGCACCAGGTCGTACCGCGTCCTCCGAACAGGCTGGTGCCGCCGATGACGGCGGCGGCGATGGCGTTGAGCAGCAGGACGCCGGAGCCCGAGTTCTGGCTCACCGAGGTGATGCGCGAGGCCAGGAACAGGCCGCCGGCCGCCGCCAGGGTGCCGGAGACCGCGAGCACGGCCGTCTGTACGCCGGTCACGCTGAGGCTGGCGCGACGGGCCGCCTCGACACTGCTCCCCAGCGCGTAGACCTGCCGTCCGTAGGACGTGCGCCGGAGCACGATGTCCAGGCCCGCCACCGTGGCGAGGAAGATGAGCAGAGCCAGCGGCAGGCCCTGGAACTGGTTCAGCAGATAGGCGGAGCCGAACGCGATCACCGCCACCACTCCTGTGCGCACCCCGATGGTGTGCAGCGGGCGGTGCGGCATGCCGACGGCCCTGCGGCGGCGCCTGTTCAGGTAGGAGGCGAGGAAGACCAGGGCCGTGGCGAGTGCCGCCACCGCGTAGGCGACGCCGGCGTTGGTGAAGTAGTAGCTGGTGAGGTGGGCGATGAGCCCGTTCTCGTCGAGGTTGACGGTGCCGCTGGTGCCGAGGATGGCGAGCATGAGCCCGTTCCAGGTCAGCAGCCCGGCGAGGGTGACCACGAAGGCCGGTACCCGGGTCCTCGCGATGGAGTACCCCTGGACGGTTCCCGCCACGGTGCCCGTCAGCACGGCGGCGATCAGGGCGAGCCATTCCGGCACGCCGTGGTTGACGTTGAGCACCGCGAAGACCGCGGCGGCCAGCCCGCTGATCGAGCCGACCGACAGGTCGAGTTCACCGAGCAGCAGCACGAAGACGATGCCGACCGCGATGAGGCCCGTGCCCACGATGTCCACGCTGAGGTTGGACAGGTTACGAGGTGAGAGGAAGGCGGAGTTCAGGCACTGGAAGATGATCCAGACCGCGGCGAGGACGAGGGTGACGGGAAAGTAGCCGAGCTCACCGGCGCGCAGACCGCGCCGCCGGACGGCGATCCAGCCCGCCACGGCACGGGTGACGGTCCGCCCGGCACGGCGCCGACGGGCTTTCGCGGTGGCCGCCGCGGGATCGGTCCGCGTCTCGTCCGGCATGTCACGCATCCCTTTCCCCGCTCTCACGTATCCCTTTCCCCACTCTCGGCCTCGTGGTGGGCCGGCCGGCGGGGCACGTTCTCCGTGGCGCCCGTGATGGAGGAGATGATCTGCTCCTGGGAGGTGGTGCTCACGTCGAAGAAGCCGTTGTTGCAGCCGAGCCGCAGCACGGCGGCCCGGTCGGCGAGGGCCTTCACATCGCCCATGTTGTGGCTGATGAGCAGGATCCCCAGGCCGTGGTCGCGGAGACGGTCGACGAGGTCGAGGACCTCGGTGGTCTGCTCGAACCCCAGCGCCGCGGTCGGTTCGTCCAGAAGAAGGAGGCGCGGGTCGCCGAGAAGCGAGCGGGCGATGGCGACGGTCTGCCGCTGACCGCTGGACAGCGACACCAGGGGACCGCGCAGATCCGGGACGTTCCGGGTCAGTCGCTCCAGCAGTTGCGTGGTGCGGAGCTCCATCTCCACCTCGTCGAGGAAGCCGAACCTGCGGAGCTCCCGCCCGAGGAAGAGGTTGCCGACGACGTCGAGGTTTCCGCACAGCGCCAGGTCCTGGTAGACGGTGGCGATGCCGAGGTCCCGGGCTTCCTGGGGGCGCCGGATGTGCACGGGCCGGCCCTCCCACTCGATGCTCCCCTGGTCCGCGGGAGCGACCCCGGAGATCACCTTGACCAGGGTCGACTTGCCGGCTCCGTTGTCGCCGAGCAGGGCGAGCACCTCGCCGGCGTAGATCTCCAGCTCGATGTCCCGGAGGACCTCGACGACGCCGAAGCGCTTGCACACGCCGCGCAGGGCGAGCAGGGGGGGCGGCAAGAGAATCATCTCCTTCCCGGGCCTGAGGTCGGCCGCTCCCGCCTGTCAGGTCAGCCCGGCCTTGTGGCAGGCGCCCGCGAGCGGCGGGGGGCAGATTTGTTCGAGCGTGTACACGCCGTCCCTCACCAAGGTGTTCTTGATGGTGGCAAGGATCACGGGCACCGGAGTGAGCAGCACGGCCGGAACCTCCGCGCCGCTGCGGGTTTTCACCCGCCTGGTGGCCACCCCGTCGAGGCGCTGGCCACGGGCGGCGGCCACGGCCATGGCGCCGCCGGCGGCGGCCTCGGGTCCGAACGGCTTGTAGACGGTCATGTACTGATCCCCGGCGACAATGCGCCGTACGGCCGCGAGCTCGGCGTCCTGCCCGGTGACAGGGGGCAGCGGGGTGACCTTGTCGGCCTTGAGGGCGGCGATACTGCCGGCGGCGAGGCCGTCGTTGGCGGCGTAGACGCCGTCGATGCTGTCGGCGCCCAGGGCGGAGAGGGCTGCGGACATGTTCCGGTTCGCCGCCTCCGTGGCCCACTGGGGTGTGTCGTACTCCTTGGCGATCGTCACCTTCCCCCGGAGTTCGGACAGTGCGCCCTGCTTGAACGACAGCGCGTTGGGGTCGCCGGGGTCGCCGTTCATCATCACGATCCGGCCGCCGTGCGCCTTGGCGCCCATGGCCGTCAGCAGCGCCCTGCCCTGGAGCCTGCCGACCGCCTCGCCGTCGAAGGAGACGTAGCCCGAGATCGGGCCCTCGACCAGGCGGTCGTAGGCGATGACCGGGATGTGCGCGGCAGCCGCCTTTCCGACCGAGGGGCCCATGGCTCTGGCGTCGACGGCCGTCAGCACGATGGCATCGACCCCGTCGGCGATCGACGAGTCCATCTGTTCCTGCTGGATGGCCACGTCACCTTTGGCGTTGGCGTGCTGGGTCGAGCAGCCGCCGCACAGCTGCCGGATCCGCCGCTCCAGCAGGGGCCTGTCGTGCGTCTCCCAGCGGGCTGTGGTGGAGTCCGGCAGCAGCACGCTGATCTTCCGCGCGCCCCCTGCGCCGGAGGTGCTCCCCGAGTCCGCTCCGCAGGCGGTGAGGGACACGGCCGTCGAGACCGCCGCCAAGGCAAGGGCGGTGTCCCGAACGCAGGCTCTCATGCGCGAGACCTCCCTCCTCCCTGGAGCGCCGCGGCCGCAACCGCGGCGCAGTGGCGCGGCCGGCCGGGGCGGGGCGAGATTCCGGCCGACACACGCCCGGAGCAGGCGAAAGTCGCACAACGACCACCTCGCCAGTGTGGCACCGGCCATGGTGAACCGCGAACCCGGCGCCGCGTGGCCGACAGGACGTCAGCCTGTCCGGTTCATCCCCCTATGCGACTCTGGTAGGGGGAGTCACCAGCGGTAGCCGTGTCGGCACCCCGGGACGGACGGGAGGTAGATGCGGACATGCCTCACGACGGTAGTGCCGGGGCCGGACTCTCGCAGCCGGAGGCGGCCGGGGCCGACGTCCCGGAGATCGGCGCACCACCGGGGCCGGAGACCCCCGCGAGCGTCCGCGCCCTGACGTTCGCCGGAGCGGCGTTGGCAGTGCTCTATGTGCCCGACGCGGGTTCTGACGACCTTCGGTCGGTGGACACGGCCGGCTGCGCCCCTGCCGAGTACGGGCTGCCGGAGCGCCTGGCCCTGTCCGGCGGCTCGCCTGCGGCCCGCGCCTTCCGCGCCTGCCACCCCGTGTGGCTGACCTCCGCGGCACTCGCCTCCTGCCCCGAGGGATGTCCGGCGCCGCCGCGAGCCCGGACATCGCTCGGTGCGTTGCCCCTGGGCGCCGGGGGCAGACGGCTCGGCTGCCTCGTCGTCGTGGGCACCGGCGAGAACGGCTTCGAAGCCGAGCAGCAGCGCTTCCTGGAGCGCTATGCGGACACGGTCGCCGACGTGCTGGCGGGCGAGACCGGGGCCGCAGGAGAGCCGGCGCCGGCACGCTTGAGTTCCGCGCTGCGCCGCATGCGCGTCGGCTCCTTCGTCCTGGTGCCGGAAACCGGCGTGATCGACGCGGACGGGACGCTGCGCGAACTGGTCGGCATCGAGCCGGACGACTTCGACGGCAAGGCGGACTCCCTGCTCGCACACGCGCTGCCGGAGGACCTGCCCGCGCTGATGTCGGTGCTGGAGCCGGCCACCGGCACGTCCGGCCGACGGGGACTGGACTTCCGCGTCCGACGCCCCACCGGTGAGATGCGCTGGCTGAACCTGAGCTGCCGCGTGGCGGCGGGTGCCGACGACGGGGCGGCGCAGGTGCTGGGTGTGGTGACGGCGACGTCGGTCCTGCACCGGGGCGCCGACGACGTCTCCCGGATCCAGTGGCTGACCGCGACGCTCGACGAGGCCACCACCGTGCGCGACGTCAGCCAGGTGGTGGCCACCGCCGTGCACGAATCCCTGGGCGCCGACCGGGTGGCGCTCGCCGAGTTGCAGCACGAACGGCTCCAGGTCACCCTTCTCGACCCTCCGCAGCGCGCTGCCTGGCCGCAGACATGGCGTCTCCAGTGGCGTTCGGAGTGGCCCGACGCACCCCTCAGCGCCCTGCCCACCCTGCAGCGGACTCTGCGGGACGGCCGTGCGGACCTGTGGCCGGCGGGCACCGCCTTCGAAGCGGGACTCGACGGCATCGGCCCCGGAGGCCTTGCCGTGCTGCCGCTGCCCGCCAAGGGCCGGGTCGCCGGTGTGTGCCTGATCGGCTGGGACCGGCCGCACGAGTTCACCCCCAGGGAACGTTCGCTGCTGACCGCCACCGCCTCACTGGCCGGTCAGGCCCTCAGCCGCGCCCACGCCCACGACGCCGAACAGGAACTCGCGACGATGCTGCAGCGCAGCCTGTTGCCGCGACGTCTGCCCGAGCTTCCCGGCGGGATCGCCGTCGCCCGCTACCTGCCCGCCCGGCGTGGACTGCAGGTGGGCGGCGACTGGTACGACGTGATCGCCCTCTCCGAGGACCGGGTGGCGCTGGTCATCGGCGACGTGCAGGGCCACAGCGCCGCAGCCGCGACGATCATGGGACAGATGCGTACGGCGGTCAGGGCGTACGCGGTGGAGGGCCATCCGCCCGACGTGGTCGTCTCGCACGCCAACCGCCTCCTCGTCGGCATGGAGACGGATCTGTTCGCCACCTGCTGCTACGCCGAACTGGACATGGACGAGGGCGACGTCCTGTTCGTCCGGGCCGGGCACGTCGCACCGCTGCTGCGCCATCCCGACGGCCGCGCCGAGGAGGTCGAGGTCGAGGGCGGCCTTCCGCTGGGCATCTCCATGGAGACGGACTTCCCGATGACCGCGGTGGCACTGGCGCCCGGCATGATGCTCGCCCTGGTCACCGACGGGCTGGTCGAGGCCGCCGATCTGTCTCTGGACGAGGGCATGCGCCGCGCATGCGCCACTCTCGCCACGGCCGACCCGTCGGATCCCGGGCGGGTGGCCGACGACCTGCTGGGCGACGACGGCCGTCGCGAGGACGACGTGGCGCTGTTGTTGCTGCGCTACGACGGCATGAAGATCCGGCCGATCCGGTCGGGCTGGGTGGTGTGGCGGCTGCCCGACGCCGTCATGCACGCCCGCCGCTTCACCGCACGCACGCTGCGCCGCTGGAAGGTCGAAGAAGCCACCGATGCGGTGCTGCTGGTGGTGTCCGAACTCGTCACCAACGCGCTGGTGCACACCCAGGGCCCGGTCCGTCTCGAGCTGGTGCTCCGCGGGGACCGGGTGCGTGTCTGCGTGAGCGACTCCTCTCCGCGGGCGCCCGCCAAGCCCGTGATCGTGGACTGGGAGTCGACCGGCGGCCGGGGGCTGCTCCTGGTCGAGGCGGTGTCGGAGTCCTTCGGCACGGTGCCGGTGGCCGGCGGCAAGCAGGTGTGCAGCGAGATAGCCGTACCGGGTCGTGAACCGGCTTCTGTGGGCGCAGAACCGGACGCCGAGGACGGGGACCGATCATGACGTGTCGTAGGCCATGCACATCGTCTCGTACGCGGTATGTCGTGGGCGCGCTTGTCGCGGGCCTGCTGACCATGTCTTCGGCCGCCTGTACAGGAGACGGAACGACCACCACGGACAGCTTCACCGTCGGCCTGCTGCTGCCGAGCCGGGTGGTGCCACGCTGGGAGAACTCCGACAAGCCGCTGATCGAGCAACGGGTGAAACAGCTCTGCCCGCACTGCAACGTCACCTACGCCAATGCCGACGACGACGCGACGGCCCAGCGGCAGCAGATGATCGCCATGATCACCAAGGGCGTCAGGGTCCTCATCCTCAGCGCTTCCGACAACCGGGCGCTGCGCTCCACCGTCCAGGAGGCGCACAACGCGGGCGTCCCCGTCGTCGCCTACGACAGGCTCGCCGACGGACCGGTCTCGGGCTACGTCAGCTTCGACGGCGTCAAGGTCGGCACGCTGCAGGGCCGGTCTCTCCTCGCGGCCATGCACGCCCCGGCCGAGGACGGGACCACCATCGTCATGATGAACGGCGACCCGACCAGCTCCAACGCCGCGTCGTACAAGAGGGGTGCGCTGTCCGTCCTGCGGGGCAAGGTGCGGATCGGCCGTTCCTACGACACCCCGGGCTGGAGCACGGACAGCGCGCATGCCAACATGTCCGCCGCCGTCTCGGCCCTGGGCCCGGGGCGGATCGACGGCGTCCTGGCCGCCAACGACGCCATTGCCGCAGGCGTCATCTCCGCCCTCAAGAACGCCCATGTCAGGCGCCTCCCACCGGTCACCGGCCAGGACGCCGACCTCGAAGCGGTGCAGCGCATCGTGAACGGCGAGCAGTCCATGACGGTGTACAAGTCCTTCCGCGCGGAGGCCGAAGCAGCCGTTGCCATGGCCCTCGCCCTGGGCCGCGGCGAGAAGCTGGACACCATCGCCACGACGACGACCGACAGCCCCACCACCCGCCGCATCCCCTCCGTGCTCCTCACCCCGGTCGCCGTGACAACCGCCAACATCAAGCAGACCCTCGTCAAGGACGGTGTGTACACCGTCGCTCAGATCTGCACACCGCGGCTGCGGGCCGCTTGTGCGAAGGCAGGACTGACTCCGTAGCCGGGCGGCCGGCCTGTGGGCACGGGCGGCTACTCGCCGGTGGCGCCGTCGACGGCCTCGCGGAGGAGATCCGCGTGGCCGACGTGGCGGGCGTACTCCTCGATCACGTGCTCGAGGACGAACCGTACGTCGGTGTCACCGAATTCCGGGTTCGGCACGATGCGCGCGAGGTCGGCGGTCACCTCCGCGAACACCTGCCGTGACTCCTCGCACGCCTTGAGGTAGTCGTCGTAGACGTCCCTGGCCGACGTGGCGTCCGACTCGTCGTACCACTCGCCGCCGTCAGCGGTGACGTAGGTCCGGTAGGGGAAGAAGCGAGGCGTCGTGCCGGCCAGCGTCCGCTGGAACCAGGCGCGCTCGACCCCCTGCAGATGGCGCATGAGCCCCAGCAGGGTCAACGCCGACGACCGCACAGGACGTAGCCGCAGTTGTGCGTCCGAGAGGCCCTCGCACTTCCACAGGAAGGTCGCTCGGTGGTAATCGAGATTCGAGGCGATCACCTCCAGCCACGGGCCCGACACCGCCCGCTCGGGCCGGACGACCTTCTGGACCACCATGTCGCTCACGCTGGATCCTCCTCACCCGTCAGCAGGCTTGGCCGAGTTCGTACGTGCCCACGATCCGAGGGCCGGCCGGCTCCTCTGCCGGCGCCTCACGAGCACGTCCGCCCGTGATGACCTCTCTTCGTCCCGGAACTCATCGCTCGATGCCGCCTCGGGAGTGGCCCTCCGATCGGGGCTCGCCGACGCGAGGCTCCCGTCCGCCAGGACGTGCTGGGGCGGCATGTCACGTACGGCCAGGTCAGGCCGTGGGGACGCCGATGCGGGCGGCGAGGATGGTGATGTCGTCCTCCGCGGGGCTGGGGGCGAAGCGGTCCATGAGGGTGCCGCACAACCGGTCGAGGTCGTCGTGCTCGCCGGTGAGAAGGCGGACGAGTTCGTCCAGACGCTCGTCCAGATCGGTCCCGCGGGCTTCGATGAGTCCGTCGGTGTAGAAGACGATGACGCTGCCCGGGTCCAGGACCACCTCGGTGGTGGTGAAGCGGATGCCGCCGATGCCCAGGGGAGCGCCGGCGGGCAGGTCGAGCAGGCGGGCACTGCCGTCGGGCGCCACGAGGACGGGCGGGGGGTGGCCGGCGCGGCCGAGTCGGCAGCGCCACGCCGTGCAGTCGCAGATCCCGTACAGGCAGGTGGCCAGGAGGGGGCTGTCGAGTTCCTGGAGCGCGTCGTCGAGGTGGTGCAGGAGCTGGTCCGGGGGCAGGTCGAGGTGGGTGAAGGCCCGCACGGTGGTGCGCATCTGCCCCATGATCGCGGCAGCTTGGATGCCGTGGCCCATCACGTCGCCGATGACCAGGGCGCCCTTGCCGGGGGCGAGGGTGGCGACGTCGAACCAGTCCCCTCCGACCTCGTGGACGTCGGAGGCCGGCCGGTAGCAGTGGGCGATCTCGATGCCTGCCGGAGGTTTCGGGAGGCTGGGAAGCATGCTGCGCTTCAGGGTGAGCGCGACGTCGTGCTCACGGTGATACAGCCGGGCGTTGTCGATGCAGACGGCGGCGTGCGCGGCCAGATCGCCGGCGAGCGCGAGGTCGGCGGCGTCGAAGGCGGGCCGGTCGCCGTCCCGCAGGAAGGTGGCGACGCCGAGGACCAGGCCACGGGCCGTGAGCGGCACCATCATCATCGACGTCACACCGAGGGACCGGAGCCGTTCGGGAATCGCGGAGTAGCGCGCGGCCTGGGCAACGGCACGGGCGTCGATGCGGCGCAGGAGGAAGGGCCGGCGGTCGACGACAGCCTGCGCGTAGGGCGCGTTCGCGGGGAAGTGCAAGGTGCGGCCGACGGGGGTGAGGAGATCGGCGGCCGCATGGCCTCGGACGGGTGCCTTGCCGAGGCGGCGCAGGGTGGCGCCGCCCCACAGGCTGGTCATCGGCTCGGCGGCTTCCGTGAGGTCGGCCAGGGCGTCGACGGTGGCGACGTCGGCGAGGCGGGGCACCGCGACGTCGGCCAGCTCCTGGCCCGTCCGGGCCGCGTCGAGGGTGGTGCCGATCCGCAGCGTGGCCTCGTTGAGCAGCGCCGCGGCGGCCTCCCGCTCGCTCTTCTCCTGGGTGGTGACGTCGATGACCGAGGCGTTGATCCCCAGCGGTTCGCCTTCCGCGTCCTCCAGGCGGAAGTAGGAGCAGGACCACACGCGCTCGTGGTCGGGGCTGGCGGGCGTACGGCCGATGCGGCGGAAGTCCACCACGGGGTCACCGGTGACCAGCACCCTTCGCATCGCCGCTTCCATCTGCTCGCTGTCGACCCCGGGCAGCACCTCCGACGGCCGGTGCCCGATGAGCGCCGCGGCGGGTAGCCCGTTCATCGCCTCCAGGGCGCGATTGACCTGCTGGAACCGCAGCTCGGTGTCGAAGATCGCCAGCCCCACCGGCGAGCGGGCGAACAGCGCGTCCAGCAGGCCGCCGACTTCGCGGGCCTGACGCGCCGCACGGGCGTCGGCGGCCAGGAGCAGTACGTCCCACCCCGCCCCGCCCTGGGCGGCCATGGGGCACCCCCACACTTCCGTCACGACGGAGGAGCCGTTCCTGTGCCGCATCGGGAACTGCCCGGTCACGCTGCGCCCGGCGGCGACCGCGTCGCGCACGGCGCGGGCCTCCCGGCGGTGGTCGGGGAGGACGAGTTCGGTGAGGTCGCGGCCGACGACCTCGTCGGTGGCGTAGCCGAGCAGCTCGGCGGCGGCCTTCGCCCACTGCCTGATCCGTCCGGTGCCGTCGGAGACGATCAGGGCGACGGGCAGCGCGTTCCACCATGCCGCGGCCTGTCGGTCCGCAGCCGTCCGCTCCCCTGCCCGCGTGGAATCCGGCATCACGAGTGCTCCAGGCTGCTGCTTTTCCATTATGGACGGGTTTGCGAGCAGCAGCGCAGACGTCTGCGGCAGTAATGGCTCGTGAAACGCCCTCCCGGGCCGGATCACCGTACGCACCTACGGCATGGGCACCGCCTGCTCGCCCCAGATGGTCTTGCCGGTGCGGGTGTAGCGGGTGCCCCAGCGCTGCGTGAACTGGGCGACCATGAACAGGCCGCGGCCGCCTTCGTCGAACACCCGGGCCCGGCGCAGATGAGGACTGACACTGCTTCCGTCGCTGACCTCGCAGATCAGCGTCTCGCCCTTGATGAGCCGCAGCCGGATCGGCCCTCCCGCGTGCCGCATCGCGTTGGTGACCAGCTCGCTCACCACCAGTTGCGTGACGAACGCCGTCTCCGCCATTCCCCACAGGGCGAGCTGCTCCGCCACGAGGCGACGGGCGTCGGCGACGACCGCGGGATTGCCGGGCAGGTCCCAGCTGGCGAGGCGGTCCTCGTCGAACACGCGGGGGCGGGCCAGGAGCAGGGTGACGTCGTCGGCGTGCGGTTCGCAGCACAGGGTGTCCAGGACGGTGTCGCACAGAGCGTCGAGCGTGGTGGCCGGGGCGGCGAGGGCGCCGCACAGGTCGGCGAACCCTTCGTCGAGATCGCGGTTCCCGGCGGTGAGGAGACCGTCGGTGAACAGTGCCAGCAGGCTCCCTGCGGGCACGATGACGTCCGCCGCCTCGAACGGCAGACTGCCGAGTCCGAGCGGAGGGCCGCAGGGCATGTCGATGACACTGCTGGTGCCGTCCGGGTGGATCAGCACGGGGGCGGGGTGGCCGGCGCGGGCCAGCGAGCAGGTGCCGGAGACCGGGTCGTAGACGGCGTACAGACAGGTGGCGCCGATGTCGCCGGGGATCTCGTCGGTGGGCTCGCCACCCTGCTCACCCGCGGTGTGGGTGATGATGTCGTCGAGGTGGGTGAGGAGTTCCTCGGGCGGCAGGTCGATGTCGGCGAGGGTGCGCACAGCGGTCCGCAGGCGGCCCATGGTCGCCGAGGCGTTGATGCCGTGGCCGACGACGTCGCCGACCACCAGGCCGACTCGTGCCCCGGGCAGCGGAACCACGTCGAACCAGTCACCGCCCACCTGGGCGCCGCCGCCCGCGGGCAGGTAACGGGCGGCCGTCTCCACCGCGGGGTGCACGGCCGACTCCCGGGGAAGCAGGGCGCGCTGCAGTGCAAGCGCGATGCCGCGCTCCCGGGTGAACCGGCGAGCGTTGTCCAGACAGATCGCGAGCCGGTCGACGAGGTCCTCGCTGATCGCCGTACAGTCCGGCCCGAAGGCTTCCTCGTGCGAGGCCGTGTGTCTGACGAACAGGACCGCCCCGAGGGAAACGCCCTGAGCGCGGATCGGCACGGCGATGAGCGAGTGGGGGCCGAACGTCTCCGCGAGCGACGCCTGGACGGGATCCTCGGCCAGCCAGCCGATGATCTCGGAATCGCTGGTACTCCGGCGAACGGCCCGGCCCTCGGCCAGACACCGCGCGACCGGCGACGACCGTGGGTGGGTGTGCACCTCCGCGGCGCCGGTCGCCGCGTCGAGTCCGTGCCCGGCGGCCCACCGGTAGGCCGCCATGCGCAGGGCGGTGGCGCCCCGGGAGAGGAGGGGCGCGGGCAGTTCGCCCCGGAAGACGGGCTCCAGGAGGTCCACGCTGACGAAGTCGGCGAAGCGGGGGACGGCGAGTTCCGTGAATTCCCGTGCGGTTCCCACGATGTCCAGGCTCGTTCCCACGCGGGTCCTGGCCTCGCTGATCAGGGCGATGCGCTCCCTGGAGTCGTACTGCTGGGAGTAGTCGGACGCCGCGACGCCCACCGCGCACACCGAGCCGTCCGCGTCCCTGAGCGGGAAGACGTCCATGGCCCAGGCGTGCGCCTTGGCTTCCCCGGGAAGCCTGACGATGGGCTCCGCCGCTTCCGCTCTGCCGGTCCGGGCCACGCGGAGGACCCGCCGCTCCACCTCCTCGATCGCGTTGCCCTGGAGGATCTCGGTCAGGCGCCGGCCGCGGGCCTCCTCCTCGGAGAAGCCCCCCACGCCGAGCATCGGCCGGTTCCCGCGCAACAGGCACGCGTCCAGGTCGCAGATGGCCACGGCGAGCGGCTGCTGTTCGAAGGTCCACTGCGGGAGCAGGGCATCCCGGGGTGGGCCCGTCGCGGCCTCGGGCACGGCCGTCAGCAGGAGCAGGAAGCCGCAGTCCCGATCGGTGTCCTGCAGCGGACACAGGTTGAGCTGCGCGTGCAGCGGGAGGCCGTCGCGGTGCCGCGGCGTTCCCTCGGCCGTCAGCAGGTCGTCCACCGGCTTGCCGATGATGTCGGCGGGCGCGTATCCGAGCAGTTCCTGCGCACCACTGCTCCAGTGGGTGACGCAGCCGTCCCGGTCCAGCACGCCCACCGCGGCGGACGCGTCAAAGCGGGCACCGGTGAATCGGCTGGTACTGCGCCTGCCCCAGGTGTGCATGGTGGTCTCTGATCTCTCGTCGCAGGCAGTATCCACAGTGCCCCCGGCACCATGCGATGGCAAGTTCCGGGCGCCCTGCCTCGACCTGCCCGGCTCAGGCAGCGCCGCGGAACCCGACGCAGACGGCAGACGGCAGACGGCAGACGGCAGACGGCAGACGGCAGACGGCAGACGGCAGACGGCAGAGCCTGGCGGGTGCTCATCTCGGGTCTTCCCGTGGGGCGCCTCGTACCGCCCGGCCCACCTCCGTGCGCAGGGCCACGAAACCGGGAGAGCTGCGGGTGGTGATCTGGTCCCGGTCGGGCGGTAGGGCGACCGGGAGGTCGCGGATGATGTGGGAGCCGGGGCCCGGGGAGAGGACGACGACGCGGTCGCCCACGTACACGCTCTCGTCGATGTCGTGGGTGACGAAGACGATGGTCGTGCCGTCGGTGCGGTGGACGTGGAGGAGGAGGTCCTCCAGGTCCTCGCGGGTGCCCGCGTCCAGGGAGCCGAACGGCTCGTCCATGAGGAGCAGGGAGGGCCGGCAGACGAGGGCACGGGCGATGGCGACGCGTTGCTGCATGCCGCCGGAGAGTTCCCGGGGGTGGCGGCGGGCGACGCCGTGCAGCCCGACGCGTTCGAGGATCGTGTCGGCCTCGGCGCGGCGCGCGGTGCGGGTGAGGCCCCGGCGGCGCAGCGGCAGGGCCACGTTGTCGCGGACGGTGAGCCAGGGCAGGAGCGAGCGTCCGTACTCCTGGAAGACGACCGCGAGGTGTTCCGGTACGCCGGTGACCGGTGTGCCGTCGATCGTGACGGTGCCCTGCTGGGCGGGCAGCAGTCCGGCGATGGTGCGCAGCAGCGTGGACTTGCCGCAGCCGGAGGGGCCGACCACGCTGAGGAGCTGGCCGTCGGGCACGGTCAGGGTGATGCCGTCCAGGACGTGCTGGTCGCCGAAGTGCCGGCTGACGGAGTCGAGGCGCAGCATCCCGTCACCCGGTCCCGGGGTCGTAGAGGGTGTCCGTGCCGTCGGTGACCGCGACGTGCAGGAGGAAGGGGCCGGCGTCGGCGCCGCGGTCCAGGGCGTGGTCCAGGGCGGCCGGCAGTTCCTCGGGGTGCTCGGCACGGGCCGCGGGACAGCCGAGGGATGCGGCGAGGGCCGCGAAGTCGATGCCCGCGATGTCCGTGCCGGGGACGGGTGCGATGCCGATGCGGCGGCCCAGCGCGCGGACGGCCGCGTAACCGCCGTTGTCCAGCAGGACGTAGGTGACCGGTGCCGCGTGGCGGGCCGCGGTCCACAGGGCCTGCACCGAGTACAGAGCCGAGCCGTCCCCGACCACGCACACCACCCGGCGCCGGTCGGCGAGCGCCCGGCCCACCGCGAGGGGCAGGCCCCAGCCGAGCGCCCCGCTGCCCGTGGTGAGGAAGCCGCCGCTCGACGCGATGGGCACGCGCGCGTGCAGCGTGTCCCGGTGGCTCGGCGCCTCCTCGACGAGGACGCGGTCGCGCGGCAGCCGGGTGTGCAGGAGGTCGAAGAGCAGGTCCGGGGTGATGTGTCCCTCGGCGCGGGCCGGGGGCGGGGCCGGCCGGGGCGGTGGTGGGGCGCGGTCGGGGTCCCGGAGCAGTCCGGTGAGGCGCGCCAGCGCGGGCCGCAGAGTGGTGACGATGCTGGTGCCGGTGGGCAGCCAGGCGGCCTGGGCGGGGTCGCAGTCCAGTTGACATCCTCCCCCTCCTTAAAAGAGGGGGATTCCAACCCGGATGGGTTGAGGTTCACGGGCGCTCGAACGGCCGGTGGCCGCTGTCACCCCTCCGGCACCGGCTGACCGCCGGGGGGCGGGGGAAACCGCCCTGTCCTGCCGCGACGTTGTTCGCTGCGTTCTCATCGGCGTTGCAGGTGAACCCGCAGGACACGCAGACGAAGTCGGCTTGGCTCTTGCGCGACTTCTTCTCGATCCATCCGCAGGCACTGCACCGCAGACTGGTGAAGGGTGCGGGGACGTCCTCGACCCGGCCCGGAGCCTTGTCCTCCGTACGCTGCCGCAGCAGCCCCCACCCCTGGGCGAGGATCACCCGGTTCAGCCCGGCCTTCTGCCGGACGTTCATGCCGGGCTGCTCGACCGTCCCCTTCGCCGAGCGGGTCATGTTCTTGATGTTCAGCTTCTCGAACCGCACCAGACCATAGGTGCCGGCAAGCATCGTGCTGGTCTTCTCACACCAGTCCTTACGCCGGTCAGCTTCGCGCGCCTTGAGTCTGGCGACCTTGGCGTACTCGGCGGTCTTGGCCTCGCTGCCCTTGGGCGCGCGGGCAGCCCGGCGCTGGTACTTGCGGATCTGGGCCCGCTCCTTGACAGTGAGCTGCGGGCAGTTCAGCTTCCGCCCGTCGGAGAAGGCTGCGGTGATCTTCACGCCCCGGTCGATGCCGATGACCTCACCCGTGCCGGGCCCGTCGACCGGCTCGGGGAGGACGGCGAACGCGATGTGCCACTGACCGTTGCGGAAGGTGACACGGAACGTCTTCGCAGCGGGCAGGCGGGCGCCTTTGCCCTTGCGGGACAAGCGGAAGCGCACCCATCCACAGCCGGGCACCTTCACGTGCGCCCACCGCCGGTTCAGCTTCTGCACGACCACGGAGCGGCCCATGACCTGCTTGCCCTTGGCGTTCAGCTTCGGCGACCCGTCCGCCTTGAACTCCGCGACCCGGTCGGTGCCGATGACGCGGAAGCCCTCGTGCACGTACTTCCTGCGCCACGTCGGCTCACCGAAGCCGGAGGTGAACCGGGCGTTCTTGGCCTTGGCGAAGTCCTTCAGGGCCTGCTGCTGCACATCGGCGTTACCAGCGCGCAGCCATGCGTTCTCCCGCCGGGCCTCGGTGAGCTGGCGGCACTGCTCAGCGAAACCAGGCGCGGCCCTGCGGCCCTTGCACCAGTGCGAGTGCTGCTCGACGGCGAGGTTCCACACGTACCGGGCGTGCGCGCAGTGGTCGAGCATGATGCCCGCCTGCTCACTCGTCGGGTACATCCGGAAGCGTGACATGCGGTGAACCTAGCCCACGAGTTCCCCGACCGGGCAGGCCATCGATCACCCTCACCTGTGTGAGTGACCGCTCCCGGCTGCCGATGTGGCCGGCCACCGGCCACAGGGCCCTCAACTCCCCGTCACCACTGCCTGTTTGTGGTCGTCCCCAGCGCCATGAGCGGCGACGCCGAATCGCCCTGGCGGCGATTCGGCTTTCCCTGCCCCGCTCCGCGGGAACGGGCACTCACCCCGGCCCTGAAGGACCGGGCACCCTGCCCGAAAGCAAGGTGGGTTTCGGGGCTTCGTAGAAAGACGAAATGCGCGCGGGGGCGCTGCGCGAGCCGGGCGCAGGGGCGTACGGCAGGGGCGCGGGGCGCGCGCCGGCAACGCCGCGCCGGCGCCCGTCGTCCGCGGGGCGCCGTCGGGCGCCGCTGTCGCACGGGGTGTCACGAGAGGGTCCGGTCCCCCAGCCCTACCGCGCCGACCAGGCAGGACGGCATCGAGAACTGCACGCGGCAGCTCCGGGCACCGCCCGGCAACGGGGCGTTCGCCGTGTCCGGGCTTTCGAGATGCGGTCATCGGCCACTGCTGGATACCCTCGCTGAGTGGCCGGGTGACGATGCCCCGAGGCCATGGCGCGGCAGCCGCTCCGTCCCGCCCCCGGAAACGAAGAATTCCGCAGTCCAGACCTCTGCAGTGTTCACGCCTCCACGGGAGGAAGGTTGCGATGAGGTTCACTCGCATGCGCATGCGCACGGCAAACGCCACGGCGGCAGTCCTGGTGGCCGTCCCGCTGACGCTGGCAGGTACGGCGTCGCAGGGCCACGCACAGGACGCGTCTCCCAGCCCGTCGGGCACGTTCGGAACCGGCTGTGCGGGGCTCGCCCAGAAGGTGAGCACGGCCAAGGACAAGGTCGTGGAGGCCGCGGCCGCGTATCCGCAACTCAGCCATCTGGTCTCGGCCGCGGTCAGGGCGCACCTGAACGGCGCCCTCGACGGGAAGCCGGACATCACCGTCTTCGCCCCCAACGACCAGGCCTTCCAGACGGTGACCGTGTCGCAGTTCGCCTCGCTCCTCGCCGACCAGGGGCAGTTGAAGAAGCTGTTGACCTACCACGTCGTGGATCAGCAGATCACCCCGGACGAACTCTCCCACGGCTCCTTCAAGACGCTGGAAGGCAGCAAACTGACCACCTCGGGCTCGGGCACCGACTTCAAGGTCAACGGCAAGGCGAACATCGTCTGCGGCAACATCAAGGCCGCCAACGCCACCATCTACGTCGTCGACGCGGTCCTCGAGCCGCCGTCCTGACTCCTGGAGCCGCGCGCTCCGGCAGACCACGGGTGCGTTCGGGACGTTCGGGACGTGCGGCCCGAACGTCCCCACCGGAACGCGGAGTTCACCGGCGGAGCCGGTCGAAGCGGAAGGGTGTCAGGGCCTCGGGGCGACGGCCGGTGAGGACGTACCGGGTGAGCTGGTGGCCGGTGACCGGGCCCAGGGTGACACCGAGCATGCCGTGGCCGGTGGCCGCGTAGGCGTTGGCGTGGCCCGGGACGCGGTCGATGACGGGGAGGCCGTCGGGGAGGAAGGGCCGTCCACCGACCCAGGGGTCGCGGATCAGGCCGACCAGGTCGTCGGGGTCGTCGAACCAGCGGCCCAGGTAGTGCCGGCTGGCGAGGGCGACGGCGACGACGCGGCGCCAGTCGAGGCGGTTGTTGTTGCCGCTGAGCTCCATCGTGCCGCCGATGCGCGTGGTGGTGCCGATCGGCGAGGCGACGGCCCGGCGCTCGCCGAAGTACAGCGGGTGCCGGGGAGCCGGGTCCAGGTCGACCGAGAAGCTGTAGCCCTTGCCCGCCTGGAGGGGCAGCGGCTGCCCGAGGCGGCTCAGCAGGGTCGAGGAGCGCATGCCGGCCGCGATGACGACGGCCGCGCAGGGGATGTCGCCCTGGGTGGTGCGCAGCGCGGTGACCCCGCCCCCGCTCCCCGAGGTGCGGAAGCCGGTCACCTCCGCGTTCTCGTGGATCTTCACCCCGGACGCGGCGAGCCGCTCGCCGAGCGCCCGGGCGAACGCCTCCGGGTCGACCACGCCCTCCCCCTCGACGAGGTACGCCGCGCGTACTCCGTCCGAGAGTGCCTGGTCCAGCAGTCGCGCCGCGGACCCGGTGACGACGTCGTCGGGCAGTGGGTAGCGGCCGTGGGCCATCTCCCGCTGGACGGCGAGGTGGTGGCGGGCCTCGGCCGGGGACAGGAAGGCGTGCACCATGCCGGGACGGGTCAGGGTCGTGTCGACCCCGGCCGCGCGCAGGCCGTCGAAGAGGTCGAAGGTGCCGCGGTTCAGCTCGGCGATCGCCGTGTAGCCGCGCTGGAAGGCGGACGGTGTGCTGCTGCGCCAGAACCGCCACAGCCACCGTACGAACGCCGGGTCGGGCAGGGGTCGCAGGTACAGGGGTGAGTCCGGGCGGCCCAGTGAGCGCAGGGCGTAGCGCACCACGCCGGGGGCCGGGACGGGGGTGGAGTGGCTGAGGCAGACCCAGCCCGCGTTGCCGCGGGAGGCACCCGAGGCCAGGCCGCGCCGTTCGACGACCTCCACGGGGACGCCGGCCTCGGCCAGGT
Organism: Streptomyces sp. NPDC001714; assembly: GCF_042892755.1. NCBI lineage: Bacteria > Bacillati > Actinomycetota > Actinomycetes > Kitasatosporales > Streptomycetaceae > Streptomyces > Streptomyces sp. NPDC001714. Next base: position 306,479 of record NZ_JBIAUL010000016.1, read on the forward strand.
GGTAGGCCGTGCAGAGGCCCACCACGCCGCCCCCGACCACCACGACGGGGCCGTCGCCCACGAGACCGGGCACGGCGGTCATGACGCGGATCCGTACGAGGCGAGGAACTCCCGGGTCCGGGCCTGGGCGGGGTTGTCCAGGACGTCCCGCGGCCTGCCCTCCTCCACGATCCGGCCGCGGTCGACGAAGACGACGTGGTCGGACACCTCGCGGGCGAAGGGGAGTTCGTGCGTGACCAGCAGCATCGTCATGCCGTCCGCGGCCAGTTCCCGCATCACGCTGAGCACTTCGCGGGTGGCCTCCGGGTCGAGGGAGGAGGTGGGCTCGTCGAAGAGCAGCACCTCGGGCTTGAGGGCGAGGGCCCGGGCGATGGCGACGCGCTGCTGTTCGCCACCGGAGAGCTGCTCGGGCCGGCCGAGGGCGCGGTGGGCCACGCCGACCCGGCGCAGCAGCGTGACGGCGCGCTCCAGTGCCTCCTGCTCGGGGACGCCGGCCTTGCGCTGGGCCAGGACGACGTTCTCGACGGCGGTGAGGTGCGGGAAGAGGTTGAACCTCTGGAAGACCATGCCGACGGTGCGGCGCAGCCGGGGCAGGTCCCGGCAGATCTTCCGGCCGCCCTGGTGCACCACTTCGCCGGCCACTTCGACCGTGCCCGCGTCAGGGGACTCCAGCAGGTTGACGCACCGCATCAGCGTCGTCTTCCCGCCGCCGCTCTGCCCGATGACGCTCACGATGCTGCCCCGGTCGACCTCGAGGTTCACGTCGTCGAGGACCACGCGGCCGTCGAAGGACTTGCGGAGCCCCTCGATGCGTACGACCGCCTCGGCGGGGGCCGGCGACTTGGTGGTGCGCGCGGTGGTGACGGGCTCGGTCATACGGCCGCCTCCTTCCGGTCGGTCGCCGTCGCCGCGCCGGGGCCGGTGGCCGGCTCGGCGGCGAGCAGGGCGCGGGCGGCGCGGATCCGCCGCCGGCGCCACGGGGACAGGGGGACGCCGGCCCGCACCTTCCGTTCCAGCAGCAGGAGCAACTGGGAGAGCGGGTAGCACAGGACGAAGTAGACGGCGGAGATGACCAGGTACACCTCCAGCGCCCGGAAGGTGGCCGAGGTGATGAGGCGCCCCTCCGACATCAGCTCGGCGGCGGAGATGGTGACGAGCAGCGAGGTGGACTTCAGCAGGTCGACGAGCATGGTGTTGGTGCCGGCCAGGGCCAGCCGGACGGCCTGCGGCAGCACCACGTGGCCGAAGATGCCCGCCCGGCCCAGGCCCAGTGCCTCGCCCGCCTCCGTCTGTCCGGCGGGCACCCCGCTGATCGCGGCGCGGAAGATCTCGGAGAGGTAGGCGGCGTAGAAGACGATCAGGCTCAGGCAGCCGGCGGTGAACACGTCCAGCCGGATGCCGGCCGAGGCCAGGCCGAAGTAGGCGAGGAAGATGATGGCGAGGAGGGGGACGTTCTTGAACACCTCGGTGTAGACGGCGGCGAGGGCCCGTGCGGGCCACAGCCGGCTCAGCCGGAGCAGCGCCACCGCGAGGCCGAGGACCACCGCGCCGGCGAAGCTGACCACGGTGTAGGACACGGTGCGGCCGAGCGCGCCGGTCAGGTCGGGGCGGTAGTCGGACCAGGGGACCTGGAAGAAGCCGGACATGTCATCCCCTCACTGGCCGATGGACGGCGGGGTCCAGTCCGCGGGCCGGTCGACGCCCCGGCGTGCGGTGGCCATGTCGGCCGAGGGCTTGAGGAACTGCTCGGGATCGCCGCCGTACTTCTTGATGAGCTTCGCCAGCTCGCCGTTCCGGTACATGGCGTCGATCTGCGCGGAGATCGCCTTCTCCAGCTTCGACTCCTGCTTGGGGAGGTAGAAGCCGGTCTGGTACGGCTGGAAGTAGGAGTAGGCGGGCTTGGCCTTGACCTGCGCGGCGGTGGGCGGGGTGAGGTACTCGGTGCTGATCTTCAGGTCCGGGCGTTGTTTCTCGGCCGCGATGATGAGCAGCGGGTCGAGGAAGCCGACGTCGACGCGGCCCGCGCCGAGGTCGTCGAAGACACCGTTGGCGTCCGGGTAGGCGTGCAGCTTGGCGCCGGGCACGGACTGGATCGACTTGACCCAGACGTAGCCCTCGACGGTGCCGAGGTTCAGGTTCTCCAGGTCGTCGACCGTCTTGTAGGTCTTGCCGTCGCGGACGGCCATCGCCGGGGGCGAGTAGTAGGGCGGGTCGGTGAACAGGCCCTGCTTCTGCCGGTCGGCGGACCAGGCGACCCCGCCGATGGTGATGTCGACCCGGCGGGACTGCACCCCGGCGAGCATGCCGGCGAAGTCCGTCACCTGCGGTTTGACCTCCAGGCCCAGCTTCTTGGCCGCGTAGGCGAGGATGTCGCCGTCCAGGCCGACGATCTTGCCTCCCTGGACGGTGGTGTACGGCGCGTACGGCTCGACGGCGACCTTGATGACGCCGGGCGTGAGGGTGCCCAGCGCGGCGGTCTTCGCGGAGACGTTCTTCGGAGCGTCGTCACCGCCCGAGCCGCAGGCGGCAACGGAGGAAAGCAGGAGGAATGTTGACAAAGAGGCGGCGATGGAGCGCACACGGATCATCGGCATGAGCCTTCCGTTCCGGCTGAGGGAACCCGCCGTTCACCGCGTTGTGCCCCCGGCGGGGAGGTGATTGGGGCCATACGCTAAGGAGCGGCCCGTCGTACGTCACCGGTCACTTCGTACACAGTTGTGGCTGGAATCGTTCCCCTCCCTGTACGGTGCGTCCAAGCCCGGCCCGCCCCGCGACGGGAGGAACGCCCGTGCTGAGCCCGTCACTCGCGCAGGAGATCGCCGGGGACACCTCCGCCGTCATCGGCTTCAACGTGCTGATCACCGATGCGGAGGGCATGGTCATCGGCAGCGGCGACAGCAGCCGCGTCGGCACCTTCCACGAGGCGTCCGTGCAGGTCGTCCGCACCCAGGAGGCCGCCACGCACGACGCGTCCCAGGCTCAGCAGCTCCGTGGCGTGCGCCCCGGCATGACCCTGCCGCTGATCGCGGGCGGGCAGGCGGTGGGGACCGTCGGGATCACCGGGACGCCGACCCAGGTCCGGCGGTTCGGGCTGCTGGTGAAGCGGCAGACGGAGATCCTGCTGCGGGAGTCCGTGATGCTGCGCTCCCGGCTGCTGGCCGAGCGCGCGGGCGAGAAGCTGCTGGCCGACATCGCCGCCTACGATCCCGAGGTCGTCGAGGGCGACTTCCTCGTGTTCCGGGCCGCCGAACTCGGCTTCGACCTGCGGCTGCGGCGGGTCGCGGTGGCGTTCGAGGTGACCGTGCCCGCCGCGGCCGCCCATCGCCAGGGCGCCCCCACCCTGGCACTGGTCCGTTCCGAACTGCTCCGCACCGTGGGCGAGGTCTTCGCCGACCCCCAGGACATCATCGCCACCACGGCCCCCGGCTGGATCGGCGTCCTGCACCGGCTGCCGGCCGGCGGCTCCACGGAGTCCCTGGCCGCCGACTGCCGCCGCGTCACCGACGTCATCGCCGCCCAGGACGGCCTGGCCGCCCGTGCGGGCATCGGCGAGCCGGCCACCTCCGTCGGCGGGCTGCACGACTCCTACCAGGACGCGTGCGAGGCGCTGCGCCTCGGTACCCGCGTGGCGGGCGGTGCCGCCGTCCACCTCATCACCGATCTGCGGGTCCACCAGATGCTGACCGCGGTGAGCCAGTCCGCCCGCAACCGCCTGCTCGACCTCACCACCGCGGACCTGCGCGCCCAACCGGACTGGCCGGCGCTCCGCGACACGATCACGGCCTGGTGCGAGAACGGGTTCAACCTCGTCAGGGCCTCCGCGGCCCTGCACGTCCACCGCAACACCGTCGTCTACCGGATGAACAAGATCGAGCAGATCACCGGCCGCCCCCTGCGCGAGCACCGGACCACCATGGCGCTCTACCTCGCCTGCCTGGCGGACCAGTTGGGCGGCGCCGCCCCCGCCGTACGGCGGGGGCGCAGGGGGCTCTGAGTGAGACCCCCCGCCGGCCGGGGTCCATTCGCCGCGTACGGCGGGGGCCACCGGCCGACGGTCCGGACGCCTGGTCATGGCGTGCGCGGGCGTGCCGGATGTCGTCGGTCGCCGACGAGCTTGCGCTGAGCGAGGGCGCCGCAGCAGCGCCTGAGCCCGAGTCTTGGGCGCTCTCCGTTCAAAGCGAGGCGGTGCTGCCTGACCGGTCGTGGTGGAACGCGGAGCCCGGGGCCCGGGGCCCGGGGCCGGGTTGCCGGTCGTGCGACGGTCGCCGGCAGCTGTGAAGGCATCCTCGGCGGTGCCTGCTTCGCCCTGATGACGGGTGCGGCAGTGCCGGGCCGAGTGCAGCGTCCTCGCGACGTCACCTGATCGCAGGAGCCGTGTACCTGACGCCGAAGGCGAACGTGCGGCTTCGGCCGGGTTCGAGGGCGAGGGCGGCCGCGTGTTCCGCGCGGTTGAAGGCGTTGGTCATCGTCTCGACGGGTTCGAGGGCGATGGAGGCGCGGCGGTCGCGGGCCAGGGTGTCACCGGTGAAGACGTGCAGGTAGCCGTTGTGCTGCCAGACGCGCAGTTCCTCGCCGGTCGCCGGGTCGGTCAGTACCGTCTCGATCCGACCGTTGGGGCCGGGGGTGAGGTCCGCGTAGCAGGCGTCGACGACCGCGTCGCCCAGTCGTCTCGGCGTGCGGAAGTCCATGGTGGGGCGGTCGTCCAGGGGGAGCCGGGCGTCCTCGCCGGGCAGGGGGATGAGGGATGCGTCGGTGCGGATCAGGGTGTGCGCGGGGATGTGCAGGGTCAGGTCGTCGATGGGACGGGACAGGGCGAAGTAGGGGTGCCAGCCCGCCGCGTAGGGGGCGGTGGTGTCGCCCACGTTCGTCGCGCGGATGCCGACGCTCAACTCGTCGGCGGTGAGGGTGTATTCGACGGTGAGGTCGAGGGCGAAGGGGTAGCCGGGGTAGGTGCCCGGCCGGATGCTCGTGGTGTGCAGGAGCAGGCGGGCGGAGTCGGGTGCCGTGGTGGCGTGGGCGAGTTCGAAGGGGGTCTCGCGGGCGAAGCCGTGGTAGATCAGCCGGTCGCCGTCGGCGCCCGGGAGCAGGTCGTGGTCGTGGCCGTCGTAGTGGTAGCGGGCGTCGGCTACGCGGTTGGGGAAGGGGGCCAGCAGGCCGGCGCGTACGCCGTCCTGGGAGAGGAGTTCCTTCTCGTCCCGGTAGCCGTCGGTCAGTTCCGCGCGGCGGCCGGTCGCTTTGCTGCCGACCTGCCAGCTCAGCAGCGTCGCACCGCGCAGGGCGAGCACGGCGCATGCCGAGTCGTCCGGTGCGGAGACGACGAGGGTGGGTTCGCCGCCGAGGCGGCTCTCGGTGATCCGGTACTCGGCGGTCACTCCCGTGCCGTTCCCTTCAACTCGCTTCGGGTGCGAGCTTCTTCGCGCCCGTCATGATGGCCACCGCGTCCTCCATGGAGTGCGACTCGGGGGTGATGACACCGGCGCAGGCGCCGAGGCGCTGGATGTGGATGCGGTCGGCGACCTCGAAGACGTTGGGCATGTTGTGGCTGATGAGGATGACGCCGAGGCCCTGGTCGCGCAGGTCGCGGACGAGTTTGAGGACCTGGCCGGTCTCACGGACGCCGAGCGCGGCGGTGGGCTCGTCGAGGATCACCACCCGGCCGCCGAAGGCCGCGGTGCGGGCGACGGCCACGGACTGGCGCTGGCCGCCGGAGAGGGTCTCCACGGCCTGGTTGATGTTCTGCAGGGTGCCGATGCCGAGCCGTTTGATGTGATCGGCGGCCTGCTTCTTCATCTCGCCGGTGTCGAGCATGCGGAACACCGAGCCGAGAACCCCCTTGCGGCGGATCTCGCGGGCGAGGAAGAGGTTGCTGGCGATGTCCAGGGCGGGGGCGACGGCGAGGGTCTGGTACACGGTCTCGATGCCGGCGTCGCGGGCGTCCTGGGGACGCTTGAAATGCACCTCCTTGCCGTCGACCAGGATGCTGCCCTGGTCCGGGACGAGGGCGCCGGAGAGGCACTTGATCAGGGTGGACTTGCCGGCGCCGTTGTCGCCGATGACGGCGAGGACCTCGCCGGGGTGGAGGGTGAGGTCGACGCTGTTCAGGCCGACGACCCGGCCGAAGAGCTTGACCAGGCCCTTGGCTTCGAGAACGGGGGTGGTGGCGGTCGTCACGACTTCACACTCCGGATCCACTGGTCGACGGAGACAGCCGCGATCACCAGGATGCCGACTGCGAGGACTTGGTAGTTGGGGTCGATGCCGGCCAGCGCGAGACCGTTGACGAAGACCTGGACGATGAGCGCGCCGATCAGCGAGCCGAAGACCACCCCGCGGCCGCCGAAGAGGCTGGTGCCGCCGATCACCACGGCGGTGATGGACTGCAGGTTGGCGTTGAGACCGCTGTTGGGGTCCCCGCCACCGACCCGGCCGACCAGGATCCAGGCGCCCACGGCGATGGCGAAACCGCCCACCATGTAGGCGCTGAGCAGCACCCGGTTGACGGAGATGCCGGCCAGCCGGGCGGCCTCGACGTCGTCGCCGACCGCGTAGAGGTGGCGGCCCCAGGCCGTGTAGCGCAGGGCGTAGCCGATCACCGCGTACAGGGCGATCATGAGGAGGACGCCGTACGTGAGGTTCAGCTGCCCGAGGGAGACGGTCTGGCCGCTCCACAGCAGGATGTTGCCCGGCTGCAGGGCGACGGTCTGGCCCTTGGCGTAGATGAGGGTGATGGCGGTGAAGACGCTGAGGGTGCCGAGGGTGACGATGAACGGCGGCAGCTTGATCTTGGTCACCAGCAAGCCGTTGACGGCCTGGGCGGCTATCGCGACGACCGCTCCGGCCAGCAGGGCGAACACGCCGGGCCAGTGGTTGTCCGCGACGAGCTTCGACATGAGCAGCGAGGAGAGCACCATCACCGCGCCGATCGACAGGTCGATGCCGGCGGTGAGGATGATGACCGTCTGGCCGACGGCGAGCGACCCGATGACGGCCACCTGCTGGGCGACCAGCGAGAGGTTCTGCAACGCGTAGAAGCGCTCGTTCACCAGGGAGAACACCACGGCGGCGAGCACCAGGACGATGGCCGGACTGAGGGCCGGCTGGCGGTGCAGCACCGAGTGGATGCGCTGGCTGAGGGTGGCGGGCCTGTTGAGGAACTCCTCCGCCGGTGCCGGTGTGGCTTTGTCCACGTGGGTGGTCACAGGGGGTCCTTCCGGTGTTTTCCCTGGTACGGGCTCATGGGCTCGTGGGGTACGGGTGCGACGCCGGTGCCGTCACGACGGTCCGCGGCGCCGCACCCGGCGGGGTGTCAGCTGCCCCAGCAGGCGGAGGTGGCCTGGGAGGGGGACTGCACGGTCAGGCCGTCCAGGGACTTGGCGGCGACGAGGGCGGTACCGGTGTCGTAGAAGGACTTGCCGTTGGTCACGCTGGGCTTGCTGCCGCCGCGGGCCAGCTTGGCGATCGAGCTGACGCCGAGAGCCGCCATCTTGCCCGGGTACTGCACCGCGTCGGCGGCGAACTCACCGCTGGTGACGTTCTTCAGGCCGGAGCAGCTGCCGTCGATCGCGTAGATCGCGGCCTGCTTCTCCTTGCCGGCCGCCTTCAGCGCGTTGTACGCGCCCTCGCCGGCGGGCTCGTTGATCGCGTATACGACGTTGATGTCCGGGTTGGCCGACAGGCAGTTCTCCATCGCGGTGCGCCCCCCGTCGATGGCGCCCTGGGTCGGCTGGTGACAGACGACCTTGTACGTGCCGCCCTTGCCGCCGGTGTACCTGCCGGACTTGGCTTCCTTGCCGTTCTCGGTCTTGCTGCCCGGGTCGATGCCCATGCCCTCCAGGAAGCCGTGGTCGCGGTTGATGTCCACGGAGACGACCTGGTTGTTGAACAGGTCGAGCATGGCGATGACGGCCGGCTTGCCATCGAGGGCCGCCGCCGCGTACTGGCCGATGAGCTTGCCGGCCTGCTCGTTGTCGGTGGCGTAGGTGATGTCCGCGGTGCTGGCCGGGTTCGGCGCGGTGTCCAGTGCGATCACGAACAGACCGGCCTGCTTGGCCCGGCCGAGGGCGGCGTTCACGGCGTCGCCGTTGGTGGTGATGAGGATGCCCTTGTCGCCACGGGCTATCGCGTTGTCGATGGCGGTGATCTGGGTCTGGGTGTCGCCGTCGCTGGTGCCCGCCGCCACCGTGAGACCCACGTTGTCCTTGGCGGCCTGGGCCTTGGCGTCCTTCTCCATGCTCACGAAGTACGGATTGGTGAGCGTCTTGAGGATCAGCGAGACACCCACTTTGTCGCCGCTGCCCGAGGCGGACGAGGAAGAGCTCCCGTTGGAAGAACCGCAGGCCGCGAGCGTCGCGCCGAGGCAGACCGTGACGCCGATCGCCGCCGCCCGGGTACGCCGGCCGGCGCGGCTCGACAGGTGACTGGTGGAGAAGTTCATGGCTCGATCCCTTTCGGATCCGTCCCTTGGCCGACGCTGAGACAACGTTGACTGGGCGAGATACTGGGCCTGTATGGACGAGCGCGTCAAGACGCTGATAAACATGCGTCGGCAACGAGTAGGTAACGTGAATCCGGTTGGAGACAACGATGACTCAGGGCGAGGCACCGCCCCGGTCCACCCGTAGCCGCCCCACCATGCGTGAGGTCGCGGCGCTGGCCGGAGTCGCCATCAAGACGGTCTCGCGCGTGTTCAACGGCGTCCCGACCGTCGATCCCGCGATCGTCGCCAGGGTCCGCGAGGCCGCCGACCAACTGGGCTACCGTCCCAACCTCACCGCGAGCAGTCTGCGCCGCGGCGACGGTCGTACCGCCACCATCGGCATGCTCGTCGAGGACGCCGCGAACCCCTTCTCGGCCGCGCTGACCCGGACCGTCGAGAACGTGGCCCGGGACCGCGGAGTCCTGGTGCTGGTCGGCAGCGTGGACGAGGACCCGGCGCGGGAACGGGAACTGGCCCAGGCACTCGTGGACCGCCGGGTGGACGGGCTCGTCATCGTCCCGGCGGGACGCGACCAGAGCTACCTGATCAGCGAACAGCGCTCCGGCACCCGCATGGTCTTCGTCGACCGCGAGGCCGGTCTCCTGGACGCGGACGCAGTCGTCTCCGACAACCGGCAGGGCGCCATCACCGCCGTCAACCACCTGCTCAAGGCCGGTCATCGCCGGATCGCCTACCTCGGCGACCGCGCCTCCATCCCGACCGCCGCCCAGCGCTTCGAGGGCTACCGGCACGCGCTGGAGGTCGCGCACCTCACGTACGACGACGAGATCGTGCGGCAGGTGCCGGCCAGCGAAGAGGCCGCCGTGGCCGCCACCGAGGAGCTGCTGGAGCTGGCGGATCCGCCCACGGCGCTTTTCACCAGCCAGAACCTGGTCACCATAGGCGCCCTGCGCGCCCTGCGCGCCCTCGGGCTGCAGCACACCGTCGCCCACGTGGGCTTCGACGACTTCCCGTTGGCCGACATCCTCGACCCGGGCATCTCCGTCATCGCCCAGAACGTCGAGGAGGTGGGCAGAACCGCCGCCGAGATTCTCTTCCGCCGCCTGGACGGCGACGAATCGCCCACCCGCACCGTCACCGTGCCGACCCGGCTGATCGAGCGGGGCTCCGGCGAGATCCCGGCCGAAGGACCCCGCCATGACTGAAGCCGTACCAGCCGCGGCACAGCCCCCGGCCGTGACCGTGATCGGTGAAGCCCTCATCGATCTGGTCCAGCTCGACGCCCCCGGCGACTACCGCGCCCAGCCCGGCGGCAGCCCGTTCAACGTCGCCATCGGCCTCGCCCGGCTCGGCCACCGCACCGCGCTCATGGCACGGCTGGCCGACAACACCTTCGGCCGACTGCTGCGCGCGCATGCCGCCGCCGAGGGCGTCGACCTGACCCGCGCACCGGCGGCCACCGAACCGACCACGCTCGCCGTGGTCTCCATGGACGCGGAAGGGCGCGCGAGTTACGACTTCTACCTGGACGGCACCGCGGACTGGCAGTGGAGCGAGACGGAGACCGCCCTCGCCCCCCGGGACACGGCCGTACTGCACTTCGGTTCGGTCGCCTCCTGGACGCCGCCGGCCGACCGGCACATCCACTCCGTGGCCCGACGCCTGCGCGCCGAGGGTACGACGCTGATCAGCTACGACCCCAACGTCCGCCCCGCCCTCCTCGGCGACCCGGAGCGCGGCAGGCAGGCCGTCGAACGGGGCGTCGGCACCGCCCACCTCGTCAAGGCCAGCCGCGAGGACGTCGAGTGGCTCTACCCGGACACGCCGATCGAGAAGATCGCCGCCCGCTGGCTGGAGCTCGGCGCACTCCTCGTCGTCCTCACCGACGGTCCCGACGGCGCCCATGTCTTCCACGCAGGTGCGGGGAGCCTGAGCCGTCCCGGGCGGAAGGTCGCGGTGGTGGACACCGTCGGCGCGGGCGACGCGTTCACTGCGGGGCTGCTGGGCGCGCTGACCCGCCACGGACTGCACAGCCCCTGCACGCTGGCCGCGGCCGAGCCGGGCGTGCTGCGGATCGCCGTGGACGACGCGATCCTCGTCTCGGCGCTGACCTGCGAACGCCTGGGCGCCGACCCGCCCACCGCCCTGCCCCGCCCCGCGCCGTCTGCCCAGGCGCCCCTGGAGGCGACGGACCTGACGTTCCCCGACGCCAACCGCCGTACGGGCCCGGACGGTTCGGCGCCGCGGCCGACGCAGCCGGCCGAGAGCTGACGCCGACGGACGCGGTTGTGCCCGCCCAGGGGTGCCGCCGGGTGCCGGAGCACCGGGCGGCACGGTCACACATCCGACGGCCACGGCGAGCGCACGGACGCAGTCGCGGAGCTCGCGCCCACCTGCCCGCCGTCGCCACACCCCCCACCGCACCCGAGCCGCTCGTGGCGTCGTCGGCAGCCGCCGCCCACCCGGTCGCCGGCGTCAGCGTGCCGGGCCCCGCGGCTCAGTTGGTCAGCCGGTCGTCGGTGGGGCGGTGGCCGTGAGGGTGACCGGTCCGCCGGGCATCGGCCGGCTGCCGCTGCCGGGCAGGCCGTAGCTCACCGTCTGGTAGCCCTGGTCCTGGAGCCGGAAACCGATGGTGTACGCGCCGGGTGCGGTGCCCTGCGGCAGCGTGAAGTACTCGTCGATCGGGCCCGAGAAGGTGGTGGACACGCCACCGGACTGGATCGGATAGGTGTGCCCGGAGGCGTCGACCAGGTACAGGTCGAGGCCGTTCACCCCGGCGGTGGAGGCGGACACGTCGATCGTCAGCTTGATCCATGTCTGGGTGTCGTCGGCCGCGACCGAGTCCGGGGAGATCGTGACCGCGTCCACCGTGGGCAGCACGGTGTCAGGGAGGTTGGTCAGCGTGGCATCGATGTCAGGGGCGCCCAACGACGAGCCGTACACGGCCTGGTCGCCGTTTCCGTCGGTGATGATCACACCCGTGAGCCGGCAGCTGAACCGGCGCGGCAGCCCGCGCACCGGCACGGTGACCGTGCCGTCGGCCTGCACGGTCGGGGTGGTGGACAGCTGGGTGCACTCGTTGGCGTTGTCTCCCCAGTTCGTCAGCTGGACGGAGCTGATCCCGCCCACGGCGCCGGACGGCCGCAGGGACAGCTGTGCGGTCGGGACGGGCGAGTGCCAGCTGTCGATCTGGTTCGGGGTGAACGCGAAGCCGCTCGCCGACAGCACGCTGTCGGAGGTCACGTGCACCGCGGCTTCGGACAGCCCGGTGTAGGCGTGGGTGACTCCGGCGTTGCTGGTCAGGTCCACCTCGGCGACCTTCCAGTCGCCCTCCGGCAGGCCGGCCGGCAGCGACAGGGACACGGCGCAGTCGAGGACCTGCCGCTGCATCCAGTCGATGTAGCCGCAGCCCTGGTAGCCCTCGCTCCAGTCCCAGCCGATGGCGAAGGATCCACGGGCGGTACGGCCGCCCGGACCGGTGACCACGACCGTTCCGCCGTACACGCCGGACCTGCTCTCCTGGCTGTCGAGCTGGTACCGCAGCGTGGCCCCTTGGCCGGGGGCTTCGTAGACGGTGGCCTGCGTGCCCTGCGCCAGGGCGACCTGGTCGAGGCTCGGGTAGCCCTGGTCCGCCGTCGTTCTGGCCGTGAAGCTGCGCGGGAACGCGGACAGTCGGGGCGCGGTCCAGTCGAGCGAGTCTCCTGCGCCGTCTCCACCCTTGATCTCGGAGACCGCCCAGGTCGTCTTCGTCGTGGCCCCGTACTGCGGGACGGCGATGGTCCATGCGTACGTGGCGGAGGCGGGGGTGGCGCCGTCCTTGACGGTGACGCCGTCGGACGGTGAACCCTGGGAGTCGAAATTCACGGCGAGTTCGGTGCCGATGTAGGCGCCGGTCTTCGGGTTCATCCGGCGGATGTGGACGTCACCGCCGAAGCCGGAGGCGGCCGGGTTGGACGAGGTCATCGTCCAGTCCAGTTCGATGGTGGCCGAGCCCGAGGTGGCATCGACCGACCTGGTACTGAACGACAGTGCCGAGACGGCCATCGTCGACGCGGTGTCCGGCGTCGCCACGTGGTGCCGCGTCGCGGCGAACCCGGGGACCGCGCTCAGCACGCACGCGACCCCCGCTGCCGTCATCGACGCCGGCAGGCGTCTGAGTCTGATCACTCTCTTCTCCCTTTCGGATGGTGTTGTGCCAGGTCACTAGACACCAACTCCCCTGCTCCGGCAACGCAGTTAAGGCGACCACCGGACGCGCAGGCGGCGTCCGGCGCGATGGGGTGGCCGGTGGCCGGATCCGGAGTGGGTACGGCGGCGGACGGGGAGTTCTCTTGTGCGTGGGGCGCGGGCGGCGGACCCGGCGCCCGAAGGGCTCCGCAGCGGGCCGGAAGCGGATCGGAAGCAGATCGGTTCTGGCCACGGAAGCGGTGGCGCTGGTCACCTCGTAGGTGTCAACCGCCTTGTCGCGCCCCGCTGTTCACCGCCGTGAGGGCGGCCGGGGCGGGGCGCGGTGCACTGCCGTCACCGCTGGAGAACCCCATGACCGATGCAGAGCCGACGCCGCCCGCCGGGCGTCCCGACCCGCTGTCCACCCATCGCGCGCCGCCGTCCTACCCCGCCCCGGGCCTCATACCGCCGGGCGGCCCCGCCCGCACCTGGGGGCTCGTGGTCATCGCCACGCCCCTGCTGCTCGCCGTGCTCCTGGCCCTGATCGGCGGCCTGGCCGGGGGGTCGTCCGGGTCGTCGTCCGGGGTGTCCGGCTCCGGCGCCGACTCCGGGTTCTTCGGCTCGGGCGCCTCCGGCTCGGACAGCACCGGCACGGCCGGTGCGGACGACCAGCCGGTCTACACCGACCCGACGACGGCGTCCGCATGGCCGTACGACGACACCGGCACCCCGGGGGCGACCGCGTCCGACGGCTACTACGGCGACCCGACGGACACCGCCACCGCCACTGCGAGCGCGACCGCGACCGGCGGACCCGGCGACGTCGTCACCGCCTACTTCGCGGCGATCAGCTCCCGCGACTACCGCACCGCCTGGGCCCTCGGCGGCAAGAACCTCGACTCCAGCTACGACAGCTTCGTCTCGGGCTACGCCACCACCGAGCAGGACACCGTCACCGTCGAGTCCGTGGCGGGCGACGAGGTGCAGGTGGCCCTCGAGGCCCTGCAGACGGACGGCACGACGAAGTCGTACGACGCCACGTACACCGTCCAGGACGGCGTGATCACCAGCGGCACGGCCACCCAGACCGGCTGACACCCACCGGGGCGTGCCCGCAGGGGTGCGCCCGCACGAGCGGAGCGCTGAACCACCATGGCAACAGAAGTACTCGACCCCAGTCCTCCGAGCCCGGCACCGCAGGAGCCGCCGGAGCCCCGCGCCTACGCACGCACCAGAGCCACCCGGCTGCTGTCCGCCGGCGCCTACCTCCATCCCGGCTACCGGCGCACCGTCATCCGGGAACTGCTCCGCAGGCGGTGGCGGGTCGTCGCGCCCTCCTACGGCTACGACGCCGTGTCGGTCCTCGCCCACGCCCTCGCCGCGCGCCGGCTGCGCCGCATCCAGTGGGCCGTCGCGGCCGGCGTGGACTTCGCGGTCTTCCTGCTGCTCACCAACGGGGTGCTCAACCCGTTCCTCGGCGTGGTCCTGCTGTGCTGGGTGCCGTGGGCGGCGGCCTATCTGCGCCGGATCGTCACCCTGCACGTCCTGATGACCCGGTTGCGGGAGAGCGGCCCCGACGGCGGCTTCGACGGCGCCTGCCCGGCGCACGCCAGGCTGACCGACGCCCTCGCCCGCAAGATCGACCACGAGCAGGCCGGCCGCAGCGGACTGGTCTTCTACGGCGGCTACCGGCCCTTCGTCGGCGCGGGTCTGCCGCTGCGCGACTGGTCCAACGCGCAGTTGCTGCTCGGCGCCCCGAAGACCCGGATCATGGCGCGCAAGAGCGCGGACGGCACCCCGCCCGACCTCGACACCGTCGAGCGCAGGCAGGTCGTCCCGTTCACCGTGCACGACATCACCAGCCAGGTCGCCGCCCGGCTGGCCGCCGATCTGCGCGACGAGCCCCGCCCCGACGAGCGGATCGAGGGGCTGACCGTCGAGCAGCGCCGTTTCACCACCGCGATCCGCACCAACGACCGCACCACCGGCGCCGGCTGGTCCGACCTGCCCGGCGCGGACGACCTGCCCGACATCCACTGGCGGGAGGACTACGACGCGGCCCGCGAGTACCTGTGCGTGCGCGTCGGGTCGTGGAACGAGGAGCTGGTGACCTCGATCTTCGTCGGGTTCGACATCAAGGGCAACACGCTGCACACCGAGTTCTACACCTATGTGCTCGCCCCGCTCGTGGCGGACTTCCACCTCGTGGACCAGCTGCCCGCCGCCGTCGACGCGCGGCTGGCGGTGCGGGTGGCGTGGGACATGTTCACGGCCGCGGTGCGCTGGTGGATGTCGCTGTGGATGTGGCCGCTGCTGCTGGTCCCGGAGCGGTTCCTGCCGACGTGGGCGGCCCGGTGGACAGAGCCCTGGCGGGTCAGCAGGGCCAGGCGGGCCGCGGTCGCGCTGCTGCTCTCGGACCGCACGACGGACACCAGCGAGTTCCGGATCGGCCGTTACGTCAACCGCTGGCGCAACTGCGGTGCGCTGGCCAGCGTCCGGGAACTGGCCACCAGCGAGACGTACCACCACTTCTTCCAGCAGTCCGACGCGGTGAAGTACATGCAGATCGTCGAGCGCCGGCTGCTCGAGAACATCGGCGCGTTCCTCCACGAGCACGACGTGGACCTCGAGGAGCACAACCGCGCGCAGACCAACATCCTGCTGGGCGACAACAGCCAGAACTTCTTCGGCGGCCAGCAGAGCAACTTCGGCTACAACTACCAGCCGTCCAGCGGCGGTTCATCAGGAAAAGCGGGGACGTGACCATGAGCCAGGGAAACACCGGCGGCGACAACAGCCAGAACTTCTTCGGCGGCCGGCAGAGCGGGTTCGGCTACAACGTCTACAACACCCCGCAGGAGGACCGGCAGTCCGCCGAGGAGGAGGCGGCGCGCGCCGCCCAGGCCCGCGCCACCTACGGCCGCAGCCGCAGCGTCTTCGTCGTGCACGGCCGCGACGAGGAGGTGCGTACGGCGATGTTCGGGCTGCTGCGCCGGCTCGACCTGCGCCCGCTGGAGTGGGAGCGGCTGGTGCGGAGCACCGGGGGGACCGCGCCGTTCCTCGGCGAGGTCATCGAGAAGGCGCTGTCGCAGGCGCAGGCGGCGCTCGTGCTGCTCACCCCGGACGACGTCGCCAAGCTCCACCCGCACCTGCTGGGCGACAACGAGCCCTCCTACGAGACCCAGCTGACCGGCCAGCCCCGCCAGAACGTGCTGATCGAGCTCGGCATGGCGCTGATGGCCTACCCGGAGCGGACGATCATCGTGGAGGTCGGCCAGGTGCGGCCCGCCGCGGATCTCGGGGGCCGCAACGTGATCCGCTTCGACGGCTCCGAGACCGCCGTCTCGAAGATCGTCGAACGGCTCAAGGGCGCCGAGTGCGACCTCGACGACACCCGGCCGGACTGGCGTGACACCTCGTACTTCGAGAACCTGGCGGCCTATCGCCGACTGGCCTGACGGACCGTGCCGGAGGGGGGGGGGGGGGGGGGGGGGGCCCCCCCCCCCCCCCCCCCCGCCCCCCCCCCCCCCCCCCCCCCCCCCCCCCCCCCCCCCCCCCCCCCCCCC
>NZ_JBIAUL010000017.1:0-250394 GCF_042892755.1 Streptomyces sp. NPDC001714
CCGGTCAGGGAGCAACGGCTCGATCCGCGACCACTGCGCATCAGTTAACGGCACACCCAGACCAACGACCGACTGATCCAAACGAAACGGCCTAGAGGCGACTGACTCAGGGGCGCGAGGAACTGGGCGAGCAACCACGTCGGACCCGCACCCCCCGTCCCAGACCAGGCACCCACCCCAGTAGCCCTGCCAGACTGAACCCGTAAGCAGCCCTCGAAGAAGGACCCCCCCATGACCCGCGTGATCGCCGGCCAGGCAGGCGGACGGCGCCTCTCCGTGCCGCCCGGCACCGGAACCCGCCCCACCTCCGACCGCGCACGCGAAGGCCTCTTCTCCACCTGGCAGTCCCTCCTCGGCGGCCCCCTGGACGGCGAACGAGTCCTCGACCTCTATGCCGGCTCAGGAGCCGTAGGCCTGGAGGCCCTCTCCCGGGGCGCCGGCCACACCCTCCTCGTGGAGGCGGACCCCAGAGCCGCCCGCGTCGTACGTGAAAACGTGAAGAATCTGGGCCTCCCCGGCGCCGAGGTAAGAGCGGGCAGAGCCGAGCAGATCATCCAGTCCCCGGCACCGGCACAGCCGTACGACATCGTCTTCCTGGATCCTCCGTACGCCGTCACGGACGACGATCTTGGGGAGATTCTCCTCACACTCCACTCTGAGGGCTGGCTCGCGCCGGACGCGCTCGTCACCGTGGAGCGCAGCACCAGAGGTGGCGTTTTCAACTGGCCGGCCGGCTTCGAAGGCCTCCGGTCCCGTCGCTACGGCGAGGGAACGTTTTGGTACGGTCGCGCCGCCTCTACGTGCGAAGACGCACGATGACCGGACCGGAGAGCGAGGGATCACAAGTGCGCCGCGCCGTCTGTCCCGGGTCGTTCGACCCGATCACCAACGGACACCTCGACATCATTGCCCGCGCGTCCCGTCTCTACGACGAGGTCTACGTCGCGGTGATGATCAACAAGTCCAAGAAGGGCCTGTTCGAGATCGACGAGCGGATCGACCTGATCCGCACGGTCACCGCCGACTACGGCAACGTCCGGGTCGAGGCGTTCCACGGCCTCCTCGTCGACTTCTGCAAGCAGCGCGACATCCCGGCCATCGTCAAGGGCCTCCGGGCGGTCAGCGACTTCGACTACGAGCTGCAGATGGCCCAGATGAACAACGGTCTGTCGGGTGTCGAGACGCTGTTCGTGCCGACCAACCCGACCTACAGTTTCCTCTCCTCCTCGCTGGTCAAGGAGGTGGCCCAGTGGGGCGGCGACATCGCCCACCTGGTTCCGCCGGCCGTTCTGGAGGCCCTCAACAAGCGTCTCGGCAAGGACTGATGGGGCTACAGTCGTCCCGTCCGTCTCCAACCCAGCTGTAGAGAGTGGCGAGCACAGGTGGACGTGCAGAAGAAGCTCGACGAGATCGTGAGCACGGTCTCCGGCGCCCGGTCCATGCCCATGTCGGCGTCGTGCGTGGTCAACCGTGCCGAGCTGCTCGCGATGCTCGAAGAGTTGCGCCAGGCGCTGCCCGGCTCGCTCGCGCAGGCCGAGGAGCTGATCGGCGGCCGGGACCAGATGGTCGAGCAGGCCCGCATGGAGGCCGAGCGGATCATCGAGACCGCGCACGCCGAACGCGGCTCGCTGATCTCCGACACCGAGGTGGCCCGCCGCTCCCAGGCCGAGGCCGACCGGATCCTCGCCGAGGCCCGCAAGGAGGCCGAGGAGGTCCGCGCCGACGCGGACGACTACGTCGACTCCAAGCTCGCCAACTTCGAGGTCGTCCTCACCAAGACCCTCGGCTCGGTCGGCCGCGGCCGGGAGAAGCTGCTCGGCACCGGCCCCGGCCTGGACGAGCAGGGGTACGAGGACGAGGACGCCCCCGAGCGCAGCCACGACCCCGAGACCCTGCGCCGGGACGCCGACGCCTACGTGGACGTCAAGCTGGGCGCCTTCGAGGCGGTCCTCGCCAAGACCCTGGAGGCGGTCGGCAAGGGCCGGGCCAAGCTGCACGGCCGGATCGCCACCGACGCGCTCGGCGCCCTCGCCGACGACGACACGACGTTCCAGCACTCCAGCGACGCCGACTACCTGGCCGACCTCGCGGCCCTCGCCGACCAGGACGACCGGGCGGCCCAGGCGGCCCAGGCCGAGCAGCCCGCCGCCGCCCAGCCGCAGTATGACCAGCAGCCCATGCAGCAGCCCGTGGCGCAGGATCCGTACGGCTACCCCCAGCAGCAGCCCGTCTACGCCCAGCAGGACGCCTACGGCTACCAGCAGGACCCCTACGGCTACCAGCAGGCCGATCCCTACGCCGCCGCCTACCAGGGCTACGACACCGGCCAGCAGCCCGTCTACGACCCCCAGCAGCAGCAGCCGGCGGCCCAGCACCAGCAGCACCAGTCGTACGCCCTCGACGAGACCAGCCTCTTCGACACCAGCATGATCACGCCGGAGCAGCTGCGGGCCTACGAACAGGGCCGGGGCCTGTAGAAACCGGGCGGGCGACGGCCGGCAGGGGGGCCGAAGACCGGCGGATTGGGCCGACAGCGAAAGGTCCAGTATCCTGGCTCTTCGGTCGCGTCTACGTCCGCGATCAACGCTGCCCGGAGAGACCTCCGGACGGCGTCCCTCTGAACTCGAAGATCGAAAGCAGGAATGGCTCCTCACGCGCGCCTCGACCACCGCAACCCGTTCGTGTTCGACACGCACGAGCTGGGACGGCGTCCTGGTGCCCTGCAGCGCCTGACCCGCACGATCGACGCTCCCGAGGACTTCGGGATCAAGGGGGTCATCGGAGTGCCGCAGGGCGCCCCGGTGGAGCTCGAACTCCGGCTCGAGTCGGTCATGGAAGGTGTGCTCGTCACAGGCACCGCCCGTGCACAGGCCGAGGGGGAGTGCGTAAGGTGTCTGGAGCCGGTCGAGCAGGAGCTCGAAGCGGACTTCCAGGAACTGTTCTCGTACCCTGACGCCGACGACCGGGGCCGCGTGATCGCGGAACCGGGCGACGACGCCGAGGACGACGAGGACAGGTTCTTCATCGAGGACGGCCTGTTCGACCTCGAACCCGTGCTGCGCGATGCGGTGGTGCTCGCACTGCCGATGCAGCCGGTGTGCCAGGACGACTGCCTGGGCCTGTGCTCCGAGTGCGGAGCCCGGCTCACGGACGACCCGGACCACCACCATGACGCCGTCGACATCCGTTGGGCGGCTTTGCAGGGACTCGCCGGATCCATGAAGGACGGCGAGAAGGACGAGATGAGCGGCGCTGACGCGGAAGCGGGCGTCGACGAGAAGCAGGAGAAGTAGCCGTGGCTGTTCCGAAGCGGAAGATGTCGCGCAGCAACACGCGCCACCGCCGGTCGCAGTGGAAGGCTGCGGTCCCCACCCTGGTTGCGTGCGAGCGCTGCCACGAGCCCAAGCAGCAGCACATCGCGTGCCCGTCTTGCGGCACCTACAACAAGCGCCAGGTCCTCGAAGTCTGAGCGGCCAGGTGAGAGGCACTGTGTCCAGTCCCAAGAAGGGCGAAGAGCCCAACGCGGACCCATCCGCCAAGAAGAAGGCGGACAGCACGGCCTCGTCCCACACGCTTCTGGAAGGGCGGCTCGGCTACAAGCTCGAGTCCGCCCTTCTGGTGCGTGCGCTGACCCACCGTTCCTACGCGTACGAGAACGGCGGCCTGCCGACGAACGAGCGGCTGGAGTTCCTCGGTGACTCCGTCCTCGGCCTCGTCGTCACGGACACGCTGTACAACACCCACCCCGACCTGCCCGAGGGCCAGCTGGCCAAGCTCCGGGCCGCGGTGGTGAACTCGCGTGCGCTCGCGGAGGTGGGCCGCGGTCTCGACCTGGGTTCCTTCATCCGGCTCGGCCGGGGTGAAGAGGGCACGGGCGGCCGGGACAAGGCGTCCATCCTCGCCGACACCCTTGAAGCGGTGATCGGCGCGGTCTATCTCGACCAGGGCCTCGACTCGGCGTCCGAGCTGGTGCACCGGCTCTTCGACCCGCTGATCGAGAAGTCCTCGAACCTCGGAGCCGGCCTGGACTGGAAGACCAGTCTCCAGGAGCTCACCGCGACGGAGGGCCTCGGCGTGCCCGAGTACCTGGTCACGGAGACCGGCCCCGACCACGAGAAGACCTTCACTGCTGCCGCCCGCGTCGGAGGCGTCTCGTACGGCACCGGCACCGGCCGCAGCAAGAAGGAGGCGGAGCAGCAGGCCGCCGAGTCCGCCTGGCGCGCCATCCGCGCCGCGGCGGACGAACGCGCCAAGGCCAAGGCGGCCGAGCAGGCCGCCCGGGCCGAAGCCGAGGAGGACGACGGCCCGCCGTCGTCCGCCGCCTCCGCCTGACGAACAGCGCAGCCCGAGCGCCCGCCACCTTTCCAGGGAGGCGGGCGCTCGGATCGTCCACGGTCCTTCCCGGGAGTCCCGATGCCTGAATTGCCCGAGGTGGAGGTCGTCCGGCGCGGCCTGGAGCGGTGGGTCGCCCATCGCGTCGTGGCCGAGGCCGAGGTCCTGCACCCGCGTGCCGTACGACGGCACCTCGCCGGCGCCGACGACTTCACGCACCAGCTCAAAGGCCACCGCATCGGTACCCCGAGCCGGCGCGGCAAGTACCTGTGGCTGCCGCTGGAGGACACCAACCAGTCGATCCTCGCGCACCTCGGCATGAGCGGCCAACTACTGGTCCAGCCGCACGAGGCGCCGGTGGAGAAGCACCTGCGCATCCGCGTCCGGTTCGCCGACGGCCTGGGCACGGAGCTCCGCTTCGTCGACCAACGCACGTTCGGCGGACTGTCGTTGCACGACAACACGCTCGACGGACTGCCGGACGTCATCGCGCACATCGCCCGCGACCCCCTCGACCCGCTGTTCGACGACGAGGCCTTCCACCAGGCGCTGCGCCGGAAGCGGTCCACCATCAAGAGGGCGCTGCTCGACCAGTCGTTGATCAGCGGAGTCGGCAACATCTATGCGGACGAGGCCCTTTGGCGCGCCCGCATCCACTACGAGCGGCCGACCGCCGGCTTCACCCGCCCGCGCACCGCCGAACTCCTCGGCCATGTACGGGACGTGATGAACGCGGCCCTGGCCGTCGGCGGCACCAGCTTCGACAGCCTGTACGTCAACGTCAACGGCGAGTCCGGCTACTTCGACCGCTCGCTGGACGCCTACGGGAGGGAGGGACTGCCCTGCCGGCGGTGCGGTACGCCGATGCGCAGGCGGCCCTGGATGAACCGGTCCAGCTACTTCTGCCCGCAGTGTCAGCGGGCGCCGCGCGTCTCGTCGTAACGCTCGCGGGCGGCCAGCACCTCGTCCATCCGGCCCTCCACGAAGTGGACGACGGCGAGCAGGTGTTCGGCGACCCCGCGGCCGAGCGGGGTGAGTTCGTAGTCGACGCGCGGCGGGTTGGTCGGCTGTGCCTCGCGGTGCACCAGTCCGTCGCGCTCCAGGACCTGGAGCGTCTGGGAGAGCATCTTCTCGCTGACGCCGTCCACGCGCCGGCGCAGCTCGTTGAACCGGAACGACCCCTCGTGCAGCGCGCTCAGGGTGAGCCCGCCCCAGCGGCCCATGACGTGCTCAAGGGTGGTTCGGGAGGGGCAGGCCCGGGCGAAGACGTCGTACGGAGGCTGCGGCTCCGCGACGCCGTCCTGGGTGATGGTCATGCGTCAAGCGTACGGGAGCACAGCGCTAACCGACAGGGTGCGCTAACTATGGGTTAGTGCCCTGACCGGTGACTCGGTGACTCGGTGACCCGGTGACTCGAGACCGGTGCGGCTAGTAGCCGAAGTCCTGCGTCCACCACGGGCCGCCCTCGCCGAAGTGCACACCGACCCCGAGGGTCTTGAAGTCGCAGTTCAGGATGTTGGCGCGGTGGCCCTCGCTGTTCATCCAGGCGTCCATGACGGCCTGGGCGGTGGCCTGGCCGCGGGCTATGTTCTCGCCGCCGAGGTTGGTTATGCCGACCGCCGCGGCCCGGTCCCACGGCGTCTTGCCGTCCGGGTCGGTGTGGTCGAAGAAGTCCCGCGCGGCCATGTCGTCGCTGAACGCCTCGGCCAGCTTGGTCAGCGAGGAGTTCGCCGACACCGCGCTGCAGCCGACCTTGGCCCGCTCCTCGTTCACGAGCTTCAGCACCTCGGCCTCGACGACGGCCTCCTCGGAGGAGGTGATCGGCGCGGCGGTCTTCACCGGCGCCTTGGTGGCCGTCCTGCTCGGGGTGGCCGTCGCCTTCTTGGACGGCGTGGCGGCGGGCGTCGGCTTCTCGGTCGCCGTCTTCGTCGGGGTGGGCGACGAGGAGGCGGGGGCGGAGGCCGACGCGGAGGCGGACTTCGAGGCGGACGCGGACGGGGTCGGCGAGGCGGAGCGCCGGGTGTCACGGCTGGTCGAGGAGCCGGTGCCGCGGCTCTCGGCGCTGCCGGAGGTGCCGCCCTGCTCGGCGGCCGTGTTGCTGGGCGCGCCGTCGGCCTGCACCCGCTCGCCGCCGGTCGTGCTGCTGCCGCCGCCGAGCTTGTAGTTCTCGAGGCCCGGCACCACGCCGGTGGCCACCGCGACCGTGCCGATGGCGACGGCGGCGGAGACCCCCAGCAGCCCGGTGGCCACGGGCCGGCCCGACTTCTTCCGGCGCCGGTGCCCGCCACCCGAGGTGGGGCCGCCGACCGGGGTGAACTCCTCGGCCGGGAAGTCGGCGGTGTTCATGAAGCGGGCGTAGTCGTCCTCGGTCGCGAACAGGTAGGCCGAGCTGCGCGCGTTGGTGTCGGCGTACTCCTCCTGGCGCAGGTAGGCCGCCGTGCCCGTGCCGTAGCGAAGGCCTGCGTACGAGTCCTGTGGGTCGTGGCCGCCCGGGTACGAGCCGTCGTTCTCCGTGACCCCCGTGGCGTGGCCCGTGGCGGCGCGGCCGGCGGCGTGGCGTCGGTGGCGTCCCATGTCCTTGCCTTCTTCCCTCGTCCTCGCGGTCGGGGTCGACCAGGGGCCGGTGTGGCCAATGACTCCTTCTGGTCAACCAGACTCACCCGATCGAGTGAGTTTCATATGAGATTCATTGGGTGGGGACGGTACCGCATGCCGCCGAACGAGGAAGTGCCCCGAGTGACATTGGCCGGTTAGGTTGCACCCATGAGCGAGGATGTGCGACTGGTCGCCTGGGTCCGTGGACGGGTACAGGGCGTGGGGTTTCGCTGGTTCACGCGGGCCAAGGCGCTGGAGATCGGGGGCCTGAGTGGTTTTGCTCTCAATCTGGGCGACGGCCGCGTCCAGGTGGTCGCGGAGGGCCCCCGGGCGGGCTGCGAAGGGCTGCTCGACTGGCTCCAGGGCGAAGACACGCCCGGGCGGGTGGAGGGTGTCACCGAGATCTGGGACACACCCCGGGGCGGCTACGACGGCTTCGCCATCCGCTGAGCCCGCCCTGTGAAGCGAGGCGGGTGAAGCGGAGCGATCTGCCACCGGCATGTGCCCCGAGCAGAAATGGCCTGGTGGTTGCCAAGAACCGCGTGTCGTGGCAGGCTCCGCACTTACAGATGATCGCCACGCCCTGAGGGCCCCGCAGGAGTCGCAGCGCCGCCCGTCCAGGGCCGTCCGATCCCGGGTTCGCCCGCCAATACGGGCGTGATCGTGTTGACCGTCAAACTTTTTGGTGAGACGCTGAAAGCCCCGCGCACCTTAGCTGTTTGGCATGGCGCAACAGTCGAGCAACACTCGGATGTGTCAAGCACCGCGGGTGCGAATCCCTCACGACCCACACCGCTTCGGTCGGTCACTCAGTGTGGAGGACCATCCATCATGGCAAAGGCGCTTCTCGGTTACGTCGGCGGCTCCGACCCGCGACTCCTCGCCGAGATGCGACGGCTCCAGCAGCGTGTCCAGGACCTCGAATCCGAGCTCGTACGGATCCAGGCCGAGAACGACGCGCTGACGGCTGCCGCTTCTCCCGACAGGATCATGGAGAGCATCGACGCAAACCAGGCGGAGCCTGCGCTCACCTGATCGCTGCATCGCTCCACAACAGCACATGCGGCGGTTGGGCAGCCCTTTCAACCGCTTGAGTTGTCAAGATTTGCAAGGGACGCCCCGGCGTCCCTTCTTTCTTGCGCCCCCGCTCCGAGCCCCGTTCCAGCCCCGCGCATCCTTTCACCTTCTTTAACGTCTGGTGTGCCCTGCATGTTCATGCGCGAAACCGCGAGGTTGCGAGGGGTCGTGGAGTGCGGTAGCGGCGCCGGGTAGAGTCCGACGGCGTGCACCTCAAGGCCCTGACCCTCCGCGGGTTCAAGTCGTTCGCCTCGGCGACCACGCTCCGGTTCGAGCCGGGGATCACGTGCGTCGTCGGTCCGAACGGCTCGGGCAAGTCCAATGTCGTCGACGCGCTCACCTGGGTCATGGGCGAGCACAGCGCCAAGTCGCTGCGCGGCGGCAAGATGGAGGACGTCATCTTCGCCGGCACCACCGGCCGCCCGCCGCTGGGCCGCGCCGAGGTGTCCCTGACCATCGACAACTCCGACGGCGCGCTGCCCATCGAGTACGCCGAGGTCACCATCACGCGGATCATGTTCCGCAACGGCGGCAGCGAGTACCAGATCAACGGCGACACCTGCCGTCTCCTGGACATCCAGGAACTCCTCTCCGACTCGGGCATCGGCCGCGAGATGCACGTCATCGTCGGCCAGGGCCAGCTCGACTCCGTCCTGCACGCGGACCCGATGGGCCGCCGCGCCTTCATCGAGGAGGCGGCCGGCGTCCTCAAGCACCGCAAGCGCAAGGAGAAGGCGCTGCGCAAGCTGGACGCGATGCAGGCCAACCTCGCCCGCGTGCAGGACCTGACCGACGAACTGCGCCGCCAGCTCAAGCCCCTCGGCCGCCAGGCAGCGGTCGCCCGCAGGGCCGCGGTCATCCAGGCGGACCTCCGCGACGCCCGCCTGCGCCTCCTCGCCGACGACCTCGTACGACTGCGCCAGGCACTCCAGACCGAGGTCGCCGACGAGGCCGCCCTCAAGGAACGCAAGGAGGCCGCCGAGCAGGAGCTGAAGAAGGCCCTCCAGCGGGAGGCGCTCCTGGAGGACGAGGTACGGCAGCTCACCCCGCGCCTGCAGCGGGCCCAGCAGACCTGGTACGAGCTCTCCCAGCTCGCCGAACGCGTCCGCGGCACCATCTCGCTGGCCGACGCCCGGGTGAAGAGCGCCACCTCCACGCCCCCCGAGGAACGGCGCGGCCGCGACCCCGAGGACATGGAGCGCGAGGCCCACCGCATCCGTGAGCAGGAGGCCGAGCTGGAGGCCTCGCTGGAGGCGGCCCAGCACGCCCTGGACGACACCGTCGCCCACCGCGCCGAGCTGGAGCGCGCGCTCGCCCTCGAGGAGCGGCGCCTGAAGGACGTGGCCCGCTCCATCGCCGACCGCCGCGAGAGCCTGGCCCGGCTGAACGGCCAGGTGGGCGCCGCCCGCTCCCGCGCCGCGTCCGCCCAGGCCGAGATCGACCGGCTGGCCGCCGCCCGCGACGAGGCCCAGGAACGGGCGGTCTCGGCGCAGGAGGAGTACGAGGCGCTGAAGGCGGAGGTCGACGGCCTCGACGCCGGCGACGAGGAACTGGGCGGACAGCACGACCAGGCCAAGCACCGGCTCGCCGAGGCGGAGGCGGCCCTGACCACGGCCCGCGAGGCCGTCACGGCGGCGGAACGCAAGCGCGCCGCGACCCAGGCCCGCCACGAGGCGCTGGCGCTGGGCCTGCGTCGCAAGGACGGCACCGGAATACTGCTCGGCGCCCGGGACCGCCTCACCGGCCTCCTCGGCCCGGCGGCCGAACTGCTCACGGTGACCCCGGGCCACGAGGTCGCCCTGGCGGCAGCCTTCGGCACAGCGGCGGACGCGATCGCGGTGACGACCCCGGCATCGGCGGCCGACGCGATCAGACTGCTGCGCAAGCAGGACGGCGGCAGGGCGGCCCTACTGCTGGCGGGAGCCCCTGAGGCACCCCAGTCCGTAGCGCCCCAAAGGGGCGCGGGGAACGGCGCGACCAGCCACGACGCACCCGCACCCGAAGACGCCGAGGCCTGGGTAGCCCCCCATGGGGGCGCGGGGAACGGCGCGACCAGCCACGACGCACCCGCACCCGAAGACGCCGAGGCCTGGGCAGCGCCCCATGGGGGCGCGGGGAACGGCGCGACCAGCCCCCACGCACCCGCACCCGACCGCCGACCCACCACGGCACCCCCGTCAGGGCACCTCGCAGCCGACCTGGTGCGGGGCCCGTCCGACCTCATGCCCGCTGTACGACGCCTCCTCAGGGACATCGTCGTCGTCGGCACCCTCGAGGACGCCGAGGACCTCGTCTACCGCCACCCCCACCTCACCGCCGTCACCGCCGAAGGCGACCTCCTCGGCGCCCACTTCGCCCACGGCGGTTCCGCCGGCGCCCCCAGTCTGCTGGAGGTCCAGGCCTCCGTGGACGAGGCCGCCGCCGAGCTGGAAGAGCTCGCCGTCCGCTGCGAGGAGCTGTCGGAAGCCCAGGAGTCGGCCCAAGCACTCCGCAAGGAGTGCGCGGCCCTCGTCGAGGAGCTGGGCGAGCGGCGCCGCGTCGCCGATCGCGAGAAGTCGGCCGTCGCCCAGCAGCTCGGCCGCCTCGCCGGACAGGCCCGCGGCGCGGCAGGCGAGGCGGAACGTTCCACGGCGGCCGCCGCCCGCGCCCAGGAGTCCCTCGACAAGGCCCTGGAAGAGGTCGAGATCCTGGCCGAGCGGCTCGCCGTGGCCGAGGAGATGCCCGTCGAGGAGGAGCCGGACACCTCGGCGCGCGACCGCCTCGCCGCCGACGGCGCCAACGCCCGTCAGACCGAGATGGAGGCCCGCCTCCAGGTACGTACCCACGAGGAGCGCGTCAAGGGGCTGGCCGGCCGCGCCGACTCCCTCGACCGCGCCGCCCGCGCGGAACGCGAGGCACGCGCGCGTGCGGAACAGCGCCGGGCCCGGCTGCGCCACGAGGCGGCGGTCGCGGAGGCCGTCGCCGCCGGTGCGCGGCAGCTGCTCGCGCACGTCGAGGTCTCGGTCGGCCGCGCCGAGCGGGAACGTGCCGCCGCGGAGGCCGCGAAGGCCCGCCGCGAGCAGGAGCTGACCGCCGCCCGCACCGCCGGCCGCGACCTCAAGGCCGAACTCGACAAACTCACGGATTCAGTTCACCGGGGCGAGGTACTCGGCGCCGAGAAGCGGCTGCGGATCGAGCAGCTGGAGGCCAAGGCGCTGGAGGAGCTCGGTGTCGAACCGGCGGGGCTCATCGAGGAGTACGGCCCGCACCAGCTCGTGCCGCCCTCGCCCCCCGCCGAGGGCGAGGTGCTGCCGGACGACCCCGAGCACCCGCGCAACCAGCCGAAGTCCTTCCACCGGGCCGAGCAGGAACGCCGGCTCAAGGCGGCCGAGCGGGCCTACCAGCAGCTCGGCAAGGTCAACCCGCTGGCCCTGGAGGAGTTCGCGGCCCTCGAGGAACGGCACAAGTTCCTCAGCGAGCAGCTGGAGGACCTGAAGAAGACCCGTGCCGACCTGCTTCAGGTCGTGAAGGAGGTCGACGAGCGGGTCGAGCAGGTCTTCACGGAGGCGTACCGGGACACGGCGAGGGAGTTCGAGGGCGTCTTCAGCCGGCTCTTCCCGGGCGGCGAGGGACGGCTGATCCTCACCGACCCCGACAACATGCTCACCACGGGCGTGGACGTCGAGGCCCGCCCGCCGGGCAAGAAGGTCAAGCGGCTCTCCCTGCTGTCGGGCGGCGAACGCTCGCTGACCGCCGTCGCGATGCTGGTGTCGATCTTCAAGGCACGCCCCAGCCCGTTCTACGTCATGGACGAGGTCGAGGCGGCCCTGGACGACACCAACCTGCAGCGGCTGATCCGCATCATGCAGGAGCTCCAGGAGTCGTCCCAGCTCATCGTAATCACGCACCAGAAGCGGACGATGGAGGTCGCCGACGCGCTGTACGGCGTCTCCATGCAGGGCGACGGTGTGTCGAAGGTCATCAGCCAGCGGCTGCGCTGACGCTGGGTCCTGGCCGACGGTCTCGGGTGCGGCGCCGTTGTGGCTGGTCG
Source organism: Streptomyces sp. NPDC001714 (assembly GCF_042892755.1). Lineage (NCBI taxonomy): Bacteria > Bacillati > Actinomycetota > Actinomycetes > Kitasatosporales > Streptomycetaceae > Streptomyces > Streptomyces sp. NPDC001714. Next base: position 12,035 of record NZ_JBIAUL010000017.1, read on the forward strand.
CGCAGTTTCCCGCGCCCCTTTGGGCGCGTCATCTTCGCCTCTTCTTCAAGAAGTGAACGCATTTTCGTTGCGTGGTATCTGCAACTTCACACGTGACCACCTATTGACTTCGAAACTTGAAGGCATAGTCTCTGCAACGTTGCTTTTACCTTCAGGTGTGAGCGGTGTGGAGATGTGCGCCACTCAGACCTGAGAGGGCTCACCCCCACCCCGGCGGCGTTGCCGGTGGCCCGAGGAGTTTCTTGTGACCAGCACTGCGCGTGCACCCCAGTCAGGAGCCGGGACGGCTCACCCCGATCACCTCGGGCATGTCATCTTCATCGCGGCGGCGGCCGCGATGGGTGGTTTCCTCTTCGGCTACGACAGCTCCGTCATCAACGGCGCCGTCGAGGCCATCCGGGGCCGTTACGACATCGGGTCCGCGGCCCTCGCCCAGGTCATCGCCATCGCCCTGATCGGCTGCGCCATCGGCGCCGCGACCGCCGGCCGCATAGCCGACCGGATCGGCCGGATCCGGTGCATGCAGATCGCGGCCGTGCTGTTCACCATCAGCGCCGTCGGCTCCGCGCTGCCGTTCGCCCTGTGGGACCTCGCCTTCTGGCGGATCATCGGCGGATTCGCCATCGGCATGGCCTCCGTCATCGGCCCCGCCTACATCGCCGAGGTCGCCCCGCCCGCCTACCGCGGCCGTCTCGGCTCCTTCCAGCAGGCCGCGATCGTGGTCGGCATCGCCATCTCGCAGCTGGTCAACTGGGGTCTGCTGAACGCCGCCGGTGGCGACCAGCGCGGCAAGCTGATGGGCCTGGAGGCCTGGCAGGTCATGCTCGGCGTCATGGTGATCCCGGCCGTCCTGTACGGCCTGCTCTCCTTCGCGATCCCCGAGTCCCCGCGCTTCCTGCTGTCCGTCGGCAAGCGTGAGCGCGCTCGCGCGATCCTCGAAGAGGTCGAGGGCAAGAGCGTCGACCTGGACGCCCGGGTCGCCGAGATCGAGCACGCGATGAAGAGCGAGCACAGGTCCACGTTCAAGGACCTGCTCGGCGGTTCCTTCTTCTTCAGGCCGATCGTCTGGGTCGGTATCGGCCTGTCGGTCTTCCAGCAGTTCGTCGGCATCAACGTGGCGTTCTACTACTCCTCCACGCTGTGGCAGTCGGTGGGTGTCGACCCGACGGACTCGTTCTTCTACTCCTTCACGACGTCGATCATCAACATCATCGGCACCGTGATCGCGATGATCTTCGTGGACCGCATCGGCCGCAAGCCGCTGGCCCTGATCGGCTCGGTCGGCATGGTCGTCGGCCTCGCCCTGGAGGCCTGGGCGTTCTCGTACCACCTCGTCGACGGGAAGCTGCCGTCCACGCAGGGCTGGACCGCCCTGGTCGCCGCCCACATCTTCGTCCTCTTCTTCGCCCTGTCCTGGGGCGTGGTCGTCTGGGTCTTCCTCGGCGAGATGTTCCCGAACCGGATCCGCGCCGCCGCCCTGGGCGTGGCCGCCTCCGCGCAGTGGATCGCCAACTGGGCCATCACCGCGAGCTTCCCGTCGCTGGCCGACTGGAACCTCTCCGGCACCTACGTGATCTACACGGTCTTCGCGGCCCTCTCCATCCCGTTCGTCCTCAAGTACGTCAAGGAGACGAAGGGCAAGGCCCTGGAGGAGATGGGCTGAGCGCGCCCCCGACTCGGGGGGAAGGGCCAAGTCCCCGCTGCCCCTCTCCCCGTATCCCCCCGCCGCCCCGCCCGGTCACTGCCCGGGCGGGGCGGCGGTCCGCGCCGTTCCACGACCCGCTCCCGGCGCCGTAGGACCGTGGACGCGGGAGCGATCGGCACCGCCGGGCAGCGACGTCGTGCATGGTGCCGCACGGGCTCTCCGTTTCTTGATCCGCCGCAGAGTCCTTTCACCGCCGCGACGGCGATCGGCCACGACGGTGCTGCCCTGCGGTGCCGAACCCTCCGGCGCCCATCCGCCGACTCGCCCTGCCCCTGTCACGCCGACAGCGCCGGAAGCACGGCCTCCGCGAACAACCGCAGGCTCCGCCATCCCTCCGCCACCGGCATCCCGCCCGCCAGCGGATGCAGCACCAGGTTGTCCAGTCCCGCCGTCACGCACTCCTGCGGGGTGAGGATCCGGTAGACGCCCTCCGCGCGGAGCTCCTCCACCGTCGTGGCCGCCGACCGCACCGCCGAGTGGATGTCGCCGGACTGCCAGGAGGCGTACGTCCGGGCCTCGTGCAGGAAGTGCTCGCCGTACCGGGCCCACGCCCGGTCCGGGTCCTCGGCGATGTGCAGCAGCGGCGTCTCGGCCGTGGGCATCATCGTCCAGCCCTCCGTGCCGTACTCGGTGAGCCGCTCCTTGTAGTACGCCTCCAGCTCCGGCAGATGCGCGCTCGGGAAGAACGGCAGGCCGAGGCGGGCGGCGCGGCGGGCGGCGGCCTTGGAGGAACCGCCCACCAGGAGGAGGGGGTGCGGGTCCGTGAAGGGGCGCGGGGTGACCCGTACCGTACGGCCCCGGTACGCGAACTCCTCGCCGGTCCAGGCCTTCAGCAGCGTCTCCAGCAGCTCGTCCTGCAGCCGCCCCCGCCGCTTCCACTCCACGTCGAACAGGGCGTACTCCTCGGGCCGGTAGCCGATCCCCGCCACCGTGACCAGTCGGCCCCCGCTGAGCAGGTCGAGCACCGCGATGTCCTCGGCCAGCCGCAACGGGTCGTGCAGCGGGCCGATCACCGCCGACACGGTCACCGCGATGGTCCGGGTCGCCCCGAACACCGCGCCCGCGAAGGCGAACGGCGACGGCAGCCAGTTGTTGTCGACGCCGTGGTGCTCCTCGGTCTGCACGGTGGTGACCCCGTGCTCGTCGGCGTACGCGGCCATGTCGAGGGCCGCTCGGTACCGGGCGCCCAGCGCCGCCGGGGACGCGCCGGGTTCGACGAGGTTGAAGCGGACGACCGAGACGGGCATGGGAGCTCCCCTTCACCTTGGCTGGCCGGGCGGTGTGCGGGGACAGTAGCTGACGGTGCGTCAGACGGCCAGGGGTGCGGGCTTCCCGGCCGTCGCCGGGACCACCGCCGGCTTCGGCAGCACCGCGTACAGCAGGCCCGAGACGACGATCGTCGCGACCCAGCCGAGGCCGTACCGGCCGACGGGGTTGTTCGTGGCGAGCGGGCCGGTGAACCAGTCGCACGTGGTGAAGACCAGGCCGGCGGCCAGGCCGAGCGCCCAGGCCGCGACGGCGGCGGGGGAGAAGCCCGCCCGGTACCAGTAGGCGCTGGTGCGCGTGGTGTCCAGCAGGGCCGCGGCGTCGTACCGGCGACGGCGGAGCATGTCGACCCCGAAGACGCCCACCCACGCCGAGAACGCCACCGCCAGCAGCGACAGGAAGGCGATGAAGGAGGCCAGGAAGGAGGTCGCGGCCAGCATCAGGACGCCGCCGAGGGCCAGCGAGATCACCGCGTTGACCGAGACCGCCCACGGGCGGGGGATCCGGAAGCCGAGCGTCTGCGCGGTGAAGCCCGCCGAGTACATCGACATCGCGTTGATCAGCAGCATCCCGACCAGGGCGATGAGGAGGTAGGGGACCGCCAGCCACAGGGGCAGGATCTCGCCGAGGAAGGAGACCGGGTCGGCCGCCCTGGCGAGGCCCGGCGTGGCGGACGCCGTCACCGCGCCCATCAGGACCAGGGGGAGTACGACGATGCCGGCACCGCCGACCGTGTTGCGTACGATCGCCGCCGAGGACGCCGTATCCGGCAGATACCGCGTGAAGTCCGGCGCGGCAGGCGCCCAGCTCATCCCGCCCGCCGCGATCAGCCCGGCCCCGGTGACCATCGCGGCCGCGGTGCCGGCGGGCTGCCCGAACACCCTCGCCCAGTCCGTCGCCACGATCAGACGTCCGAGGACCAGCAGCGAGAAGGCGCCGAACAGCCAGGTCGCCCAGCGGTTGCAGTACCGCACCGCCTTGATGCCCATCCCCGAGATCGCGAACGTGGCGATCACGAAGAGGAGGAGCGTGACGATGATCAGGACGGTGTTGCTCCTGATCCCGAACAGGATGTCGAGGACGGTCAGCAGCGCGTAGGCGCCGGTCACCGCGTTGATCGTCTCCCAGCCCCAGCGCGCCACCCAGATCAGCGCGCCGGGGAGCAGGTTGCCGCGCTGGCCGAAGACCGCCCGGGAGAGGGCCATGCCCGGTGCGCCGCCGCGCTTGCCCGCGATGCCGACGAGCCCGACCAGGCCGTACGACACGATCGGCGCCACGATGCCGACCACCAGGGACTGCCAGAAGTTCAGCCCGAACGACACCGCGAGGCCCGCGCCCACGGTCACCAGCAGGACGGTGATGTTCGCGGCGATCCAGGTGGGGAGCAGACCGCGGGGTGTGCCGGTGCGCTCGGAGTCCGGGACCGGTTCGAGGCCCCGGGTTTCGAGGCCGTGGTGCTCCAGCGACTCTTCGAGATGTTCGAGCGCGCCATCGTGGTGGGCGGTGGTGCTCATAGGCATTCATCGTACGTTAATTGGTCGAATGCCCTCAAAACCGGCATCCGGATTCGGGGGATCATCCAGAAACTCCCGCGCGAGGGAGCAAAGTCGGCCGTGGGGGAGGGATGGATACTGGACGCGTTATGGAAACCGTCATCCTTGCTGTAGTCATCGCCGTGGTCGTGCTCGGTGCGCTCGGCGGGCTCGTCGTCGGCAGCCGGCGCAAGAAGTCGCTGCCCCCGCCGCCCCCCGCCGCGCCCGACATCACCGCGCCCCCGGCCGAGCCGCACGTCGGCGACGAGGCCGAGACGCCGCGCGACGAACCGCGCCGGACGATAGAGGAGGTCGACCTTCCCGACGGCTCGGCTCCCGTCGCCGTCGAAGAGCCCCCCGCGGTCGAAGCGCCCGAGATCGAGATCCCCGAGCCCACCGCCGGCCGGCTGGTCCGGCTGCGCGCCCGGCTCTCCCGATCGCAGACCGCCCTCGGCAAGGGGCTGCTCACGCTGCTCTCGCGCGAGCACCTCGACGACGAGACATGGGAGGAGATCGAGGACACCCTGCTCACCGCCGACGTCGGCGTACAGCCCACCACCGAGCTGGTCGACCGGCTCCGCGAGCGCGTCCGGGTGCTCGGCACCCGCACCCCCGACGAACTGCGCGGCCTGCTGCGTGAGGAGCTGCTCAAGCTGGTCGGCACCGACGTCGACCGCGTGGTGAAGACCGAGCCCGCCGACCGCAAGCCGGGCATCGTGATGGTCGTCGGCGTCAACGGCACCGGCAAGACCACCACCACCGGCAAGCTCGCGCGCGTCCTCGTGGCCGACGGCCGTACGGTCGTGCTCGGCGCCGCCGACACCTTCCGGGCCGCCGCCGCGGACCAGCTCCAGACCTGGGGCGAACGGGTGGGCGCCCACACCGTGCGCGGGCCGGAGGCCGGTGACCCCGCCTCCGTCGCCTTCGACGCGGTGAAGGAGGGCAAGGAGATGGGCGTCGACGTGGTGCTCATCGACACCGCGGGGCGGCTGCACACCAAGACCGGCCTCATGGACGAGCTGGGCAAGGTCAAGCGGGTCGTGGAGAAGCACGCCCCGCTGGACGAGGTGCTGCTCGTCCTCGACGCCACCACCGGCCAGAACGGACTCGTCCAGGCCCGGGTCTTCGCCGAGGTCGTCGACATCACCGGCATCGTCCTCACCAAGCTGGACGGCACCGCCAAGGGCGGCATCGTGATCGCGGTCCAGCGCGAACTGGGCGTCCCCGTCAAACTCATCGGCCTCGGTGAGGGCGCGGACGACCTGGCGCCGTTCGAGCCGGAGGCGTTCGTGGATGCTCTTATCGGTGACTGAACCAAGGGGGGTAAATTTACCCGCCCCGAGATCGCGGAGAAGCGCCCGATCCCCAAGGCACGGCCGGGGACGGGCGCTTCGGCGTAGGGGCCGCTCGGGCCCCTGCGGCTACGCCCGCGACCGGTGGGCCACGTACGCCAGCGTCCCCAGCAGCAGCCTCGCCGCCGGCGGCCTGGTCGCCGAGTCCAGGGCCGGCGGGCGCAGCCAGCGCACCGGGCCCAGGCCGCCCCGGTCGGACGGCGGGGCGGTGATGTACGTGCCCGTGCCGAGGCCGCGCAGGTCCAGGGAGGTCGGGTCGTCCCAGCCCATGCGGTAGAGCAGCTCGGGGAGTTCGGCGGTGGCGCCGGGGGCGACGAGGAAGTGGGCGCGGCCGTCCGGGGTGGCGGTGACCGGGCCGAGCGGGAGGCCCATGCGCTCCAGGCGGACCAGGGCGCGGCGCCCGGCGGGTTCGGCGACCTCGATCACGTCGAACGCACGGCCGACCGGCAGCATCACCGCCGCGCCCGGGAACTCGCCCCAGGCCTTGGTGACCTCGTCGAGTGTGGCGCCCGCGGACACCTGGGGCGCGAAGTCCAGCGGATGCGCTCCCGGTGCGGGGCAGTCGGCGTGCCCGCAGGAGCACGCGCCGGCCGCGGCCCGGGCGCCGGGCACCACGTCCCAGCCCCACAGTCCGGTGAACTCGGCGACGGCGGTGCAGTCCGATGAACGACCGCGCCGGCGTGTGCCGGAGCGGATCTCGCGAATGCCGCCGATCGTGAAGCCCATGCCCCCTCCAACGGGTCCGGCGCGCCGGTGGTTACGACACGGAACGAGACGGAAACGGAACGTGACGCTACGGCTCCGCCTTCCCTTTGGCCCGCAAGGTCATGGCAGCGCTCTGAAGCTTCCCGGGTGGTGCACCTCGGGATGTGCGCCCCTGAGTGCACCGCTCCGCCTACTCCCGGCCGTCCTATGTCAAGTGAATCGCGCCAAGGGCATCGTGAGTTCATTCGAAGGGGTGGCGAATGGTGGCGTTTCCGGGATCGCCGTGGCTGGAGCAGTGATCGTAGGATTACTTTGAGTGCACGAGGCCTGGGGGCACTTGCACTCGTGGGTATGCCGGAGGCAACTCGGTATCCCGTTCGAAGGGTGAGAACTACCGGACGGGCGGCCGTATTTACCGGCATTCTGATAGGGCTTGGCGCATCCGGCATCAAGTGGTCTCAGGGATGGGGGCGTTCCAGTGGGCGGCAACGGCGGAAGCGGGGCGACCGCGACCAGCACCGACAAGCGCCCCAACGAGCTGCTCAACTCGTGGTTCGTGCGCAGCGGCTGGTCGAAGGGCGAGCTGGCGCGGCAAGTGAACCGCAGAGCACGCCAGTTGGGCGCCAACCACATCTCCACGGACACGTCCAGGGTGCGCCGCTGGCTCGACGGGGAGAACCCGCGCGAGCCGATCCCCCGGATCCTCTCCGAGCTCTTCTCCGAGCGCTTCGGCTGTGTCGTCTCCGTCGAGGACCTCGGTCTGCGGGCCGCCCGCCAGTCACCCTCCGCGACCGGCGTCGACCTGCCCTGGACGGGCCCGCAGACGGTGGCCCTGCTCAGCGAGTTCTCGCGCAGCGACCTGATGCTGGCGCGGCGCGGCTTCCTCGGAACCTCGCTGGCGCTGTCTGCGGGCCCGTCCCTCATCGAGCCCATGCAGCGCTGGCTGGTCCCCTCGCCGGGCGGTCCGCAGCAGGACCCCGAGCCGGCCGTCGACCCCCGCCGCCCCGGCCGCATCTCCAAGCCCGAGCTGGCCCTCCTGGAGTCCACCACGGAGATGTTCCGCCAGTGGGACGCCCAGTGCGGCGGCGGCCTGCGCCGCAAGGCGGTCGTCGGCCAGCTGCACGAGGTCACCGACCTCCTCCAGGAACCCCAGCCCGAGGCCACCGCCCGCAAGCTCTTCAAGGTCGCGGCCGAACTCGCCGAGCTGGCCGGCTGGATGTCCTACGACGTCGGCCTGCAGCCCACCGCCCAGAAGTACTTCGTGCTCGCCCTGCACGCGGCCAAGGAGGCCGGCGACAAGCCGCTCGGCTCGTACATCCTCTCCAGCATGAGCCGCCAGATGATCCACCTCGGCCGGCCCGACGACGCCCTGGAGCTGATCCACCTCGCCCAGTACGGCAGCCGGGACTGCGCGAGCCCGCGCACCCAGTCGATGCTGTATGCGATGGAGGCCCGTGCCTACGCCAACATGGGCCAGCCCGGCAAGTGCAAGCGGGCGGTCCGGATGGCCGAGGACACCTTCGCCGAGGCCGGCGAGTGGGACGAGCCGGACCCCGACTGGATCCGCTTCTTCTCCGAGGCCGAGCTCTACGGCGAGAACAGCCACTCCTTCCGCGACCTCGCCTATGTCGCAGGCCGCAGCCCCACCTACGCCTCGCTGGCCGAGCCGCTGATGCAGAAGGCGGTGGAGCTGTTCGCCAAGGACACCGAGCACCAGCGGTCGTACGCGCTCAACCTCATCGGCATGGCCACCGTGCACCTGCTGCGCGGCGAGCCCGAGCAGAGCACGGTTCTGGCCTCCGAGGCCATGGGCATCGCCAAGAAGGTGCGCTCCGAGCGGGTGAACACTCGTATCCGAAAGACGGTCGACTCGGCCGTCCGCGACCACGGCGACCTCGCGGCCGTCGTCGACCTCACCGAACAGCTCGCCGTCGACCTCCCGGAGACCGCCGAGGCGGTCTGAACCCCGGCACTTCCCAGACCCCGGCCGCGGCCGGCCCTCCCGAACTGCCCGACTCGGCTCCCCCACGCCAGGTCATCGGAAGGCCGTCCGCGGCCGGTTCCTTTCCCCCCGAGAGAAGGTTGCGCCACGATAACGATCCCGCAGCGGGACATCTCGCAATTCATCTACCCGTAACACGCCAGGCGCCTTCGTCACTCCGGCGAAACAACGAGGGGCAACGACCGAAACCGCGCTGCGCCAATCTCATGGCGCATAACCGGCCCACCCCCCGCTTGACCGGATCGCTCACGCTCCGACCCGCACGGGGCCGTACAACCGACGAGGAGACGCCGATGGCACCAGCCGCCATCACGCTTGCCGCGGAGGCACCCAAGCTGTCCTCCGCGAACACAGGCTTCATGCTCATCTGCTCCGCCCTGGTGCTGCTCATGACGCCGGGTCTCGCCTTCTTCTACGGCGGCATGGTCCGCGTCAAGAGCACGCTGAACATGCTGATGATGAGCTTCGTCAGCATCGGGATCGTCACCATCCTGTGGGTGCTCTACGGCTTCTCCCTGGCCTTCGGCACCAAGAACGGCTTCATCGGCTTCGACTCCCACTGGCTGGGCATGAGCAACGTCGGGCTGACGGAGCTCTGGCCCGGCTACACCATCCCGGTGTTCGTCTTCATGGTCTTCCAGATGATGTTCGCGGTCATCACCCCGGCCCTGATAAGCGGTGCCATCGCGGACCGTGTGAAGTTCTCGGCCTGGGCGCTCTTCGTCGCCCTGTGGCTGACGATCGTCTACGTCCCGGTCGCCCACTGGGTCTGGGGCGCCGACGGCTGGGCCTACAAGCTCGGCGTGATCGACTTCGCCGGTGGTACCGCGGTCCACATCAACGCCGGTGCCGGCGCCCTCGGCGTCATCCTGGTCATCGGCAAGCGCGTCGGCTTCAAGAAGGACCCGATGCGCCCGCACAGCCTCCCGCTGGTCATGCTCGGCGCCGGTCTGCTGTGGTTCGGCTGGTTCGGCTTCAACGCCGGCTCCTGGCTCGGCAACGACGACGGCGTCGGCGCGCTGATGTTCGTCAACACGCAGGTCGCCACCGCCGCCGCCATGCTCGCCTGGCTCGCCTACGAGAAGATCCGGCACGGCGCGTTCACCACCCTGGGCGCCGCCTCCGGCGCGGTCGCCGGTCTGGTCGCGATCACCCCGTCCGGTGGTGCGATCTCCCCGCTCGGCGCGATCGCCGTCGGCGCCATCGCCGGTGTCGCCTGCGCCGCGGCCGTTGGCCTGAAGTTCAAGTTCGGCTACGACGACTCCCTCGACGTGGTCGGCGTCCACATGGTCGGCGGCATCATCGGCTCCCTGCTCATCGGCTTCTTCGCCACCGGCAAGGGCCAGTCCACCGCGACCGGCGTCTTCTACGGCGACCACTCCTTCACCCAGCTGTGGAAGCAGTTCGCCGGTGTCGGCGCGGTCCTCGGCTACTCCCTGGTCGCCTCCGCGGTCCTCGCCTTCCTCCTCGACAAGACCCTCGGCATGCGGGTCAGCGAGGACGAGGAGGTGTCCGGCATCGACCAGGCCGAGCACGCCGAGACTGCATACGACTTCAGCGGCACGGGCGGCGGTGTCATCGGCTCGGTCTCCGCCGCGGCCCTGGCCGGCACCAGCAAGAAGGTGGACGCATGAAGCTCATCACCGCCGTCGTGAAGCCCCACCGGCTCGACGAGATCAAGGAGGCCCTCCAGGCCTTCGGCGTCCACGGCCTCACGGTCACCGAGGCCAGCGGCTACGGTCGGCAGCGCGGCCACACCGAGGTCTACCGTGGTGCGGAGTACACGGTCGACCTGGTGCCCAAGATCCGTATCGAGGTGCTGGCCGAGGACGAGGACGCCGAGCAGCTGATCGACGTCATCGTCAAGGCCGCCCGCACCGGCAAGATCGGTGACGGCAAGGTCTGGTCGCTCCCGGTCGAGACCGCCGTACGGGTCCGCACCGGCGAGCGCGGACCGGACGCGCTGTAGAACAGAACCATCTGAATACAGGCAGGAGTCGCTGGGTGACGGGTACGGAAGTTCGGAACGACGCGGAGAACACGGGACCCAGCGGCTACGCGGCGGCCCGGCTGCGCCTCCTCACCGAGGGGGCGCGGTCCGGGCCGCCGCGCCGTACCGCCCTCGCCGAGCTGACCGACGAATGGCTGACCGGGCTGTTCGCGGCGGCCACGGAGGGCATCAGGGGCGGCGTCTCCCTGGTCGCCGTGGGCGGCTACGGCCGCAGCGAACTCTCCCCGCGCAGCGACCTCGACCTCCTGCTGCTCCACGACGGCGCCGACTCCGGCACGGTGGCCGCCGTCGCCGACCGGCTCTGGTACCCCGTCTGGGACCTGGGCCTGGCCCTCGACCACTCCGTACGCACCCCCGCCGAGGCCCGCAAGACCGCCGGCGAGGACCTCAAGGTCCAGCTCGGCCTCCTCGACGCCCGCCACATCGCCGGCGACCTCGGCCTCACCTCAGGACTGCGCACCGCGATCCTCGCCGACTGGCGCAACCAGGCGCCCAAACGCCTCCCCGAACTCCAGGAACTCTGCGCCGAGCGCGCCGAACGCCAGGGCGAGCTCCAGTACCTCCTCGAGCCGGATCTGAAGGAGGCCCGCGGCGGCCTCCGCGACGCCACCGCCCTGCGCGCCGTCGCCGCCTCCTGGCTGGCCGACGCCCCGCGCGAGGGCCTCGCCGACGCCCGCAGGCGCCTCCTCGACGTCCGCGACGCCCTGCACCTGACCACAGGGCGCGCCACCGACCGCCTCGCGCTCCAGGAGCAGGACCAGGTCGCCGCCGAACTGGACCTCCTCGACGCCGACACCCTGCTGCGCCAGGTCTACGAGGCCGCGCGCGTCATCTCGTACGCCAGTGACGTCACCTGGCGTGAGGTGGGGCGGGTGCTGCGCTCGCGCGCCGTCCGGCCCCGGCTGCGCGCCATGCTGGGCGGCGGCAAGCCGGTCGCCGAGCGCTCCCCGCTCGCCGAAGGGGTGGTGGAGCAGGACGGCGAGGTGGTGCTCGCCCGCGCCGCACGCCCCGAACGCGACCCCGTGCTCCCGCTGCGCGCCGCGGCCGCCGCCGCCCAGGCCGGCCTGCCGCTCTCCCTGCACGCCGTACGGCACCTGGCCGCCACCGCACGCCCGCTGCCCACGCCCTGGCCCGCCGAGGCCCGCGAGCAGCTGGTCACCCTGCTCGGCTCCGGCCGCCCCACCGTCGAGGTCTGGGAGGCGCTCGAGGCCGAGGGCCTGATCACCCGCCTCCTGCCCGACTGGGAGCGGGTCCGCTGCCGGCCGCAGCGCAACGCCGTGCACATCTGGACCGTCGACCGGCACCTCATCGAGACCGCCGTCCGCGCCTCCGAGTTCACCCGCCGCGTCCACCGCCCCGACCTGCTCCTGGTCGCCGCCCTGCTGCACGACATCGGCAAGGGCTGGCCCGGCGACCACTCCGTGGCCGGCGAGATCATCGTCAAGGACGTGGCGGCCAGGATCGGCTTCGACCGCGCCGAGGTGGCGGTCCTGTCGACCCTCGTCCGCCACCACCTCCTCCTCATCGAGACCGCCACCCGGCGCGACCTGGAGGACCCGGCCACCGTCCGGCTGGTCGCCGACGCCGTCGGCACCCAGGGCACCCTCGAGCTGCTGCACGCCCTCACCGAGGCCGACGCGCTGGCCACCGGCCCGGCGGCCTGGTCCTCCTGGCGCGGCTCGCTCGTCGCCGACCTGGTGAAACGGGTCTCGGCCGTCCTCGCCGGGGACGCCGACGACGAGCCCGAACCGGGCGCGCCCACGGCCGAACAGGAGCGGCTGGCCATCGAGGCCTTCCGCACCGGCGCCCCGGTCCTGGCCCTGCGCGCCCAGACCGAGCCCGCCGCCACCGACGAGGAACCCCCCGGCGACCCCGAACCGCTCGGCGTCGAGCTGCTCATCGCCGTACCGGACCAGCCGGGCGTGCTCCCGGCCGTCTCCGGCGTGCTGGCCGTGCACCGCCTGACGGTCCGCACGGCCGAGCTGCGCACCCTCCGGCTCCCGGACGACGTCGACGACGGCACGGTCCTGCTGCTCGACTGGCGGGTCGCGGCCGAGTACGGCTCCCTGCCGCAGGCCGCCCGCCTGCGGGCCGATCTCGTACGGGCGCTGGACGGCTCCCTGGACATCGCCGGCCGCCTCGCGGAGCGGGACGCCGCCTACCCGAGGCGCCGGGGCTGGGTGGCCCCGCCGCCGCGCGTGACGGTGGCCTCCGCGGCCTCCCGGCACGCCACGGTGTTCGAGGTACGGGCCCAGGACGCACCGGGACTGCTGTTCCGGATCGGACGGGCGCTGGAGGACGCCGAGGTGCGGGTACGCAGCGCGCATGTCAGCACGCTCGGGTCCAACGCCGTCGACGCCTTCTACGTGACCGGCACCGACCACTCGCCGCTGCCCGCGGAGGAGGCGGCCTCCGTGGCGCGCAAGCTGGAGGAGACACTGAGGGGCTGATCGCACGGTCGTGCAAGGCGGGGACCACTTCCTTGCGCGGCCGGATACCCTGGAAGACGCTCACTGCCCCCGACTCCGAGGACCGACGCCGCCGTGTTCGACACTCTCTCCGATCGCCTTTCAGCGACCTTCAAGAATCTGCGCGGCAAAGGGCGTCTGAGCGAAGCGGACATCGACGCCACGGCCCGGGAGATCCGCATCGCGCTCCTCGAGGCCGACGTGGCCCTCCCGGTCGTCCGCACGTTCATCAAGAACGTCAAGGAGCGCTCGCTCGGCGCCGAGGTCTCCAAGGCGCTCAACCCGGCCCAGCAGGTCCTGAAGATCGTCAACGACGAGCTGGTCACGATCCTCGGCGGCGAGACGCGCCGGCTGCGGTTCGCCAAGCAACCGCCCACCGTGATCATGCTGGCCGGTCTCCAGGGCGCCGGTAAGACCACCCTCGCGGGCAAGCTCGCCCACTGGCTCAAGGAGCAGGGTCACTCCCCGCTGCTCGTCGCCGCCGACCTCCAGCGCCCCAACGCCGTCAACCAGCTGAGCGTGGTCGCCGAGCGCGCCGGTGTCGCCGTCTACGCGCCCGAGCCGGGCAACGGCGTCGGCGACCCGGTCAAGGTCGCCAAGGACTCCATCGACTTCGCGAAGTCCAAGGTCCACGACATCGTGATCGTGGACACCGCCGGCCGGCTCGGCATCGACCAGGAGCTGATGCAGCAGGCGGCCGACATCCGGGACGCCGTCTCGCCCGACGAGATCCTCTTCGTCGTCGACGCCATGATCGGCCAGGACGCCGTCACCACCGCCGAGGCCTTCCGCGACGGCGTCGGCTTCGACGGTGTCGTCCTGTCCAAGCTCGACGGTGACGCCCGCGGTGGTGCCGCGCTCTCCATCCGACAGGTCACCGGCAAGCCGATCATGTTCGCGTCGAACGGCGAGAAGCTCGACGACTTCGACGCCTTCCACCCGGACCGGATGGCCTCCCGCATCCTCGACATGGGTGACCTGCTCACCCTGATCGAGCAGGCGGAGAAGACGTTCAGCCAGGAAGAGGCCCAGAAGATGGCCTCCAAGCTGGCGTCCAAGAAGGGCCAGGACTTCACCCTGGACGACTTCCTGGCCCAGATGGAACAGGTCAGGAAGATGGGCAGCATCAGCAAGCTGCTCGGGATGCTGCCCGGCATGGGCCAGATCAAGGACCAGATCAACAACCTCGACGAGCGGGACGTCGACCGCACCGCCGCGATCATCAAGTCGATGACCCCGGCCGAGCGCCAGGAACCGACGATCATCAACGGCTCGCGCCGCGCCCGGATCGCCAAGGGTTCCGGTGTCGAGGTCAGCGCGGTGAAGAACCTGGTCGAGCGGTTCTTCGAGGCCCGCAAGATGATGTCCCGCATGGCGCAGGGCGGCGGGATGCCGGGCATGCCGGGGATCCCGGGCATGGGCGGCGGCCCCGGCCGGCAGAAGAAGCAGCCGAAGCAGGCCAAGGGCAAGCAGCGCTCCGGCAACCCGATGAAGCGCAAGCAGCAGGAGCTGGAGGAGGCCCAGCGCCGCGAGGCCGCCGCACAGGGCGGCGCCTTCGGGCTCCCGCAGCAGGGCGCCCAGGACTTCGAGCTTCCGGACGAGTTCAAGAAGTTCATGGGCTGAGTTCACCTGAGCGGGTGCCAGGGGTTGGTCCGTGTCGTACGGTCCGCATATGACCAACCCCGCCCCGCCGCGCAAGTCACCCGACCAGCCCTGGCGTACCGAGGGCGCTCCCGAGGAGCCGCCCAAGCCGCCGAACGGCGGGCGGAAGATGCACGGCGGCTGGTGGCGGCTGATCGTCACCGCGCTGGTCGTGTACCTGCTGGCCAACCTGGTGCTGTCGTACTTCGACCAGGCGAACGAGCCGACGATCTCGTACACCGAGTTCAGCAAGCAGGTGAACGACGGCAACGTCGAGAAGATCTACGCCAAGGGCGACTCGATCCAGGGCCAGCTCAAGAAGGAGCAGAAGAACCCCGAGGGCGGCGGGAACTACACCAAGTTCAACACCGAGCGCCCCTCCTTCGCCGGCGACGACCTCTGGACCAGCCTGACCAGGCACGACGTGACGGTCACCGCCGCCCCGGTCGTCCAGCACCGCAGTTTTCTCGCCAATCTGCTGATCTCGCTGGCGCCGATCATCATCCTCGTCGCGGTGTGGGTCTTCATCGCCCGCCGGATGAGCGCGGGCCTCGGCGGCGCGGGCGGCATGCTGGGCCGCAAGGCGCCGCCCAAGCCGGTCGAACTGGAGCCCGGACAGCAGCGGACCACCTTCGAGGACGTGGCCGGCATCGACGAGGTCGAGGGCGAGCTCAACGACGTCGTCGACTTCCTCAAGAACCCCGACGCCTACCGCAGGATGGGCGCCAAGATGCCGAGGGGCGTGCTCCTCGCCGGGCCGCCCGGCACCGGCAAGACACTGCTCGCGCGGGCCGTCGCCGGCGAGGCGGGGGTGCCGTTCTTCTCGGCCTCCGCCTCCGAGTTCATCGAGATGATCGTGGGCGTCGGCGCCTCACGCGTGCGCGAACTGTTCGCCGAGGCCCGCAAGGTCGCCCCGTCCATCATCTTCATCGACGAGATCGACACCATCGGGCGGGCGCGTGGCGGCGGCGCCTCCATGGGCGGCCACGACGAGCGCGAGCAGACCCTCAACCAGATCCTCACCGAGATGGACGGCTTCTCCGGCTCCGAGGGCGTCATCGTGATCGCGGCCACGAACCGCGCCGACGTCCTCGACCCGGCGCTCACCCGCCCCGGCCGCTTCGACCGGGTCGTCCAGGTCTCGCCCCCCGACCGCACCGGCCGCGAGGCCATCCTCCAGATCCACACCCGCCAGATCCCGCTCGCCGAGGGGGTCGACCTCGCCCAGGTCGCCCGCACCACCCCGGGCATGACCGGCGCCGAACTGGCCAATCTCGCCAACGAGGCCGCCCTGCTCGCCGTCAAGCGAAAGCAGGACAAGGTCACCCAGTCCGACCTCTCGGAAGCCCTGGAGAAGGTCCAGCTCGGCGCCGAACGGCCGTTGGTGATGCCCGAGGAGGAGCGCAGGCGGACCGCCTACCACGAGAGCGGGCACGCCCTGCTCGGCATGCTGCAGCCCGGCGCCGACCCGGTCCGCAAGATCACCATCGTGCCGCGCGGCCGCGCCCTCGGCGTCACCCTCTCCACGCCGGACGCCGACAAGTACGCGTACACCGAGGAGTACCTGCGCGGCCGGATCATCGGCGCCCTCGGCGGCATGGCGGCCGAGCAGGTCGTCTACGGCGTGATCACCACCGGTTCGGAGAGCGACCTGGAACAGGTCACCGGCATCGCGCGCGGGATGGTCTCCCGCTGGGGCATGAGCGAGGAGGTCGGCCGCCTCTCCGCCCTCCCCAGCGACGCCCAGCAGGCCTACGGCCTCGCCGCCGCACCCCAGACCCTCGACGTGATCGACACCGAGATGCGCCGCATCGTCGACGAGTGCTACGACGAGGCCCGCCGCAAACTCCAGGACCACCGGAGCCAGCTGGACGCCCTGGCCCAGGCCCTCCTGGAGAACGAGACCCTGGAGGAGGCGGACGCGTACCGCATCGCGGGGATCACCCGACTGACCAAGGACCTGGACGAGGTCTGACCGTGTGAGCGTCCCGGTTTCGAGCGCCCCAAAGGGGCGCTGGGGGTACCCCCGGCCGAAGGCTGGGGGAGGAACTGCGCGACCAGCCCCCACGGCGCCGCACCCGAGGACGGCGGCCCCCGCGAAGCGTCAGCGAACCCGCGCGATCAGGTACCGGAACACATTCGGCATCCACACCGTGCCGTCCGCACGCTGGTGCGGATGAAGCGCCTCGGCCAGCTCCTTGCCGACCTGCTCCTCGTCGGCCGCCAGGATCCCCGCATCGAACAGCCCGGTCGACAGCAGCCCCCGCACCGCGCTGTCCGCGTCGGCGTACCCGAACGGGCAGGAGACCCGCCCGGAACCGTCGATCCGCAGACCGGCCCGCTGCGCGACCTCCTCCAGATCGTCACGGCACGACGGGCGCCAGCTTCCCGCGCTCCGCAAAGGATCGGCCAACTTCGCCGCCACCCGCAGCACGGACGAGGTCGCGCAGCGCTCCGGCGGACCCCAGCCGGCCAGCACCACGGCCGCCCCGTGCTCGGCCAGCGGAATCGCCTCGGCCAGCAGGTCCCCGAGCCTTTCGGCGTCGCCGGCCAGGCAGCCGATCGGGTCGAAGGCGGTGATCAGGTTGTACGCCGGCGCCTGCGCGTCCGCCGCGTCCCGGGGCGTGCCCTCGACGATCCGGGCGGCGCGGCCACGCGCGCGTACGCCCAGGGCCGGGTCGGGCAGCAGGCGCTCACGGGCGAGGGCGAGTCGTTCGGGGGAGGAGTCGACACCGGTGACCGCGGCCCCTCTGGCCGCCGCCATCAGCAGGGCGAGACCGGAACCGCAGCGCAGGCCGAGCAGCCGGGTGGCCGGGCCCGCTTCGAGTCGCTCGTGGACGGTCTCGTAGAGCGGCACCAGCATCCGCTCCTGGATCTCGGACCAGTCACGCGCGCGTGCGCCCAGGTTCACACGGGGTGGTGAGTCCGCGTGAGACAGGTGGTGCCGCACGAGCGTAGGTGTCATAGGTAAGCGCCCCAATCCGCCGAGAGTTACGCACTGACCGATTCCGTGGCCCCCGTGCCGTGCGCCCGCACTTCCCACCTATGCCACATAACTCCGGGCTCGCGGTGGCGTCCAGAGGTCGCGGGTCCCCGCTTGTACGTGGGCTGTGACTGTGGCGAGATTTCACATCCCGGCAACTTGGGGCTCTACCATCGGACCCACGACACGGCGGTTCTGGCCATGGTCCGCGGGCACGGTGGCCGTACGGCGTCCGGGCGCCGGAGCCGGGCCGGTGCCGGATGACGACGGGCTGCGAGTAACGTCCGGACCGCCGCGCACGCTGACCGGGGTGGGACCTCGGCCACGAGAGCGACCGAAACGCCTCTTGCGCATCCGCCGGCCTCCGTCACACAGGCGTCCGCGCCGGGGGTACGCGGCGGGTCGTACGTCAGACTACGCACCGGCTTGGTACGAGCTGTGAGGCTTCTCCGCAGATCAGCGCACCCGTACTCGTCTCCACGCATCAGCGGCAACTGACGGGTACGTGCAAATTATTTGGGATGCCCCGGAATAGGAACACAGGGGCCCTCCCGCTCGTTCTCATTACGTGAGCACGACACAGACACCACCTGTTCTCGCCGCAGAGCTGGCAGAGGCGTGGGCCGACATTCAGCGGTACCACCCCGAGCTGCCGGACCTTGCCGCGCCAGAGTCCCTGATCGGGGAGTCGTCGTCCGCGTGCGGTCACGAACTCTCCTTCGAACGGCTGCTCCATGAGGCAGTCCACGGCATCGCCGCCTCCCGGGGAGTGCGCGACACCTCCCGGGCCGGCCGCTACCACAACCGCCGATTCCTCGCGATCGCCGAGGAGCTGGGCCTGGACCACCCCGACGAGCCGCATCCCAGCAGCGGCTTCTCGCTGGTCACGCTCAACCCCGAGGCGAAGCGACGCTACCGCCCGACCATCGAGAGACTGCAGCGCGCTCTCAAGGCACACACGGTGGCCACGTCCGCCGACACCTCCCGCACCTTCCGCGGCCCGGCCGCCCGCCACGGCTCCTCCGGTGGCGGCGTCCGCGTCAAGGCGGTGTGCGACTGCGGCCGCAACGTCCGGGTGGTGCCGTCGGTCCTGGCCCAGGCCCCGATCGTCTGCGGCGGCTGCGGCAAACCGTTCCGCATCCCGGAGGTCGTGGGGGCGGCATAGGCCACGGCTGCTCGTGGCAGCCGCAGCCATTGCCCCCTCCCGTATCCCCGCGGGCAGTCGTGCCTCCCCCCAGGGCCTTGAGGGCCTGGGAGGTACCCCCAGGGCGGCACGGGTGGGCGCGGGACGGCAACTTCACAGCGCCGGTCAATCGCACCCGACGGGACACCTCCACGCCGGGTGCGACTTCGGCATGCCCAGGCACCCCCACCCGACCGTCGGCCAAAAGCGACCCGCAGGGTATGGCACAATGGCTAGCTGTACTCGACAGCCGCACAGGACCCCTCTCTCCTCCGGCTGACGCGTCCATCGGGCACTCGGGTACCGCAACCCCACGCGGCAGTCTCGCCGTGCCCAACCACGTCAAATCCAGGAGAACCCACTCCCGTGGCAGTCAAGATCAAGCTGAAGCGTCTGGGCAAGATCCGTTCGCCTCACTACCGCATCGTCGTCGCCGACTCCCGCACCCGCCGTGACGGCCGTGCGATCGAGGAGATCGGCAAGTACCACCCGACCTACAACCCGTCGGTCATCGAGGTGGACGCCGACCGCGTGGCGTACTGGCTCGGCGTCGGCGCCCAGCCGACCGAGCCCGTGCTCGCCATCCTGAAGAAGACCGGCGACTGGCAGAAGTTCAAGGGCGAGGCCGCCCCGGCGCCGCTGCTCGTGGCCGCTCCGAAGGCCACGCGTCCGTCGTTCGAGGCGCTCGGCGGTGACGACGAGGGCAAGGGTGAGGCGATCACCCAGAAGAAGAAGGCTGAGAAGAAGGACGAGGCCGCGGCTGAGTCCGAGTCGACCGAGGCCTGAGCAGCATGCTCGAAGAGGCGCTTGAGCACCTCGTGAAGGGCATCGTCGACAACCCTGACGATGTGCAGGTCGCCTCGCGCAACCTGCGCCGCGGGCGCGTGCTGGAGGTCCGGGTGCACCCCGACGACCTCGGCAAGGTGATCGGCCGCAACGGCCGCACCGCGCGTGCCCTGCGCACCGTCGTGGGTGCCATCGGCGGTCGCGGAGTCCGCGTCGACCTCGTCGACGTCGACCACGTCCGCTGACGCTTATCGCAACCGGCTCGGGCCGGGGAGGGCCACTGGCCGTCCCCGGCCCGCAGTCGTATGAGCAGGTCGAGCAGGAGATGACAGGAGAACAGGCACAGTGCAGCTGGTAGTCGCACGGATCGGCCGCGCCCACGGCATCAAGGGCGAGGTCACCGTCGAGGTACGTACCGACGAGCCGGAGCTCAGGCTCGCGCCCGGCGCCGTACTCGCCACCGATCCCGGGTCGGCGGGGCCGCTCACCATCGAGACCGGCCGGGTGCACAGCGGCCGGCTGCTCCTGCGCTTCGAGGGCGTCAAGGACCGCACCGGCGCCGAGGCCCTGCGCAACACCCTCCTGATCGCCGAGATCGACCCGGAGGAGCTGCCCGAGGGCGAGGACGAGTACTACGACCACCAGCTCGTCGACCTGGACGTGGTCACCCAGGACGGCACCGAGGTCGGCCGGATCACCGAGATCTCGCACCTGCCCTCCCAGGACCTCTTCATCGTGGAGCGGCCCGACGGCAGCGAGGTGATGATCCCGTTCGTGGAAGAGATCGTCACCGAGATCGACCTCGAGGAGCAGCGGGCCGTCATCGCACCGCCGCCCGGCCTGATCGACGACCGTGCGGAGATCGACTCGTCCAGGGACGACGAAGCATGAGGCTCGACGTCGTCACGATCTTTCCCGAGTACCTCGAACCCCTGAAGGTCTCGCTGGTCGGCAAGGCACGCGCGCGTGGGCAGCTCGGCGTCCAGGTGCACGACCTGCGCGCATGGACGTACGACCGGCACAACACGGTCGACGACACGCCCTACGGCGGCGGGCCCGGCATGGTCATGAAGACCGAGCCCTGGGGCGACGCCCTCGACACCGTCCTCGCCGACGGCTACGAGACCGGCGCGCACGCCCCCGCGCTCATCGTCCCCACCCCCAGCGGCCGCCCCTTCACCCAGGAACTCGCCGTCGAACTGTCCGAGCGCCCCTGGCTGATCTTCACGCCGGCCCGCTACGAGGGCATCGACCGCCGGGTGATGGACGAGTACGTCACCCGGATGCCGGTCTACGAGGTCTCCATCGGGGACTACGTCCTCGCCGGCGGCGAGGCGGCCGTACTGGTGATCACGGAGGCCGTGGCGCGGCTGCTGCCCGGCGTGCTCGGGAACGCCGAGTCGCACCGGGACGACTCCTTCGCGCCCGGCGCCATGGCCAACCTCCTGGAGGGACCCGTCTACACCAAGCCGCCCGTCTGGCGCGGCCGGGACATCCCCGACGTGCTGCTCAGCGGCCACCACGGCAAGATCGCCCGCTGGCGCCGCGACGAGGCACTGAAGCGGACCACCGCCCACCGGCCCGACCTGATCGAGCGCTGCGACCCCAAGGCCTTCGACAAGAAGGACCGCGAGATGCTCTCCATCCTGGGCTGGGCCCCGGACCCGGAGGGCGAACCCCACGGCCGATTTTGGCGCAGGCCACAGGGCGTGGAAGAATAGCTCGCTGTTGTGCGTCCGTCCGGCGTGCGCCCCTGCCACAGGGGGACACGACGCCCGCCCCGATCCGCACGGCAAACCCCATGGAACACCTAGTTTCCGTTGATGACCTGTGGCATCAGCGAGGAAAGCAGACGAAATGTCTCACCTGCTCGACACCGTCGACTCCGCGTCGCTGCGCAGCGACGTCCCGGCCTTCCGCCCGGGTGACACCGTCAACGTCCACGTCCGCGTCATCGAGGGCAACCGCTCCCGTGTGCAGCAGTTCAAGGGCGTTGTGATCCGCCGCCAGGGCAGCGGTGTCCGCGAGACCTTCACGGTCCGCAAGGTCTCCTTCTCCGTCGGCGTCGAGCGCACCTTCCCGGTGCACACCCCGATCGTCGAGAAGATCGAGCTCGTCACCCGCGGTGACGTGCGTCGCGCCAAGCTGTACTACCTGCGCGACCTGCGCGGTAAGGCCGCGAAGATCAAGGAGAAGCGCGAGAACTGATCTCGCGTACCGGCACCCGGAAGCCGTAGGCGGACGAGCCGGTAAGAGGGAGTCTCATCGAGGCCGGATAGCATCTGGCCCCGATGGACACCGAAGCACAGCAGACGGAGCGCGACCGCTCCTCCCGCCCCGAACCAGAGGCCGTGGAGAACCGGTCGCGTTTCGCGTTGGTGGCGCGGGCCACCGAACGGGTCACCGACTGGCTGCCGGGCGGCTGGATCACCCTGACCCTCTTCGCCTGCCTGGCGTTTTTGCTCGTCCTCAACACTTTCGTGGCGCAACCATTCCAGATTCCCAGCGGATCCATGGAACAGGGATTGAGGATCGGGGACCGCGTTCTCGTAAATAAGTTGGCGTACCGTTTCGGTGCCGGGCCGCGCCGGGGAGATGTCGTGGTGTTCGACGGCTCCGGCTATTTCGGGGACGCCGACTACATCAAGCGCGTCGTCGGTGTGGGAGGAGACCACGTGGTCTGCTGCGACAAGAAGGGGAGGATCGAGGTGAACGGCCGGTCGGTCGACGAGACCGCGTTCCTCTATCCCGGGGACACCCCCTCCACCGTGCCCTTCAACGTCGACGTCCCCGACGGCACGCTCTTCGTTCTCGGCGACCACCGCGGTGACTCCAGCGACTCCCGTGACCACCTCGGCTCGCCCGGCGGCGGCATGATCCCCGTCAGCAAGGTCATCGGCCGGGCCGACTGGATCGTCTGGCCGTACGCCCACTGGACCCGTCTGTCCCGTCCCGCCGCCTACGCGCGCGTGCCGTCTGCCGGAGCGTCCCATGGGTAACCGGGGCAAACCGCGCGGCGTGCCGGTCGACGCGGCCGCCAACCTCCTGCCCACCGGGGCCCGGCGCGCCTCCGGGTCGTCCGGCGGCGGCCGGTCCCGCGCGGAGCGGCGCAAGCTGCAGCGCAAGGTCAAGCGCAAGCGCCGGCGCGGAGCGGTACGGGAGATACCGCTGCTGGTCGGCGTGGCCGTCCTGATAGCGCTCGTGCTGAAGACGTTCCTCGTCCAGGCCTTCGTGATCCCGTCGGGCTCCATGGAACAGACGATCCGGATCGGCGACCGCGTCCTGGTGGACAAGTTCACCCCCTGGTTCGGGTGGCAGCCGCACCGCGGCGACGTCGTCGTCTTCCACGACCCGGGCGGCTGGCTGAACGACGAGCAGACCACCAAGGCGAACGACCCCGTCGGGGTCAAGCAGGTCAAGGAAGGGCTCACCTTCATCGGTCTGTTGCCCTCCGCCAACGAGAAGGACCTCATCAAGCGGGTCATCGGTGTCGGCGGCGACCACGTCAAGTGCTGTGACGCGCAGGGCCGGGTGACCGTCAACGGCGTACCGCTGACCGAGGGCGACTACCTCTATCCCGGGAACGTCCCCTCCGCTCAGCCGTTCGACATCACCGTCCCGAAGGGGCGGCTGTGGGTGATGGGCGACCACCGCGGCAACTCCGCCGACTCGCGCGCGCACCAGGACACCGACTACGGCGGCACGGTGGCCGTGACCTCGGTGGTGGGCCGGGCCATGATGATCGGCTGGCCCATCGGCCACTGGACCAAGCTCGACGAACCTAAAACCTTCGCAAGCGTTTCTGACTCCGGGTCGGGGTCGACCGCGGCTCCCCGGCTGTCGCATAGGGTTGCCTCCGACGATCCGAACGGATACATCCAACTCCCGACCCCTGCGGAACTCCCGCTCGTTATGGGAGTGGTGGGCTTGCGCCGGGGATGGCGCAGGCGGCGGCACGGAGTAAGGAGTTGGCGTGGGGGATGTGGCGGTAGGCGCACGGTCGGGACACGACGGCGAGGAGCACAGCGGGCGCCCCGTGGAGAATGCCCCCTCCCCGGACGGCGCCTCGACCTCCGGGAACGGCATCGCGCCCGGTGGAGACGGCACCCCGGCGGACGGTCCGTACTCCGGCGGTGACGGCGCGGGTACGGACGGGGACCCCGGCGAATCGGCGGCGCCCGCACCGAAGAAGCCTCGCTCCTTCTGGAAGGAGCTGCCGATCCTGGTCTGTATCGCCCTGGTACTGGCGCTGCTGATCAAGACGTTCCTGGTGCAGGCGTTCTCGATCCCGTCGGACTCGATGCAGAACACCCTCCAGCAGGGTGACCGCGTCCTGGTCGACAAGCTCACGCCGTGGTTCGGCTCCGAGCCGGAGCGCGGCGAGGTCGTCGTCTTCCACGACCCGGACGACTGGCTGGCGGGTGAGCCCACCGCTCAGCCGAACGCGATCCAGACCTTCCTCAGCTGGATCGGCCTGATGCCGTCCGCCGAGGAGAGGGACCTCATCAAGCGGGTCATCGGTGTCGGCGGCGACACCGTCTCCTGCAAGAACAGCGGCCCGCTGATGGTCAACGGCAAGCCGCTGAACGAGCCTTACGTGTACCCGGGCAACACCCCGTGCAGCGTCGACGACCAGGGTGGCCAGTTCACGGTGCACGTGCCCAAGGGCTACATCTGGGTGATGGGCGACCACCGCCAGAACTCCCGGGACTCGCGCTACAACCAGTCCGACAGGCACCACGGCATGGTCCCGGTGAAGGACGTCGTCGGCCGTGCCATCGTCAAGGCCTGGCCGATCAACCGCTGGGGCACGCTGCCGATCCCGGCCACCTTCGACCAGAGCGGCATCAACACGCAGTCGTCCGCCGCGGCCTCCCTGACGGTGGCGCCGGAGGGCGGGGCCATCGCCGCCGTTCTGCCGGTCGTGGTGTGGCGCCGTCGGCGGGGCGACCGCATCGAGCGGAAGTTCGACAAGCGCGTGGCCGCGGGCAAGCGCTGACCGCGTGCCGCGCGATGTGACCGCATCCCGTGTGCGTCTGCTGACCGTCCCATGTGAAGCCCTTGGGGAGCTTGTGACCAGGGGCGCCGAAGAAGGGCTGCCTCTGCCCGGTACCGCCGGGTAGGGTGCGGCCTCATGGGCGACAGCACGATACGTACGGCTCCGCGTGGCGGCGCAGGCACCAGCACGAGCGCGGCACAGGCCGGCGGCAGGCTCGGACAGCGGTTGTCCGGGATCGCCGTCGCGCTGGGCATCGTGCTGTTCCTCGGCGGGTTCGGCTGGGCAGCGGTGGTCTACCGGCCGTACACCGTCCCCACCACTTCGATGACGCCGACGATCGACGCCGGGGACCGGGTCCTCGGCCAGCGCATCGACGGCAGCGAGGTGCGCCGGGGCGACGTCGTCGTCTTTCGCGACAAGAGCTGGGTCACCAACGCGGATGTCGTCAAGCGGGTGGTCGCGGTCGGCGGGGACACGGTGGCCTGCTGCACCGACGGCAAGCTGACCGTCAACGGCAAGCAGATCGACGAGCCGTACCTGCCGGCGGGCACCCAGGCCGAGCTCCAGGGCTTCCCGACCGTCACCGTCCCGAAGGGCCGGCTCTTCCTCCTCGGTGACGAGCGCCAGGGCTCCCTGGACTCCACCGCTCACCTCACGGACGCGGCGCAGGGCACGGTGGCGCGCAGCGCCGTCAGCGCCCGGGTGGACGCCGTGGTCTGGCCGATGAAGGGCCTGCTCAAGCGCCCGACCGGCTTCGAGATCCTGGGCTCCCTCTCCCAGCCGGGCCCGCTGCGCATGATCGAGTTCATGATCGTGGCCGGTGGGGTGCTGGTCCTCGCGGGCGGCGCGTACGGTCCGGTCGCCAATCTGCTGGGCCGCTCCCGCACCCGTGCCCGCACGGAGGCCGCCGGTGCCCGCTGAGGCGCTGTCGGAGGACGGCCTGCGCAAGGTGGCCCGGGTGGTCCTGCTCGACCCCGAGGACCGCATCCTGCTCCTGCACGGCCACGAGCCCGGCGACCCGGCCGACGACTGGTGGTTCACGCCCGGTGGAGGCCTGGAGGGCGACGAGACCCGTGAGCAGGCCGCTTTGCGGGAACTCGCCGAGGAGACCGGCATCACGGACGTGGACCTGGGTCCGGTGCTGTGGCGCCGGACGTGCTCCTTCCCGTTCGACGGCCGCCGCTGGGACCAGGACGAGTGGTACTACCTGGCCCGTACGACGCAGACGGCCACCGAGGCCACAGGCCTGACCGAGCTGGAGCGGCGCAGTGTGGCCGGAGCACGTTGGTGGACGTGCCAGGAACTGACCCGGGCACATGAGACGGTGTATCCGACCAGACTCGCCGAGCTGTTCCGTAGGCTGCTCGACGAAGGTCCCCCCGCCGGGCCCGTCACCCTTGACACCGAAATCGTCTAGGGGCGTGCGGGACTGGCGCACAATGGTGGGATCGCACGGCTGAAGGGGAACATGCCATGAGCGCCGAGGACCTCGAAAAGTACGAGACCGAGATGGAGCTGAAGCTCTACCGGGAGTACCGCGATGTCGTCGGTCTGTTCAAATACGTGATCGAGACCGAGCGGCGCTTCTACCTCACCAACGACTACGAGATGCAGGTGCACTCGGTCCAGGGCGAGGTGTTCTTCGAGGTGTCCATGGCGGATGCCTGGGTCTGGGACATGTACCGGCCGGCCCGTTTCGTGAAGCAGGTCCGCGTTCTCACGTTCAAGGACGTGAACATCGAGGAGCTGAACAAGACCGACCTGGAGCTTCCGGGCGGCTGAGCCGGCCGTCGACGGCCGGCTCGCGTCGCGTGGGCGGGGGTCGCTCGGGCGGGTGACGAGGTTGTCCACAACCGCTGAGTAACTCACCAAGATCAACTTCTTGGCGAGGGATGCGTGACCGTTGGCGCCGGAGGTGGTGCCGACATGAACACGAATCAGGCACGCGTAAATCGGGCACGCAGCGCACTCGGCAGGTACGGCGAGACGCTGGCCGCACGGCGGCTGGCCGAGGCCGGTCTGACAGTCCTGGAGCGCAACTGGCGCTGCGGCAGGACGGGCGAGATCGACATCGTGGCGCGGGACGGGGACGTCCTGGTCGTCTGCGAGGTCAAGACCCGGCGGGCGGGCGTCTTCGAACATCCCATGGCCGCGGTCTCCCCGGAGAAGGCGCAGCGCCTGCGCGGTCTCGCCGAACACTGGATCCACGCCCACGGAGGGGCACCGCCGGGCGGCGTCCGCATCGACGTGGTCGGCGTGCTGCTGCCGCAGCGCGGGGCGCCCGTGGTCGAGCACGCCCGGGGGGTGGCGTGAGATGGGGTTCGCGCGTACCTGCTCGGTGGCGCTGGTGGGCGTCGAGGGCGTGGTGGTGGAGGTCCAGGCGGACCTGGAGCCCGGGGTGGCGGCCTTCACCCTGGTGGGGCTGCCGGACAAGAGCCTGACGGAGAGCCGGGACCGGGTCCGGGCGGCCGTGGTGAACTCGGGCGCCTCCTGGCCCTCGAAGAAGCTCACCGTCGGGCTGAGCCCGGCGTCCGTGCCGAAGAGCGGCAGCGGCTTCGACCTCGCGGTGGCCGCGGCCGTGCTCGGGGCGGCCGAGCGGATCGATCCCCGGGTGCTCGCCGAGATCGTGATGATCGGCGAGCTCGGCCTGGACGGCCGGGTCCGGCCGGTCCGCGGCATCCTCCCCGCCGTGCTGGCGGCCGCCGAGGCCGGGTACGAGCAGGTGGTGGTGCCGGAGACCGCGGTGCCGGAGGCCTCGCTGGTGCCGGGGGTGTCCGTGCTGGGCGTCCGCAGCCTGCGCCAGCTGATCGCGGTCCTCACCGACGAACCGGTGCCCGACGAGGAACCCGTCCCCGGCGAGATCCGCCCGGACCCCTTCCTCGCCGGGCTCGCCCTGCCCGGCATGGGTCTCGGCACCGGCGTGGTCACCGGCGACCACGCACCCGACCTCGCGGACGTCGCCGGGCAGCACGTGGCCCGGGCCGCCCTGGAGGTGGCCGCGGCCGGACGCCATCACGTCTTCTTCAAGGGCCCGCCCGGCGCCGGCAAGACCATGCTGGCCGAGCGGCTGCCCGGGCTGCTGCCCGAGCTGGGCCGCCAGGAGTCCCTGGAGGTCACCGCCGTCCACTCGGTCGCCGGGATGCTGCCGCCCGGCCACCCCCTGGTCGACAGGCCGCCCTACTGCGCCCCGCACCACTCGGCCACCATGGCCTCCCTGGTCGGCGGCGGAACCGGCCTGCCACGCCCCGGAGCGGTCTCCCTCGCCCACCACGGCGTGCTCTTCCTGGATAGAGCCTGCAAAACAAGCGGGCGGTCACGACGCACGGACAAGCAACGGCCCCGATACCTCGTTCGGAGGACTCGGGGCCGTCGTACCTGTAGGGAGCCGCGCCGCCCCCGCGGGGGATCGGGGGCGGCGCGGCCGATCAAGGAGAAAGGGCGTGTGTGCCCGCCTGCCGCCCTTTCTCGCGGTGGGTGGCCCATGTCCCGGCGGCGGCCGTGAGTGCGGCTCTGTGGGGCAGGGGGCGCGTTCGTTCCCAGTCTTCCCATGCGGTGTAGACCGTGCGCGCGAACATGGTGACGGTGTCAGGGACGGCGGCCCGGTATACAGGAACTTGTCGAGCGATCATCTCTGCTTGCTCTGGTGAGTGGCCGGCGGAGATGAGCCGGGGGATTGTCAGTGCGGTGTCTGCCCAAGCGGGGGCAGGGCAGGCAAGGGCCCAGTCCACGAGCACCAGCTCGCGTGTAGCGGTCACCAGCATGTTGTGTGGGGACATGTCCGTGTGCGCGAGCCTTCGGCCTTGCAGGCCGGCCGGAACGTCCTCGGGAAGGAACTCGGCCCACCGGGTGTGAAGCGGCTTCTTACGCAGAGTCTCGGGCCATGCCGTCTCGGATACGGCGATGAGTGTGCGCACAAGGGGGGCGAGATCATCGGACCCTGGAGTCAGGTCCGGATATCGCCCATCAACGTGTTCGTACCCGTAGAGCAGCCACCCGCCGGCGTCGACCTCCCACAGCGCGCGTGGAGCGCGTGGCGCGTACCGCGTGACCTGTGCCTCGTGGCGGTACACCCACCCCTGTGGGTCGTCTTGGGGGGTGCCCTTGACGAACGCTCGGCCTGATCGGGTGCGGATAGTGCAGGCGAGCCGGGACATGACGCCATGGGGCGCGGTCTCGGCCTGCTCGACCGGCCCTGTGTGGCGCTCGACGGCCGTCCGGGTCTGCGCTGGTAGGTCGTGCCATTCGATGCGGTCCACCCGCGATCTCCCGCGTTGGTCGTACAGAACGGGGCCTGCCCCCGGCCTGGCCACAGCGTGGCACAGACCGGAGGCAGACAACGGGGACGTCAGGGATGGTTCGGGCTGTCCGAGCAGTTCGCGTGGCACTGCGAGCACTCGGCGAGGTCCAGCTCGGGCCAGAACTCCATGTCGATCTCGTACCCGGCGAGGGTGATCGAGTCGACCGTTCGGGCGCGGAGGGCCTTGCCGCCCCCGTGCTCCTCCGGGTCGAGGTATCCGGGCTGGTGGTCCAGGAATCGGCCGAACGTCTTCTCGCAGAACTCCCGGTACGCCTTGGTGTGGAGCAGGAAGGTGTGCCAGAAGTCATCGACGAGAGGGGAGGGGCTGAGCGGCCTCGTGCTGTAGTCGCATGCGGCGAGGAACGCGAGCATCTGCCCGACGCCGCGGTCAGCCTTCTCCTCTGTCAGCTGCGGGAACTTGGCGCGCATGTTGTCGACCAGGGTTTCGCGCAGTTCCGTGCTGATCAACGTTCGCGCGTCGGTTGCAGAGCGTTCCTGTGCGGTGGTCACGTGCTTGCCTCCATGACTTGGGGTTGGGTGCTGGCACTTGCGGGACTCTCGGCCGGTTACGCTCGGCCTCAGCGGGTCGGCCCGGGGTCCAATCCACCTCGGGGCGGCCCGTCTGCCGGTTCAGCTGAGGCGTCGGCGGAGGAACGTCGTTCCCCACATGAGCTGACCGTGTTCGAGGCTGTCGGTGAGGTGCTGCATGGTCTCGGCCCTGTCGGCGCCCAATGAGAGAGGGCCCAACGTGAGATACAGCCGGCAACCGGCACCCGCGGAGACCAGGGCTAACCAGTCCGGTGACGGTTGCGGAACCGTCATCACGTACTGATCGTGCCCGTAGTCGAGCGCTACGCGCCCACGGCTGAGCATGAGCTGTCTGCCGACGGATGGTGCGGGCTGATCACCGGGGCCGAGGTGCAGCGCGGTTGCGAGGCGGTGCATGCCGTCCAGGACGGTTTCAAGGCTCTCGTTTCGGCGGCTTGGTCCGGGGTGCGTGATGAGTAACTGAGCGGTCGCTTTCGTGCCGTTACGGTGGATGCCGGTTGCGGCGGTCACTGTGGCGACGAATCCGGGGCCTGGGGGTATGTCGAGGGGCGGCGCGGTCATGATGCCTTCACCTCGGCCCACACGGTCTTGCCGGACAGCGCATCGGTGATTCCCCACTTGACGCACAGGGCGTCAAGGATGATCAGACCGCGTCCTCCTTCGCTCTCTGGTAACTCGGGACGTGGCCGTGGGCGGCGCTTCACAGGGTCTTGTACCTCCACTCGGGTTCGGGTGTCGTTGACGTCGAGTTCGAGTCGCATTGAGTCGCCGGAAGCCGTGCCGTAGCGGATGGCGTTGGTGACCAGCTCGCACGTCACCAGTTCCACCGCGTCGATGTACTCGGCAGATGCGTCCGGTAATTCGTACTCGAAGTGATCACGCACGAACTTTCGGGCGACGCCGGCTGACACGGCCTCACCCGCCAAGAGCAGCACCGGCGGGGGGCCGTCAGCGGGTGCGCAGCAGACGGGCGCGGCGGCCCGTCGTCGTTCGATCATGTGTCTCCCCTTACGGGTTGACCGTCCCGGCCCAGGGAGCGGACCGGATGGTTCGTCCGACTAGGCAACACGCGCGGCGCGGCTCGGGGTACCGTCGAGGGGGGTGTCGAAGGGTGTCGCTTTCGGTACCCACAGTCGTGAAGGGTGCGGGGATGACGTCACCGAATGAGGCTCTTGCGTACTGGCTTGAGCGTTCCGGGATCAGCCGGAAGAATCTCGCGCGGCGTGTGCAATCGAAGGCGCGGGAGTGGGGCCAACCCAACATTGCTACGAACGCAACGCGGGTACGGGGCTGGTTGGAAGGTGGAACGCCCCGCGCGCCGATCCCAGATTTGTTGGCCGCGGTGTTCTCCGACCACTTCGGTTTCCGGGTAACGACGTACGACTTGGGGCTCGGCGAGGGCAGTTCGGTCGACGCCGGCCTCGCCTACGACCCCAGTTTCGCGGTTACGGTGGAAGTCGTCGCCGACCTGGGGAGAGCTGACGTGGATCGTCGGAAGTTCCTTGCAGCCGCGCCGTTCGCGGCGGTGGCCGGGGTCGGTCCCTCGCGGGACTGGCTACTCAATACGCTTGATCAGGAACCGGAGCCGGGGCCGCGCGTGCGGCTGGAAGACGTGATGGCTGTCCGGAACATGTTCTCGACCTTCCAGCAAATGGACATCTTCCAGGGCGGCGGATCCGGGCGCCTGGTCCTGGCGGAGTACATGAACCAGCACGTCTACCCGCTGCTTCGGCGGTCGCATGACGAACAGGTGCGGTACGCGCTGTGCGAGGCCGCGGCGGAACAGACGTACCTACTGGGCTGGATGGCCTACGACAACGGGGAACACAGCGTTGCGCAGCGCTACTTGATCCAGTCGCTACGCCTCGCCGAAGAGTCGCGGAATCCGGCGCTCGGCGCGCACGTCCTCGCCGGGATGGCTGATCAGGCCACCCTCTTGGGCAACCCGCGCGAGGGCCGGCGCCTCGCGCAGGCCGGACGGCAAGGGTTGGCGAAGTCGTCGTCATCGGCCTGCCTCGCCGACCTGTGGTGTCTGGAAGCGCGGGCGCTCGCCATTCTCGGCGACAAGACGGCGGCGGCTCACGCGGTCGTGCAGTCGGAGAAAGCGGCCGAGCAGATCAACCTTTCCGAAGAAGCAGAGTGGGCAGCCTTCATCGACCCTGCGTACCTGCATGGCGAGCACGCGAACACCTTCCGGGACTTGGAAGACGCGAAGTCCGCGGAGGAACACGCACGGCGGTCCATCGACCATGCCCGGATGCAGAATCGGGCCCGTCGCGGCGCCATGTCGCAAGCGGCGCTTGCCGTGTCCCACCTCCAGCGGAAGGACCTCGACGCGGCGTACGCGGCCGGCATGCGCACCCTGCGGCTCACGGGGCGGGTGAAGAGTTCGAGGGCGGTCGAGGCCGTGCAGGATCTCACCCGCCGCATGGAACCCTTCGGCGGGAACCGTCTGGTCGCGGACTTCAAGGACCGGGCGCGCGAGCTGGTCGCCGCGGCGTAGGCCAGAGAACGCAGAGAACGCCCCCCGCACGGCCGTAAGGCCGTGCGGGGGGCGTTGTGCTTCTACTTGCCGAGTTGCCAGAGGGACAGGGCGAGGCCGGCCACGCTGACCAGGGCGGCGAGGGACGGCAGGGGCCAACGGCTGCGTTCGAGGGCGTCGAGGCGTTTCGCGTGTTCCTTGATCTCCGCGTCGGTCTGGTCGGTGCGCTGCACCAAGAGGGCGAGGGCGCCGTCTTGGCGGGTGAACCCCACCTCGATACTCCTGCGGATGCGTTCGAGTTCGAGGGCGACGGCGGCCGGGTCGGACGGCGGGGGCTGGGCGGTCACTCAGTGCCCCCTCCGTCGTCTGTGAGGCCGATACCGAACCGGTCGAGGAATGTCTCGACGGCGGGCAGGGCCATGATGCGCGCGAACCCGGCGGCGATGGTGGCGGCGGTCGGCGCGGCGGCGGCGAGCCACGGCAGAGCCTCGGCGAGGCCGTCGGTGTTGGCGATGGCGGCGGCGAGCAGGGGCACGACGGCGGCGATGGCGAGCAGGGTCTGAATGCCGGTGCGGATGGCTCGCTTGGCGGTGGGGCTCATGGGCGGTGCCTCGTTTCCGTGTGGGTGGGGTACGGCAGGGCCCGCCCTTGGCGTGGTGCCGAGGGCGGGCAGGGGCGGCTACTTGCTGTAGGCGAGGCGGAAGAGGTATGCCCACCCCTTCGGGCCGATGGCCGGGTCGGACTTCTTGCCCGCCGCGCGGTACTGCGGGTGCGCGTTGTGGAACTTGATCACGCCGGCCTGCGTCTGCGGGCCGTAGTGCGGCGACTCGGGCACGGACTTGGGCATGTAGCCGGCGGCCTTGAGCGCGCGCTGAAGCGTCACGGCGGGCGGCTTGGCCTTGTTCGGGGCGAGGCCGGCCGGGAACGCCGGCGGGGTGTACGGCTTGGCGTCGTCCTCGTCGGCGTCGCCCTTGGCCCACGTCTTGAGCGCGCTCGGGGACATGTAGCAGATGGACCGGTCGAGCGGGGTGGAAGTGAACTGCCAGAACGTCACGGCACGGCCGGACGGCGCGGGCCGGGTGTGCTTGTCGGCCTCGGCGTACGTGTCGACGCTCGCGCCCGGGTACGCCGGGTACCACAGCGGGACGCCGGTCGGGACGCGGCCGGCGGCGATGTCCGACGCGCTCGTGTAGACGCCGACGCGCTGCCCGGGGAACGCCTTCTGTACGGCGGCGATCCACGCGGACGCGTACGCCCTGATCTGGGCGGCGGTCTTCCCGTTGTAGTTGCGGCCGTCCGAGTAGCGTTCGAGATCGAGCCAGTGAAGGAATCCGGGGCCGGCGTACGCCTTGACGGCGCTGATGTAGTTTGCGGCCTCGACCGCGGCGGACTGATTCGGCCACGCGAAGTGATACGCGCCCGGTATCAGGCCGGCGGCCTTGATGCCCTTGATGTGGGTCGCGAACCGAGCGTCGCGGCCCTTCTGCCCCTCGCTGGCCTTGGCGAACGCGAAGGTGAGGCCGTCGGCCTTGTGCTTGGTCCAGTTCTGCGTGGACTGGTAGGCGGACACGTCGATACCGCGCGAGGTGCTGGTCATACGGGGTGCCTCCTGGGCATGAAAAAACGCCCGGCGCGGTGCGCTCGGGCGTACGGGTGGGGTGGTGGGGGTTAGGCCCCGGTGATGAAGGTTTCGGAGATGCGGATGTTGCGGCCGGCGGGGGTGGCGGTGGCGTAGCCGACGCTGCGGATGGTCACCAGGCCGGTGGTGCCGATGGTGGCCTCGCCGGCTTGGGAGCCGTCGCCCCAACTGGTCGAGACGACGCCGAGCGGTCGGTAGCCGTCGGGGAGGGTGCAGGCGAGGGTGTCGCCGATGTTCTCGCTTGCCGAGGGGGCGGCTATGTCGGTAGCGACGGTGATCACTAGCTCGACCTGTGTGATTCCTCCGCACTTGCGGCCGACGAAGCTGGACAGGGTGAACCCGGTTGCGGCGACGGCGCCGGTTGTGGTGATGACCGGGTCGGGTCCTTCCATGAGGCGGCCGGCGGTGATGGTCATGCCGGGCTGCCATGCGGTCACGCTTTCTCTCCTTACAGGGCGACGGTGGCGGGGTAGGCGAGGCGTACGTCTGCGCCGGCCGGCTGCGGTTTGACGATGCCGTTGACGGAGCGCGTGACGGTCATTGCCTGCGGGCTGGACGCGTACGACGTCACGGCGATGAGGTGGATGCCGTCGGCGTAGATGAGCAGGCCGGATGCGGGGGTGCCGGCGCAGGTGAGCAGGATGCCGGCGCGGGCGGCGGTGGCCGGCGCGGTGAACACCGTGTTGTACAGCTCCCACACCCCGACGCCGGGAACGCGCGTGTTCGAGGTGGTGCTGAGGAACGTGCCGGCGGAGTTGTACCAGTTGACCGAGATCGAGACGCCGGCGGTGAACGCTTGGGCTGCGTACACCCAGCCGGCCGCGCGGTATTGGGCGCCGGCGGTCACCGTGACGCTCTTCGCCTCGAACCGGGGCGTTGCGGCGCCGTTGGTGGTGAGCAGGCATGAGCGGGTGCCGGTCTTGGCCTGCGCGGTCGAGGTGCTGATGGTGCCGCCGCCGAACGCGGTCCACCCGGTGATGCCGGCCTCGAAGTCGGGGTTGTCGTTGAGGACTTGACCCACGGCGGTAACCGTCATGATCTCGCCGCCGACCCGAATATCCCACGGGGCTTCCGCCGGGTCCGGTGTCCACAGCAGGCCGGCGTTCACGGCCACGCTGAGCACCGTGTCGGCCGTGCCGACCGCGGCGGCGAGCGCGCTGCCGTCGGTGTCCGCCTTGCCGAGCACCACGTCGCCGGCGGCGGCGACCGACCAGGGGCCGGCCGGCGCGCAGGTGTAGGTGATCGTCCACGCGCGGGGGAGGAAGGTTTCCGCCCAGCCGTCGACGAGCAGGTCGACCGTGCCGCCGCCGGTGAAGCGCTTGGGCAGGTTGATGATGCGGATCTTGTCGCCCTCGTGCAGGTCGAGGACGCCCGGAATCAGTTCAGGGAACTTGTGCAGGTACAGGGTCACGGACGGGTACCGGCTGTCGTCCCAGGTCGAGACGTGAAGTAGCCAGTTCGCCATGGGCTCGGTCTGCTCATCCGTCGCCAGATTCAGCGTCACCGAGTCGTCGACCAGGCCGATACCGTCGGGCGGGTCGAGCACGGACAGGGCGCCCTCGTCGAGGGTCGCGGTGCCGCTGGAGCCGCCGTCTCGCTGCACGGTCCATTCGTTGCGGATCGTGTCGTCCTCGACGGGCTCGAACGGCGGTGCAATGTGGCCGGCCGCGTAGTCGAGGACGAGTTTCGGGGCCTGGTTGTACAGACTCGCCCGCGTCCGATACAGAAGCTGCCGGCGGTCGGCGGTCTCGCCGAAGATCCCGCCGTCGGTGTTGGCGCACTCGCGCAGCAGGTCGAGCAGGGAAAGCGCGCGCTGTGGGCCCATGGGCACGGTGTCGTCCAGGTTGCCGGTGATGGCGAGGGAAACGCCCTCTTCCTGGCACAGGCGGCGCATGCGCGCGCCCGCGGTCTCGCCGGACCATGCGGTGATGGCGTTCTCATAGCCGAGGTTGTCGGCCGTGGGCCATGCGGTGATGTGGCCGAGGACCATGCCGGCGAGGTCGGCCGCGTAGCCGTCAGCAGGCGAGGCAACGGCCGTGGGGCGGCCGATCGTCGCGGTCAGTGAGTCGTTGGCGGCGACGCCGTTGCCGTCGAAGGTGACCCACCCCATGTGCCACGCGATGGAACTGCCGCTCTGTACGACGTTGAACTCGGCTTTGATCCACTTGCCGGCGATGGTGGAGAGGGTTCCCCAGACGTACGACTTGGTGGTGAGGGTGGTGCCGTCGTCGTCCCTGGCGATGACCGTGAACCCGGTGCTGTTGGCCTGGAGAAGCCACTGTGCGACCGTGCCCGTGGACAGGACGCGCATATAGGTGCGCATGGTGGTGTTGACGGTGTCGATGCGGAACAGCCACTGAACGCCCCACTCCGTCGGCGTGCTGACTGGGGCCGGTATCCGGCCGAGCATCGTGCACGGCTCACTCGTGGTGGGGTTGAGTACGGGCAGCGCGCCGGAGGCGGGAACGCTGGTGTCCTGCGCCCAGCGCACCCCCCGCAACTTCAACGGGGTGATGCGGGCGAGCGGCGAGACGGCTTGACTGGCCGAGACGCCATCTTCCAACGGCCAGTAGGCGAGCGGCTTGTAGGAGGGGATACGGCGCCGTAGCGCGGACTGAAGCGACTTCTTGCCCTGCCCGAACCGGCGCAGGATGCCGCCGGCCTTGACCGACACCCACCCATCCCGCCCGGACGTCTCCCACTTCGCCGGCCACTCCGGCACTTCGCCCTCGAACCGCGTGATGCGGTCGGTGATCTGCGCCCCCGCGGCCACCGTCCACACACGGCCGGCCGAGTCCGTGAACGACGTCGCGCCGACCGCCTGCGCGGTGAAGTCGGGGGCCGCGACGACCGTGCCGCCGATGCCGCTGCGGACCTCGGCCTTGTACACGGTGCCGGCCACGGGCCCGCCCGGTGTCGAGCCGCCGGTCTGCTGCGGTGCGATCGACAACGGCGCGGTGCCCGCGAAGATGCTGATGGGTGCGGGTCCGATGACATCGGTACTGAACTGCACCCAGGGGCCGGCGAGGGAGGTTGCCCAGTACAGGCGCAGGGTGAATCCGCCGGCGCCGTTGTCGGCGTCAATGGTGGCGCGGACCGCGGCGCGGCGCGGCAGGTCGCCGGGCAGGCTCGCGTATCCGCCGCCGTCGATGGTGGTCCCGGCGCTGGTGGTGTTGAAGATCAACCGCCCGTTCTGAAGACGCAGGTTGTACGAGCGGTTGCCTGCCGCGCCCCACTTGCCGATCAGGAACTGAGCGCCGGCGGCGTACCAGTCCGCCTCGCCCTCCCATCGGACGTCGATGTCTGCGGTGATGTCGAGGGCTGCGGCGTCGGGGGTGGTGGCGGAGTCTGCGGCATCCGCGAGTTCGAGATGGACCGGGCCCCCAGGCAGGGTGAACCGAAACGGGGTGTTGCGGTTGAACTGGCCGTAGAACGTGCCCTCGGCGTTGCGCGGGGTGTACGTGCCGTCGACGTTGCGGAACGTCGCCGAACACGCCGAGGGGTCCGCGGCGTTCGACTTGTACGGGCGCCCCCGCGTGTGGGAGATGGGGTCACGGGTGTACAGGTCGCCGGTGACGTTCACCCACGTCTGCCCCATGCGCAACTCGCCCTTGAGGCTGAGCGGGGTGTCGGGGAATGCCACGGTTATGCGCTCCTTCCTGTGACAGCGAACTGGACGTTGCCGCCGCGGACGTTGACCGCGTCGCGGAACACCGACAGCAGGAAGTCACCGACGCGGGAGCCGTCTGAGGTGAAGGTGATGACCGGGCGCGCGCCCGAGCTGCCCGACGCGCTCGCGGTCTGCGCGGCCACGTTCGCGGCCGTGGCCTGTCCTGCGGTCGGCACAGACACGAGATTGGACATGG
Organism: Streptomyces sp. NPDC001714; assembly: GCF_042892755.1. NCBI lineage: Bacteria > Bacillati > Actinomycetota > Actinomycetes > Kitasatosporales > Streptomycetaceae > Streptomyces > Streptomyces sp. NPDC001714. Next base: position 49,501 of record NZ_JBIAUL010000017.1, read on the forward strand.
CCCGGTCGACCGCGCCGGAGCCAGATTCGATGCCGTCGACGACGCCGGCGGGAATCCACCGACCGACCTCGCGCGCCATCACCTTGGAGGGCGACGCGATGCCCAAGGCTTTCGCGACCGGTCCGGGGATGACGTCCTTGGTCCAACCGATGATCTTGTTTCGGAGCCAGCTACCCATGGACACGATGCCGTTCCACAAGCCGCGGACCACGTCCGTGCCCTTGCCGGTCAACAGGCCCTTGAGCGAACCGATGCCGTTCGAGATCTTGGCGGGCAAGCCCCGGACCCAGTCGACCATTTCCATGGCCTTGGTCACGGTGGCCGTTTTGATCGCCGACCAGTGCTTGACGATCAGGCCGAGCAGCGTCCAGTTAAGAAACGCCTTGTAGAGCAGTCCGGGAATGCTCCTGACCCAATCAACTATGGCTGTCCACCACTGAACCGCGGTCTTCTGAATTGAGGACCAATGGCTGATCAGTAGACCGATTAGCGTGAAGTTCATGAACGCACTGATCATCGCGTCCTTGGCCCAGATCAGTTTGCCGACGATCCAATCCCAGATATTGAGCGTCCACTGTTTGATCTGGTCCCAATAGGTGATGACCAGCACGACCAGGGCGGCAATGGCCATGCCGATCCAACCGGCCGGGCCGAGACCCACAATCCATGCCGCGGCCATCTGTGCGCCGGCGATTGTCGCCGCCGCGCCGATAGCGGCGAACGCGGCGCCGATCACTACCGCCGCAACGGTGAACTCGGTCTTGTGCTTGCCGACGAAACCGAAGAAGTCTGTCAAGATCGGGACGACATTGTTACCGAGGAATTCGACGAGGTTCTGTTGCATCGAATTCTTGAAGGCCGTGAGCTGTGCGCCGGCGTTGTCGCGCAGGGTGTTGCCGAGGTTGTCGGCCGCGCCACCCACGTCGCCGAGACCCTTTGCCGCGGTGGTCGGGTCCATCGCGAACAACGCTTTACCAAGGTCTTCGGCCTGTGTTCCGAACAGGGCGGTTGCCGCGGCGCTCTGCTGTACCGGGTCCTTGATCGCGCGCAGGCGGTCAAGGGTGGTGTCCAGTGCCGCGGTGGCGGACTTGCCGCCCTTGCCGAACTTCGCGGCCATGTCCTGAGCGTTCAGGCTGAGTGCCTGAAAACCGGCGGCCGTAGTCGCGGAGCCGTCGACCGCGCGGATAGAGAATTCCTTGATGGCGTCCGCGGCGATATCGCTATCACGGGCACCTGCTTGGATCGCCTGATTCATCAGGCCAACGGCCGTCGCGCCATCCAATCCCGCTTTACGGAATTGCGTGCCATATTCATTGAAGGTATCGACCAAGTCATCGGCTTTATTTGCCGACGACTGGAATCCGGCCGTGAGGATATCGAATGCTTCGTTGGCGCTTGACGCGAGGCCGGTACGCAGCATCTGAGAAACGGCGTTGGTGACACCGCCCAAATCTTGATCGAAGGTATTCGCGAGGTCGGCGACCTTCGTCGATATCGATTCGATCTGCGCGTTTGTCGCGTCCGGCGGGAGCAGGCCGGCGCCCATGGTCGCTTTGATCGCGTCCGCGGCGCCCTGGAAATCCTCGGTGACGGCATTGGAATACAGCTCGCCCGCTATCTCGCCGTACTTCTTCGCCTCGGCCGGCGTCGCCCCCAACTGTGCGCCCAGCTTGGCCGTGATCTGCCCTTGGTCCATGGCCTCGGTCAGACCGGCCATGAGGGCGGCGCCGAGTGCCCCGCCCACGACGCCCATGGCAAGCCCCTTGAGCTTGCCCGTCAGGGTGTCGCCGGCCTGCTCGGCGCCGTCGCCGGCGGCCTCGTCGAGGCCGTCGCCCAGTGCGCTGCCGGCGTCCTCGCCGCCGGCGCGGGCGCGGTCGGTGATCCGGGCGAGGGCGGTGCGCAGACGGTTTTGGAAGCTGTCGAGGCCGTGTTCGGCCTCGCTGTCGTCGACGGTGATCGTGGCGGCCAGCTCGCCGACGGTGAGCGCCATACGCAGGCCTCCTCATCACAGGGGCCGCGGTAGGCGGCGGTGTTCAGTTGTGGAGATGCTTCGGCTTCGCCTTGGGCGGTGCCGGGGGCGGGTTGAACAGGCGGTTGATGCGGCTGTCGGCGGACAGTAGGCCGAAGATCCGCACGCGGAGCCATCGCCAGGAGCGGTTATCGAGCAGGCCGGGCGCTCCGACGTCGAGGCCGTACACCTCGTGTAGGTCGGCCTCGATCAGGGGCCACTCGTCGAGGAGCTGGGCCCAGGTCACTTGCGGCGCGCGCCGCTGCCCCTTGCGCCGCGGCGGTTGTCCGGGCGCGGTCTCGTACCACTCGTAGAGCCCCGAGACCGGGTCGAACTCGCCGCGCCCGATGGGGCCTTGCGGCGCTGTTCCCGGTTCGGGGCCAGACGAGAAGGGGCGCCGCCCGAGTTCCAATAGGCCTCGGCGCGGTCCTTGTCCTGCATGATCCACACCATGGCCGTGACGGCGGCGTGCTTGAGCGTGGGCCACTCGACGCCATCGGCGACCATCTCGGCGTGCGCGCTGCCGAGCACGTCGCGGTACATGTCGCGTTCGGCGGCGTCGGCCAACATCTCTCGGTCGACCTCGCCCCCGTCCGCGGCTGCGGCGGCGGCCTGCATGATGCTCTGCACCCGCAGACCGGTCGCCGCGGACGGGGCGGGCACGGTGTAGACCTTGCCCTTGATCGGCAGAGACAGGGAGTCGTCGAGCAGGTTGCCCAGTTCCTTGAAGGCCATTACGAACCACTCCCCGCGAGCGGGTTGGTGATCGCGGTCTTCGCGCCCTTGCCGGTGAGCGTGACGCCCACCGAGTCGAGGTCATCGGTGGCGCCCCCGTCGGGGTCCCACGTCACCAGGGCGCGGCCCTCGTAGGCGTCGGCGCGGCCCTCGCGGTCGTACCAACGCACGTGCACGGTCGCGCCGCTGCCGAAGCTCTCGGCGGCAAGCCTCAGCTTCTCCTGAGCGGCGTTGAACGCCTTCGTGGTCGGGTGGTAGCGGTGCAATAGCGTCAGCTCGATCGACCACGCAAGCTGAGTGACCGTGCTGTCGGCCCACCCGCTGTCTTCGTACGTGGTGGAATCCTGCTGTGTGGGGTCGACCGCCGGGTCGAAGTCCTGGATGCCGGGCACGATCACCCACGAGGGGGTGCTCGTCGAGCTGGTGTCGAGTTCGAGGCGGTACCGGCGTGCGAGTGCGGTCTCGGTCTCGGCCGGCTGTACGGGGGTGGACAAGGGACGGTCCTCCTACTCAAGTCGGGGGTGCGGCCGGTGGGCGCGCACGGCGTAGTTGCTGGTCCGCTCAAAGCGGCCGGCCGGGTCGACACCGAGCGGAGCGGCGGACTGGCGGGTGATCAGCACGACTCGGGCCGTGCCGAACAGGAACGGGCCGGAGTTGTGCAGCACGTCGAACACCGCGTCGTCGAGGGCTGCGACCTCGCGCGGGTCGGGGCCGGCGCGGGTGCGTACCTGCACGTAGACGGTGGTGTCGGTGAGAGTCTGCGCGTTGGCCGTGTCGTAGGCGGTGAGGACAACGGCGCGGTCCGGCTGGTCGGGCATGACGGTGTCGGTGATGGCGGTCTCGGTCGCCTTGTACACGCCATCGGGCCGGTAGGTGGCGACGCCGGCGGCGTCGAGCGTCTTCGCCAACCCGTCCACAAGGTCAACAAGGAAGGTCACCGGAGCGACCGCCGGACCTGGGCGGCGATGATGTCGGTGATTGTGCCGTTCTCTTCGTGCAACGGTCCTTCCAGATACTTCGCGGTCCGGCCGTGGTCGTGGCGGTACGTCAGTTCCTCGTGCTGCCGAACGGCGTACGGGGTGTCGTAGGAGACGGCGGCCGTGACGGACTGCTCGTCGACGGAGACCACGCCGGAACGCTCCAACGTGCCCTCCTCGATCGGCACTCGACCGCGGGAGACCTGCAACAGGTGCTCGGCGCCGAGTTGGACGCCCCGCAACGCGCCCTCGCGCATGCGACCGAGGGCGGCGGCGCCGTTCCATGTGATGCGTCCGCGCTGGGTCATTCGCACATCACCTCCGTCGATTCAGGGGCGCCGAGGCCCGGGGCGGTGTGCTCGGTCAGGCTGATGACGGTGGTGGTGCGCCCGTCCGGGAGAGTGATGCGGGACCCCGGCGGCGCGGTGAGGCCCGGTGCGGCGTAGACCTGCGCGGTGCTGACGACTTCGGCGCCGGTCGCGTCGCGCACGCGCTTGACGGTGCCGGTGACCAGGGCGCGCACTTCCTCGCCGGCCGCGTACCGGGCGCCGTACGCGCTGGTGCCGAGATACGCCTCGACGGTGATCCGGTGTCTCAGTAGCCACCGTGGCAGTGCGGGCACTCGCCGATCACCCCCGGGAGCAGGCCGGCGCGGTTGAGGGCGCGGTGCGCGCGGTCGGCGAGGTCGACGGCGCCCGGGTAGATGGGCCCGCCGCGGGGCCCGGACAGAGACACCGGGCCGAGGCTTACGGACGTCCAGCGGCCGGCGGCCCCGGTGCCGGTGTCGCCGGTCTCCTGCCAATACTCGATCTGCGCACAGACGGCGTCGGACAGGGCCTGTGTCACCTCGGAGTGGGTGGGCATGCCGGCGGCGTCGGTGCAGTAGACGGCGGTGAGTAGGGCCTCGTCGATGTCCTGGGACGCGCGGGCGAGGAGACGGCCGGCGTCCGTGGGGGCCGGCTGCCCGGTCCATGCCGCCAGTTGCTCGGGGGTGGCGTAGACGCGGGCCACAGCTCACCCGCCGTACTGCTCGGTGAGCTGCTCCTTGGTGAGCTGCTCGGCGGTGGCCTCGTCGGCGCCTTGTGTGAGGGCGTAGGCGACCCATTCGGCCTTGGACGCGGAACGGGCCGGAGGCTTGGTGTCCTGCGGCCCGTCCTCGTCGCCCTCGACGTCGTAGCCGTGGCGTCTCGCGTACGCGATGACGGCGGGGTTGCTGGTCTCGGCGCGGCCGTCCTCGAAGATGACGCCACCGACGCCGGGCCCGCTGTAGCCCTGAACGGGCGCGGTGATGGTCGCCATGGTCAGGCCACCTTGATGTTGCGGAACACGGCGGCGGCCTTGGTCGCTTTGAGCGCAACGGCGACCGGGCCCATTTCGACCTCGCCGCGCTTGACGGCGCCGGCGGTGGTGAAGTCGGGCAGGTAGCTGGACACGATCTGTCCGCCGGCGGTGGCCACGGCGTGGAAGCCGTCGAGGCCGGCCCGGTAGGCGTAGAGGTCCGTGAGGTTGGTCGCGGCGGTGCCGCCCACGGTCCGGTTCTCCACGGGGATGATCGGGTTGTTGGTGCCGGCCTTGGCGCCCGGGTCGGCGAACACGATGTTGCCGTACTGCTCGCGCTCGATCGGCCGGCCGTCGGCGCCGAGCAGGCCGTCGACGGGGTTACGGGTGTACATGCCGGCGCGGCGGGCGGCGGCGCGCACGCGGGCAAGCGCCTTGGCGTTGCCGAGAACGATGGTCGGCGCACCGTCGAGCAGAGACAGGAACTCGTCGAGGGCATCGAGCGCCTGGTGCACCGTGGCCGGGTTCGTGTCGAAGTTCGACCAGTCGGTGACCTGGGCGGCGCGGTACTCGGTGTCGGTGCCGGTGAGCGCCTTGTCGAGGCCGTCGAAGCCGTTCGCGTCGACCGCGACGTCACCGTTGACCACGGCGTCCTGAAACTGCGTCGAGGTCGCCTTGATCTTCTGCGCCATGTTCAGCGCGACGGACCCCGACGCGGCCGGGCCGATCTGCGCAATCACGCGGTCGACCGAGAACGACCCACCGAGGACGGCGAGGTCAACGCTGTACTTCTGGGTGGTGACGTTGCTGTCGGTGTACTCGCTGTTGAGTGCGCGGAAGCTCGCGGTCGGCTGGGTGATCAGGCGCCGGTACCCGTAGGTGAGGGTCGCGCCCCCGCCGGCCGGGTTGACGGCCTGGTCGAACTGGAGGGAATCGAGGACGGCGGACGACTTGCGGAACTCGTCGATGACCTGCACGTCGAGGTCATCCTGTGCGTTGTTCTTGGCCTCGGCCAGAGAAACGGCGGGCATGGGCGGTGCTCCTGTCTACGGGCCCGGTCGGGCAGGGGTGGGATGATCAGCCGGTCGCGGCGAGACGCGCCGCAATGGCCTGGTCGAGCGTGGTGGGCTTGCTGTCGCCGGCCGGGTTGGCATCGAATGCGGCGCCGCCGCGGGCCGGGCCGAGGGTGAGGGCGAGGTGCGGGTTTGCCTGCACGGCGGCAGCGATGGCGGCGGTGACGGCGGTCGCATCGGCCGGGTTCACCTGCGCCATGGCGTCCATGAACGCGCGGGAGTCGAGCAGGCGGCCCACGTCGGCGCCGGCGACCGGCGCGGCGGCGATCACGGCGGACTGCGTGGCGAGCTGCCGGGCGGCATCCTGCCCGCCGGTCACGGCCTGCTGCGCCCACTTCGGCAGACGGTTGACGTCGCCCTCGGCGGCCGGGGCCTGCGGCGCGGGCGCGGCCGGTGCGGTGGGCGCTTGCGGGACCGCGGCCGGCTGCTGGGCGCCCTTGATCATGTCCTGGGCCCACTGGGGCAGGCTCGCGATGTCCTGCGATTCCGGCGCGGGCGGAGCCGGCGCGGTCGGTGTGGCGGGGGTCTGAGGCGCGGCCGGAACGACGGGCGCGGCCGGGGCCGGGGCGACGGGGGCCGGATTCTGCGGTGCGGCCGGCGCCGCGGGGGCGGTGAGCGCAGCCGGGGCGGTCGGTGCTGCCGGCGCGGCGGGAGAGTTCGAGGGGGTCGGCTCGGGCATCGGGGGTCCCTTCCTGGGGTCGCGGGCATGCAAAGGGGGCCCGCGGTGGCGGGCCCCCTGGGGATGGTGTGGTCGGTGAGTGCTACGTATCGGCGTCCTCGTCCTGGTCGGCGACCGGACGGGAACGGGCATAGCCCTTGATCCATGCCGTACGGAGCAGGGAGGTTGCGGGGTACGGGCACGTGGTCGGCTCGTCGCCGTTGCGTGCGGCCTCGGCGCCTGCCAGAACGGCGCGCACGATGTCCTCGCGGGTCCCCACGGCTCACCTCTTGTTCTGGTGGTCGGACTCGTTCTTGCGGGCGTCGGCGGCCCACCGTTGGGCCTTGCCGGTCGCCTGTTCGATGAACTCGGCTTGCGTGAGTCGGCCGTGTTCGGCCCACCACTCTTTCAGCTCGTCCGACGCGCGTGCATAGGCGATGCGGGCCGGCCCGCTGAACAGGGTGATGGGGTTATGCCCTGCGGCCTGGGCCTTCTTGTTGAGGAGATAGCCGTTCGTGGCGTCCTCGGCCGCGAGCATCTGCTGATACACGTACTCGTCGTACATGGCGCGGGCCTCGGCCCGGGTGACGATGCGCGCGGTTTCCTCGGTCACGCCTCGGGCGGCGTCGGCGGCGATGGCGGTTGCCAACTCGTCAGCCCATGCGGCGTCGTCGGCTAGGGCGCCCCACCCTTCGGGGTCGGGGGCGTTGCCCATGGCGTCGGCGAGGGCGTCGCGGTTGGCGAGCAGATCGGCCACGGCGTCGCCGGTCGCGGCCGGTGCGGGTAGGGGCACGGCGTCGCGGCGATCCATCTCGGCGGCGATCCGTAGTAGCTCGTCATCGTTGGCGTACTGCATGCACCACGCCAACGCGTCGTCCCCCACGGCCGAAAGATCGGCGGCAAGGGTGCCGTTGGGGAAGTACGCGGCGAGCAGGTCGCGGCGGTGTGCCTCGGCGGCGAGGCTGGGCACGTCGTCGGTGCCGTGCGCGAGGGCGTCGCGCACGCGGGCGGCCAACTGGTCGTCCGACAACTGCACAAGGTCGGTGCGGACGTTGGGTAGACGGGCGGCGAGGTCGCGGCGGTCGAACTCGCCGGCGATACGCAGTGCGTCGGACGTGTCGACGTGGCCCAGCAGGCGGCTCAACTCGGTGTCTGACAACCCGGTGAGGTCGTCGGCGAGGCGTCCGCCGGGGGCGGCGCGGTCGAGTAGGTCGGCGAGGTCGCGGCGGTCGGCTTCGGCGGCGATCCGGTCGCGGGCGCGCTGGTCGAGCAGGTCCGACCGTTCCGCGGCGGCGAGCTGGTCGTCAGACATGGCGCGCACGCTGCGCTCATCGCCGGACCACACGCGGGCGGTGTCGACCTGCTCGGGCGTCGCCTCGACGCGCCGCTCGGGGAGGTTCGAGGCGCCCGGTTGCTCGCGGTGCCTGAGCCGGCGTAGGTCGGGGTGGGCGTCGAGGTGGTCGCGCATGGCGCCCTGCCACTGCCTCACCTTGGCGTTCGCCTGGCGCTTGGCCTCGGGGTCGACCGCGGCGGCGGCGCGGTTTTTGTACCGGCGGATGTTCCGCTCGATCGCGCGCTGTCGCTGTCCGGCCTCGTACCCGTCCGGGTCGCTGCTCGGCTCGTCGAGGCGGGTCAGGCCCGGGGCGTAAGCGCTGGTCGAGTGCCGGCAATTGGGGTGCTGGAGTCCTGCGCGGCGGGCCTCGTCGAGGGATCCGGCGACGTGCACACGGACCATGCGCCCGTCGTCGACGGCGTGCTCGACCTCGATCGTGCGTTGCCCGTCCGCCCCGGACAGGGACAACACCTTGCCTTCCCATGTGCGACACAGCGGACATTCCCGCGGGGCGTCGGAGACGATGACCAGATCGATTCCAGCGTCGGTGAGGGTGCGCGCGTGCGCCTCGGTCGCGGCTCGCCCGACGGACGTGCGTACGGCCATCTCGGCGTAAGAGGTGAGTTGCCATCGGCGGCCGGCGCGGTCTGTGAACGATGTGATGCCGCGGTCGGCCCATGCGCGCATGGCGTCCTGCGTGGCGTGCCGGCGGGTGCCGGTACCGAGCAGGGGCGTTGCGGTGACCTCGGCGACAACGGCGCGGTAGCCGTCCTCGACGGTCCGCAGAATGGACGCGTGCCGGTCGGTCAACAGGGTGACGGTCTGCTCGGCGAGGCGGTCGACGGCCTGCGCGTTCGGGGTGACGTCGTCGACCAGCCGGCGCGCGTCGTCGGCCAGGGCGCCCAACTCGGCTACGGCGGCCCGGTGACCGGTGTTGTACGCCTCGGCCACGGCGTCGAACACGTCGAGAGTGACGGCCTTGCCCACCTCGTCTACAACGGCCTGTGAGGCGGTGCGTAGGGCCTGCACAGCGGACAGCTTTCGCTCGGCCCACCCTGGGGCGTCGAGGCCGGCGGCGAGCTGTCGGGCGATGATGCCCAACAGGCGCTCCTCGGCATGCGCGTACAGGTCGCGGGTGCCCGCGGCGAGGTCTTCGACCATGCCCGGGTGAATCGGCATCGACTCACCCCCCGTTCGCCGGAGTTCGCTGGTAAGCCGTTGGCCCAACTGCCATGCTGTGCAGGGGAGAGGATGTCGAAGTGGCCGACAATCACAAAGCGTCCGACGGCGGTTCTACCTTCCGTATCGGAGGGGATACGGCTGGAGTCCTCTTAGGCGGTGGCCAGGTCATGTTCAGCGTTGCTGCTGGCATGGCTGCGGCACCCTTTCTGCAAGCCGTTGCCAGCCACTACGGAAACAAGGCCGCGGCGGCGGTTGATGAGTCAGCTAAAAGACTCATCGATCGCCTCCTACGCCGCGAGCCCACGACTCGTGATTCCACGGAACCTGAGTGGGTTTATGCCAAGACGGATGGGGGCTGGGACCTCCTCATGCCGGTGGATATCTCATCCGAGGGGCTAGGGCAGCTCGTTGCGTTGGGCACCGCGCCGCCCCCGCCGCTTGCCGGAGATCCCACGCCGCGGCTCATGTGGCAGGAAACGAAGTGGGTGGCGAGCGGCGCCGTTCCGAATGAGCGGCGCATCGTCCAACATGTCTGGAACGTCGGTGAGAGTCGTTGGAGCGACGCTATGTAGCGGGGAACGTCCCGACCGGATCCGGGGCGCTGGCGCCGGTCTCGGCGAGGATGAGTGCCACCTCGGCCATCACTGCCGTGTCGTCCCATTCCGGGTGCAACACCTTGACCTTGGTCGCGGTGCTGACGGCGCCGGCGCGGGCGAGCAGGTCGAGGGTCGTCCCAACGGACTGCATCGACTCGGCCACGCCCGATCCGAACTCGACGTTGGGGCGCTGCGGCGTGACCCTGCTGCCGAACATGGCGCGGTCGAGCAAGAGCTGTACGTGCAGTTGCTCGGCGAGGGCGTGCCGCCAGTGTCCGGCCTTCTTGGTCCGGGTGATCATGCTGCGCTGCGTGCGGGCGTCAACCTCGGTGGCGGTTGCCGGTTGCCCGTCGGCGTCGAGGCCGAACGAACTGGGCGAGTAGCCGGCGGCCTGTGCTGCCTGCTTGACCAGACTCTCGGCGGTCGCCCGGTGCTCGTCGACTCGGATCCCGAACTGGGCGAGGGTGATGCCGTTCCCGCCCTCGGTCGGCGGGATCTTCAGGCCGGCCCATACCTCTTGATCGGCGTCGAACGATGCGCCCTGTCCGGGGCCGTTGTCGCGTAGGTACCCGTCCGGGACGATCAGCCGCGCTCGGGCGAGGCGGATGTCTCGCATCCAACTCGTCCATGTCTCGTCGAGGCTGTCGAACAGGTCGTGAATCGGGGCGGCGTAGTCGCTGCGCCCGATGGGCGCGGTGCGGTGCAGCCGGTTGGGCAGCATGTTCGGCACGTAGCTCGCGGTGAGCTGCGGTATGCCGGTGCTGATGGTCTGCCCGTCTCCCTCGCGGTCGAGGCTGTCGACCAGGGCGAGCGTGTCGGGGTGGTCTGCGAGGGACCTGAGCCGGCCGAGGTTGTCGCGGGTGCCCTGGTACAGGGCGTGCCGGACGTAGCCGGGTTCGTGTGCCTCGATGTGCCGCCAGACTTCGCGGTCGCCGCCGGGGCCGGGGAGTTCCCGCCAGAACAGGACCGACCGGAGCATGCCGAACCTGAACTCGGGTATGGCGGCGTCCGGTTGCATGGGCGTGATCATCGGGTAGTCGGCAACGTTGCGGTCCCACGTCGTCCGCAGGTAGACGCCGGACAGGGCGGCGGCCTGCTCGGCGGCGCCGAGGCAGAGGGATTGCAGCCGGCCGCGGTCGGCGAGGTCGTCGAGGCGATCCTGTGTCGCGGTGTCGGCGGCCGTGATCTTCGGCATGTCGGCGAACAGGAGATCGGCGGACGTCGCGGCGATGTCGCCGGCGAGGGGGACGTGTAGGCGGTGGTCCGGCCGGGTGTCGTCGTGACGCCGGCGCCCCCACAGTCGCCATTTCCGCTCGCGGGTGGCGTGGTGACGGTAGAGGCGGGACAGGCGGTGTCGGTCGCCGGAGTACCACGCATCGTCTACGGCCATTTCGCGGTAGTGGCGGGCCCACTGCGGCGGCGGCCACGGGGTGTTGTCCGCGGGGAGCGGCATCGGTGATCACCTCGTTGATGTTCGTTTCTGGCTGGCCGGCCTGCTGGTTTCAAGGCACCCGCTCAACTGAGCGCCCGATTACAGAGAGTTAGGAAACCAACCACGCGTTGGATTCGTATAAGTGCATGGAGAGACCAACGCGGGCGACAGGAACGCCTCGTAGTCATGGTTTCTGTCGATACGAAAGGGACGGTCCATGTCGGAGCCGCAACCGGCGCCGGTGTGCAATCACCGTGTGTATGAGGTTGTGATCATGGCTCAGTTGAGCCTGATTGCCGGAGTCGTAGTCGCTGTTGCCGTAGGGATGTTGGGAGCGTCGCGACTGGCCGCTGTGATGGCCGGAGGTGCGGCTTTCCCCACCCTATTCGGCATCTTTCTGACCGGCGTGGCGTATGCCAGGAAGCGTGACGCCTAGGCGGCGAGAGTGAGCAGGTGGCGCCACTCGTGGGCGGTGGAGTGGACGGCGTAGCGCAGTGCGTCGGCGCTGTGGTCGTCCGCCTTGATCGGGGCGTCGTCGCCGCGCTCGGTGGCCTTGGGGTCCCATGAGTAACCGGGCAACTCGGTGAGCAGGCCGGTACAGGATTCGTGCACCAGTAGCCGGCCGGCGGCGAGCAGGGCGGCCACGGACCGGATTCCTTCCACCACGTCGTTCCGTGCGCGGGCGAGGCCGGGGTGCCCGTCCTGCCACATCTGCGTAGAGAACGATGCGGCGCTCGGGTCGATGAACGTCCACTCGGGTATCACGGCGAGGTCGGCGAGCCACGATCGGACGGCGGCGCTGTACTGCGCATCGGTCATGCTGCGGTGCGCGGCGCGGGAGTCGTGGCGCCACTCGTTCGTCACGTACAGCCGGCCGTCGACTCCCTCGCCAAGCAGGACGGCGGCGAACGGGTTGGTGGTGCCGTAGTCGATGCCGCACCAGAAACGGCGCATCGGGGGCAACACGTCGACGACGTGCCGGGACTCGTCCCACATGTCATAGACGGCGCCCTCGGCGACCACCCACGCCCCATCGATCATGCGGCGGCGCCACAATCCGACGTACTCGGCGGAGAGGTCGGCGACGTACTCGGGCGACAACGACGGGTTGTCGGCGAGCTTGAAGTGCCACGCACGCAAGTTCAGTTCGGCGCCGCGGTCGATGTATCCCGTCTTGAGCCAGTGCCGCGGCGAGTCGGGGTTCGTCGTGGCGAACAGGCGCGCGCCGGGCACGGACAGGCGGGCGAGTAGCTGAGTCCAAAACCCCTCGGGCAACAGGGTCGCCTCGTCGACGTACGCGAGTTGCGCCGTGAGGCCGCGTAGCCGGCCCTCGGCGCGCGCGTCGGCGGCGCCGATCAGGTGGACGGTCCGGCCGAGGACGGTCGCCGTGGTGGCGCCCCTGGTGTGCACGACGTGCCGGGCGAGGGGACCGAATAGGGCGCGGTCCTGTAGGGGCTCCAACACGTTGCGCTCGATCGTCTGGAGGCTGCGCCCACAGACGATGATCAGCCCGGACGGGCCGGCCGTGGCGACGGCGATCACGAACGCCAGTAGCGAGGCGATCGTCTTGCCCGACCGGACCGACCCGTGCCACAGGTTGATACGGGCGGTCGCTTGTCCGATGGACGTGAGCTGTTTGCGAGACAGGGGCAGGCGGTCGAGGTCGAGCAACAGCGCTCACCCCCCGCCGGCGTCCTCCGTGGCGTCCGGGTCGCCGGCGGCCTGCGTCAGTGCCTCGCCGAGAGCACCCAACATGCTGCGCACCTGCTCGGCGCCCTCGCCGCCCTCGACGGGGGCGAGGCGTAGGGACTGCTGTACGGCGGTCGCGGTGGCGCTGATGATCTGCCGTTGGTCGGCAAACCGCGGTTGGTCGAGGTGGACCTGTTGCCACTTGCCGTCCTTGCCGGCGAACTCGCCGTAGATCGTCGGTTGCCAGAGCTGGGCGCGTAGCCGCTCGGCGTCCTCGTGCAGGGCGAGGGCGAGGGCGCTGCGCCGGTCGGCGAGATCGGCCTTACGGACGGCGGTCGCCGCGGCGACCTCGGCGGCGCGGTCGAAGGTAAGCGGCGGCTCGAACGATCCGGCAATCTTCGAAACGGTCGAAGGGCTGCGCTTGATGGCGCGGGCGATGTCGTTGCGGGACTTGCCCGCGGCGTGCAGCTCGCGCACCCGGCGGCGGTCGTTGTCGTCGATGGGGCGGCCCGCGGCCATGGGCGGTCACCTCCCGGACATGCGAAACGCCCCACCGTCGCGGACGGTGGGGAGTCGAGGGCGGGGCCGCTACGCGGTCTTGCAGAACGTCGCCAACGCGGCGTTGATCTGCTTTGCCTCGGCGTCGCTCACCTCGTGCGAGCTGGTGCCGAATCGCTGTTGCGCGGACCAATCGACCTTGGCTGACTTGCCGTTGATGGCAGAGCACTGGTTGCGGCTGTTGTCGATTGCGTCGTCTTCGTCCACAACCAGGGCGGGACTGACCTTGCGCAGTGCGGCGAGTAGGTCGGTGCGCGCCTGCCCGGTCGGCTTCGCCGGAATGCCGGCGTTGTGCAGAGCGGCGGCGGCGTCGCTGGCGCTCACGGACTCGGGCGCGGCCGTCGACGTCGACTTCTTCGCCGAGGCGTCGTCGCTGCTGCTGCATGAGGTGAGCGCTGCGACGGTGGCGACGGCGGCGAGGGTTAAGGCGGTGGCGCGATGCTTCACGGGTTGTCCCCCCACGGGTTGGTAAGCGTTACGTAAGAGGGACGTGCGACGCGTGGGGATGGTTGCAGGGCACATGCGAATGCCCCGCTGCTGGGGGAGCGGCAGGGCATTCGATGTAGGGCGTCCGTGTGCGGGCACGCCGAAGACGCGGCCAACAATAGGTCACGGAAAGGTCACGACGCAAGTGATCAGTTCGATGACTGGGAATGCCCTTCGCAGTGTTGTCCGGCGGGATGCTGGGCTGCGCTTTCGTTTCCGGCGGCAGGTACAGGCTGTGCACTTGGGGGGCGCCTGCCGGGAGACGCGAGGACTCGGGCACAGCCGGGCTCTCGGTTCGTCCACCAACGAAATGGTGGCCGATCCGGGATGCCCGCGCGTACCGGTACCGGCCACTCGACCGAGAGGCCGGTACCGATGGAAACGGTGGGATGGATCGCGGCAGCCGTCGCCACGATCGGCGGGGCTTCCGTGATCGTGGGGCATGCCCTTGATCAGGCATCAGTTCTGTCGAGCAAGGCGGTGCGGGCACTCAGGGCTGCGGCAAAGCTGCGCGATGAGTGGCGCAATTTCCGTCATCACACCAAGGCGCGGTAGCGGCAGCGCGCGTGAGCGGGCCCGCGACCGGTCGGCGCCGCTGCTGACGGCGGCGCCCCGCCTGCCGACGATTCGGCGGACGGGGCGCGTTGCTGCTGCTGATGCGTCGGCTACGGGCGGACGGGCGGTCGGCTGGTCTGCTGACGCTGCGGCGGCCGTGTCGGCTGCTGATGCCGACGGACGTCATCCGTGCTGGTCTGTCTGCTGCTGGGCGTCCACATAGGCCCGGTGTGGTCGACCTGCGGGAGGCTGGACGGGCCGACGAACGGCGGCTTCTCCATGAACCGGTATGACCCGAGCGTCGGCGCGGTGCCGACGGGAACGATCTGGTGGTGCCACGCGGTCCGGTAGAGGTTGGCCACGATGCCGACGGCCGTCCGCATGGCGGTCGTCAGATCGTCGCCGGTCTCCATGAGGACGGCGAGGTCTCGGGCGAACTGTTCGTCGAGGCGGACGGTCGGCCGGGTGCCGGCGATCGGGCGGGCGCGGCGCTGGGTACGCTGCGGTGTAGCCATCTTGGGTCGCTCCTTGGTGGTCAGGGCCCGTCCATACGGTTTGTGAGGAACCGGGCGGGCCCGCTGCATGTGCGGGCCTCTATCGCTTGGGGCGCAGTTCGCGGTACACGGCGTCGGTGTCGTCGCCTGCGCTGCCCTTCCAGATGTGAATGCGGGCCTGGTTTCGCGGGCTGGTCTCGGCGAGCAAGCGCTCGGCGAGGCGATAGAGGTTGGCTGGCGTCACGTCGGCTTCGCCGGTCTTGCTGGTCCGGCCATCAGTGCCATGGACATCGATACGCCATGTGTACCGCGTGGGCGGCGCGGCGCGGTGCTCCTTCTCCTGCCGGATGAACTGGGCGACGCGGGACGCGGTATAGCCGGTTCGCTTGGCGATGTCGTCAGGGCTCATGCCCTCTTCACGGGCGGTGTGGGCCATCCGCGGCATGGCGTCGGCGAGGGCGGCGGCCACGTTCCGGATGATGTGGACGTCGTAGAGGGTGAAGTTGTCGGCAACCTCGTCGAGTAGGCGGGCGCGCTTGTACTCGTCCTGGGCGCGGTCGTGGCTCTTGGCGATCCATCCCAAGTAGCTTCTGCTGAGCGGATCGATTCGCTCACTCTCGGCGGCCTCAGCCTGTTCAGCGCTGTAGTCGTCGATCAGGTCAACGATGGTTTGTAGGAAGGTGTTCTGTGCGGCGGTTCGCAAGATGCCGCCCCGCGGTGCCTCCTCCATGGTTGCGAGCAGGTACTCGCGGAACTCCATGAGACTTGGGCGGTTGCTCATCTGGGGTGCTCCTGTCGGTGCTGTGCGGGGCCCGCCCTCGGGCGAGGGTGGGCCGGTCGGGGGCTATTGGGCGGCGCGGCCGTCGAACAGGGCGCCCTGTTCCGTTGCCCGGTCGACGTCGAACAGGGCGTCGGCGGCCTGGCGCTCGCCGATCCATGCGCCCTGCCATGTGCCCTCGGTGGCCTCGGCGGCGAGGGCCTGGTCGTCGTCGAGCTGGGCGCGGGCGTTGATGCGGGCGGCGTAGGCCGTCAGTAGGTCCCCCTCGGCCTTGCGGTCGAGGCAGGTAAGCCACCCGCCGCGGGCCTCCGCCTCGCGGCGGGCGGCTGCGCGGTGCTGTGTGATGCCGGCGGCCTGCTCCAACGCCTCGAAACGGCGGCCGTGCGACTCGCGTGCGAGCTTGCTGGCGCCGGTGATGCAACGGGCGCCCGCGGCGACGCGGCACGTCGGGCACACGACGGTGAGGACGAGGGCTTCGACGGAGAGGGGTTCGGCGGTGGCCTGGTCGTCGTCCTCGACGGGGTTCCCCTGCTCGTCGACGGGCCACGCGTGGCGGAACATCGTGGCGGCGGCGCGCACCTCGTCGAGGGTGCCGGCGGCGCGGGTAGAGGTGGTGCGGCAGAGTCCACGCTCGCAGACGTCGCGGGGGGCCTCGCACACGCGGAGCTGGTACCGGCCGGGGCGCGGTGCGTCGAGCAGGCCGGCGGTGCCTTGCTCAAATGCGTTCGTTGCGACGGGGGCGGCCTGTACGGCGGGGGCCTCGGCCTGGTCGGCGGTGAGGACTGTGGCGACGGTGCGGCCGAGGTCGGTCGCGCGGTAGTGCATCACCTTGAAGATGCGGCCCTCGAAACCGACGAACGTCTCGCCGGTGTCGTACTTCTCGGCGAGGCCGCGACGGATGAGCGCTTGCAAGCTCGGGTCGGTGACGCCCTTGGGGAGGTTGGCGAGACCGGTGTCGCGGAAGCTGACGGCGGCCACGACGGCGGGCAGAACCTCGCGCATCTTCGGGGTGAGGGACTGGGCGAGGGCCTGCTCGGCGGCGCCCTCGCGGTGGCTGTCGGCGACGGCCTCGGCCTCGGCGCGGTCGCGGGCCTCGGTCTTTGCGCACGCCTTGCAGATGGCGAGGAACTGCTCGGCCGGGGTGGGGGTGTGGTCGAGGTCGCGCCCGCAGTGCGAACGGTCGGTGCCGGGCTTGCGGTAGTGGCCGGTCGTGCGCTGGGTGGCGCGGCGTGCGGCGAAGGTGTTCACAGTGTCGCTCCTGTGCTGGTGGGTGGTGCGCCGGGTGAGGTCCGGCGTTCCTGCCGGGGTGAGGACCCGTCAGGAATCCTTACAGTAGCGGTTACAGCAATGATTGCAGCAATGGTTACAGGTGGCGTTACTGAGCCGTGATGTGGGCGGCTGCGGTGGCGCCCTCGGGTGGCGCTCCCGGGGGCGTGCGCTCTGGTGCGCCCTACGCGGGCACGGTGCGCCGGGCGTCAAGGGCCGTCCACAGATCGACCAGGGCGGGCCCCCGCCATGCGCGGCGCCCTCGCTCGGCCTCGACCGGGGCCGGGCACGTCGGGCCGGTCGAGCAGGTTGCCACGGCGGCGCGCGGGTCGCCTCCGCCGTTGTGCACGGTGATGCGGCCGGCCTGGCAGAACGGGCACGCGTCGTCGAGTGTGATCGTCCGGACGTTGCGGCCGAGGGCGCCCTCGACGCGGCGGCGTGCGGTGCGGGCGACGTCGGCGATCTGGTCGACCAGGGCCGCGGGGGTGAGGGCGAACAGGGCGCGGTCGGCCGGGTCGTCGTCGAGGGCTCGCCCCTCCAGCCATACGGCGGCCCAGTGAAGGCCGTACGCGCGTGAGCCGGCCGAGGCGACGCTCGCGGGGCCCGCGTCGCGGTGGGTGGGCACGTGCCAGAGACGCGGGTCGCTCGCGTCGTGGGTGGGGAGTTGCACGCGGTCGGTCACGGCGTCGCACATGTCGAACACCTCGCGCTCGACGTCGAGGGCGGCGTCGAGGGCCCGCAGGTTGGCCGGTGCCGGATGCTCGCGGACGGTGAGCGGCAGACGGCCGACGGCGGCATTGGCGAGGGCCTGGTCGTCGTCGGCGCGGTCGTCGTCGGCGCGGTCGTCGGCGGCGAGCTGGTCGAGGAATCCGCGGCGCTCGTAGGGCATCCATTCAGCAGGGCGGGGCGGCTCGGCTATGGCGGCGAGCAGGTCGCCCCACTGCTCGCGGACGGCGGCGAGGTCGTCGGCGGCGCGCTGGCCGGGGGTGGTCGTCATGCGTGCTGCTCCTGGTGCTCGTTGTCGATGGCGAGGGCCTGCTCGATACGGTCGGCGTAGATGGCGGCGGCGCCCTGGGGCGAGCCGGCGCGCATCCGTGCGGTGAGGGCGCGCACGCGCTCGACGGCCTGTGCGAGGGGCAACTCGGCTGCCATGGCGGTGCGGTCTGCGCGGCGGTCGCGGCGGGCGGCGAACCATGCGGTTCGGTACCGGATGGCGCGGGCCTGCGTGGCGGTGAGCGCGGTGCCGAGGGCGTCGAGCTGGTGCACGGCGGCGCGGCGGACGGTGGCCAACTCGATTGCGTGGGAGCGGGTTTGCTCGGCGAGGCGGGCCTCGGTGCTGTCGGCGGCCGTGGCGAACGCGGTGTGTACGGCGACCTGCTCGGGCGACAGGCCGTCGTGTTCGGCGACGGCGGCGAGGGCGGCGCCGAGGGTGGCGGCGGCGCGCACGCGGGCGAGGGTGGCCTCGGCCTGCTGGGCGCGGGCCTGCCACTGGGACCACTGTTCCGTGACGGCCCGGTACGCGGTGAGCTGTTCCTCGGCGTCGACGGCCCGCTGTTCCAACTCCCGTATGGCGGCGTCGGCTGCGCCCCGGTGGCGTGCGAGTGCCTGCGTGGTGCCGGCCATGGCGCGGCGGTTCTCGTCGGCGAGGCGTACCTCTTCGGCGACGTGCTCGCGCAACAGGGCGGCCTCGGCGGTGGACAGGGCGCCGCGGTCGGCGCGACCGAGCAGGACGTCGAGGACGGCCCGCCGGTCGGTGCGGTCGCGGTTGCGACCCTTGGGCGCTCGGTGCGCCGATCGGGGGCTCAAGGCTGCTGCTCCTGGTGGTGCTTGCGGTCGTGGTGGCGGGCGAGGCGCAACAGGTCGCGGTCGTCCTGGGCGCGGCGACGGTCGCGACGGTCGGCACGGTGTCGGCCACCGAGGGGACCGGGGTCGCGGCGGCCGGCCCACCATCCGAAGGGAGCGCCGGCAACGATCACGGTTGCCGTGGCGACCAGCACATCGGCGGCGAGGCTCTGCGTAGTCACTGCTGCGCCTCGGCCGGGTCGAGGCTGGTGGCGTGCGCGTCGAGGGCCTTGCGGATGCTGTCCATGCCAGTAAGCAGGGCGCGGGTGCCGCGGTTCACGCCCCATCGCTCGCGGGTCTCCTCGTGCCGGGCGCGGGCGAGGCGGGCGCACTCGCGGGTGTGGGCGGCGAGCAGAGTGCGGGCGGTGGCGTACGCGGCATCGGCGGTGCGCGACTGGGGGTCGAGCAGGGCAGCGGCAAGGGCATGCAGCGCGGGCGAGCTGCTGCTCGCGTTGAAGGCGAGGGACTGCTGTGTCTCCTCGATGGCGCGGCGGCCGTTCGGCCCGACGGTGGCGATGGCGCGGGTGAAGGCTTCGGCGGCGCCGGCCGAGGTGGCGAGCAGGGCGGCCGAGGACGACAGGGGGTGATCGGGGCACGGGGCGCCGGTGGCGAGGGCGCGACCACAACGGCCGTGCTGCGCCATGACGTCGACGGCGGGACGGTGCTGGGCGAGGTCGACAACCTCGGCGGGGGTGTGCTGCTCGGGCACGGGGCGACTCCTGAAACGGTGCGGACTTCGCGGTGTTGGCGGTGAACCACTGTGCGTGTCGTGTTCGGGGTGGCGGTGAACACGGACGCGATGCACACGAACGGGCGGCTTCCCGCGCGCGGGGCGGCTGGCGACCGGTCGCGGGCGCGCGCGGGATCGGTCAGAACGCCGGCTCGTCGCCGTAGCGGCCGGCAGGGGTGTTGGTCTGCCACGGGTCGCCCTGGGCTTGCTGGCCGTAGCCGTATCCGCCCTGCTGGGCCTGCTGCTGGCCGTAGCCGTTCGAGGGAGTGCTCTGGCGGCCGTTGGCCTTGGTGACGGCGGCGGTGGCGTTGCGGAGACTGGGCCCGACTTCCTCGACGTCGAGTTCGTACACGGTGCGCTTGATGCCCTCGCGGTCCTCGTAAGAGCGCTGCTTGAGTCGGCCCTGAACGATGACGCGGGTTCCGCGGGCGAGGGATGCGGCGACGTTCTCGGCGGCCTGTCGCCACACGGAGCACGTCAGAAACAGGCTCTCGTCGTCCTTCCATTCGTTGGTCTGGCGGTCGAACGTGCGGGGCGTCGAGGCCACGCGGAACTTCGCCACGGCGTGGCCGGACGGGGTGAACTTCAGTTCGGGGTCGTCGACCAGATTGCCGATGACGGTGATGGTGGTCTCTCCAGCCATTACGCGGCGGTCCTCTCACAGATGCGGTGGGTGGGCAAGGGGATGACGGCGGCGCCCTGCTCGGCGCGGCGGGCGCGGGCACGGGCGTTCTTGCACGCGCGGCACTTCCGGGTCCCGTTGGCTGCGCGGATGGTGTTCGCGTCGTCGTACGGGTGATCGGCCGGGCAGTGCGTGACGGCGGCGCGGGCGGCGACGTGGTTCGAGCTGCGCAAGACGTTTTCGCGGTGGGTCACTGGTTCGAGGTGGGCGCGGTTCACGCATGCGCGGCGACGGCATCGGTGGTCGACGTCGAGGCCGGCGGGGACGGGCGCCCCGTCGGCGAGGGCGACGGCGGCGCGGTGCGCCTTGACGGTCCGGCCGTCGAGCCAGAAGTGCCCGTAACCGTCCTCGTTGATCGCCCCGTCCCACAGTCGGCACGGGCCGGGGCAGTCTCGGCGGAGCGACCAGGGGCCGGGCTTCGTCTTGGCGCTGAAGCGTTCGGCCGGGGCTGGCACGGTCCGGGCTATGGGCGCCATGGTGTACCTCCGCCGAGTAGATGCATGGGCCGTGAGCGGTAGATACCGCCCACGGCTGGACGATAGCAGGTGTGGCGATGCGCAGGAATCCGAGAATTCCCCGGGGTGACCTGCTACAGGGGGCGGTGCGCGGCTGTCTCCGGCCCGTTCGCGACTGGGGCCGAGACGATCACCCACCCGTCGGCTTCAAGAGCGCGAATGATGCGCCACGCTGTGATACCGGGCCGGTTCAGTAACTCGCGCACGGTGGCGTCTTCAAGTGCGGCGCGGACAACGGCGGTTGCGGCGTGGGGCGTGGTCACGGGCGCGCTCCTGCGGTGTGGCGGGCGGTGACGCGGCCGGTAGCGTCGCGGGGGACGGGCGGGCACATCATCAGCCGTTCGAGGGCGGCCGTTTCGCGGTCTCGCTCCTCGGCGTCGGCGAGGCGGCGCTCGGCCTCCTCGGCGCGCTGGCGGGCCTCCTCGACGGCGGCCCGCTGCGCCCTGCGGTGCTCGGCGACCAGGGCGGGGCCGTCGAACTCGTCGAGGGTCTTCCATGTGTCCCAACCGGCGTGTTCCTGAACGATCACGTACGCCCCATCGGCGGCCCATGTGCGGGCGATGCGGTACGCCTTGCGCTTGTCGGGCGTCTTGGTGGCGGCCGGACGGTCGGGCCGGTCGTTCCAACTCCCCTCCACACGGAATGAGTTGACGTTGTGCGTGCGGTCGCTTGGCCGGGCCTTGCGGCGGTGCTGGCGGGCCTGCTTCGGGGTCGGACTCATCGGGCGGTCTCCTGGGCGTTGTGGCGGACGGTGGCGAGGTCGAGGCGGGAAGGGTGAGGAGTGGCGCGCGGTGCGCGGCGGGCGTTGCGGCACGGGTCGCCGGCGTCGGCGAGGCAGTGCTCGTAGGGGCACGGCACGTCGAGGGCGTCGGGCCGGTTCTCGGCGGCGGCCCGCTCGCGCGCTGCTCGGCGGGGCCGGTGCTCGGCGAGGGCTTCGGCGACGCTGCGCGGCATGTACTCGCCGAGGGCGGCGCGGCGGGCCTCGGCCTTGGCGCGCTCGCCGGGCGTGAGTGCGACGGCGGCGCCGTACGTCAGTTCGCGGTACGACGTGGCGGTGACGGCTCCCGTGGCGACGGCCTGTCGGCCCGCGTACAGCGCTTGCACGTACGCAACCGAGTTGTCCGGGTCGACGGCCGGCACGGGGTCGTGATGGCGGCCGATCACGTCGGCTTTGAAGGTGTGCCACGGCCGGGACACGTCCGACGGGCGGATCGGGTACGGGCTGGTGGCGATGTGGTGGCGAACAACCTGGGACGCGTCCCAGTGACGGCCCTCGGGGTGCGGGGCGGTCGGGGCGACGTCTGACAGCAAGTCGACCCACTGATCGAGCCGTTCGCCGGCGGCCTCGCGGGTCTTGGGCGCCCGGTCGGGGTCGAGGCGGTCGGCGTAGGCGAGCAGGGCGGCGACCTGGCGGCGATCCATCGGGTTACTTCTCCTCGGCGAGCAGGTCGGCGTACCAGCCGGCGGCCTGAGCGGCGCGGCCGGTGCCGGTGGTGCGGGGGCGGTTCAGCGGGATCACGTCGGCTCCGGGGCCCGCGGCCGGTGCGGCGGGTGCGGTGCCGGCAGCGGGGGCGGGCGGGAGTCCGGACCATGCCCGCAGGAAGTAGCGGGCGTGGGAGACGTCGCGGCGGCCGGCGGCGCGGACGGCGGCCGAGGCGAGCATGTCGGCGCCGGACCGCTTCAGCAGGGCGTCGAGGGTGAACCACTCGGCGGGGTTCAGGTCCCATCGGACGATGACGCCGGCGGCGGTGATCGCGTCGACCAGGGGGCGGGCGAACTCCGGGATGGGGGCCACGCGCGCGGGCCCGCGCTCCCTCACTCCTTCACTCACTCCCTCTATGGGTGAGTGATGGGGTACGGATTCCGGACCACTAGCGGTCTGGAACTCCGACCAGAAACCGTCTGGGGCCGCTTCCCCTTGCGGACCGGATTCCGGACCGCTATCCGGCGCGGTTGCGGTCGGGGCCTCGGACCGCAAACGCGTTGTGGTCTGAGATTCCGACCGCGGGGGTTGTGGTCCGGATTCCCGACCACTACGGCGGCTGTAGTTGACGGCGGCCGGGATGCGGTACAGCGCCGCGCGACTGCCCGCGGCCGGCTCTACGGTCTCCAACTCGCCCGACTCGATCGCCGAGGCGACGGCGGCGAGGGTGGTGCCCTTGGTGGCGTTCAGGCGGCGTACCAGGGCCGCGGTGCCGATACGCGCGGTCGCCTCGGGCCCGGTGATGGCGTCGGCGACCGCGAGCATGACCATGCGCGGGTTGCCGCGGGTGCGCGAGTGCTGCCACACCCAATCCATGGCGTCGAGGGTCACGGCGGGGGGTGCTCCTGTCGGGGTGGGGCGGCCGGCGGCGAGGGGCGCGGGGCTCGTCCTCGCCACCGGGCCGGTCATTGGGAAGGGGTGAAGTACGGCCGGGTGCGCGTGGGCTGGTGCTCGTCGCACCGGTAGCCGCACGCGTAGAAGCGGACGGGGCGGGCGCCGCATCGGGGGTTGCCGTGGTCGCACGCGGGCGGCGGCTTGTCCTCGCGCCGTGCGCGCTCGGCGGCGTTCACGCGGCCACTCCGTACCGCTCGGCGAGGATCTGCTCGGCGGCTTGCTCGCCGAGGAACTGCGTGTACGCGGGCGGGATGGCCTCGGTGAGTTCGTGGCGGATGTCGGTCCACGTGATGCCCATGGCGGCCTGCATCTCGGCGACGGTGGCCTTACCGCCCCCGTTGCCGTACGCGGCGACATACTCGCCTTCGTAGTGTTTGCCGTGCCGCCACCCCCGCACGCGCCCGCGGTGGGGCGTGTGCGGCAGTGCGAGGGGGAACCAACCGTGCGCCTCGAACTTGCGGTGCCGCAGGATCGGAAGGCCGAACATGGTCCCGCACAGCACCACATCCGGGCGCGCATCCGGGTTCTCGATCACGCACGGCCGGCCGGTGGAGAGCATCGCCTCGCGGCCGGGGCCGATCAGGTTGGGGTACGTCTCGCGTAAGTGTGCGTTCGTGCCCTTGGTGATCGCGGCGCCGTACTGGCACGGCCAACTCGCGTGCACCATGTCGTACTCGTGGCCGTGGGCCCGGATGTACTCGATGGCGTCGCCGAGGATGAACGGGAAGGGGTAGTTCGGCTGGTTCTCCTTGTCGATGCCGATGACGTCCCAACCGGCGAGGTACCAACCCATTCCGGCGCCGCCGGCACAGCAACAGGCGTCGAGGACGGTGAGGCCGTTCCACGGGCGGGCGGGGAGCGGGAATCCGGTTCGACTGGACGCCTGGGAGTGGTCCAACTGGCCGGGCACGTGGACGGTACCCGGCTGGTCGAGGACGGCGGCGCCGCTCACTCCTCGGGCTCCGTGGCCGAGGCAGGGGTAGCGGGGGCGAGGGCGGGCAGATGGGCGGCGAGGGCGCCGGCGCGCCACGCGGCGGCGACCAACTCGCGACCGGTGGCCGGCTGCGCTTTGCTGCCGCGGGTGTAGGTGATGCGGTGCGAGGCGGCGCGGGACGGTCGTATCTCGACGCCGGGCACGTCGTGCACCACTCCCGACGACTCGTCGACGTAGCGGGCGGCGCCGGCCGCGGTCGCCTCGGCGAGCACCTTCCCGGAGAAACCGGGGCGCACGCTGGTCACCACCTGGGCGGGGATGACCTCGACGACGTGCTCAGTGGGGAAGTGGTCGCGCACCCATACCCGGAACGCTTCCTCGTCGACCACCTGCGCGGCCCGCTCGCCACCCTGTCGCGAGACGCTGCCCACCTTCATCCCATTGGGCAAGGTGGCGTCCGTCTTGGTGGTACCGCTCGCCTTGTACTGCCGTTCGAGCAGGTCATCGGCGGCGCACTTGGCGTCCTTGTACGCGTCCTTGACCTGGTCGAGCAGGGCGCCGAGGACGGCCTGACGGGTGACGGCATCCCGCACGGCCGTCGGGTCCGGCGCGGTCGACTCCTCGCCGGCCTCGGCCTCCTCGGCGGCCGGCTCCGCAGGCTCCTCGCCACGCGCGGCCCGCTCCTCGACGTCGAGCCGATTGAGGCCGATGCGGTCGGTGACGGCGTCGAGGTGATGCTGTTCTATCTCCGTGAGGGGCTGCTCGGTCACTGGCCACCCCCGGCGGCGGCTTCGATCTGCTTGCGGAACGCGTCGAGGGTGACGGCCGGGGCCTCGGCGATCGTCTTGCCGAACGCGCGCTCAAAGTCGGCGTCGAGAGTGGGCAGATTGGCGCGACTGGCGGCGAGCCTGAGCCGGTTCTCGGCCTCGGCGCGGGCCCGCTCGACGTTCGCCAGTACGGCGGACTCCTGCTCGGCCGGCGTCTCGCGCTGCTCGCCCTGCTCCGGGTCGCGGTGGCGGTGCGGGTTGTTCGTGACGGCCTGTTCGCGTTGGCGGGCCACGGCGTCGAGGCGGTCGAGGTAGTCGGCAGGGGCGCCAGCCTTGACGGCGGCGGCCCGGATCGCGTCGAACGCTTCACGGCTGGGCGCCTGCATCGCCTCGGCGAGGTAGTCGCGGCGCGAGGGCTGCGGCGCCTGCTCCCACGGTCCGGGCTCGGCCCGGTGGGAGCGGCGCGGCTGCTGCCCGCGCGGGGCGCGCTGCTGTCGCTGCTGGGTGCGCTGCTGCCGTTCGGCGCGGTGCTCGGCGGGCGGCTCGACGGGGTGATCCCGGTCGCCATCGTCGATGCTGCGGCCGTCCACGGGGATCATGAACAGGGTGAACAAGAGGTACTTGAGGGCGGCGGACTGAGCCTTGTTGGTGGCCTTGTCGGCGAAGTCGCTTGCCTCGCCCGGTACTTCGGCAGTGAGGCAGTCACCCGCGGGCCCGTAGACGTGGTACCGCATGGTGATGTTGACGTGCGTCATCTTCTCGCCGCGGCGCTCGGCGCGGTGGGCGGCGATGCTCGGCAGGATGAACAGACCGTGGGCCCGCATCGGTCCGGCCATGGCGGACATCGCGTCATCGACTCCGCGGAACTTGTAGCGCTGCTGTTGGTTCTCCTTGTCCTTGGCGACGGGCATCACGTCGCGCATCACGGCGGCGATGGCGGCAAAGACGCGCGGCGCGTCGTCCGGGGCGCCGGCGGGGGCCGGCTGGTAGATCGAGGCCGGGACCGGTGCTGCGGGCATCGGCGCGGCCGGGGCGGCGGGCAGGGGCAGAGCGGTGACGGTCACGGGCGCGGGCTCCGGGTCGTGCGGTGGCGGATGTGGGCGGCGAGCTTGGTGAGGCGGGTGCCGAGGGTGATTGCGTCGTCGGGCGTGAGCACGTCGTCGAGGCGATCGGCACTGGGGCACTCGTCGAGCAGGGCCTCGCGGGTGCCGTCGGCCTCGGCGGCGCGCATGGCGCGCACGTGGTCGGGCACGTCATCGGAGACCTCAGCGAAGTCGAGGCGCAGCACGCGCGCGGCGTGCGCGGCGAGCAGGGCGCCCACGGTGTCCGGGTCGGCGGCGTAGGACAGGGCGAGGTCGTCGAGCAGGGCGGCGGCGCGGCTGCCGACGGGCAGGCGAACGGCCTGCCCGTCGACGGTGAGCTGAGGGGCAATCACGCGGCTGGCTCCGAGTCGGTCACGGTGCCGGTGGCCACGTCGTACGTACGCGCTCCGGTCCAATCGACCTCGGGCAGCAACCGGCGCAGCAGGCCGTACGCGGCGCGGTGCTGCTCGGCGTCGGCGCCCACGGGCCGGCCGTCGGCGCTGGAGAGGACAACCCACTTGGCGCGGCCGTCCTCTCCGGCGTGCGTCTGCACGGCGGCGGTACCGGGGGCGATCTGTTCGAGCTGACGCGCGATGACGCTGCGGCGGGTGAGCTGCCGGCGGGCGCGGTGGGCCCCCTGTAGGCCAGATATGGCGCGAGGCATGCGGGTACTCTGCGGGGTGTTCACGATGGTGCCCTTTCTGGTGCTGTCGGGCGGGCCGTCCGGGCGCAATCCGGGCGGCCCGCCGTGCTTTTCAGGCGGCGGCGCGGTGCGCGGGGGCCGGGGGCTGCTGGCGCTGCTGGCGTTCGAGGCGGCGCATGATCAGCTCGACCTCGGCCGGTAGGCGGCCGGCGGCCCGGTCGGTGTCGCGGCGGGCGCGGGCGGCGTCGAGGACGCGGCGCGCGTTGGCGATGGCCTGCGCGCGGGGGATCACGTCGGCGTTCATGCGGTGGCCTGCTCGGTGGCCGGTGTCGGTGTGAGGAGCTGGGCGGCGGTCACGCCGTAGTGCTGCTCGACGACAACGGCGAGGGCGGCGGACGGCGCGTTGCGGCCGTGCCACAGACGCCATGCAGTGGTCCGTGCAACCTTCAACCGGCCCTGTAGGTCTACGGGGCGGTGGTCGCCGAGGCTTCGCGCGGCGGCGTGCAGGGTTGAGCGGTCGTACATGTGACTGTCCTTCCCGTGAACGGTACGTATCGCCCACGGGTGGAACAGTACACGCGTGGGCGGTCCGCGCAAGATCAATGCGTGCGGAACGTGACCGCGGATTTTTACTTTTCCCTCACCAAATCCCCATCTACGCTGGTCAGAAGGCGCTTGCTGATCACACGGCGCGAATCGGTGGCCACGGAACGCGAGCCTCCTGTAGGGTTTCGCTCACCTGTTCGACATGGGGGCCGGTTGGCATGGGGGCAATTCGGACGGCCGTAAGGCCGGTTTTTGACGTGTGCGCGTACGGACCACCCGTGCGCGGTATGTTCCACGGATGGAACAAGAACCTGAGCGGGACGAAGAGCAGACGAGACGCGCGTTCGGCGCGTGGCTGCGCACGTGCCTGGAAGAGCGGGGCTACGTCCTCACGCCACGCGGGGGCGGGCAATCGCGCTTCGCTGAAGACGCCGGCCTCGGCCGCTCCACGGTGGGACGCAT
Source organism: Streptomyces sp. NPDC001714 (assembly GCF_042892755.1). NCBI lineage: Bacteria > Bacillati > Actinomycetota > Actinomycetes > Kitasatosporales > Streptomycetaceae > Streptomyces > Streptomyces sp. NPDC001714. The sequence continues at coordinate 77,179 of NZ_JBIAUL010000017.1, forward strand.
CCTCAACGGCCAGGGCGCCACAGATACCGACGTACTCAAAACCATCGCGAAGACTCTGAACGTGAGCTACGGGGAAGTGCTCGTTCGCGCCGGCATCGCGACAGTCGAAGAACTCGCCGCCGTACGCAACGCAACACTTTTCACGCCAGATGCCGGCTCGCTCACGATCGAGCAAGCGGCCGTCGGGCTGGGTTTCGTCGACGAACCGGAACGCGGGCTATTCGTCGCTATGACCTCCACACTGCTACGCCAACAACAGGCCAGGACCAACGACGAAAACCGCGCCGCCGGCACCTGACCTCTCACACAGGAGAGACCGAATGAGAAACCGCGCCGCTGATGTCCTCGCACCTTTAACACTTGCCTCTGGCATATCCGGCGTCTTGCTCGGTCTCGTCCGCAAGAACCAACGGCTCACATGGGCCGGATCCGCGGTGGTGACAATCGGCGCCGTCGCCGCCGTGCACCACACGGTGAAAACACAGCAGGCCACTAACGCCCGACTCGCAGCGGCCGAGGTCAAGGGCTACCGCCAGGCGCTACGCGACGTGGGGGCCGGCCTGTTCAACGACGGCAACAGAGAAGCCTGCACGAAAGACAACGTTATCCACATGCGCCCGCCGAACGATGGGGGCGCAGAACGCGAACGGAAGGCACAGTGACGCAACTGCACGTACCGCCTACGTTCCAAGGCTCGCCTGAAATCGACGGCGAACCCTGGCTCGGATACATCCGCGTCAGCACATGGAGAGAGGAGAAGATCAGCCCCGAACTACAGGAAACCGCCTTACGAGCGTGGGCCAGGCGGACCGGTCGACGCCTGCTCGAACCACTGATCATCGACCTTGACGCGACCGGCCGGAACTTCAAACGCAAGATCATGAGTGGCATTCAGCGCGTCGAGAAGGGTGAAGCCCGCGGCATCGCCGTATGGAAGTTCAGCCGCTTCGGCCGCAACGACCTCGGCATCGCCGTCAACCTCGCCCGCCTCGAACACGCCGGCGGGCAACTCGCTTCCGCCACGGAAGATATCGACGTGCGCACAGCCGTCGGACGCTTCAACCGACGCATCCTGTTCGACCTCGCCGTATTCGAATCCGACCGCGCCGGCGAACAGTGGAAGGAAACCCACCAGTGGCGCCGCGCCCACGGCCTACCGGCCACTGGCGGCAAACGCCTCGGCTACATCTGGCACCCACGCCGCATCCCCCACCCCACCAAACTCGGAGAGTGGACCACTCAAGACGAGCGGTACGAGGTCGACCCGTCCGCACGTGAGGACATCGAAACCCTGTGGAGCCGCAAACTCGGCATCGGCCAACCAGCCCCCGACGGATACGGAAGCCTCGCCGCGTGGCTCAACGCCCTCGGCTACCGCACCGGCAACGGCAACCCGTGGCGGGACGACAGCCTGCGCCGCTACATGCAGGCGGGATTCCCGGCGGGCCTGCTCCGCGTGCATGACCCCGACTGCCATTGCGACTACACAGCCAACGGCGGACGGTGCACGCGATGGATCCACATAGACGGAGCCCACGAAGCGATCATTGCCCCAGAGACGTGGGAGCGATACGAGGCACACAGCGCTGAGCGACGGAGCATCGCGCCGCGGGCTCGCAACCCCCTGTACCCCCTCACTGGCCTCGCACGGTGCGGAGGTTGCCGAGAGGGCGCCGCCAATACCTCAGCCCGGCGGGCCGCCGGCCGCATCCTCGGCTATGCCCTCGCTTGTGGGCAGAGCCGCAACGGCCTCTGTGACAACCCGGTATGGGTACAGCGCGCCATCGTTGAGGACGAAGTGCGAACGTGGCTCGCCCGGGAGGTCGCCGAGGACATCGACGCTGAACCGCCCACGCCCATTCCCGAACCTCGCGACGAGCGCGCCGCCGCGGGCCGAGAGCGGGAACGCCTCCAAGCAGAAGAGACGCGGCTTACGAACGCCCTTACGAACCTCGCCGTGGACCGCGCCAAGAACCCCGAGGCGTACCCCGAGGGCGTGTTCGAGGCCGCGCGGGCAAGGATTTTGAAGGATAAGAAGGCTGTTACCGACGCCCTTGAAGAGGCGGCACAGGTCGAGGCCATGCCGCAGCGCGCCGAACTGGTCCCCCTAGCCGTCGGCCTGCTCGAAGAGTGGGGCACGTTCGAGGCCGCCGAGACGAACCGAATACTGCGGTCCCTTATCCGCCGAGTGGTGGTCACGCGGGGCGCCGCCGGCCGCAAGGGTGTCGAGGGCAGCGGACAGACCACCATCGAGATTCACCCCCTGTGGAAGCCCGATCCGTGGGCGGAGAAACCGGCAGCGTAGTCACGCCCAGTTCTCACCGGCAGTAGCCACTTGTTTTACACGTCTCGTCCCTGGACGAGGCCGCCGAGTTCCACGCCAGCGTCCTGGACGCCCTGCGCCAGCCCCTGGAGTCGGGCCACGTCGTCATCGCCCGGGCCGCCGGGATACTGCGGATGCCCGCGAAGTTCCTCATGGTCCTGGCCGCCAACCCCTGCCCCTGCGGCCGCCACGGCACTCCCGGCGACGTCTGCGAGTGCCGGCCCTCCTCGATCCAGCGGTACCGGGCCCGGCTCTCCGGCCCCCTGATGGACCGCGTGGACCTCAGGGTCGCCGTGGAACCGGTCGCCCGGGAGGAACTCCTGCGGCTGCACACCGGCGCCGAGCCCTCCGCCGCCGTGGCCGACCGGGTGCGCACGGCCCGGGAGCGGGCCGCCCGCCGCTACGAAGGGCTGCCCTGGCGCACCAACAGCGAGGTCCCCGGCCACGAGCTCCGCACCCGCTGGCACGTCCGGCCGGGCGCGCTGCTGAAGGCCGAGCTGGACCTCGACCGGGGCCTGCTCACCGCCCGCGGCCTGGACCGGGTGCTCCGGGTCGCCTGGACCCTCGCCGACCTGGCGGGCCGCGACCGGCCCTCGGCCAACGACGTCAACCTGGCGCTGGAGCTGCGCACCGGCGTCCGGCGCGGCGCGGTCCTGGAAGGGATCGCCCCATGAGCGACGCCGAGCTGCTCGCCCGGGTCTTCCTGGCCCGGGTCGTCGAGCCCGGGGACGAGGCGGCCGGGCGGTGGGTGCGGGAACGGGGCGTGCACCAGGTGGCGACCCGGCTGCGCGAGGGTGGGCCGCCGCTGCCCGGCGTCGGCGCCAAGCGGTGGGCGGGCCTGCTGGCCCGCGCGGCACTGGCCGATCCCCGCGCCGACCTCGCCGTCGCGCGGGACGCGGGCGCACGGTTTGTGTGTCCCGGCGACACCGAGTGGCCCAGCCAGCTCGACGGCCTCGGCGACGCCCGCCCCCTCGGCCTCTGGGTGCGCGGCCGGCCCAGTCTCCGGATGTGGGCGCTCCGGGCCGTCGCCGTCGTCGGCGCACGGGCCTGTACCGAGTACGGCGCCCACATGGCGGCAGTCCTCGCCGCGGGACTCGCCGAGCGCGGCTGGGTGGTGGTGTCCGGCGGAGCCTACGGCGTCGACGGATCCGCCCATCGCGGAGCCCTCGGCGCCGGCGGGGCCACCGTCGCCGTGCTGGCCTGCGGGGTCGACCGGCCCTACCCTCGAGGCCACACCGAGCTGATCAACAGGATCGCCGACCAGGGACTGGTGGTGGGGGAGCTGCCGCCCGGCGAGCATCCGACGCCGAGCAGGTTCGTGCTGCGCAACCGGGTCATCGCGGCGCTCACCAGGGGAACGGTCGTCGTGGAGGCCGCCCACCGCAGCGGCTCGCTGGTCACCGCGCGGGCGGCGCAGCGGCTCGGCCGGTTCACCATGGGCGTGCCCGGACCGGCCACCAGCGGCCTCTCGGCCGGGGTGCACGAGTTGCTCCGCGGGGAGGCCGTGCTGGTCACCGACGCCGCGGAGGTCGTCGAGCTCGTGGGCGACATGGGCGAGCTGGCCCCGGCCAGACGCGGCCCGGTCCTCCCGCGTGACCTGCTGGAACCCGCCGCCCGGCAGGTCCTGGCCGCCCTGCCCGGCAACCGGCCGGCCTCACCCGAAGAGGTGGCACGCGGGGCGCAGACGTCCGAGGACGAGGCCGTCGCGAGACTGTACGAACTCCGAGCACTTGGTTACGTCGAACGACACGGCGACGGCTGGAAGTTGACACGCCAGGCGATGATCTCGGTCCGGGCCGGTCGGAGCCGGTGCTGACCGAGCGTGTTCGGCCGTCCGGGGGAACCCCCGACGCCCTTGGGAATTCCCGGAGTTGACGCTTCCTGCCGATCACACAGAGCGACGCTCCGGGCGCGGTGGGGCGTGCCGTGCAGGGGGTTCGCGCGGGGGTGGAGCCTCACTGTTCGCGCACCGCGACTCCTCAGTCACGCTACGCTCACGAAAGGCCTGGCGCAGACCGTGCCAACCGACATGAGACCGACACCTCGCCCAACCATCGCTCTTCACCCCCCGCTCACCCCCACTCCACGGCACATCACAGCACTTCCTGGCACTTCACGGCAGAACGGCACAAGGCGACGAATGCCCCAGCACACCTCCGGGTCCGACCGGGCGGCGATCCCCCCAGCCGCCCGCGACGGTGGCAGCGTGCGGCCGCCCGCTCCCTCGACGCTCGACGAGCTGTGGCGGTCGTACAAGGCGACGGGGGACGACCGGCTGCGGGAACAGCTGATCCTGCACTACTCGCCGCTGGTCAAGTACGTGGCCGGGCGGGTGAGCGTGGGGCTGCCGCCCAACGTGGAGCAGGCCGACTTCGTCTCCTCCGGGGTGTTCGGGCTCATCGACGCGATCGAGAAGTTCGACGTCGACCGGGAGATCAAGTTCGAGACGTACGCGATCACGCGGATCCGGGGCGCGATGATCGACGAGCTGCGGGCGCTGGACTGGATCCCGCGCTCGGTCCGGCAGAAGGCACGGAACGTGGAGCGGGCCTACGCCACCCTGGAGGCGCGGCTGCGGCGGACGCCCTCGGAGGGCGAGGTGGCCGCCGAGCTGGGCATCGAGGTGGACGAGCTGCACGCCGTCTTCAGCCAGCTGTCGCTGGCCAACGTGGTGGCGCTGGAGGAGCTGCTGCACGTCGGGGGCGAGGGCGGCGACGGGCTGAGCGTGATGGACACGCTGGAGGACACCGCCGCGGACAATCCCGTGGAGGTAGCCGAGGACCGGGAGCTGCGGCGTTTCCTGGCGCGGGCGATCAACACGCTGCCGGAGCGGGAGAAGACCGTGGTGACCCTCTACTACTACGAGGGGCTCACGCTCGCCGAGATCGGGAACGTGCTCGGGGTCACCGAGAGCCGGGTGAGTCAGATCCACACCAAGTCGGTGCTGCAGCTGCGGGCGAAGCTGGCGAGTTTCGGCCGCTGAGCGGGGGTGGGCGGGGGAATTTCGGCCGTCGGCCGCGACCGGTGCACAGCGTCTCCGCCGTGCTGCCTCCCGTCCGGCCCGGCGCGTCCGTAGAGTGGTTGACGTGCCAAGGATTCGAGCGGCCTCCGTGGCCGAGCACCGGTCGATGCAGCGAGCCGCCCTGCTGGACGCGGCGCGGTCCCTCCTGTCGGAGGGCGGGACGGAGTCGCTGACGTTCCCCGCGCTCGCCGAGCGCACGGGGCTGGCCAGGTCGTCCGTCTACGAGTACTTCCGTTCCCGGGCCGCCGTGGTCGAGGAGCTGTGCGAGGTCGACTTCCCCGTGTGGGCGGCGGAGGTCGCGGCGGCGATGGAGCGGGCGCCTTCCGCCGAGGGCAAGGTCGAGGCCTATGTGCGGCAGCAGCTCGCCCTGGTCGGGGACCGGCGGCACCGGGCGGTGGTCGCGATCTCGGCGAGCGAGCTGGACGCGGGGGCCCGGGAGAAGATCCGGGCCGCGCACGGCGGTCTGGTCGCGATGATCGTGGAGGCGCTGGGGGAGCTGGGGCATGAGCAGCCTCGGCTGGCGGCGATGCTGGTGCAAGGGGTTGTGGATGCCGCGGTCCGGCGGATCGAGCTGGGGGCGGCGGAGGATCCGGTGGTGATCACCGAGGCCGCTGTGGCCATGGCACTGCGGGGTGTGCGGGGCTAAGGCCAGCGGGGGCCGGGGCCGGGGGTGGGAACGCTTACCGGCGCCGGCAGGGTGCCTCCCCCACGCTCGGCTTCGCTCGCGCGGGGACCCCCATCGCCCGCCCGTGCCGCCCTGCGGGCACCTCCCAGGCCCTTGAGGCGCTGGGGGAGGGACTTGCCCGCGGCGTGAGAGAAACAGCTGCGGAGCGCCCTGTAAGGGGCGCCGGGGGTACCCCCAGTCGAAGGCTGGGGGAGGAACTGCGCGAGCAGCCCCCACGCCCGCGCAGTCGCGCGACCGTCCGCAATCACCCCTCCGGTAGCGGCACCCCCAGCACCGGCAACAACCTCGACGGCCCCGCGTTCAACAACCACGGCGGCAAGAGCAGCAACGGGTCCAGATATGCGTCCCCCCTGAGCAGCCCCCAGTGCACACACGACCGAGCACCGCAGTGCGCGCCCCCCGGTTCCGCCGTGCCCACCACCTCCCCCGCCGCGACCTCCTGCCCCTTCTCCACCGTCGCCGTCACCGGCTCGTAGGTCGTGCGCAGATCCGTCCCCGCCAGCGTCACCGACACCACACCCCTCCCCGCCACCCGCCCCGCATAGGAGATCCGGCCCGCCGCCACGGCCCGTACCGGCTCGCCGGGGGCCGCGCCCAGATCGACCCCCCGGTGCCCGGGGCCGTACACCGTCGCCGGTGGCTCCCAGCCGCGCAGGACCGGCGGCCGTACCCCCACCGGCCAGGCGTGGGCGATCGCCGGCACGGGCGGCCCGGCAGGGGGCGGCGGGCCGTCCGCCCCGACCCAGGCCCGGGCCGCGGTCGCTCCCAGGGCCAGCGGCAACACCGTCGCCGCCCACATCCATCGCATCGCGCGTCGCATGACCACCATGGCCGAACGCTCCCGCATCCCCGCCGATCATGGCCGGTACCTGTGGATTACTCCCGAGTTGTGGACAGCGACGTCACCCGGGGCCTCGCCGGTCCCGTACACTTCTTCTGGCGATCCGGGTCACCGGGTCGACTTCGCACGCCCCGACACCTGGCCAACAACAGCAGATGTCAGCGCTTCTCGGTCCTTCGCGGCACAGCGCACACGGGCGTCAGGCGCGGGAGCCGTCCGGCCCCCGCGGCACAACCGAGAAATTCAAGGAGATACGGCCATGGCCGTCGTCACGATGCGGGAGCTGCTGGAGAGCGGCGTCCACTTCGGTCACCAGACCCGTCGCTGGAACCCGAAGATGAAGCGCTTCATCTTCACCGAGCGCAACGGCATCTACATCATCGACCTGCTCCAGTCGCTGTCGTACATCGACCGCGCCTACGAGTTCGTCAAGGAGACCGTCGCCCACGGCGGCACGGTCATGTTCGTCGGCACGAAGAAGCAGGCGCAGGAGGCCATCGCCGAGCAGGCCACCCGCGTCGGCATGCCCTACGTCAACCAGCGCTGGCTGGGCGGCATGCTCACCAACTTCTCGACCGTCTACAAGCGTCTGCAGCGCCTCAAGGAGCTCGAGCAGATCGACTTCGAGGACGTCGCCGCGTCCGGTCTGACCAAGAAGGAGCTTCTCGTGCTCTCGCGCGAGAAGGCCAAGCTGGAGAAGACCCTCGGCGGTATCCGCGAGATGCAGAAGGTGCCCAGCGCCGTCTGGATCGTGGACACCAAGAAGGAGCACATCGCGGTCGGTGAGGCCCGGAAGCTCAACATCCCGGTCGTCGCGATCCTCGACACCAACTGCGACCCCGACGAGGTCGACTACAAGATCCCGGGCAACGACGACGCGATCCGCTCCGTCACCCTGCTCACCCGCGTGATCGCCGACGCCGTCGCCGAGGGCCTCATCAGCCGCTCGCGCGTCGCCACCGGCGACAAGGGCGAGAAGGCCGCCGGCGAGCCGCTCGCCGAGTGGGAGCGTGACCTGCTCGAGGGCGAGAAGAAGGCGGACGACGCCGAGGTCCAGACCTCCGCCGAGACCGAGAAGGTCGCCGACGCCGAGCAGGCCGAGGCTCCGGCTGCCGCCGAGGCCGCCGCCGAGGCGCCGGCCGCCGAGGCTCCGGCCGCGGACGCCGAGCAGGCCTGACCCGTCAGCGTTGACGGCGGGGGCGGCGACATCCCGTACGCCCCCGCCGTTCACCCATAGATTCGCGCTCCACATCTACGTGTGGTTCGTGGATCGGGCAGATCTCCCGACTTCGAGAAAGACTTAACGACTCATGGCGAACTACACCGCCGCTGACGTCAAGAAGCTCCGCGAGCTCACCGGCGCCGGCATGATGGACTGCAAGAAGGCCCTGGACGAGGCCGAGGGCGACGTCGACAAGGCTGTCGAGGCGCTCCGCATCAAGGGCCAGAAGGGCGTCGCCAAGCGCGAGGGCCGCTCCGCCGAGAACGGCGCCGTGGTCTCGATCATCGCCGACGACAACTCCTCCGGCGTCCTCGTCGAGCTGAAGTGCGAGACGGACTTCGTCGCCAAGGGCGAGCGGTTCCAGGCCGTCGCCAACACCATCGCCGAGCACGTCGCCAAGACCGCCCCGGCGGACCTGGAGGCCCTGCTCGCCTCCGAGATCGAGCCCGGCAAGACCGTCCAGGCGTACGTCGACGAGGCCAACGCCAACCTCGGCGAGAAGATCGTCCTGGACCGCTTCGCGCAGTACGCCGACGGCTACGTCACCGCCTACATGCACCGCACGATGCCCGACCTGCCCCCGCAGATCGGTGTCCTGATCGAGCTCGACAAGCCGAACGCCGAGATCGCCAAGGGTGTCGCCCAGCACATCGCCGCCTTCGCGCCGAAGTACCTCGCCAAGGAGGACGTGCCGGCCGACGTCGTCGAGTCCGAGCGCCGCATCGCCGAGGAGACCACCCGCGCCGAGGGCAAGCCCGAGGCCGCCCTGCCGAAGATCGTCGAGGGTCGCCTCAACGGCTTCTTCAAGGACGCCACGCTGCTCGGCCAGCCGTACGCGCTCGACAACAAGAAGTCGGTCCAGAAGGTCCTGGACGAGGCCGGTGTCACCCTGAAGCGCTTCACGCGCATCAAGGTCGGCATCTGAGTCCGTACCGCGATCGACGCGCGACCCGCGGGGAAATCCCGATAGGGTCGGTCGACAGCAGTCGTCCGCACACACCGCCACACCCAGGGACGTGACGGACGACGGCAGATCTGACGAGGAGGCCATTGCCGCGCATGGGCAGCGAAAAGCGACCCCACCGGCAATGGCCTTCTTTGTATGTGCACCACGTGAAAGAGGCGGGATCTCCATGACCACCAAGGCCCAGAAGAGCGACGACGGCAAAGTACACGGCCGGTTTCTGCTGAAGCTGTCCGGAGAGGCCTTCTCCGGTGGCGGCGGCCTGGGCGTGGACCCCGACGTGGTGCACAAGATCGCCCGTGAGATCGCGGCCGTCGTCCGCGACGGCGCGCAGGTGGCCGTCGTCATCGGCGGCGGCAACTTCTTCCGCGGCGCCGAGCTCCAGCAGCGTGGCATGGACCGGGCCCGCTCCGACTACATGGGCATGCTCGGCACCGTCATGAACTGCCTCGCCCTCCAGGACTTCCTGGAGAAGGAGGGCATCGACAGCCGGGTGCAGACCGCGATCACCATGGGCCAGGTCGCCGAGCCGTACATCCCGCTGCGTGCCGTGCGCCACCTGGAGAAGGGCCGTGTGGTCATCTTCGGCGCCGGTATGGGCATGCCGTACTTCTCCACCGACACCACTGCCGCCCAGCGCGCCCTGGAGATCGACGCCGAGGCGCTGCTCATGGGCAAGAACGGCGTGGACGGGGTCTACGACTCCGACCCCAAGACCAACCCCGACGCGGTCAAGTTCGACTCCCTCGGCTACGGCGAGGTCATCACCCGCGAGCTCAAGGTCGCCGACGCCACCGCGATCACGCTCTGCCGTGACAACAAGCTGCCCATCCTGGTGTTCGAGCTGCTGGCGGAGGGCAATATCGCGCGCGCCGTCAAGGGTGAGAAGATCGGCACGCTGGTGGGTGACCAGGGCAGCCGGGACTGACCGGCACTGCCTGACGGACCCTGACCGGGGGATGGACAATGTCCTGCCGGTCGGGAACCGTCAGGGAAAGAAGACGCGACGCAGCCGGCCGCCGCCCCCGGGCGGAACCGCAGCCGGGCCTTACTCAAGACACGCAGGAGCAAGTGGTGATCGAAGAGACCCTCCTCGAAGCCGAGGAGAAGATGGAGAAGGCCGTCGTGGTCGCCAAGGAGGACTTCGCCGCGATCCGCACCGGCCGTGCGCACCCGGCGATGTTCAACAAGATCGTGGCCGACTACTACGGCGCGCCGACGCCGATCAACCAGCTGGCCTCGTTCTCCGTGCCGGAACCGCGCATGGCGGTCGTGACCCCGTTCGACAAGACGGCCCTGCGCAACATCGAACAGGCGATCCGCGACTCGGACCTGGGCGTCAACCCGAGCAACGACGGCAACATCATCCGGGTGGTGTTCCCCGAGCTCACCGAGGAGCGCCGCCGCGACTACATCAAGGTCGCCAAGGGCAAGGCGGAGGACTCCAAGGTCTCCATCCGCTCGGTCCGCCGCAAGGCCAAGGACGCCATCGACAAGCTGATCAAGGACGGCGAGGTCGGCGAGGACGAGGGCCGCCGCGCCGAGAAGGAGCTCGACGACACCACCGCGAAGTACGTCGCGCAGGTGGACGAGCTCCTCAAGCACAAGGAAGCGGAGCTTCTCGAAGTCTGATGAACGACTCATCCTGGGGAGCCCCGCCGCACGCCGGGCCGCAGCCCGGGCAGGCCGGACCACCGGCCGGGTACTGGGAACCGACCGATCAGGGCACCGGCCAGGGGTACGACCACGGCTCCGGTCAGGGATACGGCCCCGGCCCTGCCCACGGCTCAGGCCAGGGGTACGGCCCCGGCCCTGCGCACGGCTCAGGCCAGGGGTACGGCGCGGGCGCAGACCCTGCCCGGGGTCCCGGTCAGGGGTACGACCTCGGTCGCGCCCACGGCTATGACCAGGGGCAGGTCCCGGGAGCCGGCCCGGGGGGTCCCGCGTACGATGCGCAGAACGCGCAGCAGACTCGCCCCATGCCCCTCGTGCCCGACGACGTACCCGCGTACGGCTCGGACCAGGACGGTGACAGGGGGGCCGCTCGGCTGAGCGGCCCCTTGTTCCGAGACGAGACGTTCCGCCACGACACACCGTCGGCGCAGCCCCTGCCTCACGCGGCGGCGTCGCAGAATCCGGAGCCCATGCCCGACGCCCCACAGCCGGCGCCCGCGCCGCAGAAGAAGAGCGCGGGACGCGACCTGGGTGCGGCCATAGGGGTCGGCGTCGGACTGGGCGTCGTGATCGTGGCGTCCCTGTTCGTCGTCAAGGCCGTCTTCGTCGGTGTCGTGGCGATCGCCGTCGTGGTGGGCCTGTGGGAACTGACCAGCCGGCTCCAGGAGCGCAAGGGCATCAAGGCGCCCCTGGTCCCGCTGGCGCTGGGCGGCGCCGCGATGGTGGTCGCCGGCTACGCGCGGGGTGCCGAGGGTGCCTGGGTCGCCCTGGCGCTCACCGGCCTGGCGGTCCTGGTCTGGCGGATGACGGAACCGCCCGAGGGCTACCTCAAGGACGTCACGGCGGGTCTCTTCGCGGCGTTCTACGTCCCGTTCCTGGCGACGTTCGTCGCGATGATGCTCACGGCCGACGACGGCCCCTTCCGGGTGCTGACCTTCCTGCTCCTCACCGTGGTCAGCGACACCGGCGCCTACGCGGTCGGCTGGCGCTTCGGCACCCACAAGCTCGCCCCACGCATCAGCCCCGGCAAGACCCGCGAGGGACTGGTCGGCGCGGTGCTGTTCGCGATGGTCGCGGGCGCGCTGTGCATGGAGTTCCTGATCGACGACGGCACCTGGTGGCAGGGCCTGCTGCTGGGCCTCGCGGTCGCGGCCAGCGCCACGCTCGGCGACCTCGGCGAGTCCATGATCAAGCGGGACCTGGGCATCAAGGACATGGGCACCCTCCTCCCGGGCCACGGCGGCATCATGGACCGCTTGGACTCCTTGTTGCCGACGGCGCCGGTGGTGTGGCTGCTCATGGTGCTGTTCGTCGGCAGCGGCTGACCGACCCGGACGCAGGTTGGTCCACCGAGACGTCGGCAGTGGTCGCCGTACATCGGCAGTGGTCGCCGTGCGGCTTTCGTAGGTGAGCCCCCGTCCTTCGCAGGGCGGGGGCTCGGCGGCATGTCGGCCCCGGATGACGCAGCAGAAATCGCATGGTCATTCCGGTGGGCGGCAGACTTCCTGTGAGGACGCCGTCTCCTCCGATGTGCAGGGAGTGTGCCCATGCCCCTCGACCCGGCTCCGGCCTCCACCCCGCCTCCTCCGCCGGTGCGGTTCTGGCCGGTCGACGACCTGCCCGCCCTCGACCCGGACCCGTTCCTGGACGAGGTGATGCGCGAGGAGCCGGTCACCCGGGTCCGACTCGCGTACGGCGAGGGGGACGCCTGGCTGGTCACCCGGTACGAGGACGTCCGCTTCGTCACCTCCGACCCGCGTTTCTCCCGGGAACTGGTCGTCGGCCGCGACGTCACCAGCATGCGTCCGGCGCCCGTGGCCTCCCAGACGGCGGGCCTGCAGTACATCGACCCGCCCGGGCACAACCGGCTGCGCCGGGTCGTCGCCCGTGCCTTCACCGGGCGGGCCATGCAGCGGCTGCGACCGATGGCGGAGCGCAGGGCCGGCGAACTCCTCGACACGATGGAGGCGGCGGGCCCGCCGGCCGACCTCATGGAGCATCTGCACGGCCCTTTCCCAATCGCCGTGATCCGTGACTTCCTCGGCGTCGACGAGAAGGACTGGCACCGCTGGGCGGCGACCGGCGAGGCGCTGCTCTCCGCCGGCCCCGACGCCGAGGAACGCGCCCGGGAGGCCGCCAGGACAACCCGGGCCCGGATCGCCGAGCTGCTGCACAGCCGCCGCGAGGAGCCTCGCGAGGACCTCGCCGGAGTGCTGGCCCAGGCCACCGCGGACGGCGAGATCACCGACGACGAGGCGATCTCCCTGGCCACCGCCATCCAGGTCAGCGGCGGCCACGCGGTCCGCAACAACAGCGGCTCGATGATGTACGCGCTGCTCACCCACCCCGAGCACCTGGACCGGCTGCGCCGCGAGCCGGAGCTGCTCCCCAAGGCGGTGGACGAGCTGTTCCGCTACGTCCCGCACCGCAACGGCGTCGGCATCCCACGGGCGGCCGTCGAGGACGTCGAGGTCGGCGGCCAGCTGATCAGGGCCGGCGACGTCGTCTACAACGCCTACGTCGCCGCCAACCGCGACCCCGCGGTCTTCACCGACCCCGACGACCTGGACTTCGACCGCTCGGGCGGCCCCCACCTGGCCTTCGGCCACGGCCCCCACCACTGCATGGCCGCCATCATGGCCCGCATGGAGGCCGAGACCATGATCGGCTCGGTCCTCGCCCGCTTCCCCGGCATCCGCCTGGCCGTACCCCCCGAGGAGGTCGAGTTCCAGCGCCAGGGCCTGATCCGCGGACCGCGTACGCTGCCCGTGACCTGGTGACCGGCGAGGCCCGAGGAGGACCCGACCATGCTGACGACCACCTACGTTCCAGGCGCTCCGAACTGGCTCGACCTGGGGACCCCGGACACCGACGCGAGCGCCGCCTTCTACGCGGCCGTCTTCGGCTGGCAGCACCGGTCCGCCGGCCCCGAGGCGGGCGGCTACGGCTTCTTCCAGCAGGACGGCGCGACGGTCGCCGGGATCGGCCCGCTCACGGCGGAGGGCGCGACCCCGTCCTGGCGGGTGTACTTCCACACCCCGGACGCCGACGCCACCGCCAAGGCCGTGGAGCAGGCGGGCGGCAGCGTCCGGATCGCCCCGACGGACGTCTTCGCCTTCGGGCGGGCAGCCGCCTTCATCGACCCCGCCGGCGCGGACTTCGCGGTCTGGCAGCCGGGCGAGACCCGGGGCCTGGACCTGGTCGCGGTCCCCGGCAGCCTGTCCAGGACGGAGCTCTACACCACCGACGCGAACGCGGCGAAGGCGTTCTACGCGTCGGTCTTCTCCTGGCAGACGCGGGACGTGCCGATGGGCCCGGGACTGACCTACACGATCCTCACCCCGGCCGGCGCCGGCCCGGCGGCGGCCCACGGCGGACTGATGCAACTGCCCCAGGCCAACCTCGACGCCGGCTCGACCCCGGAATGGCACCCCTACTTCGAGGTGACCGACTGCGACGCCACCTTCGCCAGGGCCACCGAGTCCGGGGCCACCACCCTCATCCCGGTCACCGAGGCCCCCGGCATCGGCCGCTTCGCCATGTTCCTCGACCCCTCCGGCGCCCTCTTCGCCATCATCACGACGGCCGGGCGCTGAGCCCCCAAGTCCCCGCCGAACCTTCGGTCGCAGGCCACCTCAGTTGATCTGCGACACTGGTACAGCCATGCCTAATCCCGGAGAACTCACTTTCGTCGCGCCGCGCGGAGCCAAGAAGCCGCCGCGGCATCTCGCCGATCTCTCGCCCGCCGAGCGCAAGGACGCGGTGGCCGAGGTCGGGGAGAAGCCGTTTCGTGCCAAGCAACTGTCGCAGCACTACTTCGCGCGGTACGCGCACGACCCCGAGCAGTGGACCGACATCCCGGCCGGCTCGCGGGACAAGCTGCGGGAGGCGCTGTTCCCCGAGCTGATGACCGTCGTACGGCACCTGTCGACCGACGAGGGGACCACGCGCAAGACGCTGTGGCGGCTGTTCGACGGCACGCTCGTCGAGTCGGTGCTGATGCGCTACCCGGACCGGGTGACCATGTGCATCAGCTCGCAGGCGGGGTGTGGGATGAACTGCCCGTTCTGCGCGACCGGGCAGGCGGGTCTGGACCGGAACCTGTCGACCGCCGAGATCGTGCACCAGATCGTGGACGGGATGCGGGCGCTCCGGGACGGGGAGGTCCCCGGTGGACCGGCGCGGCTGTCGAACATCGTCTTCATGGGGATGGGCGAGCCGCTCGCCAACTACAAGCGGGTGGTCGGAGCGATCCGCGCGCTCACCGACCCCGCCCCGGACGGGCTCGGGCTCTCGCAGCGCGGGATCACCGTCTCGACCGTCGGACTGGTCCCGGCCATCCACCGGTTCGCCGACGAGGGCTTCAAGTGCCGGCTCGCGATCTCGCTGCACGCCCCCGACGACGAACTGCGCGACACCCTCGTCCCCGTGAACACGCGGTGGAAGGTGCGCGAGGTCCTCGACGCCGGGTTCGAGTACGTCGAGAAGAGCGGGCGGCGCCTCAGCATCGAGTACGCCCTCATCCGCGACATCAACGACCAGGCCTGGCGAGGCGACCGGCTGGGGCGCCTGCTCAAGGGCAAGCCCGTGCACGTCAACCTCATCCCGCTGAACCCGACGCCGGGTTCGAAGTGGACCGCGTCGCGGCCGGAGGACGAGAAGGCGTTCGTCGAGGCGATCGAGGCGCACGGTGTGCCGGTGACGATCCGGGACACCCGTGGGCAGGAGATCGACGGCGCCTGTGGTCAGCTCGCGGCCACCGAGCGGTAATCTGAGGGCCGTAGGTACATCTTCATATTCCGACAGGGGAGCGCCACAGCGCTGAGAGTGCGGCAACCGGGCCGCAGACCCTCTGAACCTCGCCCAGGTCATTCTGGGTAGGAAGTTCGGTCATCACTCAAGCTGTTGCGCCCTGCCCGCACATCGTGGGCAGGGCCGCGTCTCTTCCTGGTCAACCCCAGGAGGAAAACACCAGTGCACACAAGGACCTTCTTGGCCGCGGCCGTCGGGCTCGGTCTCGTCACGCTGTCCGCCTGCTCGTCGTCGTCGGGTTCCGACGCCGGCTCCAAGACCGTCACCCTCGTCAGCCACGACTCGTGGGCCGTCTCCAAGAACGTGCTGCAGGACTTCGAGAAGCAGTCCGGCTACAAGGTCAGGGTCCTCAAGGACGGCGACGCCGGGCAGGCCGTCAACAAGGCGATCCTGACCAAGGACAACCCACAGGGCGACGTCTTCTTCGGCGTCGACAACACCCTGCTCTCCAGGGCTCTCGACAACGGTCTCTTCCAGCCGTACGAGGCGAAGGGGCTCGACACGGTCGGCACGGCGTACCAACTCGACGCGGCCAAGCACCGCGTCACGCCCATCGACTACGGCGACATCTGCGTCAACTACGACAAGGCGTACTTCAGCAAGCACAAGCTGACCCCGCCGGCCTCGTACGCCGATCTCGTCAAGCCGCAGTACAAGAACCTCCTCGTCACCGAGAACGCGGCCACCTCCTCGCCCGGGCTCGGCTTCCTGCTCGGGTCCGCCGCGCAGTACGGGGACAGCGGGTGGCAGGACTACTGGACGAAGCTCAAGGCCAACGGCGTCAAGGTCGTCGACGGCTGGGAGCAGGCCTACAACGAGGAGTTCTCCGGCTCGGCCGGCGGGAAGAAGGCGGGGGGCGACCGGCCGCTCGTCGTGTCGTACGCCTCCTCACCGCCCGCCGAGGTCATCTACGCCGACCCGAAGCCCAGCACCGCGCCCACCGGCGTCGCGACCGGCACCTGCTTCCGGCAGATCGAGTTCGCCGGACTGCTGAGCAACGCGGGGAACACCAAGGGCGGCAAGGCGCTCATCGACTTCCTGGTCTCGAAGGAGTTCCAGGAGGACATGCCGCTCAACATGTTCGTGTACCCGGTGGTGAAGGGGGCGAGCGTGCCTGCCGAGTTCACGAAGTACGGGCCCGCCGCCCAGAACCCGGAGACCATGGCGCCCGACAAGATCGCCGCCAACCGTGACCAGTGGGTCAAGACGTGGACGTCACTCGTACTGAAGTAGCCCCGCACAAGGGCCGTTCGGGGAGCGCGGCGCGGCTCGGGCTGATGTTCGTGCCGGTCGCGTTCTTCGCCGTCTTCTTCGCCTGGCCGGTCGTGGCGATCGTCACGCGCGGGCTGAAGGCCGACGGGGTGTGGCGGTTCGGGAGGATCGTCGATGTCGTCGGCGAGTCCGACATCCGGCACGTGCTCTGGTTCACCACCTGGCAGGCGCTCGCCTCCACCGCGCTCACCCTGCTGGCCGCGCTGCCCGCCGCCTACGTCTTCGCCCGCCTCGACTTCCCGGGCAAGCAGGTGCTGCGGGCCGTGGTGACGGTGCCCTTCGTGCTGCCGACGGTGGTGGTGGGGACCGCCTTCCTCGCGCTCGTCGGGCGGGGCGGGCTGCTGGACGAGCTGTGGGGCGTACGGCTCGACACCACCGTCTGGGCCATCCTGCTGGCACACGTCTTCTTCAACTACGCCGTCGTCGTACGGACCGTGGGCGGGCTGTGGGCCCAGCTGGACCCTCGGCAGGAGGAGGCCGCCCGGATGCTCGGCGTCTCCTCGCCGGCCGCCTGGCGGAAGGTCACCCTGCCCGCGCTCGCGCCCGCCGTGGCCGCCGCCGCGCTGATGGTCTTCCTGTTCACCTTCACCTCCTTCGGTGTGGTGCAGATCCTGGGCGGGCCGACCTTCGCCACCCTCGAAGTGGAGATCTACCGGCAGACCTCCGAGATCTTCGACCTCTCCACGGCCGCCGTCCTCACCCTCGTGCAGTTCGCCGCGGTCGGCGCGATCCTCGCCGTGCACGCGTGGACGGTCCGGCGGCGGGAGAGCGCGCTCAGGCTGGTGGACCCGTCGGTGACGGCGCGCCGGCCGCGCGGGGCCGGGCAGTGGGCGCTGCTCGGCGGGGTCCTCGCCACCATCGCCGTCCTCCTGGTGCTGCCGCTGGCCGTGCTGGTACGGCGGTCGCTGGACGGCGGGTTCGGGTACTACCGGGCGCTGGGCGACGCCGACGGCGGGACCTTCCTGGTCGCGCCGATCGAGTCGGTCGTCAACTCGCTGCAGTACGCGGTCGTCGCCACCGCCGTCGCCGTGGTGATCGGCGGGCTCGCCGCCGCCGCGCTGGCCCGGCGGGACGCAGGGCGCCTCGTACGGGGGTTCGACGCGCTGCTGATGCTGCCGCTCGGGGTGTCCGCGGTGACCGTGGGCTTCGGGTTCCTGATCGCGCTCGACAAGCCGCCGCTGGACCTTCGCCAGTCCTGGATCCTCGTCCCGCTCGCGCAGGCGCTGGTCGGCGTCCCCTTCGTCGTACGGACCATGCTGCCCGTGCTGCGGGCCGTGGACGAGCGGTTGCGGGAGGCGGCGGCCGTGCTCGGGGCCTCGCCCTGGCGGGTGTGGCGGGAGGTCGATCTGCCGTTGGTGCGGCGGGCGCTGCTGATCGCGGCGGGTTTCGCGTTCGCGGTGTCGCTGGGGGAGTTCGGGGCGACGGTGTTCATCGCGCGGCCCGACAACCCGACCCTGCCGGTCGCCGTGGCCCGGCTGCTGTCCCGTCCCGGTGATCTCAACTACGGCCAGGCGATGGCCCTTTCCACGATTCTGATGGTGGTGTGCGCGGTGGCGCTGCTGGTCCTCGAGCGGCTGCGGACCGACCGGACGGGGGAGTTCTGATGCTGCTGACCCTGGATGCGGCGACCGTGCGGTTCGGCGGGCGGGCCGTGCTCGACGCCGTCGGCCTGGAGGTGGCCGAGCACGAGGTGGTGTGCGTGCTCGGGCCGAGCGGGAGCGGCAAGTCGACGCTCCTGCGGGCGGTTGCCGGGCTGCAACGGCTCGACTCCGGGCGGGTGTTGCTCGACGGGCAGGACCAGGCGCGGGTGCCGGCGCACCAGCGGGGGGTCGGGCTGATGTTCCAGGATCATCAGCTGTTCCCGCAGCGGGACGTGGGCGGGAACGTGGCTTTCGGGCTTCGGATGCGCGGTGCCGGGAAAGCACAACAGGCCGAGCGGGTCGGCGAGTTGCTGGAGCTTGTGGGGCTCCCGGGTGCGGCCCGGCGGGCCGTCGCCGGGCTGTCCGGCGGTGAGCAGCAGCGGGTGGCGCTCGCCCGGGCGCTGGCGCCCCGGCCCCGGCTGCTGATGCTCGACGAACCGCTCGGGCAACTGGACCGCTCGCTGCGGGAGCGGCTCGTGGTCGAACTGCGGGAGCTTTTCGGGCGGTTGGGTACGACCGTGCTCGCGGTGACGCACGACCAGGGCGAGGCGTTCGCGCTGGCCGACCGGGTGGTCGTGATGCGGGACGGGCGGATCGCCCAGTCCGGCACGCCGCTGGAGGTCTGGCAGCGGCCCGCGGACGAGTTCGTGGCCCGTTTCCTCGGCTTCGGCAACGTGGTCCCGGCGACCGTCGAGGGAACGGTCGCGGTGACGCCCTGGGGGAAGGTGCCGGTGCCCGGGGGCTCGGGGCAGGGGACGCGGACGCTGCTCGTCCGTCCGGCCGGCGTACGGCTGATCGCCGCCGACGCGGGGCTGCCCTGCACCGTGGCCGCCCGCACCTTCCAGGGCACCCACGTCACCGTCCACCTCCAGCCCGAGGACGGCCCCCGCCTGGAGGCCGCCTGTGCGCTGCGGGCGGCGCCGGAGGCCGGGGACATGGTCGGCGTCGAGTTCGACGCGGCGGAGACCGTCGTACTGGACTGACCGCGTGCCCGGACGTGGTCGAGGCCCGTCCCCGGGGATACGGGGACGGGCCTCCGCGGTGTACGGGGGAGCGGCGCGTCAGTTGCCGCTGTGCGCCCCACGACGGCGCATGCCGAACCAGACGGCTCCACCGCCGACCACCACGAGCGCGGCGGCGATACCGGCGATCAGGCCGGTGTTGGAGTTGGCACCGGTCTCGGCGAGGTTGGACTCACCGACGGCCGGGGACGGGGCGTTGTCCGACGTGCTCGCCGGGGCGGTGGTGCTGTCCGTGGCCGACGGGGTCGGGGAGTCCGACTCGGCCGGGGTGGTCTCGGTCGCCGACGGCGACGGGGTGGCGGAGTCCGACGGGGAGGGGCTGGAGCTCTCCGCGGACTTGCAGGCGGTGGAGGGAGTGGTCAGGTTGTCCTTGATGTCCGCGTCGACCTTGCCGTTGTCGGTCGTGACGCGGATCCGGTACACCGCGTTCGGCGCCCAGTCCTCGGAGAAGCTGACCGTGGCGCCGTCCTTGGTGCCCTTGATGGGCTTCGCGTCGCCGACCTGCCTGGCGTCGGCGCCGTTGTTCTCGAGGAAGACGCTGATGGTGGCCGGAGTACCGGAGGCGTCCTTGTCGGTGACCGTGATGACACCGTTGGAGCCGTCGCAGGTGGCTTCGGCGGAGAACTCTTTGATGTTGCACGCGAAGGCGCTGCTGGAGACGCCCAGGGCCAGCGCGGCCGACGCGGAGGCAACACCCAGGATGCGCACGGAACGACGTGCACTGCGGCGGGATATGGGCACGTTTGTCCTTACTGAGTGCATAACTGCGGGGGGTAGAGCGGGAATTGACGCGACGACGAGGTGAGGCATCAGAATCCCCAAGAGGCTCACAGGTCTATAAGCGCTCCGTAAGTAGTGTCAATGCATATGCGGTCCACGGGCGTTGACTTTGCCTGCTTATTAATTGCCGAGACGTTTCAGCGCGTGTGAAGCTTGCTCGATCCGGTCAACCAGGGCGATACGGGACGCCATCGCGCGCTCCCCCGCGAGCGAGGTCAGAAGCTGCCAGGCCGGCAGCTTCCCGCTCCAGTGCGCCTCGTTCACGAGCACCATCGGGGTCGGCTCGCCCCGTGACTCGTAGTAGTTGGGGGTCGCGTTGTCGAAGATCTCCTGTACGGTCCCGGCGGCGCCCGGCAGGAACACCACACCGGCGTTGGAGCGGGCCAGCAGGCCGTCCTCGCGGGTGGCGTTGGCGAAGTACTTGGCGATGTGCGCGGCGAAGGCGTTCGGCGGCTCGTGGCCGTAGAACCAGGTCGGGATGCCGACCGACGGTCCGCCCTCCGGCCAGCGCTCGCGGACCTCGAAGGCGGCGCGCGCCCAGTCGGTGACCGACGGCCGGAACGACGGCGCCTTGGCGAGGAGCTCCAGGGCCTCGTCCAGCATCCCGTCGTCGAAGGGCGCCGCGTACGCGCCGAGGTTCGCCGCCTCCATCGCGCCCGGGCCACCGCCGGTCGCCACGGTGAAGCCGGCCCGCGCGAGCTCCCGGCCGAGCCGGGCGGCACCCGCGTACTCGGCCGTGCCGCGCGCCATCGCGTGCCCGCCCATCACGCCCACCACCCGGGCGCCGACGAGGAGTTCGTCCAGCGCGTCGGAGACCGCGTCGTCGTGGATCGAGCGCAGCATCGAGCCGAATATGTCGCCGTCCGCCTTGGTCTGCTGGAACCAGGCGTACGAACGGGCGTCCGAGGTCGCCTCGTAGCCCGCGTCGAGCGAGTCGAACAGCTCGTCGGGCGTGTAGACGAAGGCGCGGTAGGGGTCGAAGGGGAGGTCCGGGACGGGCGGGAACACCAGGGCGCCGGACGCGCCGACCCGGGCGGCGGCCTCGGGGGACATCGGGCAGCCGAGGAAGACGGCGCCGGCGGTGTCGGTGGTCAGGAGGACGTCCGTACGGGCCGTCAGATCGACGGCCTGGAGCCGGTACCGGGCGAGCGTCCCGTGCGCGGCGACGACCTCGTCGAACTCGGCGAGGGACTCGATCTCACGGTCGCGGGCGGCCCGGTGCGACGGCGTGGAGCCTGGCTGGACGGAACCTGGCTGGGCGGGGTGCGGCTGGGCGGGTGTCGGATGCACCCGCCCATGCTAGGCATCAGCCCCGCACCGCGGCCGGGAGACAGCCGTCTCCCGGCCGCGCCGGGGCGATCAGGGGTGCCTGGACGGCGTCACAGCAGCTGTCGGTTCAGCGCGTCGGCCTCCTCGGGGGTGAGGGCGTGGTTCCAGGCTTGGACGTGGCTGACGGCGCCCGGCACGAAGTCGGTGGCCGCGCCGTTGTACTGGCCCCTGCCGACGGTGAAGGCACCGGAGGAACTCCAGGAGGTGGCACCGGTGAGGGTGGCGGCGAGGGTGCCGTTGACGTACAGCTTGGCCGTCCGGGTGGTGGCGTCGTAGGTGCCGAGGAGCTGTGTCCAGGTGCCCGCGGTGGCGCCGGATGTTCTGGACGGCCGGTATCCGCTGGGCGACATGCTCGTGGACATTCTTGACCGGATGTCAGAAGCCGGAGTTCTTCTCAAGGACGAGGACGACGCGCGGTACAAGTGGAACCCGGCGCCCATCGATCTGTCGTGAAGGCGCAGTCAGCCGCATGGGCCGGGCTCGTCCGCTCGGCCCATGCCAGGCACCGGGATTCCGCTTTGCGGGCTCAGCCCTGCACCGCCGCCGGGTCCATCCACACGACCTCCCAGCTGTGGCCGTCCAGGTCCTCGAAGGAACGGCCGTACATGAAGCCCTGGTCCTGGACGTCGTCGTTGGCCGTGCCGCCGGCCGCGACCGCCTTCTCCACCAGCTCGTCGACCTTCTCGCGGCTCTCCGCGCTCAGACAGATCAGCACCTCGCTGGTCTTCGTCGAGTCGGCGATCTCCTTCTTCGTGAAGTCGGCGTAGCGCTGCCTGCTCAGCAGCATGGCGATGATCGTGTCGCTGATCACGACGCAGGAGCAGTCGTCGGTGCTGAACTGCGGGTTGATCGAGTAGCCGAGCTCGGTGAAGAACTTCCGCGACGCGGGGACGTCATTGGTGGCCAGGTTCACGAAGATCATCTGCTGGTACATGGGGTCTCTCCCTCGGGTGTTGTGCCGTTCGCGGGGATAGACCAGGGGGTGCGGCGAAAGTCATCGCCGGGCCCGGATTTTTTTCGTACGGCCTTTCAGCGGGCGAGCGGGAGTGCGGCGAGCTCCGCGATCAGCAGGGTGAGAGGGCCGAAGAGGGCCAGCAGGGCACCGCTGCGCAGGGCCGCCGCGCTGCGCAGTACGGTCGCCGGAGCCCCCAGGCGGAGCAGGGCCGCGGTGATGTCGGCGCGGGACTGGCGGGCCTCAACGGCGGCGGTGAGGAGGGTGGCGACCGTGCAGCCGGCCACCACGAGGCCGCCGACGGCGGTGAGGGGACCGAAGGCGGGGGTGCTGCCGTCGTCGCCGTGGAGAGTGGTGGCCGCGAAGGCCGCCGAGGCCACCGCGCAGACGACGCCGAGGGGGCGGCCGATGCGGGTGGCCTCCGCCATCAGGACGCGGCCGGCGAGGAGGCGCCGGGCGCCGGGGCGGACGGCCTGGAGGAGGCGGCCGCAGAGGTGGGTGAGGCCGGGGGCGGCGAGGATCAGGCCGAGGGCGGTGAGTGCCCAGCCGGCGAGGACGCCGACGGGGCCGCCCGCCAGACCACCGGGGAGGGGCGCGTGCGGGGCGGTTTCGGTGACACCGGCGTAGGACTCCACGGCGAGGCCGGCGGCGAGGACGGCGATGCCCCAGGGGAGGCCGGGGGGTGCGGCGGCGGGGAGGTCGGGGAGCGGGGGCGGGGTGTCGTCGGCGGGGTCGGCTGGGGCCGGGGCGAGGGGGGTGTCGCTCACCGGCGCCGGCGGGGTGCCGTCCGCGCCCACGGTCCCCCCCATCGCCCCAGCGGCCCCACTGCCCGCGGGCTGAAGCGGTGGCTGGGGGCCGTCCGTGGGCTGGACGGACTCAAGCGGTGGCCGGGTGGCGGTCGTGGGGCCGCGGAAGAAGCGGGCGCCGAAGCGGCCGTAGGTGCCGAAGGTCTCGCGTTTCGCCGTTCGGTCGTAGGCGCCGAAGCGGCCGTAGACGCGGCTGCGGGTCTCCGGGTGGGGCAGGTCGCGGGGGCGGAGGGTCAGGGCGACCGTCGTGGACGCGAGGACCGGGAGGACGGCCAGGAGGGTGAGGGCCGCCGGGACGGGCAGGGACCTGTCCGCTGCCAGGAAGTCCTTCGCCGCGCCGTCGAAGGGCATGCCCGTGAGGTCGCCGCGCAGGTGGAGGAAGACCAGGAGGGCCAGCAGGGAGCCCAGGGTGCAGGCGAGGGCCGTGTTGAGGGCGGCGAGGGCCATCAGGCGGGCGGGGCCCAGACCGAACGCGGAGAGACCGGAGCGCGGCTTGGCGCCGGGGTCGGTGCGGGCCACCGCGACGGCGAGGTGCACCGTGCTGGCGAGCGGGATCGCGCACCAGGACAGGCGCAGGAGAGCCGTCGTCGAGTGGGTCGGGTGGGTCAGCGCGTAGCCGAGCGCGGACAGGAGGAGGAAGCCCGTGCCCGCCGCCGCGGCGGCCACCAGGAGGCGGCGCAGGTGGACGGCCGGGTGGGCGGCGCGGGTCAGGCGGAGAGCGAGCACTCGGCCCGGCCTTCCGTCTCGGGGACCGGCGGAAGGTGGACCGTGTTCACCCGGCGGCCGTCCAGGAGCGCGACCGTGCGGTCGGCGAGGGCCGCCGTCTCCGCGTCGTGCGTGGCGAGGACCACCGTGATGCCGTGCGAGCGGGCCGCCGTGGTGAGCGTGCGCAGCACGTGGGCGCGGTCGGCGCGGTGCAGCGGTGCCGTCGGCTCGTCCGCGAAGAGGACCGTGGGTGCGGGGGCCAGGGCGCGGGCGATGGAGACGCGCTGGCGTTCGGCCTGCTGGAGTTCGGCCGGGTGCTTGCGGGCCTTGTCGCCGACGTCGAGGCGCTCCAGCCACTCCAGCGCGGCCACCTTGGCCCGGCGGCGGCCGGTGCCGCGCAGCATCAGGGGCAGGGCCGTGTTCTCCCAGACGTTCAGCTCCGGGACCAGCGTGGGGGCCGGGTCGATCCAGCCGAAGCGGTCGCGGCGCAGCCGTTCGCGGGTGAACGGGCCCATCCGGTGCACGGCCTTGCTGTTGAACCAGACCTCGCCGCCCTGCGCCGGTACCAGGCCGGCCAGGCACCTCAGCAGCGTGGTCTTGCCGCTGCCGCGCGGCCCGCTGACGGCGAGGATCTCGCCCTCCCGCACGCCCAGCGAGACGCCGGTGACACCGGGCGAGCCGTCCTGGTGGCGGAAGTGCAGGGCACGTGCCCACAGCACGTCGTTGTCCGGCGGGGCCTCCATGGGCGTACACCTCGGTTCTGATCCGTTTTGCCGTGCCTTCCCACGTCCGGGGGAACGAAGGGGGAACGAAGGCTGGGCCGATCGGTCACGTGCACGCTAGGCAGGTCGGTGGGCGGAGCCCGGGAAGCACACGGCCCCGGGCCGCCGTTCTCACTCGAACGGGCGGCGCCGGGGCCGGATGACAAACACCGCTGATCCGATGATCAGAGCTTGGTCCACGCCTCCGTGAGGGTGGCGCGCAGGATCTGCTCGATCTCGTCGAAGGTCTCCTGGTTGGAGATCAGCGGCGGGGCGAGCTGGACGACCGGGTCGCCGCGGTCGTCGGCACGGCAGTACAGGCCGTTCTCGAACAGGGCCTTGGAGAGGAAGCCGTACAGGACGCGCTCGGTCTCCTCGTCGTTGAAGGACTCCTTGGTGGCCTTGTCCTTGACCAGCTCGATGCCGTAGAAGAAGCCGTTGCCGCGGACGTCGCCGACGATCGGCAGGTCGTGCAGCTTCTGCAGGGTGGAGAGGAAGGCGCCCTCGTTGTCCAGGACGTGCTGGTTGAGGTTCTCGCGCTCGAACAGGTCGAGGTTGGCGAGGCCGACCGCCGCGGAGACCGGGTGGCCGCCGAAGGTGTAGCCGTGCAGGAAGGTGTTGTCGCCCTTGTAGAAGGGCTCGGCGACGCGGTCGGAGACGATGCACGCGCCGATCGGGGAGTAGCCCGAGGTCATGCCCTTGGCGCAGGTGATCATGTCCGGGACGTAGCCGAACTTGTCGCAGGCGAACATCGTGCCCAGGCGGCCGAAGGCGCAGATGACCTCGTCGGAGACCAGGAGCACGTCGTACTGGTCGCAGATCTCGCGGACGCGCTGGAAGTAGCCGGGCGGGGGCGGGAAGCAGCCGCCGGCGTTCTGGACCGGCTCCAGGAAGACCGCGGCGACGGTGTCGGGGCCCTCGAAGAGGATCTGCTGTTCGATCTGGTCGGCGGCCCAGCGGCCGAAGGCCTCCGGGTCGTCGCCGTGGATCGGGGCGCGGTAGATGTTGGTGTTCGGGACCTTGTGGGCACCGGGGACGAGGGGCTCGAAGGGGGCCTTCAGCGCCGGGAGACCGGTGATCGACAGGGCGCCCTGCGGGGTGCCGTGGTAGGCGACCGCGCGGGAGATGACCTTGTACTTGGTCGGCTTGCCCTGCAGCTTGAAGTACTGCTTGGCCAGCTTCCAGGCGGTCTCGACGGCCTCGCCGCCGCCGGTGGTGAAGAAGACCTTGTTCAGATCGCCCGGCGCGTGGTCGGCCAGCCGCTCCGCCAGCTCGACGGCCTTCGGGTGGGCGTACGACCACACCGGGAAGAACGCCAGCTCCTGGGCCTGCTTGAAGGCGGTCTCGGCGAGTTCGGTGCGGCCGTGACCGGCCTGGACCACGAACAGACCGGCGAGACCGTCGAGGTAGCGCTTGCCCTTGTCGTCGTAGATGTAGGTGCCCTCGCCCCGGACGATGGTCGGGACGGGCGAGTTCTCGTACGAGGACATGCGGGTGAAGTGCATCCACAGGTGGTCGTACGCGGTGCGGCTGAGGTCCTTCTGGGTCACGGTTATCGGGTTCCCCACATGTAGGTCTGCTTCTTCAGCTTCAGGTAGACGAAGCTTTCGGTGGAGCGCACGCCGGGCAGCGCCCGGATGCGTTTGTTGATGACGTCCAGCAGGTGGTCGTCGTCCTCGCAGACGATCTCCGCGAGGATGTCGAACGAGCCCGCGGTCATCACCACGTACTCGACTTCCGACATGGCCGTCAGCGCGTCCGCGATCGACTCGACATCGCCCTCGATGTTGACGCCGACCATCGCCTGCCGGCGGAAGCCCACGGTGAGCGGGTCCGTGACGGCGACGATCTGCATCACGCCCTGGTCCAGCAGCTTCTGGACGCGCTGCCGCACGGCCGCCTCCGACAGGCCCACGGCCTTGCCGATCGCGGCGTACGGACGGCGGCCGTCCTCCTGGAGCTGCTGGATGATGGCGAGGGAAACGGCGTCCAACTGGGGAGTGCCGTTCCTGGACTCGCGGGACGAGTCCCTCTGGTCTGCGCTTCGACTGGCCACGACCTCACTGTGCACGACGTCTCGACGGTTCCGCAAGGCCGTATCGATGAAATTCGTTGTTTGAGGTGGCATGGATTGCGGATTTCGCAGACTCGGCGGCGGTGGGGGTGTTGAAAACGTGGGATCTCGGATTACTGTGGGTGTCTCAGCGAATGGACACCCGAACTTGGAGGGCCGGCAGTGAGCACCGAGCTGCGTCGTCTGCGCAACTACATCGACGGTGAGTTCCGGGACGCCGCCGACGGACGGACCACCGAGGTGGTCAACCCCGCGACCGGCGAGGCGTACGCGACGGCGCCGCTTTCCGGGGCGGCGGACGTCGACGCCGCGATGGCGGCCGCTGCCGCGGCCTTCCCGGCCTGGCGGGACACCACCCCGGCCGAGCGTCAGAAGGCGCTGCTGAAGATCGCGGACGCGTTCGAGGAGCGGGCCGAGGACCTCATCGCGGCCGAGGTGGAGAACACGGGCAAGCCGACCGGGCTCACCCGCTCCGAGGAGATCCCGCCCATGGTCGACCAGATCCGGTTCTTCGCCGGCGCGGCCCGGATGCTGGAAGGCCGCTCGGCCGGCGAGTACATGGAGGGGATGACCTCCATCATCCGCCGCGAGCCGGTCGGCGTCTGCGCGCAGGTCGCGCCGTGGAACTACCCGATGATGATGGCCGTGTGGAAGTTCGCCCCGGCGATCGCCGCGGGCAACACCGTCGTGCTGAAGCCGTCGGACACCACCCCCGCGTCGACCGTCCTGATCGCCGAGATCATCGGGGAGATCCTCCCCAAGGGCGTCTTCAACGTCGTCACCGGCGACCGTGACACCGGCCGCCTGATGGTCGAGCACCCGGTCCCGGCGATGGCCTCCATCACCGGTTCCGTACGGGCCGGCATGTCGGTCGCCGAGTCCGCGTCCAAGGACCTCAAGCGGGTCCACCTGGAGCTGGGCGGCAAGGCGCCGGTCGTCGTCTTCGAGGACACGGACATCGCCAAGGCCGTCGAGGACATCTCCGTCGCGGGCTTCTTCAACGCCGGGCAGGACTGTACGGCGGCGACCCGGGTCCTCGTCCAGGAGTCCATCCACGACGAGTTCGTGGCCGCGCTCGCGAAGGCCGCGGCCGAGACGAAGACCGGGCAGCCGGACGACGAGGACGTGCTCTTCGGCCCCCTCAACAACCCCAACCAGCTCAAGCAGGTCTCCGGCTTCATCGAACGGCTCCCGGCCCACGCGAAGGTCGAGGCCGGCGGTCAGCGGGTGGGCGACAAGGGCTACTTCTTCGCGCCGACCGTCGTCTCCGGGCTGAAGCAGGACGACGAGATCGTCCAGAACGAGGTCTTCGGACCGGTCATCACCGTCCAGTCCTTCTCGGACGAGGACCAGGCCGTGGCGTGGGCCAACGGCGTCGAGTACGCGCTGGCCTCGTCCGTGTGGACGAAGGACCACGGGCGGGCGATGCGGATGTCCAAGAAGCTGGACTTCGGCTGCGTGTGGATCAACACGCACATCCCGCTGGTCGCGGAGATGCCGCACGGCGGGTTCAAGAAGTCGGGCTACGGCAAGGACCTGTCGGGGTACGGGTTCGAGGACTACACGCGGATCAAGCACGTGATGACGTCGCTGGACGCGTAGGTCGTTGTCGGCTGCGGGCGCGTGGGGGCTGCTCGCGCAGCTCCTCCCCCAGCCTTCGGCCGGGGGGTACCCCAGCGCCCCTGCCGGGGCGCTGGGGTACCCGGGGGCGAGAAGAACACCGTGTTGACCCGGGGCATCGACAAGGTGTCCGGTCCGCGTCAAGCCGCTCGACGCAGCGTCGATTGCCCGGTGACAGGCGGGCGCGACATCCTTCAGGGGTGCCCCAGACCTCTTCCCGGACGTCCGCGCTCTCCCGTCGCTCCCTGCTGCGCGCGCTCGGCGGCACCGCCGCGCTCGGCGCGCTGGCGGGCTGCGGGGTGCCCGCCGCCTACGTCAAGGCCGGCGACCGCGCCGTGACCGACGTGTCCGCCTCGGACCACAGGCTGGTCTTCGCGAACTGGCCGCTGTACATCGACGTGGACGACGACAACCCGAACAAGCGGCCCACCCTGGACGCCTTCGAGAAGAGCACCGGGATCTCCGTCGACTACATCGAGGAGATCAACGACAACGACGAGTTCTTCGGCAAGATCAGCCCCGCGCTGATGAACCACCAGTCCACCGGCCGCGACCTGATCGTCATCAGCGACTGGATGTGCGCGCGGTTCGTCCGCCTGGGCTGGGTCCAGAGGATGGACCGCGCCCACCAGCCGAACGTCGCGAGGTACCTGGACCCGCTGCTCCGCTCGCCCGCCTTCGACCCGGGCCGCCTGTACACCGTGCCGTGGCAGTCGGGCATCACCGGCATCGCGTACAACCGCAGGAAGCTGGGCCGCGAGATCCGGCACGTCAAGGACCTGTGGGCGAGCGACCTGAAGGGCCGGGTGACCCTGCTCTCCGGCCTCGACGAGGCGTTCGCGCTGCTCATGCAGGGCAACGGCGTGGACATCACCAAGTGGACGGCCGACGACTTCTACGACGTCTGCGACGAGGTGCAGCAGCAGGTCGACCGGGGGCAGATCCGCCGCTTCACCGGCAACGACTACACCAAGGACCTGGTCAGCGGGGACGTCCTGGCCTGCCAGGCGTACTCCGGCGACGTCATCCAGCTCCAGGCCGACAACCCCGACATCCGATTCGTCGTCCCCGAGGAGGGCGCGGAGCTCTGGTCCGACTCCCTGATGATCCCGGACCGGGCCGCCCACAAGACCAACGCGGAACGCCTCGTCGACTACTACTACGAGCCGGAGGTCGCCGCCGAACTGGCCGCCTGGGTCAACTACGTCTGCCCCGTACCGGCCGCCCAGCAGGTCCTCGCCGACTCCAAGGACAAGGACACCGCGGCCCTCGCCGACAACCCCCTGATCTTCCCGAACACGGCGATGCGCAAGCGGCTCGCGATCGCCCGGGACATCACGTCGAAGGAACGGGTCGAGTTCGCCAAGCGGTGGAACAGGATCGTGGGGTTGTAGGGAGCCGGGCGCGCTCGTGTGACGAGGATTTTTAGTTGGCACAAAAGAGGGATAGTTGGCACCAAGATCACGGGTGTTCTCACAGGTGACGGCGCATCACCTCGATGCACGTGGCTCGGGCCGCGTTCGATTGGTCCCGGGGATATGGGACTCCGAGGTTCATGCCGCTGTCGGTGGTGATCGGCGGCTGGTCCCAGGCAAGACTCATCTGGGCGCCGGCTTCCGCTCGTGCCGTGGCCACGAGGGCCGCGTAGGGGCCTGCGACGGCTGATGCCTCGATCTGAAGCCATGCCTGGTGGAACGCCATTCGGGCCAGCAAGCCGCTGACCTCGTCCGTGAGCTGCTGTCGTACGGCGGATGAGGATTTGGGGCGCCGCCGTATGCGGTACGGCATCTCCAGGTACTCCTCGACCGCAGTCAGCGCTTCGGCGAAGGTCTTGGCTCGGCGCTCCTTGCGCACGGCCCGCTGATTGAGGGCGTACGTCAGGAAGGCGCCGAAGAGGGCGATGAAGGGGACGATCAGGGCCGTGGTCTGGGCCCACGTCCAGCCGCTTTCCGTCGCTTGTGCCGCCGAGATGACCGCCACGCACCACTCTCCGGCATGCCGTGAGGCGCATCCTGCGCGCGAAGACGGAAGATCATGCGGTGGTCGCGGACACCTCACGCTTCCACGCTGCCACCGGGACTTCGAAGCGTCCTGGCGGTCCTACGCTTAGGGCCGCGCTGATCCCGGCTGACCGGGACGGTTCCGGTGCAGCCTCTCCACGCTCGCTGTGCTGCAGGGCTCCGACCGCAGGCAACGTTGTGCACTTTCTTGACGGCTGTCAGGATTAAGCCCTACATTCCTTGGCACCTTCACTCAGTGCACTGAGCATCTGCCTGTGTCCCGCTCCGTAGCCGCCCTCAGGGAGCCGTTCCATGTCTGCAAGCACCCGTCCTCGCGTCGGCCGCACCCGCCTGCGGATCGCCCTGGCCGCGCTGGCGTCCGCCGCCCTCGTCTCCGTTCCCTTGCCGGCCGCCGTTGCGGACACGCCGGCCGGCGGCCATCTCACCGGCACCCTCTCCGACGGCGCCACCTGGGTGGCGGACGTCCCCGAGCACTGGAACGGCACCCTGCTGCTGTTCAGCCACGGCTTCGGCCCCACCGTCGCCCGGGACGCCCCCACCGACGCCGCACGCACCGAACTGCTTGCCCAGGGCTATGCGATGGCCGGGTCGTCGTACGACCCCCATGGCTCGATGTGGGCGCTGAACAGCGCCGAACGCGACCAGTTCGCCACGCTCGACGCGGTCACCGAGAAGATCGGCACCCCGCAGCGCACGCTGGCCATCGGCAATTCGATGGGCGGGCTCGTCAACGCGCAGCTCGCCCGGGACGGCGGCGGGCGCATCGACGGCGCGCTCGGCCAGTGCGGCCTGGTCGCGGGCGGTACCGACCTGGACAACTATCAGCTCGACGCCGAACACACCATCGCCCAGCTGCTCCTGCCGGAGCAGGACGTCAAGCTGGTCCGCTTCGGCTCCGCCGACGAGGCGGCCGCCACCGCCAAGAAACTCACCGACGCCGTCACCGCCGCGCAGGCCACCCCACAGGGCCGGGCCCGGATCGCGCTGGCCGCCGCCTTCCTCAACCTGCCCGCCTGGTCGCCCGGAAAGGACCGGCCCGCCGCGACCGACTGGGCGGGCCAGGAGGCACAGCAGTACGACTGGTTCGCACAGGGCATCCTGTCCTTCGTCGAGGGCGGCCGGTACGCCATGGAGCAGTCCGTCGGCGGCAACAACTCCTGGAACCTGGGCGTGGACTACACCCGTCTGCTGGCCGACTCCCCACACGCACCCCAGATCCACGCCCTCTACCAGGCAGCCGACCTCGACCTGCGTGCCGACCTGCGCGCGCTGACCGAGGGCGCCACGATCACCGCCGATCCCGCCGCCGTGCGCACCGCGCAGCGGACGTCCTCCGCGGGCCAGGGACTTGACGTGCCGTTGCTCGACATCCACACGGACGGCGACAACCTGGTTCCTGTGGAGCAGGAGAACCGCTTCGCTGCCCGTGTGCGCGCCTCCGGCGACGGCGCGCTGTTGCGGCAGGCGTACGTCGAGCGGCAGGGCCACTGCACGTTCACCACCGCCGAGACCGTGGCCGCCCTGCACGCGCTCGAACACCGCGTCAGCACCGGCCGTTGGGACGACGTCGCGACTCCGGACGCGCTCCAGAGGTCCGCCACGGCGCTCGGTCTGGACGGCGCGGCGTATGTCCCGTACCACCCGGCCCAATTGTCGGTCGGCCGCGACGACCGCCCGGCGCGCCCCACCCGCCACTGACGTTGGGACCGCTCAGTGGCTCACGGCATCCCGGACGTCGATCCGCTTGCCGTGGTCTTGTTGACAGCGGTGTAGCGGGCGAGGACGACCACGTTCTCGCCCGCGACGACGTGAGTGTCGTCGTGGGCGGTCCAGTCTTTCGGTGTGCGGTGGGCCCCGGCGAGGAGGCAGCCGGCCATCTCCGTCCACTCCACGTCCGGAGCGAGGGTCCGCCGCCGGCTGCAGTGATCAGCGGGGTTCGCGGATGACGGCGACTCCTCCCGGTGGGACGGTGACGGTGCCGTCGACCGGTGTGCCGGTGAGGAGTTCGACGCCTTCGGCGGGCGCCTCGGCCCCCTTTCCGGTGTGGTCGATGAGGAACAGGTAGTCGGCCTCCGTGCCGTGGCGCCTGACAACTTCGATCCCGGCGGGTGCCTCGTGCTCCGGTGCGACGTCGGCCTCCTGGCGTATGCGGTGGAGCAGGGCGGTGAGAGTGTCCTGGTCGGGGTGGGTGCCGAGGTACCAGGTGGTGCCGTTGCCGTGCCGGTGGCGGGTGACGGCGGGGTGGCCCGCCAAGGGGCCGTCGGCGTAGGCGGCGACGGCTTGCGCGCCGGTGAGCCGTATGCGTTCCGACCACAGGTCTGCGGTGGCGGCCGGAGGCACGTCGCCGGTCAGGCCGGTTGTCTCTCCCGGCAGCATGGGGAAGAGTTCGTCGGTGACCACGCCGAGGACGTCGCGGAACGCGCCGGGGTAGCCGCCCAGGTACACATGACAGTTCTGGTCGACCATGCCGCTGTGGAAGCCGACGGCCAGGGTGCCCCCGTCTTCGGCGTACCGGGCGAGGTTCGTCGCGGCTGCCTCGGTCACCAGGTACAGCGACGGCGCCAGCACGAGTTGATAGCGGTCGAGCCCAGGGTCGTCGGGGCGTACGAAGTCGACGGAGACTCCCGCCCGCCACATGGGGGTGTACCAGTCCCGCACCAGGTCCTGGTAGCGCAGTTCGCCACTGGGCTGGGAGGGCAGTTCCAGTGCCCACCGGGCGTCCCAGTCCCATACGATCGCCACCTGCGCCGCGACGGTGGAGTCCCGCACCTCGGCCAACGCCCGCAGATCCGCGCCCAGTTGGACGACGTCCCGCCAGATCTGGCTGTCCGTGCCGGCGTGCGGCAGCATCGCCGAGTGCCACTGCTCGGCTCCCGCCTTGGCCGCCCGCCACTGGAAGAACGCGATGCCGTCGGCACCATGGGCGACGTGTGCCAGGGCGTTGCGCCGCATTTCTCCAGGCTGCTTGGCCCGGTTGACCGGCTGCCAGTTGACGGCACCCGTCGAGTGCTCCATGAGGAACCACGGGCCGCCCGCGAGCGACCGCATCAGGTCGCCGTTGAGCGCGATGTCGATCTCGGCTTCCGGGTCGTCGGACATCAGGTAGTGGTCGTTGGAGAGGATGTCCAGCTCCGGTGCCCAGCGCCAGTAGTCGAGAGCGTCGATGGTGCGCAGGACCAGGAAGTTGGTGGTCGCGGGGATGTCCGGCGCGGCCCGGCGCAGCACCTCGCGTTCAGCCGTGCACAGGGAGAGAAGTTCGTCGGAGCAGAAGCGGCGCCAGTCGAGTTGGTGGGTGGGGTTCGCAGGAGCCGCGGTGGCGCGGGGCGGCAGGATCTGGTCCCAGTCGTAGTAGCACTGGCTCCAGAAGGTGGTGCCCCAGGCGTGGTTGAGGGCGTCCAGATTGTTGTCGTAGCGGGCGCGCAGCCAGGTGCGGAAGGCGGCGGCGCTGGTGTCGCAGTAGCAGGCGTCGTTGTGGCAGCCGTACTCGTTGTGGACATGCCACATGGCGACGGCCGGGTGGGCGGCGTAGCGCTCGGCGAGGGCCCGGGCGATGCGCAGGGCCGCTCGGCGGTAGGCGGGGCTGGACGGGCAGAACGTCTGGCGGCTGCCGTACGACAGTTTCCTGCCGTCCCGGTCGACCGGCAGCGCCTCCGGGTACGTCTTGAAGAACCAGGCGGGCGGGGCGGCGGTGGGGGTGGCCAGGTCGGCGGCGATGCCGTTCTCGTGGAGCAGGTCGAGGATCTGGTCCATGCGGGAGAAGTCGTAGACGCCCTCGGAAGGCTCCAGCAGCGCCCAGGAAAAGATGCCGACGCTGACCATGGTCACGCCCGCTTCGCGCATCAGGCGCATGTCCTCTGCCCAGACGTCCTCGGGCCACTGCTCGGGGTTGTAGTCACCGCCGTAGGCGATGCCGGGAACGCGAAGACGGCGTGCGGTACTCACAGGTGGGTGCTCCGGGAGATGTGTAGGGGAGGAGTGGCAAGTGCGGGTGTTTCAGCCCTTGTTGGCGCCGAGGGTGAGTCCGCTGACGAACTGGCGCTGCAGCACGAAGTAGACGATCAGGGTGGGGATCGCGGTCAACAACGCACCCGCGGCGACCAGGTTGGGGTCGGTGAAGTACTGGCCGGAGAGGTTGTTCAGGGCGGAGGTGATCGGCATGTTCTCGCCGGTGGAGATCAGCACGATGGCCCAGAAGAAGTCGTTGTAGATCCAGATCGAGAGCAGGGTGGCCAGGGCCGCCATCGCCGGCTTGCACAGCGGCAGCACGATCTGCCAGTACATCCGCCACACGGAGGCGCCGTCGACGAGGGCGGCCTCGGTGAGCTCGTGCGGCAGCATCCGCATGTAGTTGGACAGTACGAAGGCGCAGAACCCGGACTGGAAGGCCACATGGATGAGGACCAGGCCGAGGGCGGAGTCGTACAGCTTGCCGCTCATGGTGATGCCGGGCAGGTCGATGAGCAGGTACAGGCGGTACAGCGGGGTGATGATGACCTGCTGCGGCAGCAGGTTGCCGGCCGTGAAGACGAGCAGCAGGAAGATGTTGAGGCGGAAGTCGAAGCGGCTGACGTAGAACGCGACCATCGACGACAGCAGCAGCGTGATCAGCACGGCCGGGACCGCGATGATCAGCGTGTTGCCGAAGTAGTGCATCATGTCCGACTGCTCGAACGCGTTCTTGAAGTTGTCGAAGTTCAGCGTGTCCGGCCAGGACACGTAGCCCTTGTTGCTGGTCTCCGAGTACGGGCGCAGGGCCGCGAAGACGGCCCACAGCAGCGGGGCCAGCCAGGCCAGCGAGGTGACCACCAGGAAGGTGTGCAGCAGAACCCGGGCGGGCCGGACGGGGGTGCGCTGCTTGCCGAGCGCCGCGGCGTTGGTGCTCATGCGCGCCGCTCCTTCCGGAAGGTCGCGATCAGGTACGGGATGATGACCGCGAGGGAGATGACCAGCAGGACGACCGCGATCGCGGAGCCGTAACCGATCCGGCTGGACTCGCCGATGATGTTGTTGGTGATCAGGATCGACAGCAACTCGGTGCCCTGGGCGCCCTTGTTGAAGACGAACACCAGGTCGAAGGCGCGCAGCGCCTCGATGATGGTGACCACCAGCACGACGGTGTTGGTCGGCCGCAGGGTGGGGAAGATGACGTTCTTGAACGTCTGCCACTCGTTCGCGCCGTCCAGCGAGGAGGCCTCGCGCAGGGACGGGTCGACGCCCTTGAGGCCGGCCAGGTACAGGATCATCATGTAGCCGGTGTGCCGCCAGGACGCGGCGATCAGCACCGCCCACAGGTTCAGGTGCGGGTTGCCGATCCAGTCGATGTAGTGGCCGGGCTTGTTGGCCCCGATGAGGCTGTTGATCAGGCCGGTGTCGGGGTTGTAGACCAGCTGCCAGACGAACCCGGTCACGGCCAGCGAGACCACGACCGGCAGGAAGAACGCGGTCTGGTAGACCCGGGAGAAGCGGATCTTCTTGTCCAGCTGGACGGCCAGGAACAGGCCCATCGGCGTCGGGATCAGGATGAGCACGACGAACCAGATGATGTTGTGCTCTACGGCCGGCCAGAACTGCGGGTTGTCGGTGAACAACTGCTTGAAGTTGTCCAGGCCGACCCACTTGATCGAGTCGAAGCCGATGCCGTCCCAGGAGGTGAAGGCCAGGGCGATGGAGGCGAGGGCGGTGACCCAGACGAGGGCCACGTGCAGGACCGTGGGCACGCCCGCCATGAAGGCGAGCGTGATGCGGTCACGGCGGGTCAGCAGGCGCTTGTGCCCCTGCGGAACCCGCTTCTTGGTGGATTCGGTGCCGGGAGACGGCACGGCGGCCGCCTCCCGGGTCTTCGTGGCGTCGATGGACATGATGCTGGGAGAACCCCCGACTACGAGGACGCGAAGATCGTCTTCTTCTGGCGCTCGATCGAGGACAGCAGGCCGTCGACCCCCTTGGGGTCGCGGACGAACTTCTGCAGCGCGGGCTGCATCACCGTCGAGGTGAAGTCCGGCCGACTGTCGCGGTCCATGAACTGCGTGAGGCTCTTGGCACCGGAGATCATCTCGAAAGCCTTCTTCTGAAGCGTCGAGTAGGTGGAGGTGTCGGCCTTGCTGGAGGCGGCCACCACGCTCGGGTCGGCCTTGAGGTAGATCGCCTCGGCCTCCGGAGTGCCCAGGAACTCCAGCAGTTTCACCACGCCGTCGTGGTTCTTCGGGCTCTTGCTGACCATGAAGCCGTCGGTGGGGGCCTCGACGGTGTCCTGGCCGTACGCGGAGTTGATCTCCGGGAAGGCGAAGAAGTCGAGGTCGTCCAGGTCGGCCTTGTTGGTGAACTGCTGCGCCACGAAGGAGCCGAGGAGGTACATGCCGGCCTTCTTGGACACCAGGGTCTGGGCGGCGTCCTGCCAGGTGCGGCCGAGGGAACCGTCCTGGTGGTAGGGCAGCAGCTCGGCCCAGTGGTCGAAGGCGGCCTTGACCTTCGCGTCGGTCCAGGAGACCTTGCCCGCCATCAGCTCGACGTGGAAGTCGTAGCCGTTGGTACGGAAGTTGATCTGGTCGAAGGTGCCCATCGCGGGCCAGGCGTCCTTGTCGCCGAAGGCGATCGGGACCAGGCCGTCCTTCTTCATCTGCTTGCACAGGGCGACGAGTTGGTCCCAGGTGGTGGGGACGGTGTAGCCGTGCTGCTGGAAGACGCTCTTGCGGTAGAAGAGCGCCCAGGGGTACGTCGTGATCGGCACGAAGTAGTACTTGCCGTCCGCGCCCTTGGACAGCTTCTTCATCGCGTCGGGGAAGTTGTCCCCGATTTTTGCCCACACGTCGTCGATGGCGGTGGTCAGGCCCTTGGCCGCGAAGAACTGCATCCGGTAGCCCGCGAACCAGTTGAACACGTCATCCGGAGTGCCCTGCAGGTAGGAGTTGATCTGCTCCTGGAACGTGTTGTGGTCCTTGGTGTTCACGTCGACCGTGATCCCGGACTGCTTCTTGAACGCCGCGTAGATCTCGGCGAACGCCTTCTTGGGGACGGCGTCGGACGCGTTGGAGCCGAGGGTGACGGTCTTCGGGTCGGACGCGGCACCGCTGCCGCCGCACGCGGACAGCACCGGTATGCCGGCACCGAGCAGAGCGGCCCCACCGAGTCCGCGCAGCACGGCGCGGCGGCTGGTACCAGGCAGGGGTTGACCAGGGGATGAAAGGCGCATTTCGGCTCCTGAGGGGCTGTCATGGCCCGGGCGTGGCGCGTTGGCTCAAGGGGGCATGACGGGAAGCGGTCGACGATACGACCAGAAACAAACGCGATCGGACAGATCCGATCGGTCGACGCGTCGAAGAGTGAACTTTCCGGGGACCCGCTGTCAAGGCTCTGCAGGGAACGTGGTGAGCGGACCGCTCCTTTCGCGGCTTTGCGGCCTGTCGGCGGAAGAAATGCTGCGCGGGCTCTTGACGCGTGACCATCCGGCTGTCTAGATATGACCGCGCGGTCAGTGACCGCGCGGTCATATAGCTGACCTCGCCTGATGCAGGTACCAGGCGGCGGGGTGGCAGGCGACAGGCATACGGCCAACAGGAGCTTTCATGACATCAGCGGCAGGGCGCAGCGCGGGTTCTCCCGCACCGCGCAGCGCGGACGTGGCCCGCGTGGCCGGCGTTTCGCGCAAGACGGTGTCACGGGTCCTCAACAACGAGCCGTATGTGTCCGACGAGGTCCGGCAACGCGTCCTCGAAGCCGCCGACGAACTCGGATACCGGCTGAACCACGCGGCCAGGGCGCTCGCCTCGGGGCGGAATCGCTCCATCGGCGTCGTCGCCCTGGGGACGGCCGGGTACGGAACCGCCATGCTCCTCGTGGGCATCGAGAAGGCCGTGCGCGACGCCGGGTACGCGCTGCGTGTGGTCAATACGCCCGACGGGGACCCCGAAGGCATTGCCGGCGCGGTGATGTCCCTCCTGGAACAGGGAGTTGACGGGATCGTCGTCTCCGAGCCCGTCGTGGAAGGAGAGGTCTCCGTCCGCATCGACGTGCCGGTCCTGTTCCTGGGCGCTCCGCCGTCCTTCCCCTCCGCCCGGACCCTGACTGTGGGCGTCGGCGCCCATGCGCTGGCACGGGCGGCCACCGATCATCTGCTGGACCTGGGACACACGACCGTTCACCACCTCGCCGGACCCGGTCGCTGGTACGCGTCCACGGACCGTATCGACGGCTGGCGGGCGGCGTTGGCCGCACGGGGGGCACAGGAACCGCCAGTGATCCGGGGTGACTGGTCACCCGAATCCGGTTACGCGGCAGGCTGCGCGCTGGCCGCGGACACCTCGGTGACGGCGGTGTTCGTGGCGGGTGACGAGATGGCCATCGGCCTGATCCATGCCCTGCGGGAAGCCGGCCGGCGTGTGCCGGAGGACATCAGCGTCATCGGTTTCGACGGCAACCCCGTCTTCGCCTACGTCACTCCTCCCCTGACCACCGTGCGTCAGCCCTTCGACGCTGCGGCAGGAGAGGGCATCAAACTCCTCGTGCACGCCATCGAAAAGCCGGAGACCGAGCTGCCTGCGGCGGGCGAGCCACCGGTCGACCTCGTCGTCCGCGGCTCGACCGCACCTCCGCCGTCCCACCAGGACCAGACGGAACTTCGCACCACCTGATCACCTGCCCCGGCCGTTGCAGGCGTAGGCCGCACGCCCGAGCACCAACCTCCGCCGCCCGACGGCCGTCTCATCGTGGCGCCTGTCGGATGCCCCTCGTCATCGCGGCGTCAGCCGGCACGGTCATGCCGGCTCACGCCGCCCACCGACTCCGCCGTTCCCGTCCGGACCGATCCGGGGTGCGGCGGGTGCCAGAGAACATCCCCTTCCCTTCCTCTGAGAGCCGCACATGTTCCCTGCCCGAACAGGCGCCAGACCCGGCGCCGCTCCGCGTTCCCGTCCCCTCTCCCTCCTGTCGACGGTCTTCGCCCTGCTGGCCGTGGTGGCGACGCTGGTTCTGCCGGCCGCCGGGCGGGCGGATGCCCTGGCGCGTCCGTCGCAGACGATGTACACCCCGCCCTCGAACGCGCCCTCGCCCGGTTCGTTCTATCCGCGGGCGCTGCGTCTGGAGCACAACGGCTCGGCCAACGGCACGATTCTGTCGACGTTCGAGCAGTACACCTCCGGCACCCCGGTCTTCCCGATCTACCGCAGCACCGACAACGGCAACTCCTGGACGAAGCTCTCGGACGTCACCGACACCCAGAACGGCTGGGGCATGCGCTGGGAGCCCCAGCTGTTCGAACTGCCCACCGCGATGGGCGACTTCCCCGCCGGGACCATCCTGGCCGCCGGTGACTCCGTGCCCAGTGACCGGTCGGCGTCCAAGATCGACCTCTACGCCAGCACCGACCGCGGCCAGACCTGGAGCTTCGTCACCAACATCGCCACCGGCGGCCCGGCGTTCTCCACCAACGGTTACACGCCGGTGTGGGAGCCGTTCTTCCTCATGAACGGCAACCGGCTCATCGTCTACTACTCCGACCAGCGCGACACCGCCCACGGCCAGAAGATCGTGCACCAGGTCTCCACGGACGTGCGCACCTGGGGTGCGGTCGTGGACGACGTGGCGATGCCGAACTACGCGGACCGCCCCGGCATGCCGGTGGTCACCCAACTGCCCAACGGCAACTACGTGATGACCCACGAGTACTGCGGCGCGCCGGAGGGCGGCTGCTCCGTGTACTACCACATCTCCGCTGACCCCGAGGCGTTCGCCTCCGCCCCCGGCCAGGTGCTGCGGGCGACCGACGGCACCATCCCCAGCGGCGCGCCGTACATCACCTGGCTGCCCACCGGCGGCCCGAACGGCACCCTCGTCGTCAGCGGCGACACCCAGGACGACCTGTTCGTCAACACCCAGAACGGCGCTGCCGGCGCCTGGACCCGGATCCGCTCCAACGTCGCCGGCGGTTACAGCCGCGGCATGCTGCCGCTGCCCGACGGCCACAGTCTGCTGGTGCTCAGCGGGGGACGCGCGCGAAGCACCGGCGTCAACCCGGTGACCTACAGCACCATCGATCTGGGCGGCGGTGTCTCGGACGGCGCGACCTACACCGTGTCGAACGCCAACAGCAATCTGCAGCTCGCCATCGCGGGCGGCTCCACCGCCAACGGCACCTACGCCACCCAGCAGAACGCAGACAACGCCACCGACCAGCAGTGGCGCTTCGTGCAGCAGTCCTCCGGCTACTTCAAGATCTTCAACGTCGCCACGGGCAAGGTCCTGGGCGTGGAGAACCAGTCCACGGCCAACGGTGCCAAGATCCTTCAGTGGGACGACAACGGCACCCTCGATCACGAATGGGCCGTCGCCCCCAACCCTGCGGGCGGCTACACACTCACGAACCGCATCACCGGCAAGTACCTCGAGATCCCGAATGCCTCCACCGCCACCGGCACCACCGCCGGCCAGTGGAGCGGCACCGGTTGCGCCTGCCAGCGCTGGAACCTCACCCAGACTGCGCTGCCCCCGTTGGGCACCGGGCAGTACGTCCTCGTCAACAAGAACAGCGGAAAGTACCTCGACATCCCCAAGGACTCCACCTCCACCGGTACGGCCGCCGACCAGTGGCAGAACTCGGCCTGCTTCTGCCAGCTGTTCACCTTCCAGTCGGCGGGCGGCGGAGCCTGGACCATCAAGGGCGTCAGCA
The DNA here is from genome assembly GCF_042892755.1 of Streptomyces sp. NPDC001714. Lineage (NCBI taxonomy): Bacteria > Bacillati > Actinomycetota > Actinomycetes > Kitasatosporales > Streptomycetaceae > Streptomyces > Streptomyces sp. NPDC001714. The sequence goes on from NZ_JBIAUL010000017.1 coordinate 118,364, forward strand.
GCAACCTCAACCTCGACATCGGCAGCGGCTCCACCGCCGCGGGAGCCGCCGTCGTGCAGAACACGCCCTCCACCGCCGGCTCACAGAAGTGGACCCTCACCGACGCGGGCAACGGCTACTACAAGCTCAAGAACGTCAACAGCGGCCTCGCCGTCGGCGTCGCCCAGTCCTCCACCGCCAATGGCGCAGCCGTCATCCAGTGGAACGACCTGAACGTCGACGACCAGCTCTGGAAGATCGTCCGCATCAACTGAGCGGACGTCGCGTAAAGCCTCGTCCGTATCAAGAAGGGCCTCCTGACAACTCGGGATCGCGATGCGCACCGAGTGTCAGGAGGTCGTGGTGCGGACTCGGATTGCGGCTGCTCAGCGGGTCAGCCCTTGATGGCCCCAGTGAGTACGCCGGTCTTGAAGTGCTTCTGCATGAAGGGATACACAAGCAGGATCGGGATCAGCGTCAGCACCACCACGGCCATCTGCAGTGACTGGGGCGCTGTTTGCGCGTGGATACCGCCGAAGCCGTTGTTGACCGATCCGGGCATGGTCAGGCCGTAATTGACGTACTGCAGGAGTACGTACTGCAGTGGCCACTTGGCGCTGTCGGTCGGCATGTAGAGCATCACGTTGAAGAACGCGTTCCAGTAGCCGACGGCGTAGAAGAGGGCCACGACCGCGGTGACCGCGCGGGAGGTGGGCAGCACCACCGACCAGAGGATGCGCCATTCGCTGCACCCGTCCATCCGTGCCGCGTCGATGAGGTCTGCGGCGGTGCCGGAGTAGAAGGAGCGCAGCACCAGGATGTTGAAGACGGAGACGGCGCTGGGCAGGATCAGCGCCCAGTACTGGCCGTAGCCGCCGAGGCCGGTGACGACGAGGTAGGTGGGGATCAGTCCGCCGCTGACGAACATGGTGACGATCAGCACCATCAGGATGCTGCGGTGGCCGAGAGAGCGGGACCGGGAGAGTCCGTAGGCGCACATCACCGAGACCACCATGGACAGCACCGTGCCGATGACCGTGATGCAGAGGCTGACCAGGACGGCGCGGGTGACGGGGCCGTCGGTGAGCATCTGCCGGTAGGCGCCGAGAGTGAATCCGTCGGGCCAGAGCACCAGTCCGCCGGCGCGGTTGATGGCGCCGGGGGTGGAGAAGCTCGTGAGCACGACGATGTAGAGCGGCACCAGTACGGCGGCGAGGACCAGGAGGAGGACGCCGCCCTTGAGGGTCTGTCCGGCGACGGTGGGCTTCTCCTCCCAGACGGCACGGCGGCGGTGGCGGTCGGGCCGGAGGGCGGAGGCGGTGTGCGTCTGCGTCAGCGTCTGGCTCATTTGCGGTACAACCCGTCCTCACCGAAGGTATGCGCGATCTTGTTGGCGCCCCAGATCAGGAGCAGCGAGATCGCGCTCTTGAACAGTCCGGCCGCAGCGCCGTAGCTGTAGTTGTTGGTGGCGATGCCGTAGTAGAAGGAGAAGGTGTCCAGCACATCAGCGGTGTCGTGGCCGACCGCGTTGCGCTGGATCAGGAACTGCTCGAAGCCGACGGACAGGGCGTTCCCCAGGCGCAGCACGAGCATCAGGACGATGACGCCGCGCATGCCGGGCAGGGTGATGTGCCATGTCCGGCGCAGGCGGCCCGCGCCGTCGACGGCAGCGGCCTCGTAGAGGTTCTGGTCGATGGCGGCGAGAGCGGCGAGGAAGACGATGATGCCCCAGCCGGCCTCCTTCCACACGGCCTGGGAGGTGACCAGCAGCGCGAAGGTGTGCGGGTTGGTCATGATGTTCCAGGTGCCCAGGTCGTGCTGGGCAAGGAAGTGGTTGAGCACTCCGGCGCCGCCGAGCATCTGCTGGAAGATGGTGATGGCCAATACCCAGGAGAAGAAGTGGGGCAGGTAGACCACGGACTGGATGAAGTTCCGCAGACGTTCGCTGAGCACCGTGTTGAGCAGCAGCGCCAGCCCGATCGGCACGGGGAAGAAGAGAATCAGCTGGACGAAGCTGAGCCAGAGAGTGTTGCGCAGTGCTTCCCAGAACAGCGGGTCGTTGAAGAGCTGCCGGAACTGGTCGAGGCCGGCCCAGTCGCTGTGGACCACCCCGACCAGCGGGTCGTAGTACTCGAAGGCGGTGACGAGGCCGAACAGCGGGGCGTAGTTGAAGACCAGCAGCAGCGCGACCGCCGGCAGGGTCATGATGATCAGCGACTTGTCGCGGCGCAGCTGCACCCGCAGGCTCATGCGGTTCGCTGGGGAAGCGGACTTCTCGCCGCCCTCGACCGTTGCCGACGTGGATTCCTTCTTCGCCTTGGTGGTGATCGTGCCGGCCACCGTTCCTCCTTGCTGTGCGGCGGCCGCTGCTACGCGGCCCGCCCGCACGCCGTCGTCTGCTACTGGCCGGTGCCGAACTTCTCCAGTACCGCGGTCTGATACCAGTTGGTCAGCTGGTCGCCGCCGCTGGACTTCCAGGACGCGATGGCGGCCTGGACGTCGGAGACCTTCTTGATGCCGTGGTAGCAGTCCTTGACGGCGTCCTCGACGGCCTGCGCGGTGTCGGCGGTGGCAAAGCGCTTGGGCACGGTGATGTTCATGTTCCAGAACACCGGCTTGTAGACGTACTTCACGGTCCGGGCCTGCCAGGCGGTGTAGTCCTTCGTCACCTGGTTGGCACCCGGGTTGCTGACGACCTGCGGAGCGGAGGCCAGGAAGTTGAACGTCTGCTGCTGTGCGGTCTTCTTGCCCTCGTCGGTGTAGGCGGGGATGCCGTTCACCATGGTGTAGTGGACACCCTCGACGCCGTAGACGACCTTCGTGTACTCGGCTGAACCGAAGGGCGCGGCAAGGTAGTTGGCGACCGACAGCAGCTCCTCGATCTGTTCGCCCCTGAGCTTGGCGTTGAGGTAGCTCATGATGCTGGTGGAGGGGCCGAGGAAGGTCTGAGGCTTGGATTTGCCGTCGGCGGAGATGATGTCGAAAGCTCCACGGCGGTAGTTCTTGTTCGCGGCGACGCCGGACTGGTGGTCCGCCAGGTTCCACGCGCCGGTGCCGCCGCCTTCGATCAAGGACTTTCCGGCATAGAACCGGGAGAGGCCGTTGTTGGTGTCGCCCGCCCGCGCATTCGGGTGCATGTAACCGGCCTTGGCGAGCCGGTAGTGCCAGTTCAGGGCTTCCAGGAACTCGGGCATGTCGTACTTGTGTACGAGCTTGTCCTTGTTGATGGTGAACTTGTAGGGAAGCCCCCACGCTTGGTACAGGTAGGTCCACACGTCGTCGAAGGCCCACACGCCGCGCTTGGCGTCGGTGAACTCCTTGCCCAGGTTCCACAGGTCGTCGGCGGACTTGACCTGGTCCGCGGTGACGCCCTTCGCCCCCAGTATGTCCGCGCGGAAGTAGACCGCCCCGGCCACGGCCATGCCGCCGGCGAAGGAGGGGATGCCGTAGATCTTGTCCTCCCAGGCGGCGGCCTGCCAGGCGCCGGTGGGAATCGCGGCCAGGTTCGGGTACTTCTTGATCTTGTCGCCGGACAGGTACGGGGTGAGGTCCGCCAGCTGATTACCCACCAGCTCACTGACATTGAAGGTGGCGTTCCACCAGGCGGGCAGCTGGACCCAGTCCGGCAGCTTCTTGGACGCGGTCATCGTCGGGACGATGGTCGCGTAGTCGTTGCCGTTGGCCGGCTTCATGGTCAGGTCGATGCCGAGGGCCTTGTTCATGGCCTGGTAGTAGGAGTTGTTCGGCGCAGGCAAGGTCCCCCAGATCGGTGTCACCGCGGTGTAGCTGCCGCCCTTGCCGGGGGTTCCCTGAACCGTTGTCACGGGGTGAGCCGGGTAGGACAGGAAGCCCGGGCTGGTGAACGCTCCGTCGGCTCCGGTGATCGACGGAATGTCCGGCTTCACCGAGGTGCTGGCCTGGTAGTCGGGAAGCGCCCCGGCGAGCCCTGACTTGGAGTTGGTTCCCCCCTTCGAGCTGGAGGAGCCGCTTCCGCACGCGGACAGCAAGGGGGACATGGCGGCGGCCCCGGCGACGGCGACGGCGCCGTTCACGAAGGCTCTGCGGTTCATTGCGATGCTCATGGTGGGCGGTCCTTCGCCTTTGAGGTTCTGTGACGAACGTCGTGCGGGAGGGCTGCGCAGGAGCCGCCTGGCTTCGGCGCAGGAGGCGTGAGCGGCTTCGATGGCGTCGAAACGCAGCGCGGATCGTGTCCGCTGTCGAAGCGCTTCGACATTGCCGAGAGGTTAAGCGCGGCTTGCGGTACCAGGCAAGGGCTGTGCCAGAAACTTGAGCGCCGTTTTTCGTGCGAAGTTTCTTGGAAACTTTCTCTTGACACGCAAGTGCCCCCATGTCAGCGTCGAAGCGCTTCAACACGGCCCCGAGACGCTGCGACCCGGCCGTACGGCGCCGTCCCCCTGCCCCGCACTCTGCAAGGGACTTTCACCTGTGAGTACCGCTGCCGTCTCCGCCACGCTGCCCTTCCGCGACCCGGGGCTCCCGCTGGCCGAACGCATCGAAGACCTGCTCCACCGGCTCACGCCGGAGGAACGCGTCGCGATGCTGCACCAATACGCGCCCGCCGTTCCTCGCCTGGGCGTCGCCGAGTTCCGTACCGGCACCGAGACCCTGCACGGAGTGGCCTGGCTGGGCGAGGCCACCACCTTCCCGCAGGCCGTCGGTCTGGGCGCGACCTGGGACGAGGACCTGGTCCGAGAGGTCGCCGAGGCGATCTCCGTCGAGCAGCGCGCCTTCCACCACCACCGTCCCCCGGTCGTCGGCACCGGCCGCAACAGCCTCCAGGGCTGGGCCCCCGTGGTGAACCTGCTGCGCGACCCGCGCTGGGGCCGCAACGAGGAGGGCTACTCCGAGGACGCCCTCATCTCCGCCCGGCTCGGCGCCGCCTTCTGCCGCGGCATGTCCGGCGACGACCCGGACCACTTGCGCACCGCGCCGGTCCTCAAGCACTTCCTCGCCTACAACAACGAGGACGACCGCTGCACCACCTCCTCCGGCCTGCGGCCCCGGGTCCTGCACGAGTACGACCTCGCCGCCTTCCGGCTCGCCATCGCCACCGGCGCGGCCACCGGCGTGATGGCGGCCTACAACCTGGTCAACGGCCGTCCCTGCCACGTCAGTCCGCTCCTCGAGCAGCAGCTGAGGGAGTGGGCGAAGCCCACCGGCCACGAACTCTTCGTGGTCAGCGACGCCGACGCCCCTTCGAACCTGGTGGACCCGGAGCACTACTTCGACGACCACGCCGAGTCGCACGCCGCCGCGCTGAAGGCCGGCATCGACAGCTTCACCGACCACTTCGAGGACAGCGCCCCCACCTTCGGCCGGATCAGCGCCGCCCTGAAGCGCGGCCTGCTGTCGATGGCCGACGTGGACCAGGCCGTGCGCCGTCAGCTGTCTGTACGCTTCCGGCTCGGCGAGTTCGACCCCGAGCAGGACCCGTACGCGGGTATCGGCTGGGATGCCGTCAACTCCCCGGCCCACCAGGCGCTCGCGCTGCGCGCGGCCACCGAGTCGGTCGTGCTGCTCAAGAACACCGGAGTACTGCCCCTCGCCGCGGACCGACGCGTGGCTGTGGTCGGACCGCTCGCCCACACCCTGTTCGAGGACTGGTACAGCGGCAGCCACCCCTACCGGGTCACCGTCGCCGAGGGCCTCGGCGTGGAGGGCGTCGAAGGCGTCGACCGGATCGTGCTCCGTACCCCCGACGGCCGCGCCCTCACCGCCGTAGGCCCTGAGGGTCGGCTGGCCGTGACAGACGCCCAGGACACCGACCCCGCCGTCCAGTGGGACCTCTTCGACTGGGACCTGGGTGTGCTCACCCTGCGCTCCGCCGCCACTGGTCGCTATGCCTCGCTGCGCGACGAGGACCAGCGAGTTGCCGCCGACCGGGACCAGCCCGGTGAGTGGGAGGTCCACGAAACTTTCCGCCTCGAATCCGCCGAGGACGGCGCGGAGCTCCTCTTCAACATCTGCAACAGCCGTTACGCCCAGGCCGACCCGGACACCGGCGTCCTCACCATGACCGCCGAAACCCCCGAGCAGGCCGCCCGGTTCACCCGGACCGTGGTGCGCGACGGCGTCGCCGAGGCCGTCGCGGCCGCGCGGACCGCCGACACCATCGTCGTGGTGGTCGGCAACGACCCGCACATCAACGGCAAGGAGACCACGGACCGGGCCGGTCTGCGGCTGCCGCCCCAGCAGGACCGGCTCCTGCGCGAGATCGCCGCGGTCCACGACGACACCGTGCTGGTCGTCATGTCCAGTTACCCCTACGCGCTGGACTGGGCCGACGAGCACGTGCCCGCGATGCTGTGGATCTCGCATGCCGGCCAGGAGACCGGCCGGGCCCTGGCCAGCGTGCTGCGCGGCGAGGCCGACCCGGCCGGCCGCCTCCCGCAGACCTGGTACCGGGGCGACGACCAGCTGCCCGGCCGCCTGGACTACGACATCATCAAGGCCGGCTGGACATACCAGTACCACCGCGCCGCCCCGCTCTACGCCTTCGGCCACGGCCTCTCCTACACCAGCTTCGACTACACCCAACTCGCCGTGGAACAGGAAGGGTTGGGTCAGGACGGTGAGATCCGGGTCCGGGTCTCGCTGCGCAACGCCGGGCCGCGCGCGGGCACGGAGACCGTGCAGCTCTACGCCCGCGCCCTGGACGCCCGCTACCAGGCTCCGCGGCTGAAACTCGTCGGCTTCCGCAAGGCGCGCCTGGCAGCGGGCCAGACAGCGGAGCTGGAGTTCCGGCTGCCGGTCGTCGAGGCGCTGTCCCACTGGGACGTGGTCACCGGTGCTTTCACCGTGGACCCCGGCCGCTACGAACTGGTGCTCGCCCGCTCGGCGGCGGCTCCCGCCCTGACCGCGCAGCTGACCGTCACCGGCCCCGCCCCGCGGTCACGCCGAGCGCTCGAAGGCCCGCTGCGCGCGGTCGACTTCGACGACTACGAGGACCTCGCCCTGGTCGACGCCACCCGCGAGGACGGCGACGCGGTGGCCCCGGCCGGCGCGACCGCGACGCTGCTCTTCCGCCAGGTGGACCTGAGCGGCGCGGGCCGGCTCGCGGTCGAGGTGTCCCGGACGGGGGAGGGGGACGCCGCCGTTCTCGAACTACACGTGGGGGAGCGCAGGTTGGCGTCGCTGGAGGTGCCGGCCACCGGTGACCGCTACGTCTGGACCACCGTCACCGCTCCTCTGGCCGAGCAGCTGGAGGGCGTTCACGACCTGCGGATCGTCCTCACCGGCGAACAGCGGCTGCGCACGCTGACCTTCGCGCCCTGAACCGCCGTTGCAGATCCATCGAACCACAGACCAAGAACCGAAGGGACCTGACGAGGTGTACGACGAGAACGCGACGGCATCCGCCACCAATCCGGTGATCCCGGGTTTCCACCCCGACCCCAGCGTCTGCCGTGTCGGCGAGGACTACTACCTCGCCTGTTCGAGCTTCGAGTACTTCCCAGGCATCCCCCTCTTCCACAGTCGGGACCTGGTGCACTGGACCCTGATAGGCAATGCCCTGGACCGGCCCAGCCAGCTCCGGCTGCCCCGGGAGACCCCCTCCTCCGGTGGTCTCTACGCGCCCACCCTGCGCCATCACGACGGACGGTTCTGGCTGATCGTCACCAATGTCGCCCCCGGTGAGGGGAACCTGGTGGTCAGCGCGACCGACCCCGCCGGCCCCTGGACCGACCCGGTCCGCCTGCCGGGCGTCCCCGGCATCGACCCCGACCTCGCCTGGGACGAGGAAGGAAACTGCTGGTGCACCATCTCCGGAGTCGCCCAGGTCCGTATCGACCCGAGCACAGGCGAGACCTTCGGTGAGCCGCAGCCGGTGTGGTCCGGCACCCCGGGTGCCGCCGCCCCGGAGGCCCCGCACCTGTACCGGATCGGCGACTACTGGTACCTGATGATCGCCGAGGGCGGCACCGAGCGCGGCCACGGTGTTTCCATCGCCCGCGGTACTTCCCCCAATGGCCCCTTCGAGCCCTGCCCGGCCAACCCGATCCTGACCCACCGCAGTACCAACCGGCCGATCCAGAACACCGGCCACGCCGATCTCGTCCAGGCCGCGGAGGGCTCCTGGTGGATGGTGCTCCTGGGCGTCCGCCCGCAGGGCGGCACCCCCGGGTGGCACGTCCTGGGCCGGGAGACCTTCCTGGCCCCCGTCTCCTGGGTCGACGGCTGGCCCGTCGTCGGTGAGGTCAACCCCGAACTCCCGGAGATGCCCTGGCCGTTGGTGCCGACCGCGGTGCCGGACGAGCGCGACGACTTCGACTCGAACGAGCTGCGGCCCTCCTGGATCTCGCTGCACGACCGCCCGGCCGAGCACTACACCACCAAGGAGCGCTCCAGTTGGCTGACCCTTCGCGCCCGCGGGACCTCCATGGACGAGCCCGACGTCATCTTCCTCGGGCGGCGCCAGCAGCACCTCGGCTTTGAGGCGCGGACCCTCGTCGACTGCTCCGAGGGCGCCGGGGGCCTGGCCGTCCGCCTGGACGACCGGCACCACTACGCCATCGAGGCGGCACCCGAGGGCACCGTCCGGGTGATCGCCCGCGTCGGGTCGCTGCGCTCCGTGGCGGCGCAACTTCCGCTGCCCGCAGGTCCCGTCGTGCTCACCGTGCGCACCGGCAAGGCACCCGAGCCCCACGACTCGCGTACCGGCCCCGACTCCCTGGTCTTCGGCATCGAGGCACCCGACGGGACGACGACGGACGTGGCCTCGCTGGACGGCCGCTATCTCTCGACCGAGGTCGCCGGAGGCTTCACCGGCCGGGTCGTCGGCCTGTACGCCGTCGATGGCGCCGTGCACTTCGACTGGTTCGACTACACCCCTGCTCACCACTGACGAGGAGTTCCGATCCACACCTCGCACGACCACCCGCCCGCACAGAAGGGACCGTACCTTGTACCGGACACAACGCCTCACGAGACGTGGGCATGAGAACAACGGCCGAAGCCGCAGACCGCTCCGCCGTTGCGTCGGCCTGTTGCTCGCGCTCGTGGCCGCGACCCATCTCGCCTGGGGTGGTGCAGCCTTCGCCGCCTCACAAACGCCCCAGGCGTCCGCCGTGCCCTCTGACCGCATGGCCGCCGTCAAGGCCATGCAGCCCAGCTGGAACCTCGGCAACACCCTGGACGCCATCCCGGACGAGACGTCCTGGGGCAACCCGCCGATCACCAAGGCCCTGCTCGACACCGTCAAGGCCCAGGGTTTCCGCAGCGTCCGCATCCCCGTCACCTGGAGCGGCCACCAGTCGTCGACGGCGCCGTACACCATCGACCCCACCTTCATGAACCGTGTCAAGCAGGTCGTCGACTGGGCCATCGCCGACGGCCTCTATGTGGACCTCAACGTCCACCACGACTCGTGGGAGTGGATCGCCGACATGCCCTCCGACCACGACGGAGTGCTGGCGCGGTTCGACGCCACCTGGACCCAGATCGCCACCGCCTTCCGGGACGAGCCGCGCCTCCTGCTGTTCGAGAGCGTCAACGAGCCGCAGTTCAACAACGCCACCGACGCCCAGAAGCAACAGCTGCTGGACGAACTCAACACCTCGTTCCACCGCATCGTCCGCGCCTCCGGCGGCGGCAACACCAACAGGCTGCTGCTCCTGCCCACCGTGTACGCCACGCCCAGCAAGTCGCTGATGGAAGACCTCGCCGCCGAGATGGCCTCGCTCAAGGACGACAACCTCGTCGCAACCGTGCACTACTACGGCTTCTGGCCCTTCAGCGTCAACATCGCCGGCTACACCCGCTTCGACGCCACCTCACAGCAGGACATGACGCAGGCCTTCACGCAGATGCACGACATCTTCGTCGCCAAGGGCATCCCGGTGTACCTGGGCGAGTTCGGTCTCCTCAACTACCCGGACTTCCACCACCCGGCCATGATCGAGCGCGGCGAGGGGTTCAAGTACTTCGAGCAACTGGGTTACGAGGCCCGGGTCAACGGGATCACCACCGCGCTGTGGGACGCCTTCAACTACCTCAACAGGGACACACTGCAGTGGCGTGATCCCGAGCTGATCAACCGGATCAGGTCCGCCTGGACCACGCGTTCCGGGACCGCCTCCAGCGACACCGTGTACCTGCCCAAGTCGGGCGCCATCGGCGCGCAGACGCTCACACTGAACCTGAACGGAACATCCTTCCGCGGTGTGTGGCAGGAGGACCGGAAGCTCGCCCCCGGCCGCGACTACACCGTCTCCGGCGACCAGGTCACCCTCACCGCCGCCGCCCTCACCCGCCTCGCCGGGGATCGCGCCTACGGGGTGGACTCGACCATCCAATTCCGCTTCTCCTGCGGCCTGCCCTGGCCTGTCCACATCCGCACCTACGACACCCCCGTGCTCTCGAACGCGTCGGGCACGAGCAGCGGCCTGGTCATCCCCACGGCCTTCCGGGGTGACCAACTAGCCACCATGGAAGCGAAGTACGCGGACGGGTCCAATGCCGGCACCGCCACCTGGACCTCGTACCAGCAGTTCAACACGACGTTCTCCCCGGACTACCCCGGTGGGGCTATCGACCTCACCTCGGACTTCCTGGGCAGCCTCACCGACGGCACGCCGGTCGCCCTCACCTTCCACTTCTGGAGCGGTACCACCGTGACGTACCAGGTCACCCGCTCCGGCACCACGGTGACGGGAGCGAGCACCTGACCTGTGGTCCTCGACCCGAGGAACCACCCGGCCCGGGAACGGTGGCGACGCACCGTGACCGGGCTGATTGCCTCACGCCACGAAACATAAAGCGCCTCGATTCAAGAATGAGAAACACAGGGAGCCGTCGCTCGCCAGCCTGAAGTGCCATAATGAATCTCGCGACAACGACAACGTAAAGTGCTGGGCATTCCCTCCGTGAATCTGGATGCGATCGTTCGGCGGCAGCGAGGGTAGGCGAGCGTGGCGGACAACGGGTCGGACGTGTCGACGGAGCACGCCCCGGGCACCCCGGACGAACCGCAGGGGCCGGTCACCATCGCGTACATCGCCGAGACTGCCGGAGTCTCGATCCCCACTGTTTCGAAGGTGCTCAACGGCAGGACAGGCGTCTCCAGCGACACCCGAGCCCGCGTCGAGGAGCTGATCAACCGCTACGGCTACAAGAAGCCGCCGGGCAGCCGCAACACCACCATGGAGCTGGTGTTCCGCGAACTGAAGAGCCTGTGGGCGGTCGAGATCATCCGTGGCGTCGAGCGAGTGGCCAGCAAGAACCGGGTCGGGGTGATGGTCTCCGAGTTCGGGCTCCATGACGCACCCACCCGGACCGTGGAGGACATGGTGGGCCGCCGGCCGCACTGCGTGCTGTCCGTGGCCCAGCTGTCCGACGATGAGCGCGAGCAACTCAGCGCCAAGGGCATCCCCTTCGTCGTCTTCGACCCGACGGAGGAACCCCCCGACGACGTGCCCTTCGTCGGCGCCACCAACTGGCGTGGTGGCCAGTCGGCAACCCGGCACCTGATCGACCTCGGGCACCGCCACATAGCGATGATCGGCGGCCCCCGGGATGTCTCCTGCTTCCGTGCGCGGCAGGCCGGTTACACATCCGCCCTGGAGGCAGCAGACCTGCCCACCGATCCCGGCCTGGTGCTCCATGCACCGCTCACCAGCGAAGGCGGAAGCGAAGCCGCGCGTGAACTGCTGATGCGGAGCGAGCGACCCACCGCCATTTTCGCCTCGAACGACCTGCAGGCACTGGGCGTCTACCAGGCCGCCCGCGAACTGGGACTGACCATTCCCGACGACCTCAGCGTCGTGGGTTTCGACGACCTCCCTGTCGTGGCGTGGGTGGATCCACCGCTGACGACGGTTCACCAGCCGCTGACGGAGATGGCGGCGGCAGCCACCGAACTCGCGCTCTCTCTCGGCCGCGGCGAGAGGCCGGCGCAGATCGGCGTGGAAATCGCCACCACGCTTACCGTGCGCGGCAGCACAGCCGCACCCGCGAAGAAGCGGAAGAAAGTCTGACGGCTGCCGAGGCCCGCTTGCCGCACGCTCTCAGGCCGCAACCCCTTTCACGCCCCATGGCACTGGGGGCGTGACGCCGAGCGGCAGGGCCCACCTGCACCCTGGCGGCAACCGGCCTGTCGAGCATGGCCTCGCCTCCGGCTTCAGTCCACGAGCCTTGGCAGAGTCGCCGCTGTGTGCCGACGGCCACTGGAATGGTCCGTTCAACAGCCAGTTCTGGATCATCGGTGCTGGTTCTGACCCGCGGATGCACCGCCGTGCTGAAGCCGTCCGAGGACGCGTCTTTGTCGGTGCTGCGGGTGGCCTTCGACCTCACTCAGAAGGTGAGGACCAGCCGCCCCCGGTGGCCACCGGCCTCCAGCAGCCGGTGTGCTTCGACGGCTTCGTCGGCAGGCAGGGTCCGAGCGACGCGCGGGGTGAGCCGGCCCTCCTCCGCCAGCCGGCGGAGGCGGCCGAGCTGGGCGCGTGCGCGGGCGTACTGCGGCACGAACGTGAACTGGACCTCGATACCGCGTTCACCGGGCACCTGGGTACCACCGACCGACGACGCCAACCGGCCGCCGTCGCGCACCGCACCGATGGCGAGGCCCGCGACACCCGCCGTGTCGACGAGTCCGTCGACACCGGTGGGCACTTCCTTGCGCACCAGCTCCGGGAACTCGGTACCGCGAGGCAGGACCACGTCGGCGCCGAGGGCCTTCACCAGCTGCTCGTCCTTCGGCGCCGCGTCGGCGATCACTCGGTATCCGCCCGCTTTGGCCAGTTGGACGGCGTAGCCGCCGACCGCGCCGGCCGCTCCGGTGACCGCCACGGTGGCGCCTGCAGGAAGTTCCAACAGGTCCAGGGCCATACGGGCCGTCAGTCCGTTCATCGGCAGCGTGGCGGCCTCGGCGGCTGTCACGCCCGCCGGCACACGGACCACCGACTCGGCGGGCACGACGAGGTGCTCGGCATAGGCCCCGTGCGTTCCGGACACGACCGCGACGGCCATGACATCGTCGCCGACGGTGAGATCGGTGTCGGTTCCCTCGCCGATCTGCTCGATGACGCCGGCCGCGTCCATCCCGGGGACGTAGGGCGGTTCGGCGTCGGAGACGAAGGCAATTCCTCGGCGCACCAGCGTGTCGACGGGGTTGACCGTCGCCGCGTGTACGCGGATCCGTATCTCGCCCGGCCCGGCGTGGGGGACCGGAAGGTCCAGGACCCGCAGTACCTCGGGCCCGCCGAATTCAGTCAGTCCTATGGCCTTCATGGAAGGTCCTTCCTCAGGTATGGGTCATTCGACCGCCGCGCCTCCCGACAGGCGCACCTCTTCGCTGTCGAGGGCGGCCTGCAGACGGCGCAGTACGGTGTCGTCGATCCGGCGCTCGTCGCGGAGCCGGACGACGGTGGCGCGTTTGTGCGCGATGAGGGCGAGGCGCAGTGCGAGGTAGTCCTGGTGCTGGAGCTGTGCCGGGTCGTCGGTGGCACCCGCACTCCTGGCCCGTACCGACGCCAAGTGCGCCTCGTACTCCTGCCGCAGCCACTCGACGATCTTCGGTTCGGACCGCAGATCGGTGGCGAGTTGGGGCATCGCCTTGATCGCCTCTTCTATGGCGGCGGTCTCGGCGAGGTCGTGTTCCTCGTCGACCGACGTGTCCGGCGGCAGCTTCGCCCAGCGCACTGCAACCGGCAGCAGCAGTCCCTGACCCACCAGCGTCACGAGGATGACGCCGGAGGTGACGAAGACGATGAAGCTGCGGTCGGGGAACGGCTCGCCCGAGTCGAGGGTCTGCGGCACCGAGAGCACCATCGCGAGCGAGACCGCGCCCCGGAAGCCGGCCAGCCCGTTGACGACGCGGGTCCGGTGACCGACGCGGAGCATGCGTTGCTGGGGGCGGCGGTCGAGCGCGCGGACCAGGTAGGTGGAGGCGTACAGGAACGCGAAGCGCACGGCGACGAGCACCACGCAGATGGCACCCACCGCGATCAGCGCGTCCCGGAGATCGGCGCGGCCCAGGTCGCGGACCGCGTACTGCAGTTCCACCCCCACCAGGACGAACAGCGCACCGTTGATGATGAAGGTGGCCAGCGGCCAGAACGCCAGTGCCTGCGTGCGGTGTTCGGCCTGGATGATGCGCGGGGCGACCTGGGACATGATCAGACCGCTGACGACCACCGCGAGGACACCGGAAGCCTCGACCAGTTCGGCCAGCAGATACGCGGTGAAGGGCGCCAGGATCATGACCAGGTTGCCCAGCAGCGGATCGGTCAGGCGGCGCCGCAGGTTCATGTTGACCCACGCGACCGCCACGCCGACCAGGGCTCCGCCGCCGTAGGCGAGCAGGAACAGCCCGCCGACGTGCGGCATGCTCAGGTGTTCCTCGCCGACCGTGATGCCGACGGCGAGACCGTAGACGACCAGGGCCGTACCGTCGTTGACCAGGCTCTCCGCGCGCAGGATGGTGACCTGACGGCGCGGCAGGGCGCGGGCGAGGACGCCGACCGCGGTCGCGTCGGTGGGCGCCATGGCCGCGCCGAGCACCCAGGCCGGCCCCCACGGCAGCCCGAGGGCGTGCCCGGTTGCGGCGACGGCCCAGGCGGTGAGGATGACGAGGACGGTGCTCAGCTGCAGGATGCCGCGCAGGTTGGTGCGGATCTCCCGCAGGGAGGTGGTCAGGCTCTCCCAGTACAGCAACACCGGAAGGAAGAGCAACAGCACTACCTCCGGTGGCAGTTGCGCCTCCCGCACTGCCGGGACGAATCCCAGCAGCACACCCGTCAAGAGCAGGACGACGGGCGGGGCGATGCCGAGGCGCTGTCCCACGACGTTGCCCACCAGCACGGCCACGCCCAGGACCACGACGAGTTCAAGACCGAGCATGGTGGTTCTTGTCTCCTGTAGGTCAGCGCGGTACGAGCTTCAGGGTCGTGTCCCGCGAGGCCACCATGGGATCGATGTAACTCGCGCCGTAGCGGCCGTACTTGGTGCGGTAGGCGGTGTCGATACGGTCGTTGACGCCGGGGTCGGTGACCTCGACGAGGGTGACGGCCTTGTCGACGCCGCCGGAGCGGATACGGCCCTCGTGGCTGGCCCGGGCCGCCCGGTACCAGGCGCCGGCGCTGCCGCGGAAGGAGCGGACGTAGAGGTCGTCGCCGTCTCGGACGACCCAGATCGGCACGGGTGTGCGCGGCTTTCCGTCGCTGCGCGAAGGGGCCATCTGAAGTTCCTCGGCGTGCTCGATCCGGGTCAGCTCGTCGTTCGTCCAGGTCGTCATGGGCTTGCCTCCTTTACGACCATGCGGCGGGGTGTGCCCTCGTGGGCGTGAGCGCGGCCGGCGCAGCTCACGCCCACGAGGCGACCGGGTCAGGGCTTGAGGAGGGCCTTGATGGCGCGGCGCTCGTCCATCGCCTTGTAGCCCTCGGCGACCTGCTCCAGCGGCAGCGTGAGGTCGAAGACCTTGCCCGGGTTGATGTGGCCGGACAGCACGCGGTCGATCAGGTCGGGCAGGAAGCGGCGCACGGGCGCCGGGCCGCCGCGCAGGCCGACCTGGGAGAAGAACAGCTCCTGGCCGTCGACGGCCACCTCGTGGGGGACGCCGACGAAGCCGACGTTGCCTCCCGGGCGGGCGGAGTGCAGGGCCTGGCTCATGGACTGGGAGGTGCCGACACACTCCAGGACCGAGTCGGCGCCGATGCCGCCGGTGAGGTCCTTGATGCGGGCGATGCCGTCTTCGCCGCGTTCGCTGACGATGTCGGTGGCGCCGAACTCCAGGGCGAGCTTCTGACGGGATTCATGCCGGGACATGGCGATGATCCGCTCCGCGCCGAGCTCCTTCGCGGCGATGACACCGCACAGGCCGACGGCTCCGTCGCCGACCACGACGGCCGTCGAGCCGGGCTTGACCTCGGCGGCGAGGGCCGCGTACCAGCCGGTGCCCATCACGTCGGACACGGCCAGCAGGCTCGGCACCAACTCGCCGGAGGGGTGCTCGTCGGTGGCGACCAGGGTGCCGTGGGCGTTGGGAATGCGCACGTACTCGGCCTGGCAGGTGCCCATGAACTCGCGGTTCAGACAGGAGGACTGCCAGCCCTTCTGGCAGTTCGCGCAGGTGTTGTCCGACGTGGCGAAGGAGCCGACCACGAACTGGCCGGGCTTGACGTTGCCGACCTCGCTGCCGACTTCCTCGACGATGCCGACGTACTCGTGCCCCATCGGGTGCGGGTCGCCGACCGGCTCCAGGCCGCGGTACGGCCACAGGTCCGAGCCGCACACACAGGTGGCGACCGTGCGGATGATCGCGTCCGTCGGGTTGACGATCTTGGGCTCGTGGGCGTCCTCCACCCGGATGTCACCGGGGGCGTGGATCACGGTTGCGCGCATGTCTTTTCTCCTGAAGCGTTTCTCGGGCAGCGGTGTCACCCGGACGTGCCGGATTCGTCGACGATGGCCATAAGGGTTTAAAGAAGCGCCGACGGCCTGTGAAAACAATTGCCGTTCTCCGACTCTGTCACCGCCCGCAGGACCCGTACAGAGGAGAATTCCACCCCGGGAGAGATGTATCCAGGGATAAAACCTTCCTACCCAGCCGAGTGGCGGACAGCGCAGACTGGCCAGTATGAACAGCAGTGCGCACCGTAAGGAGCTGGGCCAATTCCTGAAAGCCCGCCGGGCCGAGCTCAGCCCCCGCACGGTCGGTCTGCCCGAAACCGACCGGCGCCGGCGTGTGGCCGGCCTGCGCCGGGACGAGGTGGCCATGCTGGCCGCCATCAGCACCAATTACTACACCCGCCTGGAGCAGGGTCGCATGACCCCCTCCACGTCCGTGCTGTCCGAGCTCGTCCGGGTCCTGCACCTGAGTGACGCACAGCGGGACCAGCTGTTCGAGCTGGCCGGAAAGGGGGCCGGTCGCGCGCGGCGGCGGGCCCCGCAGAAGGCGCACCCGCGGCTGCGTTCCGTGCTGAACGAGCTCAGCGTGGCCCCCGGCATGATCCTGGGCCGGCACCTGGACATCCTGGCGTGGAACCCGACGGCCGCCGCCTTGTTCGGCACCGATTTCGCGAAGACCCCCCAGCAGCAGCGCAACTACGTCCGGCAGCTCTTCACCGACCCGGCCATGAGAACGCTGTACGCCGACTGGGAGGACTCCGCCCGCAACGCCGTGGCCGTGCTGCGGCAGCAGGCCGCGGTCTGTCCCGACGACAGGAGACTGGCCGACCTCGTCGGCGAGCTGTCGGTGCAGGACGACCAGTTCCGCCAGTGGTGGGGAGGCCGCCCTGTGGTGCCCCGGGCCGGCGGCACCAAGGTGTTCAACCACCCGGTCGCCGGTGAACTCTCCCTCACCTGGGACGCCCTCACCTGCGTGGCCGACCCCGATCAGCAGCTGATCATCTGGAGCGCCGAACCCGAATCACGTACGTACGAGGGCCTACGCTTCCTTTCCTCCTGGACGGCGACCCCCGCCATGAATTCGTAAAATCGGCAGGAGATTCCCGGCGTAAAGCCAGGGACAAATCCTTCCTACCTTCGCTGTTGAATTCCGTGCCATGCTTCCAGAGCACGATTCATGCAATCCCTTTCGAGATCCTTTTCGAGGAGCAATACCCCCATGTCCTCCACCTCCCGCCCCACGGTCGCCGTCGCATTCCACTCCGGCTACGGCCACACCGCCGTCATAGCCGAGGCCGTGGCGCGCGGTGCCGCGGAAGCCGGTGCCGAGGTGATCTCCATCCCCGTGGACACGATCACCGACGAACAGTGGGCGCAGCTGGACGCCGCCGACGCCATCATCTTCGGTGCCCCCACCTACATGGGCACCGCCTCCGCCGCCTTCCACACCTTCGCCGAGGCGAGCAGCAAGCGCTGGTTCACCCAGACCTGGGTCGACAAGATCGCCGCCGGTTTCACCAACTCCGGTGCCAAGAACGGCGACAAGTCCTCGACCCTGGGCTACTTCTTCACCATGGCCGCCCAGCACGGCATGCACTGGGTCAGCCTGGGCGTGCAGCCGGGCTGGGCCTCCACCGAGGGCAGCGAGAACGACATCAACCGTCTGGGCTACTTCGTCGGTGCCGGCGCCCAGACCCCGACCGATGCTGGTCCGGAGGCCGTCCACAAGTCGGACATCGCCACCGCTGAGGGCCTCGGCGCCCGCGTCGCGCAGCAGACCGCGTTCTTCCGCGCCGGCCGCGCCGCCCTCGCCGCCTGAACCCAAGCACCTCACCCGCAGCCTGACCCGTAAAGGAGCAGCACCATGTCCGACTCCCCGAACCTCGCTCTCGTCCGCCGTCTCTACGACTCCGGCATGGCCCCGGACGTGGTCGCCGAGGTCATCGACCCCGACATCGTCTGGGACATCACCCCCGGCTTCCCCTACGGCGGCGTCTACAAGACCTGGGCGAGCGCCGGAGCCGACTTCTTCGGCCGCCTCGCGCCCAGCTTCACCTCCTTCGGCGCGGTGGCCGAGGAGTTCTACGGCTCTGGCGAGCACGTGTTCGTCCGCGGCCACTACCACGCCGTGTCCAAGTCCGGCGAGGAGTCGGACGCCCGCTTCATCCACCTGTGGACGGTCGGCGACGGCAAGCTCACCCACCTGATCCAGGCCGCCGACAGCCACGTCGTCCAGCAGGCCGCGAACAACTGACCGCCCGCACTCACCCCTGGGAGCACCCCATGGCGAAGATCCTCTTCCTCATCACCGCCGCCGACCACTGGACCCTGGCCGACGGGTTCGAGCAGCCGGCCGGCTTCTGGGCCGAGGAGGCCATCGGCCCGTACGGCGTCTTCAAGGAGGCCGGCTACGAGATCGCCGCGGCCACCCCCGGTGGCGTCCCGCCCACCGCCGACGCCCTCAGCCTCACCCCGGACTTCAACGGCGGCGAGGAGGGCGCCGAGCAGATGAAGACCGCCCTGCGCGAGGCCACCGAACTGGCGAACCCCATCCGTATCGAGGACGTGAACATCGACGACTACGACGCCGTGTTCGTCCCCGGCGGCTGGGGTCCGATGGAGGACCTGTCCGACGACCCCGCGGCCGGCAAGCTGCTCGGCGACTGGCTCGCCTCCGGCAAGCTCGTGACGCTGGTGTGCCACGGCCCGGCCGCGCTGCTGTCCACCGTGGACGCCGACGGCAAGTCCCCGTTCTCCGGCTACCGCCTGACCGGTCTGTCCAACTCCGAGGAGATCCAGAACGGCCTCGCGGACCGGGCGAAGTGGCTGCTTGAGGACCGTCTCGTCTCGGACGTCGGCGCGGACTACCACAAGGGCGAGGAGAACTTCGCCCCCCACCTCGAGGTGGACCGCACCCTCATCACCGGCCAGAACCCCGCCTCGGCCGTCCCGCTGGCCCGGGAAGTCGTCAAGACCCTCGGCTGACGACACCCCGCACCGCCGCTCAAAGGTTCAAAGAAAGAGGTAGTACCGATGGACAGCAACGCGACTCTCCCCAGCGTCGGCCAGACCTGGCTGGCGGACCTCGGCCCGGACACTCCGCTCGGCCACTTCACGGTGGAGATCACCTTCGACTCGGCGACCAAGGTCAGCTTCGAGGTGACTGGCGGCGCCATCAAGGGTCGTAAGCAGACGATGGAGTACACCACCACCCAGCTCCGCGACGGCCTGTTCGTCGTCCGCTGGACCGAGCCCGACGCTGGTGACCACGTCACTCACATCGAGGACTACACCGAGGGTACCTGCATGGCCAGCTCGGTCATCGGTGGCGAGTTCGTCCAGCTCCACGGGAAGTGGACCCGCGTCCGCTGATCCCACAGGGCAGCGCGCTTCTCGACGGTGAGGACTTCCAGGGACAAATCTCTCCCCCTGACAACACCGCTTTCCGGTGTCAGGGTGATGGCATGAACCGCGATCCTCACCGCCACGATCTGGGGGAATTCCTCAAGGCGCGCCGTGCCGAGCTCGACCCGGCCGCCGTCGGCCTGCCCGACGGCGGCTCGCGTCGCGTCGCGGGCCTGCGCCGTGAGGAGGTCGCCGTACTGGCGGCCATCAGCACTGACTACTACGCCCGCCTCGAACAGGGCCGTATCCAGCCGTCGCCGTCGGTGCTGGAGTCCCTGGCCCGCGTGCTGCGCCTGGACGAGGATCAGCGCGCCTACCTGTACGAGCTCGCGGCCAAGGACGAATTCCGCCCACCCCGCCGGCAGCCGCGCCTCAAGGCGCAGCCGCAGTTGCAGCGCATGCTCGACGACATGGCGCACACTCCCGCGTTCGTGATCGGGCCGCGCACCGAGATCGTCGCCTGGAACGCCATGGGCGCCGCCCTGATCACCGACTTCGGCAAGATCCCCGAGAAGCAGCGGTACTACATCAGGCTGCTCATCACGGACCCCGCGATGCGCGAGCTGTACGCGGACTGGGAGGGTGTCACCCGGCTGGCCATCGCCCAGATGCGCATGCACAACGCCAACAACCCCGGGGATACGCAGCTCGCCGCCCTGGTGGGCGAACTCTCGGTCCGGGACGAGCAGTTCCGCCAGTGGTGGGGCGCCCACCACGTCGCCGTCCGGGACACCGGGACCAAGCACCTGCGCCACCCCGTCGTCGGCGACCTGCACCTCGACTGGAACGCCGTCACCTGGGCCGCCGATCCCGACCTGGCGATCATCGTCTGGACCGCCGAAACCGGCACCCCGACCCACGACAGCCTGCGCATGCTGGCCTCATGGGCGGCGGACCCGAGCCACTCGACCAGCGACAGCTCCGCCTGACCGTCGCCCAGGTATTCCCTTCAAAGGGGGAGCCTTTCCTCCTACGCGCCCCGCGCCTAGGAAGAGGCTCTCCCTTTTTCGTGTACGGCTCTCCTGGCACGCTCGTCACGAGGCCCACCGCGCTGCGCGTCCCCGCCCCGGTCCGGCCCTCTTCCCACCGACAGAACCGGTTCCCTCAGCGCCGAGGCGTCCGACCTGCCTGCTCATCCGCCAGGAAAGAGATCCACCTCCCCATGTCCCTGACCCAGTCCCGCCCCGGGACGCTGCCCTCGGCCGCCCCCGAACCCCGCTGGACCGCCCGCCTCTGGGCCGTCCTCGCCGTGCTGTGCCTCGTGCTGTTCCTCGACGGCCTCGACGTCTCCATGGTCGGCGTCGCCCTGCCCTCCATCGGCCACGACCTCGGCATGGCCACCGGCTCACTGCAGTGGATCATCAACGGCTACGTCCTCGGCTACGGCGGCCTGATGCTGCTCGGCGGCCGCACCGCCGACCTGCTCGGACGCCGCCGCGTCTTCCTCGTCGCGCTGGCCGT
The DNA here is from genome assembly GCF_042892755.1 of Streptomyces sp. NPDC001714. NCBI lineage: Bacteria > Bacillati > Actinomycetota > Actinomycetes > Kitasatosporales > Streptomycetaceae > Streptomyces > Streptomyces sp. NPDC001714. The sequence goes on from NZ_JBIAUL010000017.1 coordinate 139,574, forward strand.
CTTCGCCGCCGCCTCGCTGCTCGGCGGCCTCGTCGACAGCGGCTCGCTGCTGATCGCCACCCGCTTCGTCAAGGGCGTGGCCGCCGCCTTCACCGCGCCCGCCGGCCTGTCGATCCTCACCACGACGTTCCCGGAGGGCCCACAGCGCAACCGGGCGCTGTCGGTCTTCAGCCTCTTCGGCGCCCTGGGCTACTCCTCGGGCCTGATCCTGGGCGGTCTGCTCACCGGGATCGGCTGGCGCTGGACCTTCCTCATGCCGGTCCCGCTCGCCCTGCTCGCACTTGTCGTCGGCCTGCTGCTGATCCCGCGCGACCGCCGCACCGAGACCGGAGGCCAGGACCCGGCCGGGGCGGTCACCCTCACCGCGGGCATGCTGCTCGCCGTCTACGCCGTGGTCACCGCCCCCCAGACGGGCTGGACCTCCGGGGCGACGCTCGCCGCCTTCGGCGTCGCCGCCCTGCTGCTGCTCGCCTTCGTCCTGATCGAGCAGCGGGTCCGGCACCCGCTGGTCCGCTTCGGCATCCTGCGCAAGGCCACCACGGTCCGGGCCAACCTCAGCATCGTCGCGCTGATGGGCTCCTACCTCAGCTTCCAGTTCATGATGACGCTGTTCCTGCAGGACGGGCTCGGCTGGTCGCCTCTGCGCATGGCCTTCGCGCTGCTGCCGGTCGGCCTGATCGTCGCCGTCGGCTCGCCCCTCACCGGCCGACTCGTCAACCGCTTCGGCACAGCACCGATGATCATCGCCTCGATGACCTCGCTGACCCTCGGCTACGTCTGGTTTCTGGCGACGGCCGGCTCCTCGCCCGACTACGTCACCGCCATGCTCCCGTCCCTGCTGCTCCTCGGCGGCGGCTTCGCGTTCGGCTACAGCGCCATCATGGCCCAGGCCACCGAAGGCATCGACGACTCCGAACAGGGCCTCGCCTCCGGCCTGGTGCAGACCTCCGGCCAGGTCGGCGCCGCCCTCGTCCTCGCCGTACTCACCGCCGTGATCGCCCAAGCCGGCGACAGCGGCGCCGACTTCACCGCCTACCGACCCGGCCTGAACCTGGTCACCGGCGTAGCCGCGATCGGGTTGCTCCTGAACCTGGTGCCCGTACTGCGTCTGCGGCGGCGCTGAGCCCCGACAGACGGAAAGCCGACCCGAGGCCAGCCCCGGGTCGGCTTTCCGCGAGCACCGCTCACGCGAGGTTCTTGGTCAAGAACTCCTCCAGCTTGTACTCCTTCGGCTCCGAGGCGAGTTCGCGTACACGACACCGGGGTGCGGCTGACGTTCTCGTCAAGGTCGAAGATTCAGTTGTCCCCGGTCTCTCCTGGGCTGTTCGTCAGCGGACGTGGGAGTCGAACCAGTCGACAGCGACCTCGGGGTGCTCGCTGAAGTAGTTGTAGCCGTCGAAGCGGCGGGTGCTGCCGTGGATCCAGTGCATTTGCTTGTCCTCGACGGGGATGGCGTCGTGGACGGCCTGCACGGCTTCGGGGGTGGTCATGATGTCGTCGTGCTCCTGCGCCACCAGCGTGGGCACGGTGATGGCAGAGGCGTACTTCGCAGGCGACTGCTCTGCCAGATGGAAGCCGGTACGCTCCAGCACGGCCTGGTCGAGCCGGTCGTAACCGCCTTTGAAGCCAAGGGCCTTGGAGAACTGCTCGCCGATGGAACGGCCCTCCAAGGGCTGGAGCATCACCAGCGCCTGGATCTCGGCGAACTCCTCGGGGTGCTTGGCCCAGGCGACGGCCGTGGAGTTGGCGCCCAGGCACACCGACAGCAGGGCCTTCTTCATGTTCTTGGTGTCGGGGCGTGCCGCGGCGTAGCGGAGGGCTCCGATGACGTCGCGGTACTCGGTGAGGCCGATCGTGCAGATGCCGCCGTTGCCGTACCCGCTCATGCCGTGGTTGCGCAGGTCGTAGGCGAGGACGTTGTAGCCGGCGTCGTGCAGTGCCTTGTAGGCGGGGAGGAAGTTGACCTCGAATCCGCCGAAGCGGTCCCAGCCGGGCAGGTGTCCGGGATAGCCGTAGCGGTTGCCGGGGGAGAAGTGGTTGTGGGTGATCAGCCGGTCCGAGTCGGCCGGGATGAACCACCCCTCGAGAGGCACGCCGTCCATCGACGGGAACGTCACGTCCTCGTAGGCCAGGCCCAGTTCGGAGGGGCGGCGCAGCAGGGGCGCGCGTCGGCCGTCGGTGGTGCCTTCCGTCCACTGCCCGACGAATCCGTTGAATGCCAGCTCGGCCATGTCGAGTTCGGTCATGGTGCGCTCCTGATTTCCCGGCAAGGGTGCTTGATGTGTGGTGCTCCGGGCGCCTGGATTTCCCCCAAGATAGGCCCGTGAACGGATTTTTCGCATCTTGAGCTCGGCCTGGGAAGGGAAAGAGAGGGGGAAGGAATTCTCCCAGGGAGTAATTCCTCCCTGTCGGGATCGGAGTGAATCCGGTAATGGTGCGGACGCGCCCGCAATCCTCATGGCTGTGCCCTTGTCGGGCCGCAGTGCGGCGGCCCGACAAGGGCACAGGGAATGTGGTGGGGAATCCGGGGTCAGATCGTCGCGGTGTCTATCACGAACCGGTACCGCACGTCGCTGTTCAACACCCGCTCGTACGCCTCGTTGATCTCGGACGCGGCGATCACTTCGATCTCGGCGCCGAAGCCGTGCTCGGCGCAGAAGTCCAGCATCTCCTGGGTCTCGGCGATGCCGCCGATGGCGGAGCCGGCGATGGACCTGCGGCCCATGATCAGGGGGAAGACGTTGACGGAGATCGGCTCCTCGGGGGCGCCGACGTTGACCAGGGCTCCGTCGATCTTCAGCAGGTTCACGTACGCGCTGAAGTCGAGCGGGGCCGAGACCGTGGAGACGATCAGGTCGAACGTGCCTGCCAGGTCCTCGAAGGTCTTCGGGTCGCTGGTGGCGTAGTAGTGGTCGGCGCCCAGCTTGAGGCCGTCGTCCTTCTTGCGCAGGGACTGGGAGAGGACCGTGACCTCGGCGCCCAGCGCGTGCGCGATCTTGACGCCCATGTGGCCGAGACCGCCCAGACCGACTATCGCGACCTTCTTGCCGGGGCCCGCGCCCCAGTGCTTCAGCGGGGAGTACAGGGTGATGCCCGCGCACAGCAGCGGGGCGGCCACGTCGAGGGCGAGGCCGTCGGGGATGCGGACGGCGTAGTTCTCGTCGACGACGATCTTCTCGGAGTAGCCGCCGTAGGTGGGCCGGCCGTCCTTGTCGAGGTAGTTGTACGTCTGGATCATGCCGCTGCCGGTGCAGTACTGCTCCAGGCCTGCCTTGCAGTGGTCGCACTCGCGGCAGGAGTCGACGAAGCAGCCGACGCCCACCCGGTCGCCGACCTTGTACTTCGTGACACCGGGGCCGACCTCGGAGACGACACCGGCGATCTCGTGACCGGGGACCATCGGGAAGATGGCGGTACCCCAGCCCTCCTGGACCTGGTGGATGTCGGAGTGACAGATACCGGCGAACTTGATGTCGATGAGCACATCGAACTCGCCGACCGGGCGCCGCTCGATGGTGGTGCGCTCCAGCGGAGCCTTGGCGGCGGGAGCGGCATAAGCAGCAACGGTGGTCATGAGGGGGGTCTCCTAGCAGTGCTCTCGTGCCCGGCTGCCTTCCGACCGGGCACGGTGACGAGCTTGCCGCGCCGCCGGGAAATGACCCAGGGCAGGAATGTGCCTACGTTCGCGGTTCCTACCACTGTCAGAGTCAGGCTCTTTCCCGGCGGCGCGCGAAATGTGCCATGGCCTCAAGAATCATGCGCTCAGGAATTCGGTTCGCTCACCGCCTCCTCGTCATGGAGAAGACCACGAGAAGGCAAAGGGGGGATAAAAGTCTCCCTGTCGCGAGTGTGGCCGGTGATGCAAGACTCCCGGCGTGACCGGCCGCCGCTGCCAAGGCGCGCGGTTGCCCTTTCCCCGCGGCGGCGTTGATCCCGCGCCTGCTGCCCCGCTGTTGTTCACGACTGTCCCGTCCGTGATGCGAAGGCGTGCGTATGTCTGCTGACCTCTCTGAATCCGCTGTTCCACCCTCGACCGAATCGGGTGAGTCCTCCTCGGGGCCCAGTCGGCGTACCGTCATCGCCACTGGTGTCGTGGTGGGCGGTGCCGTGGTGGCCGGAGGGACGTTCCTCGCCGGCTCGGAGGAGGCCATCGCCGCAGAAGCGGCGCCCTCCAGCCGGGTCTCCCTGACGGTCAACGGCACCCGCCGGACCGTGACGGTGGACAACCGGACCTCGCTGCTGGACCTGCTGCGCGAGCACCTCGACCTGACCGGCTCCAAGAAGGGCTGCAACGCCGGGGCCTGCGGGGCGTGCACGGTGCTGGTCGACGGACGGCGGGTCAACTCCTGCCTGACGCTGGCCGTTCGGCTGGAGGGCGTCGAGGTCACCACGATCGAGGGCCTGGCCAAGGGCGACGAACTGCACCCGCTGCAGCAGGCGTTCATCGACGAGGACGCCTTCCAGTGCGGGTACTGCACTCCAGGGCAGATCCTCTCCGGCGTCGGCTGCATCCAGGAGGGCCACACCGGTTCGCCGGAGGAGATCCGGGAGTGGATGAGCGGCAACATCTGCCGCTGCGGCTGCTACGTCAAGATCGTGCGCGCGGTCGAACAGACCGCGGGCCGGAAGTAAGGAGCGGCCCACCATGCATCCCTTCTCCTACACCCGCGTCTCCGGCACCCGTGAAGCCCTCAAGGCCGGTCGCGCAGGCGGCCGTTACATCGCCGGGGGGACCACGCTGGTCGACCTGATGCGGGAGACCGTCGAGCGCCCCGAGGCGCTGGTCGACATCTCCGGCCTGCCCCTGCGCGAGGTCGCGGTCACCGAGCGCGGAGGCTTGCGCCTGGGTGCGCTGGTGAGAATGTCCGAGGCCGCCGCGCATACCAAGGTGCGCACGCTGTACCCCGTCGTCTCGCAGGCGCTGGAGCTGAGTGCCTCGGCCCAGTTGCGGAACATGGCGACCATCGGCGGCAACATCATGCAGCGCACCCGGTGCACCTACTTCCGTGATGTGACCGCGGCCTGCAACAAGCGTGAGCCCGGCTCCGGTTGTGCGGCGCGGGAGGGCTTCAACCGGATGCACGCGATCCTCGGCACCTCCGACGCCTGCGTGGCCACCCACCCTTCCGACGTGGCCGTGGCCTTCGCTGCCTTGGAGGCAACGGTGCATCTCCTCGGCCCGGAGGGTGCGCGCACCCTGCCGTTCGCCGACTTCCTGCTACGGCCCGGCACTACCCCGAACCGTGAACAAGCCCTCAGAAAAGGCGAGTTGATCACGGCTGTGGAGATCCCGGCGCTTCCGCGTCCGCTCAAGTCCGGCTACCTGAAGGTGCGCGACCGGCAGTCCTACGAGTTCGCCCTGACCTCGGCGGCGGTCGCGTTGCACGTCCGGCGCGGGGTGATCCAGGAGGCGAAGGTCGCCGCTGGTGGCGTGGGGACCGTGCCGTGGAAACTGCCCGCCGTCGAGCAGCACCTCGTCGGTGAGCGTCCCTCGGAGTCCCTGTGGACGTCCGCTGCCGCGAAGGCGGCGGACGGCGCCCGTCCCCTTCAGCACAACGGCTTCAAGGTCGAGCTGCTGAAGCGGACCGTCGAACGCCAGCTGCGCATCGTAGGAGGTACGAAGTGAGCCCCCAGCCACAGGCGGCCGTGGGCGCGCCGCTGTCCCGGGTGGACGGCCGACTCAAGGTCACCGGCAAGGCCCTGTACGCCGCCGAACACGACCTCGAAGGTGTGGTGCACGCCGTCATCGTCGACGCGAGCATCGGGCGCGGCCGTATCACCTCGATCGACACCGGCGACGCCGAGAAACACGCCGGTGTGCTGCGGGTGATCCATCACGGCAACGCGCCGACGCTGCCGTACCGCGACAACGCCGGGTCCAACAACCCGCCCGGGCGCAGGCTCAGGGTCTTCCAGGATGATCGGGTGCTCTTCCACGGCCAGCCGGTCGCGGTCGTGGTGGCGAGCACGTTGGAGGCCGCGCAGCACGGGGCGAGTCTGGTGAAGGTCCGCTACGACGCCGAGCGGCCCTCGACCGACCTGCACGAGGCCGAGCCGGGCGAGCCGACGGACTACGCGCGCGGCGACGCGGAAGCCGGCCTGCGTTCCTCGGCCGTACGGCTGGACCTGACGTACGAGCTGGCGCGCAACCACCACAACCCGATGGAGCCGCACGCCACCATCGCCCGCTGGGACGGCGACAAGCTGACCGTCTGGGACAAGACCCAGTGGGTGGTGGGCACGCACGACGAGCTCGCGGCCGTGTTCGGCCTGCCCGCGGACTCGGTGCGCGTGATCTCGCCGTTCGTCGGCGGCGGTTTCGGCAGCGGACTGCGCTGCTGGCCGCACACCGTCGTCGCCGCGCTGGCCGCGCGGGTGGCGCGTCGCCCGGTCAAGTTGGTGCTCAGCCGCAGGCAGATGTACTTCGGCACCGGCTTCAGGCCGTCGTACGAGTACCGGCTGCGGCTCGGCAGCGACCGGCGAGGCCGGCTGAACGCCGCGATCCACGACATCGACGCCGAGACCTCGTCGTACGAGACGTTCTTCGAGGCCGTCATGCCGGCGGGCCAGATGCTTTACAGCATGCCCAACGTCCGTCAGGCGTACCGGAGGGTGCCCCTCGACGTGAACACGCCTATCTGGATGCGCGGCCCCGGCTTCGCCTCCGCGTCGTTCGTGATCGAGTCCGCGATGGACGAGCTCGCGCACGAACTCGGCGTCGACCCGATCGAGTTGCGCCGGCGCAACGAGCCGAGCGAGGACGAGTCGACGAACGAGCCGTTCTCCACCCGGCGGCTGAGTGAGTGCTACACGGTCGGCGCCCGTGAGTTCGGCTGGGACCGCCGTAATCCGAAGCCGCGCTCGACGCGGGACGGGGACTGGCTGATCGGCCTGGGCATGGCCGCCGGTGTCTATGACCCGGGGCGGTATCCCGCGCAGGCGCGGGCCCGTCTGGACGCCGACGGCACCGCGGTGGTCGAGGCGGCCACCAGTGACATGGGGCCCGGCACCTACACCTCCCAGACCCAAGTGGCCGCGGACGCACTCGGGTTGACGATGCGCACGGTGACCTTCCGACTCGGTGACTCCCTGTATCCGCCGACCTCGCCGCACGGCGGCTCGGCGACCATGGCCAGCGTCGGCTCGGCCGTCGTCGACGCCTGCAACAGGGTGCGGCAGCAGGCGATCCGGCTGGCCGTCGAGGACCGGGAGTCGCCGCTCTACGGCGTGAACGCGGACGACGTGGTGGTGCGGAACGGCCGACTGCACGTGCAGGGCAGCCCGGCGCGCGGGGAGACGTACAAGAGTCTGCTGGCCCGCAATGACCGCTCACACTTGGAAGCGAACGGTTCCTACGACGGGCCGGGCAGCGAACGGTCCGCCTACTTCGCCTACAACGCCACCTTCGCCGAGGTCGCCGTGGACGCGAGCCTGGGCCTGGTGCGGGTGCGGCGGATGCTCGGCGTGTACGACGCGGGGCGGATCATCAGCCCCAAGCTGGCCGAGAGCCAGGCGTTCGGCGGCATCGTGGGCGGTATCGGCACGGCGCTCCTTGAGCACACGGTCACCGACCACCGGGACGGGCGGATCGTGAACGCCAGCCTGGCCGACTACCTCGTACCCGTGAACGCCGACGTGCCCGAGATCAAGGCGATCTACCTGGACGGCGAGGACAACGCCGGCAACCTGCTGGGCGTCAAGGGACTCGGCGAGGTCGTCCAGGTGGGCGTGGCGGCCGCGATCGGCAACGCGGTCTTCAACGCCACCGGCCGACGGATCCGCCAACTGCCCATCACCGCTGAAGCGTTGCTCTGACACTCCAGCCTCCATGGACCGGTCCGGCAGCCGACCCCCCGTACAACTGCCGGACCTCCCCGCGCCGCTGCCGCGCGTGCGCCCCCGTCGACGCGGCGGCGGCCCGACCCACCTTCTGCGACAGAGACCGTCCGTTCTGGAGACCTCCCATGCTGAACATCGCGGACACACTGCACCGCTGGTGCCGCGAGGAACGCCCCTTCGCCCTGGCCACCGTCGTCGGCGTCACCGGCAGCGCACCCCTGCCCGTCGGCACGTCGGTGGCGGTGGACGAGGACGGCAACGCCATCGGCAGCATCTCCGGCGGCTGCGTCGAGGGCGCGGTGTACGAGCTGAGCCGCCAGGTCCTCCACGACCGAGGCGGCCCCCAGCGCGCCTGGTTCGGCTACTCAGACGACGATGCCTTCGCCGTGGGCCTGACCTGCGGCGGGGAACTCGACGTGTTCGTGCAGCGTGTCGACCCGGCCGCCCAGCCGCATCTCGGCGCGGCGCTCGCCGAGGCGGTCGAGGGCCGGCCTGCCGCCGTGGCGCAGGTCGTGGACGGGCCCGAGGGATTGCTCGGCGCCACTGTGAGCGTGCTCGGCGACAGTTGGATCGCCGACAGCACGCTCGGCGACGGGCCGACCGGGCGGGCAGTGGCGGACCGGACCACCGCCCAACTGCGTACCGGACGCACCGCACTCCTCACCCTCGGCTCAGACGCCGACACCTGCCCCGAGAAGTTCTCCGTCCTCGTCCACGCGGCCGCCACCCGCCCCCGCATGCTGATCTTCGGCGCGATCGACTTCGCCGCCGCCCTCGCCCAGGCCGGCCGGTTCCTCGGCTACCACGTCACCGTGTGCGACGCCCGCCCGGTCTTCGCCACCGAAGCCCGCTTCCCGCACGCCGACGAGGTGGTCGTCGACTGGCCCCACCGCTACCTGGAAGGGACGGCAGTGGACGCCCGTACCGCTGTCTGCGTGCTGACCCACGACGCCAAGTTCGACATCCCTCTGCTCCGACTCGCCCTCAATCTGCCCGTCGGCTACGTCGGCGCCATGGGCTCCCGCCGCACCCACGACGAACGCCTGCGCCGCCTGCGTGAAGTGGGGGTCGCCGACGGGCAGTTGGCCCGGCTCCGCTCCCCGATCGGCCTCGACCTCGGCGCCTGCACCCCCGAGGAGACGGCCATCTCCATAACCGCCGAGATCATCGGCGACTCCAACCAGAGCAGTGGCCTCCCCCTGACCCGGGTCACCGGCCCGATCCACCGCGTTTCCGGTGCAGCTTGAGACATTCATGCGGTGCGCGATTTTCTGTGAAATTCCTTTGACGGCCTGAGCGGAATAGGAAGCGCGTGCTCATTGACACGTACGTCGGCTGCGCGTGAGTTCAACGCCCGTTCCCAAGACGGCAGTTGGTGGGGCGCTGACCTTCGCCGATGTGCTGTTCCGTGGTCTGCCTGAGCCTCGGCAGGGGGCCTGCGAGGGCGATTGACGGGGAATTCGGGACGCTGGCAGGAGGCAGGGTAGGGGAAACGGCCGCAGGGAGGGTCGCCACTTCGATCCCGCTACGACGGTGGCCGACCGGAAGCGCGAGTCGGCTTCCCTGGTGTCCTGGCCCGCGGCGAGCCGCCCACCATGCCCTCGAACAGCGCGGCGCCCGCTTGCGACGCATGCCTATGTGCGGTGATGCCGCGACGCGACCGGGGCGCCCCGTGGTCTTGGGGCGCCCCGGGCAATGTTTTGAGCCGGTGTCGGCAGCGAGCGCGACCTTGCCACCGGCGTGGCGGACTCCCCGGTGGTGGGTGTGGAGGAGGGAGAAGTCATCGGCGGTTACCCGGCTCTTTCGGCAGGAAACATGCTGCACCGGCGGCCGGCTCCAGGGAGGCGACCTTGGCGAGCGCCCAGGCCGTGCCGCTGGTGCCTGTCGTGATGTTGCCGGGTGGCCGACGCGGACGTCGGTCACCCGGCAGGGGGAGGGAGTCAGCTGGTGGCGTTGCTCTGGGAGATGGCGTAGACGCGGTTGTCGGGGGCGCGGAAGAGCCGGAAGCGGTAGTCGCTCCCGCCGGCTCCGGCGTGGGGGACCACCTGGACGGTGGAGACCCACTCGGCGCCGTTGTTCTGGAGCTGGGTCATGGCCTTGTCCAGATTTGTGGTGTTGAAGCCGAAGGCGATGGAGGTGGGGCTGGTGCGCCAGGGGTACTGGGGTGCCTTCGGTCCGTAGAGCTCGAACAGGTTGCCGTTCTCTGTTCCGAAGACGGAGAACTGCTTGGCTTCGTTGAGGGGGGTGAGGCCCAGGCCCGTCGCGGCGAGCTTCTTCATCGTGGGGTACTGCTCGGCGGTCAGGGCGACAGCGCCCCATTGCAGCTTGTTGATCCCTGCGGCGCCGGTGTCCTCATCGCTCACCGGCTTCCGGGGGTCGGTGCCGCTTTGGGCGATGGCGTAGACGCGGTTGTCGGGGGCGCGGAAGAGCCGGAAGCGATAGTCGCTGCCGCCGGCTCCGGCGCCGGGGACCACCTGGACGGTGGAGGCCCACTTGGCGCCGTTGGCCTGCAGAGCCTTCTCGGCGGCGTCCAGGTCGGTGGAGTCGAAGCCGATCGCTGTCGAGGTGGGGCTGGTGCGCCAGGGGTACTGGGGGGCCTTCGGACCGTAGAGCTCGAACAGGTTGCCGTTGGGTGTGGTGAAGACGGAGAACTCCTCGGAGCTGTTCACCAGGTTCAGGCCGAGGGCTTTCTGGGCGAATTCCTTCATCGCGGGGTACTGCTGGGCGGTCAGGGCGACCGCCCCCCACTGCAGCCTGGTGGTACCCGCGTCAGCGGTGGGGGCGGTCCTCTTCGTGCTGGGACCGGTCTCGGTCGATGCCAGCGCCAGGGTGGTGGCCGTGAGGGATACGCCTATCACCAGCGCCCCTGCTATCACGGTGCGGCGTGTGAATGAAGTGGTCATGAAGGTGCTCCTGGAGGGTGGGGGTGGGGGGTTGGGTTGCGTTGTCATCGGTGGGTGTCGCCCCGTGCTGTGCCGCGGAGCCGACAAGATCCCGAATTCCATGACGAGCCCACTCCGGGCGACGCCCCACCGAATAGTTGATATGTGAACAACCTAGAGTCCAATTGGTATACGTGTCAACTACTTGTTGGGTGGCGTCAGGCGTCCACCCACGATTAGTTCACGTATGAACTAATCGGGATAGGATGGCGCGGTGAGCACGGAACACTGGAATGCGCGAGAGAGTCAGGCGTGGCGAGGTCTGCTGGATGCGCAGCGCCTGGTGCGCGAGCATGTCGAGAGGGATCTTGCGCGTGAGACGGACCTGTCCCCGCAGGACTACACGGTGCTGGTCGCGTTGACCGAGGCGCCGGAGGGGAGGATGCGCCCCACGGACCTTGCCGCGGCCATCAGCTGGGAGAAGAGCCGGCTGTCGAACCACGCGGTGCGCATGGAGAAGCGGGGTCTGGTGTCCCGCGAGGAGTATCGGGGTGACGGGCGCGGTTCCGTGGTCGCGGTCACCGATGCCGGGCGTGCGGCGATCCGGTCGGCGGCGCCGCTGCACCGCGCGCACGTGAGGAAGTACTTCATTGACGCGCTGACCGCAGAGCAGCAGGAGGCTCTGATCGACATCTCTGCCAGCCTCATTCGGCATGTGACCGCCGCAGGTCGGGCCGAGGGGGCGGTCGACGGCTGATGCCCCTCGGGTATGTAGTTGACGCGTGTACTACCTCCAGGTTAGGTTGTACACGTATCAACTACTTGGCGGGTGTGCCCGCCCGGAAGGTCGCGTCATGGAGTTCGGAATTTTCGGCGTCGGGGACCTCTCCCCTCACCCGGTCACGGGGAAGACGGTCAGCGAGACCGAGAGGATCCGGGGCATCGTCCGCATCGCGCGGCACGCCGACGAGGTCGGCTTCGACGTCTATGCGATCGGCGAGCACCACAACCCGCCCTTCATCTCCAGCGCGGGCGCCGCGATCCTGGCCTCCATCGCCGCGCAGACGACGAACATCACTCTGTCGACGTCGACGACCCTGATCACCACGACCGACCCGGTGCGGATCGCGGAGGAGTTCGCCACCCTGCAGCACCTCGCCGGCGACCGGATCGACATCATGCTCGGCCGCGGGAACACCCCCGAGGTCTATCCGTGGTTCGGCCAGGACATCCGCCAGGGCATCCCCCTGGCCATCGAGAACTACGCTCTGCTGCGCCGGCTGTGGGACGAGGATGTCATCGACTGGGAGGGGAGGTTCCGGGCCCCGCTGCGGGGCTTCACCTCCATGCCCCGGCCGCTGAACGGCACCCCGCCGTTTGTCTGGCACGGCTCGATCCGCTCGCCCGAGATCGCCGAGCAGGCCGCGTACTACGGCGACGGCTTCTTCGTGAACAACCTGTTCATGACCATGGAGTACTTCAAGGACTTCGTCGACTACTACCGCGCCCGCTTCGAACACCACGGCCATGGCCCCGCCGTCGGCGCGATCGTCGGCGCAGGAGGCGGCGCCTTCGTCCGCAGGAACAGTCAGGACGCCGTAGCCGAGTACATGCCCTACTTCCGTGCGGGCAGCCGCTTCCACTCCGGCGACTTCGACCAGGTTACGACGGAGACCGGGCTCACTGTCGGCAGCCCGCAGCAGGTCATCGAGAAGGTCCTCTCCTTCCCCGACTACTTCGGCCCGTACCAGCGCCAACTGTTCGGCCTGGACTTCGGCGGCGTCCCGGAGAAGACCATCCACGAACAGCTCGACCTGTTCGGCTCCGACATTCTCCCCGTCCTGCGCCGCGAAATGCCCTCACCTCCGGCAGCCGGAAAGACGCGCACAGCCGCCTGAGCCGCAGCATTCCCGCCGCGCCACCGCCTCGCCTCCCCCTGCGCACTCGCCGTGCGCGGGTCGCCCCCTCCGCAGTGGCGTGGGGCACCCCGGTCCCCTCTCTCTTTCCGCATCCGACCTCACGGAGAACTACGCCATGACCATCGCCTTCTGGACAGTCGCCGGCCTCGGCATGCTCGTCTTCCTCGCCGCAGGCGGCATGAAGCTCGCCCGAAACCGCGCCGCCCTCAAAGAGGCCAACATGCCCTGGGTGGACGACTTCTCCGCCGGGTCCGTCAAGCTCATGGGCCTGGCCGAGGTGCTCGGTGCACTCGGTCTGATCCTGCCCGCCCTGACCGACACCGCGACCGTCCTCAGCCCGATCGCCGGCATCTGCCTCGCGCTGGTCATGCTCGGTGCCGTCAAGGTCCACACCCGCCGCAAGGAATCCCCGGCCGCGCCGGCGGTACTGGCCGTGCTCACCCTCACTGCCGCCGTCCTCGGCTTCGCCGCCCTGTAAGGCCGCGGGCGCGGGACCGTCGACGCATCCAAGTCGCCGGGCGGCTGCCCCACGCCACATCACACGGCACGTCTATCGCGCCCGCGACACACCCGAACTCCCCCCACGACGCCCGTCGTCCGACCTCCCGGAAAGAAGTCCGTATGTCCTCCGCTGTCTCCTCCCGCCCCCTGGCCGCTTTCGTCCGCACCGTCCTGCCGGCAGCCATCGCCGCGGCGGTCGCTGTCCTCGTGGCCTACTTCCTCTTCGACATGGCGGGAGCCGACTACACCGTCACCATGTCCGGCAGCCAGAGCACGGTGAACGCGCCGATGGCCGGCATCATGACCCTCCTGATGACCCTGGTCGGAGGCGGTATCGCCCTGGTCATCGCCCGGCGGACCGCACGGCCCGGGCGGACCTTCGTCCTGCTCGTGGCGCTCGCCGTCGTCGTGATGGCGGCAGGGCCCCTCACCTCCGCCCACCAGGGCCTGACCATCGCGGCCCTCGAAGTCCTTCACCTGATCGCGGCGGCGACCGTCCTGCTCATCGTCCTACCGCGCCTCGGCAACAGCCGGACTGCGTCATCCTGATACCCGCCGACCCAGGCAAGCCCCGTACGCCAAGTCACGTTCACCGTGCTTGGTGTACGGGTTCCTCGCTGTTCAGCTCCGGAATGTACGAACCCGCGCGCTTCCGTCTTCGATGTTCTGGAGGTGGCGGGGGTGTGGATCCGTTGCGCTCCCTACCGCGAGCACCGTGCCGCCCTCGAAGACCACATCGCCTGCTGCCGCAATCGGCTCGATGTCAGCCGTACCCTTCTGTCCGCGCTCCGTTCGGGACACAAGGAGCAGGGAAACGACGTACACCACCTGCAACGGCAGGCTCGCCAGCACGACCGACGCCAGTACCGCCGGGGGATCCGCGGCAGGGCCGTGCCCGGGTGCGCGGCGTGAACGTACTTCACCGGGACCGGATCAGAGCCAGGCGGCGAGCCCTGCCGGGGAGAGGGCGTGTTCCACCGCGAGGTGGCCGCCGCCCAGCAGGCCGAGGTCGGCGTTGAGGGTCGTGGTCTCGATGCGGATGCGGTGGGTGGCCTGGGCCAGGGCTCGTTCGTAGACGACGCTGCGGACGCCGGCCAGCAGATCTTCCTCAAGGGCGGCGAAGGATCCGCCGATCACGATGAGTTCGGGGTTGTGGAAGCAGACCACGATGGCCAGCACCTCACCGAGTCGTTCGCCGGCCTCGCGCACCGCGCGCAGGGCTCGGGGTTCGCCCTGCTGGGCGAGGCGGATGACGTCGTGTTTGGTCTCTACGGGAAGCCCTTCGGCGGCGAGCCGGGCGGCGATGGCGTTGCCGTTGACGATCGCACGCAGGCAACCGGGGTTGCCGCAGCTGGTGCACAGCTGGTCTCCGTAATCGGTACCGCGCAGTCGTACATGGGCGATCTCGCCCGCGATGCCGTTGGCGCCGCGGTGGATCCTGCCGTTGCTGATGATGCCGCAGCCGAGTGCGGAGCCGAACTTGACGAAGAGCATGTCGTCCACCGCATCGGCCCGGGACCGGTACTCGCCGAGTGCCATGAGGTTGGCATCGTTGTCGACCAGCACAGGGGCGTCGCACATGGGGGAGAAGACGTCTTGGGGCCGGAAGCTTTCCCAGCCGGGCAGTTTGACGGGCCGGATCGGGACGGCCCTGTCGGTGTCGACCGGGCCCGGCACGCCGATGCAGATCGCCCGGACGTCGGACCACCGGCGGTCGACTCCGGTGAGCAGTTCTTCAAGAGTGGCCAGGATGCCGGCCATGGCGGCTTCGTGCCCTGCCTCGGGCGTGATGTCGACGTAGCCGCTGTCGAGAAGTTGTACGCCCAGGTCGAGGACGCCGACGCGGCAGTGTGCGGCGCCGATGTCGATGGCGGCGACGACTCCGGCGGCCGGGTTGACGCTGAGTTCCACGGCGGGACGGCCGCCGGTGGAGTCGCCGAGGTGTGTGGTCAGGAGACCGCGCCGGGTCAGCGCGTCCAGTCGTTTGCCGACCGTGGTTCTGGACAGTCCGGTCAGCCGTGCCAGGTCGGTCTTCGATGAGGCGCGGCCGGTGGCGATATGGGTGACGAGTTCGCTGTGCTCGCGCAGCCCGGCATGCGCGGACTCGACACCGTTGATCGCACCAGTTCTGCCGGATCTGGCGAAAGCTTCTGACACTGCCGCTGTCTCCTTTGTCGAAGGTGCTGTTTGAAATGCCCTGATGCACAGTAAGCAGCTTGTTGAGCCAAGAGCAACTCCCCGTTGGACCCGTCATCCAGGCGGTGACGACGGGGTTCCGGGAAGGTTTCGTCGCATCTTGCATAAGTTCTGTCTTGTCTACCTGGCGAGGCCGGGGCAATAGTTGCGGTGCGGCGCCACCCGGCCGAAAACGACCGTCACCCGGTCTCCCGGACCACCGGCTTGTCGCCCACCACCTGCGGGTTCCCGTGTCTTCGGCGCTTCGCGCCCATCCCGGGATCACGGAACACAGATCCCATTCGGACACCCGCACTTCCGAGATTTCCAGATGTCCGAGAGACATCGAGTCGTCTGAGGCAGGAGTCGCGATGCATGACCCCGTCCGCGTCGGTGTGATCGGCTGCGGCAACATCTTCAGCCGGTACGCCACCGGTATGTCCCGCTTCCCCGGACTGGAACTGGTCGCGGTCGCCGACGCCGATCCCGTCCGGGCCCAGGCGGCGGCAGCCGAGTCGGGTGCTGTCGCCTGCACCGTTGACGGGCTGCTCGGCCGGACGGACGTCGATGTGGTCGTGAACATCACTCCACCCGCCGCGCATGCCGTCGTCAGCGAGCAGGTCCTGGCCGCGGGCAAGCACCTCTATGTGGAGAAGCCGCTGGCCGCCACCACGGCCGCGGCCCGCGCCGCGTTGGCCGAGGCCGACCGTCGGGGGCTGTTGTTCGGGGCCGCGCCGGACACATTCCTCGGCTCCGCCGGGCAGACCGCACGGGCCGCGGTCGACGGCGGCGTGATCGGCGAGCCCGTCGGTGCCACTGCCTTCGTGACGCATTCGCAGGCGGAGACCTGGCACCCGGACCCCACGTTCCTGTTTCGGCCCGGCGGCGGTCCGGCCCTGGACATGGGCCCCTACTACCTCAGCGCGTTGGTCAACTGCCTCGGGCCGGTGTCCGCGGTGTACGGCACCAGCCGGATCGGCGCTCCACAGCGCACCGTGACCGCCCCGGGCCGCCTGGTCGGCCGGATCGAAGTGAGCGTGCCGACGCACACGGCCGCCACGGTCACCTTCGCGAGCGGCGTGCTGGCCACCGTGATGCTGAGTTTCGACGTGTGGGACCACCACCTGCCCTTCATCGAGATCTACGGCACCGAGGGCACCCTCTCCCTGCCCAACCCCAACGGCTACGACGGTCCCGTTCTGCTGCGCCGCCACGGGGACCCGCAGTGGTCCGAACTGCCCCCGGCCGTACCACCGTTGGCCCGGCCGGGCAGCGACGATCAGCTGATGCGCGGCATCGGCGTCGCCGATCTGGCCGCTGCCCTGCGCGAGGCCCGCCCGCACCACGCCACCGCCGGCCTGGCCTTCCACGTCCTGGACGCGCTGGAGGCCATCGCCGTCTCCGCCGACACCGGCGCCCCCGTACAGCTGACCACCACCTGCGAACGCCCCGAGCCGGTCGACGGCACCTACGGGGCCGAGGCCCTGAACACCCTGGAGGTACACCCGTGAGCGACCGGCAGTCCACCCCCCGCTTCGGCGCCGACCTCATCACCTTCTACGACCCGGAGTTCTGGCAGGTCGCGAGCGACCGCGAACTCGCCGCCACCGCCGCCGAGCGCCCGGAATGGTTCTGGACCCGGCTGCTGGACTCGGCCGTGGACGCCGGACTGTCCACCCTCGAGCTGACCTTCCCGCCCGGCGACTGGCGCACCGCCCTGGCCGCGTTCGGCTCGGCGGACGGATTCCGCAAGGAACTGGACGTACGCGGGCTGAGCGTGCTGTCCGGCTTCTTCGTCGATATCTCCTCGCAGCCCAGCCTGGAGTCCACCGACTGGGCCGCCCTCACCGAGCAGGCCCTGGAGTACGCGGAGTTCCTCGCGTCGATGGGCTGTTCCACCATGGTCGCGGGCTTGCCCATGCGCACCACCCGCGACGCGGTACCGCCCGTGTTCGTCGACCTCGGCTACGCCACGGCGCTCGGCGGCCACCTCAACGAGATCGCCGCCGCCACCCTGCGTGGCAGCGGCGTGCGACTGGCCCTGCACACCGAGGCGCACTCGGTGTTCTGGACCCCCCGTGACGTCGACCTGTTCATGATGGCGACCGACCCGCTCTACGTCGCCTTCTGCCCCGACACCGGCCACATCAGGATGTCCGGCAGCGAACCCGCGGGCGTCGCGGAGCGGCACCGCGAACGGATCGTGATCGCTCACTGGAAGGACGCCTCCGGCACGGCCCCCTTCGACATCTCCATCGACGAACACCTCCACCACGACCACCAGACCTACTTCCGCCGCGTCGGTGCGGGCGCCGTGGACTGGGCGGCCTGGGCCGCGCTGATGGCCCGGACCGGTCTGCGCGACGACGTGCTGCTGGAGGTCGACGCCGTCCCCGATCCGGTCGCCGAGCTCACCGCTGCCCGCACGTTCATCCAGCACAACCTCCTTCCCCTTCTGCACGGGAGCACCTCATGAGAAGCACCTTCGCCCGCGCCCTGCCCGCCGTCCTCGTCACCTCCTGCCTGCTCGCCACCGCCGCCTGCGCGGACAACACCTCCACCGGGGCCGCCGCCAACGGCACGGGACAGTCGGCGGCTCTGGCGGCCGCGGCCCGCAAGGAAGCCCTTGCCGCGGCCG
Organism: Streptomyces sp. NPDC001714; assembly: GCF_042892755.1. Lineage (NCBI taxonomy): Bacteria > Bacillati > Actinomycetota > Actinomycetes > Kitasatosporales > Streptomycetaceae > Streptomyces > Streptomyces sp. NPDC001714. The sequence goes on from NZ_JBIAUL010000017.1 coordinate 157,528, forward strand.
GCGGCAAGAAGATCGGCGGCAAGGTCACCATGCTCGGCATCAACGGCGGCGCCGAGGGGCAACTGATCAAGAACGCCCTCAAACCCTTTACTGACGCCACCGGCATCCAGGTCGACTACACCGGCAACGAGGACCTGGCCACGGTCGTGCAGACCCGTGTCCAGGCCGGCAACGCGCCGGACGTCGTGGACGCCGCCGACCTCGGCTCCGTACTCAAATACGCCAAGCAGGGCAAACTGGTCGACCTTGGCAGTCTCATCGGCACCAGCACCCTGAAGTCGAGCTACCCGCAGAGCCTGCTGGACGCCACCACCGTCAACGGCAAGACCTACGGCATCTTCACCGAGATCGACAACTTCATGGTCTGGTACAACCCCAAGACCTACAAGGGCCCCAAGAACCCCTCCAGCTGGGCCCAGTTGGAGACGTTCACCAAGCAGCAGGCGGCGGCGGGCAAGACCCCCTGGTGCATGGCGCAGAACGCGGGCGCGGGCAGCGGCTGGCCCGGCGCCCAGTGGATCGAGAACTGGTTCCTCAAGCACTACGGCGCCGCCAAGCTCACGGACTGGGCCCAGGGACGGCTGTCGTGGACCTCGCCCGAGGTCACCGCGGCCTGGAAGGCGTTCGGCGCGGTCGCCACCGACGACAAGATGGTCGCCGGCGGCCCCACCTCGGTCCTGTCCGCGTCGGTCGTCAACAACGGCACCGGCCTGGTCTCCTCGCCCCCGACCTGCTCGGTGATGCTGTGGGGCGTGTACGCGGGCGGCGTCACCCTCGGCCGGAAGCCCTCCCTGAAGCCCGGTACCGACCTGGACTTCTTCCCGGTCCCCGCCGGATCCCCGGCCCACGCCGACGACGAACTGTTCAGCGGACATGTCGCCTACGCCTTCAACAGCAACCCCAGGACCCGTGCGCTGATGAAGTACTGGGCCTCCGCCCCGGCCCAGACGATGCTGGTCGCCAGCGGTCAGTGGACCGAGGCCAACACCAAGATCCCCGCCTCCGCCTACACCAATCCGCTGTTGAAGAAGGCGTCCCAGCAGATGCTGACCGGCAAGAACCTGGTCGCGGGACCCAGCATGTACAGCGACCCGGCCGTCGTCGCTGCCTTCGACAAGGGCGTGGTCAGCTACATCCAGAAGCCGGGCTCCCTGAACGGCATCCTCGCCGGAATCCAGCGCACCGCCCCGACCGGCTGAGTCTGCCTCCCTTTCTCCCTTTCCACCCTCGCCCGCACGGCCTGTAACAACCGCTCCGCACAAAGAAGGTGACCGCCATGGGCCTGCTTCCCCGGTTGCTGCAGATCGCCATCGCGGTGATCGCCGTACCCGCGATCATCGCAGTCCTGATCATCAGCGCCGAACGCGCACTCGGGCGCCGCCCGCACCGGGCGGTACGCGTCCGCCCATGGGTGTGGCTGCTGCCCGCCTGCCTGCTCACCGGCGGCATCCTGGTCTACCCGATGGCCGACACCGTCCTGCTCAGCTTCCGCCACGCCGACGGGACCGGGTGGGCCGGACTGGGCAATTACGCATGGTCCTTCGGCAGTGCCCTGCTGCCGACCCTGCGCAACAACGCCCTGTGGCTCGTCCTGGTCCCCGCCGTGACCCTCACCCTCGGCCTGGCCGTGGCCGTCCTCGGCGACAAGGTCCGCTACGAGAGGATCATCCGGACCCTGCTGTTGGTGCCGGCCGGGATCTCCTTTGCCGCGGCCGGGGTGATCTGGCGGCTGATGTACGAGTACCAGCCGCCCGGCGCCCGGCAGACGGGCACCGTCGACGGCCTGTTCTCCTCCGCGGGCCTCGATCCGGTCGCATGGGTCGCCGACCCGTCGGTGGCCACCTACGCGCTGATCTTCGTCGGCTGCTGGATGACCCTGGGCACCACCGCGCTCATCCTCTCCGCGGGCGTGAAGAACATCCCCGGCGAGATGATCGAGGCCGCACGGCTGGACGGCGCCGGCGAATGGCGGATCTTCCGTTCCATCACCCTTCCGACGCTGTGGCCCAGCATTCTGGTCGCCCTCACCACCCAGGTCATCTTCGCGCTGAAGGTCTTCGACATCGTCTACGTCATGACCAACGGCCAGTTCGACACCGATGTCGCGGCGAACCGCATCTACTCCGAGCTGTTCGTCGCCCAGAACTTCGGCCACGCGAGCGCCCTCGCGGTGATCCTGCTGATCATCTCCTCACCCGTCATCGTCCTCAACATCCGCCAGTTCAGGCAGGAGGCGACCGCCCGATGAGCGTCACCACCCCGCCCGCGCCCCGTGCCACCGAAGCACACCGGCCGACGGACACGACGCGCCCCGCGCCCCGGCTCCCACTCCGACTCCGACTCAGGCGCACCCTGTCGCGCTCCCCGATGCATCTGGTCCTGACCGTCATCGGCGTCATCTGGGCCGTACCCGTCGTCGGACTGCTGGTCACCTCCTTCCGTACCACGGGCGCCGTCGCGACCAGCGGCTGGTGGACCGAGTTCGCCCACCCCGCCTTCACTCCCGAGAACTACGGCAACGCCGCCACCTTCATCGACCTCGGCGCCGCCGCGGGCAACAGCCTCGCCATCGCCGTCCCGGCCACCGTCGGCACCGTGACCGTCTCCGCCGTCGCCGCCTACGCCCTGGCCCGGATGCCCTTCCGGGGACGGCTGCCACTCCTGCTGCTGGTCATCGCCCTCCAGGTCACCCCGCCCCAGCTCACCCTCGTCCCCGTGCTGCGGCTGTTCAACGCGATCGGCCTGACGGGCAGCACCCCGGCCGTCTGGCTCTACCAGATCGGCTTCACCATCCCCTTCGGCGTGTTCCTGCTCTACGGCTTCTTCGCCTCCGTACCCGCCGAACTCCTGGAAGCCGCGGCCCTCGACGGCGCGGGGGAGTTCACCATCTTCCGCAGCATCGTGCTGCCCACGGCCACACCGGTACTGTCCGCCCTGGCCATGCTCCAGTTCATCTGGTCCTGGAACGACCTGCTCACCCCGTTGCTCTTCCTCGGCGGTGGCAGCGCGAACGCCCCCTTCACCGTGCAGATCGCCGGACTCCTGCAAGCCACCGGTCAGGGTCAGGAGACCATGGCCGCTGCCGCGCTGGTGTCCGTACTCCTCCCGTTGGGCGTCCTCCTGCTGCTCCAGCGGTACTTCATCCGCGGCATCCTCGGCGGTGCGGTGAAGGGATGACCCGACACCACCCGGGTTTACGAGTGGGTCGACGGACGGAGCCTTCCTCCTCGGCAGTCGTTCTACGCGGCCGGTCGACCGAACCTGCCGACCCGCGTCGTACGCGACGCGCCGACCCTCGGCGACGACGCCGAAGAGGGCCACCGTGCTGGGGGTCGCTACCGCATGGAACAGCGTCTGCCACTCGAACGCTGACCGGTGTTCTGCACCGGCGCGTCCGTTGGTCCTCATCTCTCCCCCCGGCTGACCTCGTCTGCCTGCCACCTCAAAGACGGGCTGATCGTGCGTTTCTGCTCCTGATGACCCGGGATCGGCAGTAAGTCGGTTACGCCTGAGCAGATTGGAATCTCCACGTGCAACACCTCGGCGTCGCACTCATCGGCCACTCGTTCATGGGAGCCGTGCACTCCCAGGCCTGGCGCACGGTCGGCCATGCCTACGACCTTCCGGCGCGACCGGCCAGGACAGTACTCGTCGGACGCCGCGCGCTGGGTGCCGCGCACGCGGCCGAGCGGCTCGGTTGGCAGGACTCCACCGACGACTGGAAGTCGGTGCTGCGACGTGACGACGTGCACATCGTCGACATCTGCACCCCCGGCGACAGCCACGCCGAGATAGCAGTGGCCGCGCTCGAGGCAGGCAAGCACGTACTGTGCGAGAAACCCCAGGCCAACACGGTCGCCGAGGCCGAGACCATGGCAATCGCCGCGAGCCGGGCCCGCGCACACGGGATCCGGGCGATGGTCGGATTCACCTACCGACGCGTCCCCGCGCTCGCTCTCGCACGGCAACTCATCGCGGACGGCCGCATCGGCGACATCCGGCATGTGCGCGCCGCCTACCTCCAGGACTGGCTGTACGACCCCCGGGCACCCTTCACCTGGCGGCTGCAGCGTGAACGGGCCGGAGCGGGCGCCCTCGGCGACATCGGCTCGCACATCGTCGACCTCAGCCAGTATCTGCTCGGCGACCACATCGACGGAGTCTCCGCACAGACCGCCACCTTCGTCGGTGTTCGTCCGCTCGCCGACAGCCCCGGGCGGACCGGGCAGGTCACCGTCGACGACGCGGCCGTGTTCACCGCGCGCTTCACCGGCGGTGCCCTGGCCACCTACGAGGCCACCCGGTACGCCACCGGCCGCAAGAACGCCCTCCGTATCGAGGTCAACGGGTCGTGCGGCAGCCTGGCCTTCGACTTCGAGTCGATGAACGAACTCTCCTTCTACGACGCCGCCCAGGCCGCCGAGAACACCGGGGGCTTCCGCCGCATCCTCGTGACCGAGCCCGGACACCCGTATCTGGAGGGGTGGTGGCCGCCGGGGCACGGGCTGGGCTACGAGCACGCATTCGTGCACCAGGCACGCGATCTGGTGAAGGCGATCACCGAAGGGACCGATCCCGCTCCGGGGTTCGAGGAAGGCCTGCGGGTCCAGAAGGTGCTCGCCGCCGTGGAAGCGAGCGCAGTGGATGGCAGCCGCTACACGCGCATAGACCACCACGGGTCGGTTTGAACCCCGCAACGAAGCCCGCAACGAACGAAGGAACCGCTGATGTCCCGTCCCGTCACCCTCTTCACCGGCCAGTGGGCCGATCTGCCCTTCGAGCAGGTGTGTGAACTTGCCGCCGGATGGGGTTACGACGGCCTGGAGATCGCCTGCTCCGGCGACCACCTCGACGTTGCCAGGGCTCTTGCCGACTCCGACTACCTGCCCGCCAAGCGGGCCCTGCTCGACAAGCACGGCCTGAAGGTTTTCGCGATCTCCAACCACCTGGTCGGCCAGGCGGTGTGCGACCACCCCATCGACGAACGCCACCGCGCCATCCTGCCCGCCCGGATCTGGGCCGACGGCGATCCCGAAGGCGTACGGCAGCGGGCCGCGGCCGAGCTCAAGGACACCGCCCGGGTCGCCGCCGCGCTCGGTACACACGTCGTCACCGGCTTCACGGGGTCGTCGATCTGGCACACCGTAGCCATGTTCCCGCCGGTGCCTGCTTCGGTGATCGAGCGTGGCTACGAGGACTTCGCCGAACGCTGGAACCCCATCCTCGATGTCTTCGACGCCCAGGGTGTGCGCTTCGCCCACGAAGTGCACCCCGGCGAGATCGCCTACGACTACTGGACCACCCGGCGCGCTCTGGAAGCCATCGATCACCGCCCCGCCTTCGGCATCAACTTCGACCCCAGCCACTTCGTCTGGCAGGACCTGGATTACCTCGGCTTTGCCTGGGACTTCCGGGACCGCATCTACCACGTCGATTTCAAGGATGCGAAGAAAAACCTCAACGGCCGTAACGGGCGCCTGGGATCTCATCTGGCCTGGGCCGACCCCCGGCGGGGCTGGGACTTCGTCTCACTGGGACACGGCGACATCGACTTCGAAGCGTGCGTACGCGTCCTCAACTCCATCGGCTACACCGGTCCCCTCTCGGTCGAGTGGGAGGACGCCGGCATGGACCGCCTCATCGGCGCCCCGGACGCCCTCGCCCGGGTGCGCGCCCTCACGGCCATCGAGCCGGCCGCCGCCTCCTTCGACGCAGCCTTCATCACAGGCCGCTGAGCAGGGCGTTCGCTACCCAAGGCTCGCGCTCCACTGAGGCAGGAGAGCGGAGTCGACGCGGGCCGCCCGGACGGCAGGTCCGCGCGCCGCGACGATCACGCCCAGGTCGTCGCCGTAGACGCCGATCGGCCAGCTCATGGCCTCCGGCTGGGCGGTGAGTACATCGAGTGCGCGCAGCACGTCCGCCAGGACCGCCCGGTAGGCGAAGGCGTGCGGACGGGCTGTGGGGAGGGTGCCCGGATAGCAGTGCGTCGTCTCGGGGCCACTGGCGAACTGGCCCCGGTGCGCGGGTGCGAAGGTCCGTGTTGAGGATGTCTCGGGAGGGAACGGAAGGCTTCTGGAATCGGTGGGTTCCGCTACGGGCGGCACCGGAGCCAGTCGCTTCGCGAGAAGGTCGGCCTCCTCCTCTGCTCGCCGACCGCCGGCCTGATGCCCGCAGCCGTAGAACCGGGCCACCTGCACAGGCCCCGGCAGCGAGCGGGCGAGTTCGAGCCCGGGTTGGTGGGGCGGGAGGGCTCACCTCGGGGCGGCGGCAGTTGGCCGTTGGGTATGTCGTTCACCGTGAGGTGTCTGCTCGGCGGGTAAGGGCCCGACCGTGGTCAGGCGGGAGGGGGAGAGGCCGGCAGGCTCTGGTCGGCGGCCCAGGAGGCGAGGATGCGCAGCCGCTCGTGAGTGGGGGAGCCGGGTGCGGCCGTCCAGACGGTGAGGTGCTGGTCGGGGTCGGTGTTGGCGGTCAGGGTGTCCCAGTCCAGGACGAGTTCGCCGACCAGCGGGTGGTTGAGGGTCTTCGTGCCCACCGTGCGGGCCGCGACGCGGTGGTCGCCCCACCACTGGGCGAACTGCTTGTCGCGCAGGGACAGTTCACCGACCAGCTCGATGAGGCGGGGGTCCTCGGGATACTGCGCGGCTTCCATCCGCAGCTGTGCCACGGCGAGTCGCGCGGAGGTGTCCCAGTCGGCGTACAGGGTGCGCATGGCCGGGTCCGTGAAGATGATCCGAGGGTAGTTGCGGTGCTTCTCCGGGATCCGGGAGAAGTCGGTGACCAGCGCGGCCGCCAGCGCGTTCCAGGCCAGGATGTCCCCGCGCCGGCCCTGCACGATGGCCGGGGTGGCGGTGAGATCGTCCAGTACGCGCTGCAACTGCGGCTGGACCTTCTGCCGCCCCCGGGTGCGGGTGCGGGTGGTGATCTTGCCGGCGAGCTGGAAGAGATAGCCGCGTTCGTCGTCGTCGAGATGGAGCACCCGGGCGAGCGTGTCCAGCACGGGCGCGGACGCCTGCATACGGCCCTGTTCGAGACGCGTGTAGTAGTCGGTGCTGATGCTGGCGAGCTGGGCGACCTCTTCGCGGCGCAGCCCGGCGACCCGACGGGGGCCGCCGTTGTCGGGCAGGCCGACAGTGCGCGGGCTCAGCTCGGCGCGGCGCTTCTTGAGGAATTCTCCCAGCTCGTTGAGGGGAACGTTGCCGGTCATGCCGGTCAGCATGACACCGAACGCACCTGAGGAAGGAGGGAGAGTTTCCACCCAGGATGTATCCCTCCCCGGATGTCTTTCTCCGCTTTTCGCTCTTGCCTCGAAGTGTGAGGCTCGACATGGAGCAGCCTGCCGCGGCGATCTCGAGCGCCGTGCCGGCAAGGTCCTCCCCAAGCCTGAGCTAAGCCCCTCCACCCACAAGGACTCACGATGACGACCTTCGCCCTCGTCGGAGCCGGCTCCGGCCTCGGGCTCGCCACCGCCCACCGCTTCGGAACCGCCGGCCACACCGTCGCCCTCATCTCCCGCAGCGCTGAGAAGCTGGACGGACTGACCGCCGAGCTGGCCCGCGACGGCATCCATGCCCGGGGCTTCACCGCCGACGTTCTCGACACCGAGTCACTGGACGCGGCCCTCAACGCGGCCGCAGCCGCCCTGGGGCCCATCGAGATCCTGCAGTACAGCCCCTTGCCCCGCGCCGACTTCATGAAGCCCGTCCTCGACACGACTGCCGACGGCCTCGACGCGCCCCTCGCCTTCTCCGTCAAGGGCCCGGTCACCGCGGTGAACGCCGTCCGGCCCGGCATGCGTCAACTCGGCCGCGGCACCCTGCTGTTCGTCAACGGCGGCAGCGCCGTACGCCCCCATCCCGACCGGGCTGGCACCTCGATCGCCTTCGCCGCCGAGAGCGCATACGCCCACATGCTCCACGACGTCCTCGCCCCGGAGAACATCCACACCGCCCAGTTGATCATCCCCGGCGCCATCCGGCCCGACGCCGAACACAGCAGCCCTGAGGTGCTGGCCCATCGCCTGTACGACATCCATCTCAAGCGCGACGGCTTCCGCCACTACGCCGAGCCCCTGCCCGACTGACGCCCTGGAGGGTGCCGTGAGTCTGACCACCCGTTCCAGCCTTGCCCGCGCCGTCCCGACGGCCTTACTGCTTGCGGTGACCGCCTGTACCGATGAGGTGGCCCCGTCCCCGTCTTCCGCGCCCTCCGCCACCGCGTCACAGCGAACGCCGGCGGCCACGGCACCAGCCTCACCGACTGATGACAAGGTCACCGCCATGAACCTCCGGCTCACCATCGACGGCCACCGGGTCGACGCCACCCTGAACGACAGCGCCACGGCCCGCGACTTCGCAGCCCTGCTCCCGCTCACGCTGAACCTGGGCGACTTCCACGGGACGGAGAAGATCGCTGACCTGCCCCGTCGGCTGTCCACCTCCGGCGCCTCGGACGCCGCCGAAGCCAAGCCCGGTGACCTGGCGTACTACGCGCCCTGGGGCAACCTGGCCCTCTTCTACCGAGGCAGCGGCTCCAGCGACGCCGGCCTGATCATCCTCGGCAGCGTGCACGGCGACACCGAACGCCTCGCCACCGCCACCAAGGTCACCATCGAAACTGCCTCCTGACCCGGCCCACTCTCAACGGGAGAAAGACACGTGAACCCCACCTACGACTTCACCGGCCAGGTCGCCCTCGTCACTGGAGCAGGCTCCGGCATGGGCCTGGCGACCGCCCGCGCCTTCGCCGAGGCCGGAGCCGCCGTCGCCCTCACCGACATCGACGAAGCCGCTCTGAACGCAGCCGTCAAGGAACTCACCGACTCCGGCCACCGAGCACTCGCCCTCACCTGCGACGTCAGCGACGAGGACCAGGTGTCGGCTGCGGTCGACCGCACCGTCGAGACCTTCGGGCGCTTGGACATGGCCTACAACAACGCTGGCATCCAGATCCCGCCCAGCGACGCCGCCGACGAACCCGCCGAGCGTTTCGACCGCGTCAACGCCATCAACCTTCGCGGCGTGTGGGCCTGCATGAAACACGAGCTGCGGCACATGCGCGCCCAGGGCAGCGGCGCCATCGTCAACTGCTCCTCGCTCGGCGGCCTGGTCGGCCTGCCCGGCCGTGCCTCGTACCACGCCTCCAAGCACGGGGTGATCGGCCTGACCACCAGCGCCGCCCTCGAATACGCCCCGCGCGGTATCCGCGTCAACGCCGTCTGTCCCGGCACGATCGACACCCCCATGGTCAGCGACATGATCACCAAGGGGGAACTCGACCGCGCCGAGGCCGAGGCCAACCAGCCCATCAATCGCCTCGGTAAGGCCGAGGAGATCGCCCAGGCGGTCCTGTGGCTGTGCAGCCCGGGAGCGAGTTTCGTCGTAGGCGTCGCCCTCCCCGTCGACGGCGGGTACGTCGCCCGATAACGACGTAGGGGCTGCCGTCACGCAACTGACGGCGGCGCCCGCGGCAGCATCAGGTATCAGCAGACTGCGAAAGGATCGACCCCGTCGCATGCTTCACGCCGCGCATCGGCGAGGCGGTCGTGGACCAGACGCGGCTCCACGTCGAAGGACGGCAAGCCCGATGGCGAGGGGTGAAGGCCGACCAGTTCGGCAGCGCCCGGGTCGAAGGGGACCCGTAGTGCGCGAACGCGGCGAACGAGTCCACCATCTTCGAGGACAGCGCCCGTGCCGTCGCGAGGTCGGCCGGCGCGGCACCGGTGAAGGCGCCCTGCCCGAAGTTGCCGAAGGCGAACTGGACGTCGCTGCCGTGCGTGGTTCACGACGAACCAGCCGCTGAGCACGGATCCGTTGGGCGGGCGTGTCACATACCTCGCCCGCCGATGCCGCCTTCGGGGGCGATCTCGTCGATGCGGGCAAGGTCGTCGGCGGTCAGCTCGAGGTCGGCGGCGGCGATGTTCTGCGCGACGCGCTCGGGGTTGCGCGAGCCCGGGATCGGGACGATGTAGTCCTTCTTCGCCAGCAGCCAGGCCAGGGCCAGCTGCGACAGGGTGACGCCCTTGCTCTCCGCGAGCTTGGTGAGCTCGGTGACGATGGAGAGGTTCTGGTCGAAGTTCTCCGGGGCCCACCAGGGAATCATCTGGCGGAAGTCGCTCGCGTCGTAGTGCTCGCGGGACTGGACGGCGCCGCTGAGGAAGCCGCGGGCGAGCGGAGAGTAGGCGACCAGCCCGATGCCGAGTTCCTCCAGCACGGGGAAGAACTGCTCGGAGTCGTGCGCGAAGATCGAGTACTCGTGCTGCAGGACCGAGATCGGGTGCACCGTGTGGGCGCGGCGGATCGCGTCGGTGTCGGTGTTGGACAGGCCGAGGTACCTGACCTTGCCGGCGTCGACGAACTCCTTCATCACACCGACCACGTCCTCGATCGGCACGCTCGGGTCGGGGCCGTGCTGGTAGAGCACGTCGATCACGTCGGTGTTCAGGTTGCGGAGGCTGTTGTCGACGACCTCGCGGATGTGCTCCGGCCGTGAGTTCGGGGCGAAGGTCGGGGTGAGGCCGAACTTGGTCGCGATCGTCACCTCGTCGCGGATGGGGGCGAGGGCGTGGCCGAGCAGCTTCTCGCCCTCTCCCCAGCCGTACATCTCAGCGGTGTCGAAGTGGGTCACGCCCAGCTCGTGGGCGCGGCGGATCGCGGTGATCGACGCGGTGTCGTCCGAGGGGCCGTAGCCGATGGCGGTGCCCATCGCACCGTAGCCGAGCTCGGAGACGGTCAGGCCCTGGCGGCCCAGTGTGCGCTGTCGCATGAGGTGCTCCTGTGTTGGTGCTGGATCAGACCGAACGTTTCGGTTCGACCATACGTCGGGCGGGTCGCCGTCTGCAAGACCGAACGGTTCGGTTAGGTAATCTGGGGTGCATGGTCCCCCGTAACAGCACCGACCCCACCAGCGATCGCATCGTCGCCGCGGCCACCGCCGAGTTCGCCCGCCACGGCATCGCGGGCGCCCGGGTCGAGCGGATAGCCAAGGCGGCGCGCACCGGCAAGGAGCGCGTGTACGCGTACTTCCGCAGCAAGGAGGCGCTCTACCGGTTCGTCGCCGCCCGGGAACTCGCGGCCATGGCCGAGGCCGTCCCGCTGGACGCCACCGACCTTCCGGGCTACGCCGGCCGCGTGCACGACCACGCCGTCCAGCACCCCGAACGCCACCGGCTGATGATGTGGGGCCAACTGGAGCTCCAGCCCGGTCAGGCGCCCGCCGACGACCCGTTCCAGGAGTCCCTGCGTCGCAAGATCGAGCAGCTGCGCAGGGCGCAGGAGGCCGGCCACCTCGATCCCGCGTGGGAGCCCGAGGACATCCTGGTCTTCGTCAGCCAGCTCGCCCTGTCGTGGGCAGGCCAGACCGACCTCACTCCCGTCGGCGAGGAACGCGACGCCTTCCTGGCGGCCCACCGGGCGGCCATCGTCGCCGCCGTCCAGCGACTGTTCCCCGCCGCCGTCGGCGATACAGCCCCAACGGCCGCCGATGCACAGAATCCTGACAAGGTGTGAGCGTCTTCGGCCGCCGCCAGGAGATGGCGCCTGGGCGAGGCTGAGCAAGGCTTCGCGGACGGCGTCACGGATTTCCCGGCATGTGCGCAGTCGGCAGAACCGGGCCGTCGGAGACGGAACGGCTCGCGCGCTCTGTAGGTCGTGGGAGTGCGAGGACATCGGCCGGAGCCGACTCCTCGGCGGCCTCGCCGGCCCTCACTGTGGTGATGGGCCCTGTCGCATGACCAATAGCGATGAGCTTGGGGTTCATGCTGTTTTCCTCGCGGACTGCGGCCCGGTGATTCTGTGCGGAGATGTTGCTGGTGTGGGTGGCCTCAGTGCGCCCGGGGGAACAGCTTCTCGACTGCGGCAACGACGGCGGCGCGCCGGGCTGCGGGGGCAGGGTTCGCGGCGTGTTCTGTCGCGGCCTGGCTGAGTTCGGGTTGGGCTGCCCAGGTGGTGGCGATCTGGTTGATCAGGGCGAGGACGTCGGCCGGGTCCCAGGCGGGATCGAGCTGTCCGGCTTGCTGCGCCCGGCGGAGCTGGTCGATTTTACGGGCGATGACCGCCGTGGTGGGATCGTCGGCGGCGACCCCGGATCCTGACAGTTCCAGGCGGCCCCAGGTGATCAGGCGGTGGTGGTCGGGGCGGTCGGTGAAGTAGTCGAACAGGCGGCCCGCGTAGCCGGGCAGGTCGGACGGATTCATCTGTGTGGCCTCGGCGATCACGGCCAGTTCCCGCGCGGCGACGTGGGCGTAGAGCGCTTCCTTGCTGCGGAAGTAGGCGTAGACGCGTTCCTTGCTGGTCCTGCCGAGTTTGGCGATGCGGTCCACACGGGCACCGGCGATGCCATGGCGGGCGAACTCCTCCATGGCGGCGTTGAGGATCCGCTCCCGCGTTGTGTCGCCGCCGTCGGGAGCGGCTGTGGGCGCTGCGGTCTGGCCGGAGTCGAGAGGGTGGGACACAACCCCAGGATAAAGCACCGAACTATTCAGTTTGACGTTGAGGGCTTCCGGTCGTAGGCTCAAACCAAACGGTTTGGTTTGAGCCGTTCGGAGTGGATCCGGCGAGTACTGAGGAAGTGAACTTTTGCAGCACCGCAATCTGGGCTCTCAGGGCCTGCGCGTCTCAGCGCTCGGTCTGGGCGTGATGGGGATGACCATGGCTTACGGCGCTTCGAACGACGAGGAGGGCGTCGCGACCATCCGTCGCGCCCACGAACTGGGAATCGACTTCTTCGACACCGCCGAGCTGTACGGTCTCGGCGTCGGTAGCAACGAGGCCCTACTGGGCAAGGCCGTCAAGGACTTCCGTGACGAGGTGGTCCTGGCCACCAAGTTCGGCTTCGACATGGCCGCCCAGCCGCTGGGTTCCGGGGTCGACAGCCGCCCGGAGAACATCCGCAAAGTCGCCGAGAACAGCCTTCGTTACCTGCAGACCGACCACATCGACCTCTTCTACCAGCACATCTCCGACCCCGACGTGCCTGTCGAGGATGTCGCGGGCGTGGTCGGCGAACTGATCGCCGAGGGCAAGGTGAAGTACTTCGGCCTGAGCAACGTCGGCCCGCAGTACATCCGCCGCGCCCACGCCGTCACGCCGGTCACAGCGCTGCAGTACGAGTACTCGCTCTTTGAGCGTGAGCTGGAAGAGAAGATCCTGCCGGTCCTGAGGGAGCTCGGCATCGGCCTGGTGCCCTACTCCCCGCTCGGCCGAGGCTTCCTGACCGGCGTGGTCAAGCCCGCCGACCAATATCCTGCAGACGACATGCGCAGCTGGGACGAGCGCTGGCAGGGCGAGAACTACACCTATAACCTGCACGCCACCGACCAGCTCAAGAAGTTCGCCACCGCCAAGGGCCTCACCACCGCCCAACTCGCCCTGGCCTGGCTGCTCCACCAGGGCGAGGACGTCGTCCCGATCCCCGGCACGCGCAACACCGTCCGCCTGGAGGAGAACGCCGGCGCCGCCGCCGTCGAACTCACCGACGCCGACCTTGGGCGCATCGCCGAGATCCTGCCTCACGGCTCGGCCGGCAGCCGCTACCCGGCCGCCATGCTGGCTGGCTTCTCCACCGACTGACCTCTGCCACCACTCCGCCGAGGAGAACCAACATCAGTGGTGCCATCCGCATGGCCAGGCTGGAGTCGTTCGTCAATCCGTGGACGCAGCAGACTGCATCGCCTCGAAGTACGCGGCAGGCACCGACGGCTGGGACCCGGTCTTCGGCCTGGGGCGACCGCACCGTCGGCGAAGCCATGGGCCAAGCCCTACCCCCCCACCTCGACCACGGTGTCGACCTGCGCACCGGGGTCACTTGTCGCAATGCGCGCCAAGGTCTCTGGAGTACTTGGCGACGTTGCGCAGGAATTCGAGGCTCCTGCCTTTCTGGTTGGCGGGGGTGAGGAGTTGGGAGATCTTGTCGATCAGGCGTGTGAGATCCGTCCCTGCCGTACGCGGAGCACGCAAGAGGGGGCACAAGAGGTAGTCGGACTGCGTGGTTTCGGCCCAGACGAGCACGGTGCCGAGCATGGTGCCGTACCGCGAGGTGAGCCGATTCGCCTGTGGCAGGCCGTCGCAGAGCTCGGTCCAGTCGCTGTGCGGCATCTGCCAGGTCGCCAAAGTACGTCGACGGAGCGCGTAGTTGACGCGTCGGGGTAGTTGATCGAGATGACAGGCGAGTTGTTCGGCGACTTCCACGAAGCGGGACCACCCGTCACTTTCGCCGAACTGACCGCGGAGTTTGATGAGCGCACTGCGGGCTCGGCCTTCCGGGATGTCCAGAGCCCGAGCGCACTGGAGCCAGGAGCCTCCAGCGGTCATTTCGACGAGCTTGAGCGGTGCGGCCCGGCGCAGGTGGCGGACGGTGTAGAGGTTTGGGTGGGGCACGTGATCGGCGAAGTCCGCAAAATACTTCTCATACCAGTCCAGGGGTAGGTGGGATGGGACTTCCTCAGCGGTGAAACGGCAGTCCCGGGAGGCGACCCGCAGGTTGGCGTACTCCCACGGGCCGGCAGCGTGGAAACCGTGCGCCTGGCGCACCAATGCACGTGCCAGCTTGCCCGCCCCGACCGCGTGCAGGCCGCAGTCCGGACACCACGTGTCACACACACCTCCGTGACACGGCCGACAGCCGGACCGCAATTGCAACTGGCAGACCTCTGCCTCACCGCACCGCACCGATCCGGAAACCGGCACCGGGCAGACCGAAATCGACCGGATGGCACGCTCTCAGGTCGGGACCGTCGTGACTGGGACTGCCAGGTATTCGATCTCCAGCCGCGGTGACACGCCTCGTGACCTGTGGTGTACCAAAGTGCCAACTATCTCTCTGATTCCGGGTCTCCAGCTGCTGAAGCTACTTGGCATCAGCGCAGGTCGCGAAGGTGACCTAGTGCCAACTACCGATCCTGGTCACAGCTCGTGTGACGAGGATTTTTGGTCGGCACAAAAGAGGGATAGCCGGCACCAAGATCACGGGGGCATTCAGAGGTGCCGGCGCATCACCTCGATGCAGGTGACTCGGGCCGCGTTCGATCGGTCCTGGGGGTAGGGGATTCCGAGGTTCATGCCGCTGTCGGTGGTTGCTGCCAGGCGAGGCTTCGAGTTCCACGGCGCGGAGGAACCGCTCGGAGCAGGACACTTGCGGTGTGCGGCAGGCCATGGCCTTCGAACCGCTGCCGGTGGTCTGCGTGATGCCTGACGAGCCATTCGGCGGAGCGCATCCTGATGCTCCCCACGGTGATTGGGACAGCGGAGCCGGCCCCGCGGTGCGTGGGCGCACGCGGCGTCGCTCGGCGCGGCCAGTTCTGGCTGCTGATGAACCCGATGCCACGTGGAGTTCCCCCGCTCCACCCGGCATCGGCGTGAGGTTCCAGCCGCCTTCGGGGCTGGCTCGTAACTGTGCGTGTGTGTCGCCGAGTTCATCGTGCAGGGCGGCGGCGCGAGCCAAGGAACACACGCGACAAATAGTCATCAACCCGAGTATTGCCTCTTGTTCGGATCCGTTGACTTGGAGGTGGTCCCGCGGTCACCGCCGGGTTCGGCCTTGGTCGCTGCTGCGGCGTCCGACGAACTACTCGTGGCTGGTCGTCCTGCGGAGCCACTGCGCGCACAGGGACGTCCACGTGCCGGCGGGCGCCATGTCCTGGGCCAGTCCCACGCCGTGTCCGCCGGTGGGGAATACGTGCAGTTCGACCGGGACCCCCAGGGAGGCCAGGCGCTGGGTCAGGGACAGGGAGTGGTCGACCCCGACGGTGTCGTCGTCCGCGCAGTGCCAGATGAAGGTCGGGGGGGTCCGCGGGACGGCGATCAGCTCGATGGAGACCGCGCGGCGCTGTTCCGGGGTCGAGCCGGGGCCGAGGAGCGGGTCGCTGTCCGGTTCGCCGGCTGCGGCGGGGCCGAAGTTGTGCCATGACGTCGCCGGGTAGCAGAGCACCGCGAACGCGGGCCGCTCGTCGTCGGCCGTGTCCGGGCCGGCGGCGAGGTGGGCGGCGAGGTGGCCGCCCGCGGAGAAGCCGAGGACCCCGATGCGCGACGGGTCGACCCCCAGCCCCGGTGCCTGCGAGCGCGCCTCACGCATCGCCGCCCGTGCCGAGTCCAGCGGCGCGGGGTGAAAGTCTTGCGGCCCTACCGGGTACTCGAGCACCCAGGCGGCGAATCCGAGCCGGTTCAGCCACTGCGCGACGGGCTTCCCCTCGTGCGGAGCAAGGAAGGTGTAGCCACCGCCCGGCATGATGATCACCGCAGGCGCGCCGGCAGCCGAGCGTGGCACCTCCGCCGGGAGTGGGTGGAACGTCAGCGCTGCCGCGCCACTATTCATGATCCGCAAGCCTGCCATCTGTTGCTCCATCTGCCGAGAAGGGGTTTTCTTCGTTCGGACCGCCGCGGTCCTGAAGGAAGTGCGGGCCGCACGGATGCGGGTCCCGACACCTGCACAAGTCAGTGCAACGCGTGTGCGACGGCGGCTCCTTCGCGTACGAAGACGGGTATGCGCTCCAGTGGGGCGTCAGCGTCGGA
The DNA here is from genome assembly GCF_042892755.1 of Streptomyces sp. NPDC001714. Classification (NCBI taxonomy): domain Bacteria; kingdom Bacillati; phylum Actinomycetota; class Actinomycetes; order Kitasatosporales; family Streptomycetaceae; genus Streptomyces; species Streptomyces sp. NPDC001714. Next base: position 174,030 of record NZ_JBIAUL010000017.1, read on the forward strand.
TGTCGTTCCACCCTCCAGCACGTGTCCGGTGGCCGGGTCGTGCCAGCGGGCGCCGGAGGGCAGGTACACCGGGCGGGTGCGCGCGCCCGCCCGGTAGACGGGTGCCACCAGCACGTCGGGGCCGAGCAGGAACTGGTCGTCCACGTCCCAGGCGCGTTCGTCCTCGGGGAAGTCGAAGAACAGCGGGCGCATGGGCGGTGCGCCGGTGCGGTGGGCGTCCTCGGACAGCACGGTCACATAGGGGCGCAGGCGTTCGCGCAGCAGCAGGTGGTCCCGAAGGATCCCGTACGCCTGCTCCCCGTAGGACCAGACCTCGTTCGGCCCGCCGGTCATGTCCGTGGAGAAGGTCGGGTGGTTGGGCACGCGGTCCCCGTGCAGCCGCATGACGGGGCTGAAGGTGCCGTACTGGAACCAGCGGATCAGCAGCTCGCGGTAGGCGGGGTCGTCGGGGTCGCCGCCGAAGAAGCCGCCGATGTCGGTGTTCCACCAGGGGACGCCGCTCATCGCGACGTTCAGTCCGGCTCTGATCTGCCGCGCGAGGGAGTCGAAGGTAGTGGGGATGTCGCCGGACCACAGTGCGGCGCCGTACTTCTGGCTGCCCGCCCACGCAGAGCGGACCAGGGACAACGGCCGGTCCTCGCCGGCCGCGCGCAGGCCGTCGGCGACGGTTCGGGTGTGCAGGAGCGGGTAGAGGTTCGCGGCCTCGGCGGCCGGACCGGCGGCGTAGACGGCACGGTCGGCGACATCCCGGGACAGGTCGGGTTCGCAGGCGTCCAGCCAGAAGCAGGCCACGCCCGCTGAAAGGTAGTTGTCGCTCAGTCGTCGCCACAGTGCGGCGCGCGCGTGGGAGTTGGTCGCGTCGTAGTACGCCATCCGGCGCATCGGCTCCTCGGCGCTACGGGAGGGCCAGTGATAGGTGAGCAGGCCGCCGCCGCCGTCCCGTACGAGGCATCCGGCCGAGCGCAGCTCGTCGAAGGTGTCACTGCCGGGCTCGACGGTGGGCCATACCGAGACCGCGAGCTTCACCCCGAGGCCGGAGAGCTCTGCCACCATCGCGGCGGGATCGGGCCACTCGCTTGCTTCAAACCGCCAGTCGCCCATCGCGGGCCAGTGGAAGAAGTCACAGACGATGACGGACAGCGGCAGTCCGCGTTCCTTGTACTGCCGTGCCACAGCCAGGAGTTCGTCCTGGGTACGGTAGCGCAGTTTGGACTGCCAGAAACCGGACGCCCACTCGGGCAGGAGTGGCGGACGTCCGGTGGCCAGGGTGTAGGCGTCCAGGATCTGGGCCGGAGTGTCACCGGCGGTGATCCAGTAGTCGACCCGCCCGCCGGCGTCGGCGACCCACCGGGTGGTGTCGGTGCCCAGTTCGGCACGGCCGGTGGCGGGGTTGTTCCACAGCAGTCCGTAGCCGCGCGAGGAGTGCAGGAAGGGGATGGCGGCCACCGTGTTGCCCTGGACGAGGTCGATCACACAGCCTTTCTGGTCCAGGAGCCCGTGCAGATGCTGCCCGAGGCCGTGCAGCCGCTCGCCGCCATAGGCCTCGAAGTGCTGTTCCGTCCGGCCGTCGGCCGCATGGACGCGGGGGCCGGGATGATGGGGGTACGGGGTCTTGTCTGCGAGGAGTTCACGTCCCGAGGCGGCGTGCAGGAACCTCAGCCGACCGTCCGGCAAGGCCTCGACCGCGAGGCGGCCGTTGACCAGACGGGCAGAGCCGTCTTCCGCAACGGACGCTTCGACGTGGGGGGAGGGCGGCGGGCTCCCCAGCGCCCCGGGAGCGGCGGGGTCGACCGTCCCGGAGGAGGCCCGAACCCGAACCGCGTGCGGTCCCCAGGGCTCGATACGAAGAAGCTCTTCGGCGGTGTGACGTTCCAGGCCATCCGCGCTGATGCTGTACGGCAAGGCGATTCCTCTTGTTCTTCTGACGCCCCGCCCCGTGTGGGAGCACACGGGGCCGGAGTCGGTCACCCGGTGGTCAGGAGACGGTGCCCGTGACCGTGTCGCCGGACCTGGTCACGTGGTACGCGACGGAAGCCCCGCTCCAGAAGTCGAACTTCAGGGTCACGGTGGCGCCGTCGCTGAGGGTCTTCAGGTAGTCGGAGGTCAGCCGGATCGCGCCGTTCGGGTAGTCCGGCGTGAAGTGGGTGTTGAACTCCTGGTACGGGGTCCAGGAGTAGGGTCCGGCGGGGGTGCCGTCCGCGTACCGGGACTCCATGGTGGCCAGCACGTCGCCCGTGAACTGGGTGGGGATGGTCAACGAGCTGGTCGTACCGGTCGCGTCGGACTGTACGGGCAGGTCGTTGGTGATCACGTGGAACGTCCACGGCACGCCCCGGGAGAACCGCGCCTCGAAGGTGGCGTTCTCGCCGTACGCCCGGTCGCCGCCCAGCCGGGTGAGCAGCGAGGGGGTCAGCGTGAGCTGGTCGCCGGACACGGCGTAGTCAACCCCGGGACGCAGCCGGGTGTCGCCCTGCCACAGGCCGCGGAACGACAGGCCGTTCAGGTTGAGGGTGACGGTGTGCGCGGCGACCGGCGCGGACTTCGGCAGGAACACCTGGTCGGTGGACGCGGTGCCGGAGCGGGTGTGCCAGCTCGCCCTGATCAGCGCGACCAGTTCGGGGTCGCGCCATTGGAGGGTGTTGCGGTTGAGGAACGAGCCGGCGTCCCACAGCGAGGTGGTGATGCCGTTTATCCGCGCCTCGTAGCCGAGCTGCTCGAAGTACTTGAACGCCTCGCCCCGCTCGATCTGGTCGGGCTTGGTGAAGTCCGGGTAGGACAGCGTGCCGTACTCGCCCAGGTACACCGGGATGCCCTTGGCCACGAAGACGTCGTGCACCGCGGTGAAGTCGTCGATCAGGTCCTGCTGGGTCTGCTGGTTGTAGGTGGTGAAGCCGCCGTTGTTCACCGAGAACGGCCAGAAGCTGTAGTAGTGCACGGTCGCCCCGAGGTTCGGGTCGTGCAGCCTGGTGATCGTCGTGTACAGCTCGCCCATCTTCTGCGGGGTCGGGCTGGTGTTCTGGTCGGGCAGCAGCAGGACGCGGGTCGCGTTACGGCCGCCGGACTGCCGCACGATGGTGTGGAACGAGGTGTTCAGCTCGTCCATCGCCTGGGTCTTCTGCGCATCGGTGGCGTTGTCGCTGAACTGCGGCTCGTTGACGCTCTCGAACAGCAGCTTGCGCGGCTCGTCCTTGAACGCCGCCGCGATCTGCTGCCAGGTCGAGTCGAACCGGGCGAGCACCGCATCGTGGTCGGCGGTGGTGATGTTCTTGATCCACTGCCACGAGTCGTGGTGGACGTTCAGGTCCACGTACAGGCCGTCCGAGAGGGCCATGTCCACGACCTCCTTGACCCGCGCCATGTACGTCGGGTCGATCGTGTAGGGCGCGGTGGTGTCCTGGGCGCTGCTCCAGGTGACCGGGATCCGCACGCTGCGGTACCCGGCCGCCCGGACGGTGTCGAACACCGCCTTGGTGGTCAGCGGGTTGCCCCAGGACGTCTCGGTCGGGAAGGCGTCGAGGGTGTTGCCCAGGTTCCAGCTCGGCTGCATCGCCGCGACCACGGATTGCGCGCTGGTGGTGGCGTCCGCGTCCGCGGTGGTGTTGGCGGTGGTGCCGGCCAGGGCAGGGGTGCTGCCCACACCAATCGTGGTGACCAAGGCCAGGGGCAGGCTCGCCAGCAGCCACAGCCGCCAGCCGGCTCTCCCTGGGCGTGCTGTTCCGGTCATGTTCGGTGCCTCTCGATCGTCGGGATTTCCTCGTGCACGCGGTTGCCGTGCACAGGTTCTGGGGACGGGTGCCCCCCGTCAGGCCGGAGCGGATGTCGTTGCTCAGCCGATCTGCTCGTAGTCGAACCAGTCGACGTGGACGGTTCCGGCGGCCGCGTAGACGCCGATGACGCGACCGGTGAAGCCGCCGGCCACCTCGGTGGATACGTACCGGCCGTCCAGCGCGCCCAGCGCGGTGAACGTGCCGTCCGGCTCCTCGACACCGAGCGTGACGAGGTCCGGTCCGGTGCCCAGGCCCAGGTCCTGCGGCGGGGCGATGTCCACGCGAAGCACCACCGGGCCGTCCGGAGCGGGACGCGAGCCGAGCACGCTGCGCAGCCCGCCGACCCGGGCGACCGCGCGCACCTCGCCGTCGGTGACCTCCACCTCGTAGTGGTGCCGCTCGTCCAGGCGCACGGCCAGGCCGCCGGCGCCCTCGGCGGGGTCCAGCAGGGCGCGGCTGCGGCACGTCAGGTGCTGCTGGCGGCGGCCGACGAACACCACGTCCTTCTCGTCCATCGAGGCGCCCCGGGCGCGCAGCGTCAGCCAGCCGGGCCGCTCCCGGGTGGTGATCAGCTCGGCCGGGCGGTCGCGCAGCGAGATCCACTGCGGGGCCAGCGGCTCGGCGTCGAAGTCGTCCCGCGCGGGTGCGGTCGCGGACTGCAGCGGCCAGTTCGGCGCGGGCAGCGCGAGGTCCGGCGAGCCGGCCACCGGCCAGCCGTCCACCCAGGTCACCGGGGAGAGGAAGGTCTCCCGGCCGAGCCCGTGCCAGCCGGGGGTGGAGCCCTGCGGCCGAACGCCCAGCAGCACCAGCCACCAGGAGCCGTCCGGGCCCTGCACCAGGTCGGCGTGGCCGGTGTTCTGCACCGGGTGCTGGATGCCGCGGTGGGTGAGGATCGGGTTGTGCGGGCACGGCTCGAACGGCCCGTTCGGCGAGGTCCCGCGGGCGATCGAGGCGGAGTGCCCGCGTTCGGTGCCGCCCTCGGCGATCAGCAGATACCAGTAGTCGCCGATGTGGTAGAGGTGCGGGGCCTCGGGGTAGCTGGAGCCGGGGCTGCCGGACCAGATCCGGCGCGGCTCGCCGATCACCTTCCCGGTGGCCGGGTCGAGCTGAACCTGCTGGACCCCGGCGGAGGTGCACCAGCAGGTGCCGTCCTCGTCCCAGGCGAGGTCCGGGTCGATGCGGGGCACGTCCGGCAGCAGGATGGGGTCGGACCACGGGCCGGCCGGGTCGGTGGCGGTGACCAGCAGGTTTCCGTGGCCGCTGACGTTGGTGACGATCAGGTGGAAGCGGCCGTCGTGGTAGCGCAGGGTGGGCGCGTAGACACCGGCGGAGGACGGCGAGTCCAGTGGCAGGACCAACTGCTCGGGCCGGTCCAGCACGTTGCCGATCTGCGTCCAGTGCACCAGGTCGCGGCTGTGGAAGATCGGCACGCCCGGGAAGTACTCGAAGCTGGAGCAGGCGAGGTAGTAGTCGTCGCCGACCCGGCACACCGTGGGGTCGGGGTGGAACCCGGGGATGATCGGGTTGCTGACGGTGGCTGTCGCCTGGTGCTGGTCGGACACGCTTGTTCCTCTCGGGGGCCGTCGGCCCTGTTCCGGTCGTCGTTCGACGTGGGGGCCCGGCGAGGCGCCGGGCCGCCCGGTGCGGTTCAGCCGACTCGTGTCAGCCGAACGTCCACTGCTGGTTGCTCTGGTTCGAGCCGCAGGCCCAGAGCTGCACCTTGGTGCCGTTCGCGGTGCCGTACCCGTTCACGTCCAGGCACAGCCCCGTCAGCACGTTGGTGATCGTGCCGTTGGAGTTGACGTTCCACTGCTGGTTGGTGCCGCCGTTGCACTGCCAGATCACGGCGGCGGTGCCGTTGGTCGTGCCCTTGCCGTAGTCGTCCAGGCACATCGGGGTGGAGGTGTTGGCGTAGAGGCGGAACTCCTTGGCGGAGGTGCGCGTCAAGGTCTGGGCCGTACCGCTGTTGCAGTCCCAGATCTGGGCCTGCGTCCCGGCGGTTGTGCTGCTGTTGGCGATGTCCAGGCACTTGCCCGAGCCGACGGCGTGCAGCGCGCCGGAGGATCCGCCGGTGTCACCGCCACTGCTCGGGTGCATCTGCACCACGACCACCGAGTACGCGGGGACGGTCTGGGTGGTGCCGCTGCCGGTGGTGGACGACGTGATCGAGGTGGCGTTCTTCAGGTAGGTGTACACGGTCGGGGCGGCCGAGGACGGCGTGAACCCGTTGTAGGACAGGGACACCGTGGTGCTGTTGTTCGGATCCTTGTTGATCAGCATGACGTTCACGTCGCCGTTGCCGCGGTGCACCGCGTGCGCGGAGATCAGCGAGGTGGAACTGCTGGCCTGGATCAGCGAGTCGCCGGACTGGGCCAGCTTGCTGATCATCGAGATGCCGTAGTAGGGCGCGAACGGGGTGTCCAGCGGCGGCTCGCAGGACGGGCCGCTGGCCAGCACGCCCCCTTCGTCGTAGTCGGTGGCACCGTCCACTGTGGTCACGTGGGAGCAGTCGGTGCCGTTGTGCATGGCCCAGTAGTCGACGGTGAACGCGCCGTGCTCCGCCCAGGTCAGCATCTGGTCCGGGGCGAACAGCCCGTTCGGGGCGGTGTCCTTGTACTTGTCGACGTTCGTCTCGGTGATGGCGATGCTCACGTTCGGCGCGTTGCTGCCGGCGTACTGGTTGATCAGCGACCGCACCGTGCCGGCCATGGTCGGCACGTTGGTCTGCGGCTTGGCCAGCAGGTCGGCTTCGCTGGTGCTGGTCGGGTAGTCGTGCACGATCACGAAGTCGATCTTCGGACCGGCGATCGACAGGACCGTGTGGTTCCAGTCCTGGGTGTCGCCGGGGCCGACGATGCCGTCGGGCCAGCTACCGGGTGTGGTGAGTACCGCCCCGATCTTGATGCTGGGGTCGACCGCCTTCATCGCCGAGACGAACTGCAGGAGGTTGGTGGCGTAGGTGGTGGCGCTGTGGCTGGAGTGCTTGTCCGTCTCCCATTGCGCGCCGTACTCGCCGTTGCCGGGGATCTCGTTGCCGATCTCCCAGTACTTGACGCCGTAGCCCTTGGTGATGTTGGCGTACCGCACCCAGTCCGCCGCCTCCTGCGGCGTGCCCGACCCGTAGTCCGCGGTGATGATCGGCTGTGTGTTCGCCGCCCGGACGGTGCCCATGAACGTGTCGAAGTCGGTGTTCGGGGCGACGTAGTTGCCGTCGGCGGTGTTGGTCTGCCAGTGGTAGACGTCGGCGTAGCTGCCGCCCGGGTAGCGCATCATCCCGATACCGGCGTTGTTGAGCAGGCCGGGGATGTCCGAGCGGTTCATGTTGGCGTCGTAGACCTGGGTGTTCAGGCCGGGGGTGGTGGACGAGTAGTTCGCCAGCCAGTGGGTGCTGTCGACCGTCACCGTCGCGGAGGTGGCGGCGGCGGCCGGGGCGGCGGCGGTGAACGCGCCGACGGACAGGGCGGCGGCGGTGAACGTCGTAGCGGCGGCCAGGGCGAGCAGGCGATCGCGTCCGGCGCGCAGGAACCGTTTCACGAAACCCTCCATTGGGTCGTGTTCGAGCAGGGATGTGGTGCTCCCGTCTGCGGAACGGCGGGTTTCCAGCCGTGCGCTCAGGCACGGCAGGCAGGGGTGGGGGGTGGAGCCCTCATCGCACTGTGGGGCGGCCCCGGGAGGTGGGGCGGGTCGGTTCAGGGGTGGGCGCGGGTCAGCTCAGGCGGAGCAGGACGGCCGACGGAACCGCGGGCAGGGCCAGCGTGAGTTCCGCCGCACCGGGGTTCCAGGAGGTGGTGGCGCGCGTGTTGGCAGGGAAGATCGGTGTCGTGACTGCCGGGGTGTCCAGCAGGTGCGGCAGGTGCAGGGTGGTGGTCGGGGCGGCGCCGGGGCGGCGCCATGCGGTCAGATAGGTGGTGGTCGGGGTGCGCAGGGCCAGCGCCGCCCAGGGGTCGTCCCAGGCCGGCAGGCCCAGCGGCCATATCGGCAGCGCGCCCGGAAGGTCGGTGCGAAGGTCGCGGTAGACCGCCACCGCCTGGTGCACCAGGGCGCGCGCCTCCGGTCCCAGGCCGGCCAGCGGCCCGGACAGGTGGATCCGCCCGAGCAGCGCGCTCACCAGCGTGAACGCCACCTCCTCCAGGGTGTCCTCAGGCTGCGGGTAGGCCCACACGGCGCCCTGCTCGGGGGTGACGGCGGTCGGCGCGGCAGCCGCGATCGGCGCGTAGAGCAGCAGGTTCTGCTGGTCGCTGGTGGACAGCAGCTGCATCCGGGACAGCAACGCGTGGTCCGCGCGCATGCCGCCGGACGCGCAGTCCTCCAGCACCAGGTGCGGGTGCCGGTCCAGCACGCCGTCCAGCCAGGCCAGGTGCGCCCGGTGGTGGCCGAGCGCCCCGGCCGCCGGGACCTCGGCGGGGTGGCCGGAGGTTCCGGTGCCGGCGTCGATGTTGTGGTCCAGCTTCAGGTAGCCGACGCCCCAGTCGCCCACCAGTCGGTCCACCACGGCGTCCAGGTGGGCGCGGGCGGCCGGGTGCCGGAGGTCGAGCTGGTACCGCCCGGTCTCCACCACCCGCACGCCGTCGCGGCGGAAGAACGCCTCGTCCGGCAGCGCCGTGGCGATCGGGCTGCGCACCCCGACCACCTCGGGCTCCAGCCACAGGCCGGGCACCATGCCGCGCTCGCGGATCCGGTCCAGCACCTCGTGGATGCCGCGTGGACCGGGGAACCGGGTGGTGGACGGTTCCCACTCGCCGACGCTGTCCCACCAGCCGGCGCTGTCGTCGTACCAGCCGGCGTCGATCACGAAGTACTCCGCGCCGGCGTCCGCGGCGGCGTCCACCAGCGGCAGCAGCTTCTCGGTCGTCGGGTCGCCCATCAGGCAGTTCATGTAGTCGTTGAAGATCACCGGAAGGTTCTCGTGGTCCGGGTGCGGGCGGCGGGTCGCGCGGCGGTAGCTGCTCAGCGCGCCGAACGCGTCGTCCAGCCGGTCGCCGAGCGCCACCGACACCGGCACCGCGTGGAACTCGCCGCCCGGTTCCAGCGGGTGCCGCCAGCCGTGGTCGCCGTCGGTGGGGCCGGACAGCGCCAGGTAGGCGGTGTCGTGCCGTTCGCCGCAGTCCCAGCGCCAGCCGCCGCCGTTGTGCTCGACCTGCCACACCCAGGCGCGGCCGGACGCGCGGTCGGACAGCGCGCCCATCGGCAGGTGTCCGCAGCTGGACCAGGTGCCCTGCCCGGCCAGCGCGACCGAGCCCTTGCCGTACCCGTACCGGACCCGCCCGCTGAGCTGGGGCAGCGCCGCCCGCAGCGGCCGGCGCTGCCAGCGGAACTCGGCGAGCCAGTCGTTGCCGGCCCACCACACGTCGGCGGTGTCCAGGTCGACGTCGGTGATGCCGCCGAGGGCCAGCGAGGTCACCGACTCGAGGTGCAGGGTGCCGGTGCCCTCGTTGCGCAGCGTCACCTCGGCGCGCAGGGCCGGCACGCCGTCCGGGGACCGGTACACCACCTCGGCGACCAGCCCGGTGTCCGGGTCGTGAAGCGCCACGGTGAGCACATGCCACCCGCCCTCGCGGGTGACGTGGTGCGCGCGGTGCCGCAGCCGCGTGCCGAGGGCGCTGTCCACCAGGCGGTGGCTGGACCAGAACCGGCCGTGGCCGGTGGCGGTGACCTCGACCAGCGGCAGCGCGCCGTCCCAGGACGGGTCGGAGGGCGCGCCCAGGCCGAGTCGGGTGGTGCCGTCGGCGGCAATGCGCAGGTCGAGCCGCAACGCGTCGTGGCCCCAGCTGAGGGTCTGGTGGGTCGGCGTGGCGGTCACAGCGCCACCTCCGCCCCGGCATCCGCGGCGTCGCGGACAGGCGGCCGCTCGCGCACGTGCAGGTAGTGGCGCGGGATCGGGTACGCCTCCTCGCCGTACGACCAGACCGCGTTGTCCAGGCCGGTCATCGCCGGCTCGGGCGTCCGCTCGGGGCCACGCAAGCCGTGCGGGCGTGCGGGCGGGACAGCGGGAGCCCCTGGTCCCACAGGGGGGTGAAGGTCGCGAAAGTGCGGGGACATACAGGGCTTCTCCTCAAGTCCGGGGCAGGGGAAAGCTTGCTGCCGCGGGCGCGCTCGACCGGCACCGCGCGAGTGCGGTGGGCCGGGTTCGGGCCGGTGCCGGTGCTACCGCGGCGCGGGGCCGGTGCTCTGGCGGACGGTCAGGGTCGGTGTCAGCAGGACGCGTTCGTCGGGCGGTTGTTCGCCGCGTTCGGCCGCGGTCATCCGGCGCATGAGCTGTTCGACGGCCACTTGGCCGAGTTTCCCGGCCGGGCCGGTCACGGCGGTGAGGGTCGGCACGTACTGTTCGGCCAGGTGTGCCGGGCACAGGGCGACGACGGAGGCGTCCTCGGGGACGGTGCGTCCGCTGGTTCGCAGCAGGTTGAGCAGGGGTCCGATCGCCGCCTCGTTCTGCACGACGAAGCCGGTGGTGCCGGGCCGGTCGCCGAGGATGCGGGTGACGGTCCCGGCCGTGCTTTCGTAGGTGCCCTCGCAGGGGCGGTGCAGGAAGCGCAGGCCGCGTTGTGCGGCTCGTTCGCGGAATCCGGCCAGGGTGCGCTCGGCGTATGCGGCGCGGCGCTGGTAGATGCCCGGGCCGTAGCCGATGAAGGCGATCTCGTGGTGGCCGAGGTTGGCGAGGTGGTCCGCGCACAGTGCCCCGGCGGTGGCGAAGTCGTGGTCGACGCAGGAGAGGCCGCTGGGGTCGTCGGGCAGGCCGATCAGGGCGGCCTGGGTGCGCTGGCCGCGGACGAGGGGGATGCGGGCGTCGTCGAGTTGGACGTCCATGAGGATCACCCCGTCGGCCAGTCCGCTGGCGGCGACCCGTTGCACGCCTTCGGGGCCTTCGCCGTTGGTGATCAGCAGGGTGTCGTAGCCGTGCCTGCGGGCCTGGACGGTGACGGAGATGGCGATCTCCATCATGATCGGGACGTAGACGTCGGTGCGCAGCGGCACGACCAGGGCCAGGACGTACGAGCGGCGTCCGGCCAGCGCTCTGGCACCGGCGTTGGGGTGGTAGCCGAGTTCGGTGACGGAACGCTCGACACGGTGCCGGGTCGCGGCGGAGATCGTGCGCTTGCCGCTGAAGACGTAGCTGACAGTGCTGGTCGACACGCCGGCATGCCGGGCTACGTCGGCGATGGTCACCATCGTGGTGTCCTGCTCCCATTTCCTCGGATGTGGGAAGCGGCCCCTGCCACGCGGCGGGGTTGGGCGCGCGGAGCCGCTTCCGGTCCGCGGGGTGGTACGGCGGCCGATCACGTCAGCCCTTGATCGCGCCGGTCAGCACGCCGGTGCGGAAGTGCTTCTGGACGAACGGGTAGACGATCAGGAGCGGGACCAGGGTCAGTACCACGACCGCCATCTGCAGGGACAGCGGTGCGGTTTGGGCGTGGGCGCTTCCGAAGCCGGCGTTGACCGAGCCAGGCAGGCCGACGCCGCGGTTGACGTAGGTGAGCAGGACGTACTGCAGCGGCCACTTCTGGCTGTCGGTGGGCATGTAGAGCATCACGTTGAAGAAGGCGTTCCAGTAGCCCACTGCGTAGAAGAGGGCGACCACGGCGGTCACGGCGCGCGAGGTGGGCAGGACGACGGACCACAGGATCCGCCAGTCGCCTGCGCCGTCGAGCCGGGCCGCGTCGATGAGCTCGCCGGAGGTCTCGGAGTAGAAGGCGCGCAGGACCAGGATGTTGAACACCGAGACCGCGCTGGGCAGGATCAGTGCCCAGTACTTGCCGTAGCCGCCGAGGTCGGTGACGACCAGGAAGGTGGGGATCAGGCCGCCGTTGACGAACATCGTGACGATCAGCAGCAACAGCAGGAAGCGGTGTGCGAAGGAGCGGGGCCGGGACAGGCCGTAGGCGCACATGACCGACACGGCCATCGAGACCGCGGTGCCGATCAGGGTGATGCCCAGGCTCACCAGCAGCGAGGTCCGCACGGTCGGGTCGGATAGCATCTCGCGGTACGGCTCCACGGTCAGGCCGTCCGGCCAGATCACCAGGCCTCCGGCCCGGTTGATCGCCCCGGGAGTGGAGAAGCTGGTCACCAAGATGATCCAGATGGGGACCAACACCACCGCGACGACCCCGCTCAGGGTCAGTCCCTTGACGGTCCGTCCGACGACGCTGGGCTGTTCCTCCCACGGCGGGCGTGCCGATCCGGCCCTGCTGTGGCGGGCCTGAGCCGCCGCTCCGGCGCGGGTGGGGCTGATGGTGAGTGTGTTGGTCATTTGCGGTACAACCCGTCTTCGCCGAAGGCGTGCGCCAGCTTGTTGGCACCCCAGATGAGCAGCAGTGAGATCACGCTCTTGAACAGCCCGGCAGCCGCTCCGTAGCTGTAGTTGTTGGTGGTGATGCCGTAGTAGAAGGAGAAGGTGTCCAGCACGTCCGCGGACGAGTGGCCCACCGCGTCACGCTGGATCAGGAACTGCTCGAAGCCCACCGACAGCGCGTTGCCCAGCCGCAGGACCAGCATCAGCACGATCACTCCGCGCATGCCGGGCAGGGTGATGTGCCACATCCGCCGCCAGCGCCCCGCGCCGTCGGCTGCGGCGGCCTCGTACAGCTCGCTGTTGATGCCGGCCAGTGCGGCCAGGAAGACGATGATCCCCCAGCCGGCCTCCTTCCACACCGCCTGGCCGGTGACCAGCAGGGCGAAAGTGTGCGGGTTGGTCATGATGTCCCACGTGCTCATGTCGTGCGAGCGCAGGTACTGGTTGAGCAGGCCCGCGCCGCCGAGCATCTGCTGGAAGATGGTGATCGTGAGCACCCACGAGAAGAAGTGCGGCAGGTAGACCACGGACTGGATGAAGTTGCGCACCCGCATGCTGAGCACCGTGTTCAGCAGCAGGGCCAGCACGATGGGGATCGGGAAGAACAGGATCAGCTGGACGAAACTGAGGTAGATCGTGTTCTTCAGCGAGTCCCAGAACTGCGGGTCGTGGAACAGCTGGCGGAACTGGTCGAATCCCACCCACTGGCTGTGCCAGACCCCGATCAGCGGGTCGTAGTCCTGGAACGCGGTGGCCAGGCCGAACAGCGGCGCGTAGTTGAAGACCAGCAGCAGCGCGATCGAGGGCACGGTCATCATGAGCAGCGTCTTGTCGCGCCGTATCCTCATCCGCCAGTTCAGCCGCACAGGGCGTCCCGTGTCCTGCGACTGCTGGACGCTCACTGGCCGGTCCCGACCTTGTCCAGGACGTTCGTGGTCATCCAGCGCGTCAGGCGGTCACCACTGCTGGACTTCCAGCTGGAGATGGCCGCCTGGACGTCGGAGACCTTCTTCTTGCCGTGGTAGCAGTCCTTGATGGTGTCCTCCACCGACTGCGCGGCGGCGGCAGTCGCCAGCGACTGCGACAGGCTGATGTTCACGTTCCAGAACAGCGGCTTGTACCCGTACTTCACGTTCGCGGCCGCCCAGGCGGTGTAGTCCTTGGTGACGACGTCGGCGCCCTGGTTGCTGATCACGGAGGTCGGCGAGGCCAGGAAGGGGTAGGTGGTCGCCTGGACGAACTTCTGGCCCTCCTTGGTCGCCGTCGGCACACCGTTGTTCATCGTGTGGTGGACGCCCTCGACACCGTAGTTGACCATGGTGTACTCGCGCGTGCCGTAGGGCGCGGCCAGGTAGTTGGCCACCGACAGCAGTTCCTCGATCTGGGCCGGCTTCAGGCGCTTGTTCAGGTAGCTGATCATGCTGGCGGAGGGACCCAGGAAGATGCTCGGGGTGCTCTTGCCGTCGGCGGCGAAGACGTTGAACGAGCCGCGGCGGTAGTTCTTGTCCGCGGCGGTGCCCGACTGGTAGTCGGCAAGGTTCCACGCGCCGAGGCCCCCGCCGGCGATCAGCACCTTTCCGGAGTAGAACCGGGTGCCCTGGCCGGCGTTGTTCCCCGCCAGCGCGTCGGGGTGCATGAAGCCGGACTTCGCCAGGCGGTAGTGCCAGTCCATGGCCTCCAGGAACTCCGGCAGCTCGTACTTGTGGACCAGCTTGCCGTCCACCAGCTTCCACTGCTGCGGCACGCCCCAGAAGAGGGAGAGGTAGGTCCACACATCGTCGAAGGCCCACACACCGCGCTTGGCGTCGGTCAGCTCCTTGCCCAGCTTCCACAGGTCGTCGGCGGACTTGACCTGGTCCGCGGTGATTCCCTTGGCCTCCAGGCTGTCACGGCGGTAGAAGATGGCGCCGGCGAGCCCGAAGTTGGTGGAGAAGCAGGGGATTCCGTAGATCTTGTCGCCCCACGCGCAGGTCTGCCAGGCGCCGGTGGGCAGGGCGGCGAGGTTCGGGTACTCCTTGACCTTGCCGCCGCCCAGGTAGGGGGTGAGGTCCGCGAGTTGGGTCCCGGCCAGTTCGCCGGTGTTGAAGGCGTTGTTCCACCAGGCCGGCAGCTGGATCCAGTCGGGCAGGCGGCGCGCGGCGGTCATGGTGGGGACGATGGTGTTGTAGTTGTTGCCATCGGCCGGCTTGACGGTGAGGTCGACGCCGAGGGCCTTGTTCATGGCCTGATAGAAGGAGTTCCCCGCGGGGGGGATGGTCCCCCACAACGGGGTGACCGCGGTGTAGCTGCCGCCCTTGCCCGGTACTCCGGAGACCGTCGCGACCTGGTCAGTGGGGTAGTGCAGGAACGCGGGGTCGGTCGCCGCCCCGTTGCCGCCACCCGACACGGACGGGATGTCCGGCTTCACGGCCGCGCTGGGCACGTAGGCCGGCAGCGCCGCCTTCAGACCCGCCTTGGTGTTCGCACCGGTCTTCTGGTGCGAGCCGCCTCCGCAGGCGGACAGCAGCGGCGCCATGGCGGCGGCTCCCGCGACCGACGCGGCCGTACTGACGAAGGTTCTGCGATTCAGCTGACTGCTCATGTGGAGGCGGCCCTTCCCCTGAAAGCGTCGAAGCGCTTAGACGATTGGCGGCGACCGTATCGACCGTTCTCCTGCCAGACAAGAGGAGAAACAGAAGGAAAAAACCGTTTCCGCTTTCGTTGACAGCCCGGACGGCCGCGTGGCAGCGTCGATGCGCTTCGCCTTCTGTTCCATCCCACTTGCTAGGGGTCAGCTGCGTGAGTCCGCCATCCCTCTCCGCTGTCGAAAACTTTCCGTTCCAGGACCCGGCGCTGTCCTTGCGGACGCGTGTCGGCGACTTGCTCGAACGACTCGCCCTCGACGAAAAGCTCGCGATGCTGCACCAGTACGCTCCCGCGGTGCCGCGGCTGGGCGTCGCGGCGTTCCGCACCGGGACCGAGGCGCTGCACGGCGTGGCCTGGCTGGGCGAGGCGACCGTCTTCCCGCAGGCGGTGGGGCTGGGCGCGACCTGGGACGAGGAACTGGTGCACCGGGTTGCCGAAGCCGTCTCGGTCGAGCTGCGCGCCTTCCACCACCACCGCCCGCCCGCCTCCGGCCCGGGCACCAACAGCCTGCAGGCGTGGGCCCCGGTGGTGAACCCGCTGCGCGACCCGCGCTGGGGCCGCAACGAGGAGGGCTACTCCGAAGACCCCGTGCACACCGCGCGGCTGGGTACTGCCTACTGCCGGGGCCTGGCCGGCGACCACCCGCACTACCTGCGCGCCGCCCCCGTCCTCAAGCACTTCCTCGCCTACAACAACGAGGACGACCGCTGCACCACATCCTCCGGGCTGCGCCCGCGCGTACTGCACGAATACGACCTGGCCGCGTTCCGACCCGTCGTCGCCTCCGGCGCGGCCACCGGCGCCATGGCCGCCTACAACCTGGTCAACGGCCGCCCGTGCCACGTCAGCCCGCTCATCGAGGACGAACTGCGGCGCTGGGCCGTCGCCACCGGCCACGAGCTGTTCGTGGTCAGCGACGCCGAAGCACCCTGCAACCTCGTCGACCCCGAGCACTACTTCGACGACCACCCCCAGGCCTTCGCCGCCGCCCTCAAGGCCGGCATCGACAGCTTCACCGACCACGAACAGGACAGCGCTACCGTCACCGGCTGGCTGCGCCAGGCCATCGAGCGATCCCTGATCGCCGAGGACGACGTCGACCGCGCCGTACGGCGGCAACTCGAACTGCGTTTCCGGCTCGGCGAGTTCGACCAGCACCTCGATCCCTACGCCGACATCGGCCCCGACGTCATCGACCACCCCCGCCACCGCGAGCTGGCCCGGCTCGCCGCGACCGAGTCGGTGGTGCTGCTCAAGAACGACGGACTGCTGCCCCTGGACGCAGCCCGCACCCCGACGATCGCCGTCATCGGCCCGCTGTCCGACACCCTGTTCGAGGACTGGTACAGCGGCACTCTGCCCTACCAGGTCACCGCCGCCGCAGGGCTGGAAGCAGCACTCGCCGATCAGGGCGGACAAGTGGTCCGGGTCGAGGGCTGCGACCGTATCGCCCTGCGCTCGCGCACCACCGGCGAACTGCTGGGCAAGACCTCCTTCGACACCGCTGACTGGGGCGAAGGCGCACTGACACTGCGCGATGCCGACACCGGCCGCTACCTGAGTGTCAAGGACGACGGCCACCTGGAAGCCGACCAGCAACAGCTCAAGTCCTGGTTCATCCACGAAACGTTCCGCCTGGAACCCGACCCTGCCGGCGGCCCCGACGCCGTGCTGCTGCGCAACGTCCTCACCGGCCGCTACGCCGCCATCGACCCCGCCGACGGCGCGGTGAGGATGACGGCCAAGACCCCGCAGGCCGCCGAAACCTTCCACCGCGAACTGCTCCGCGACGGCACCGCCGAAGCACGGACCGCCGCCCAGAGCGCCGACGTCGCCGTCGTCGTCCTCGGCAACCACCCCCTGATCGGCGGCCGCGAGACCCAGGACCGGGCGAATACCGCACTGCCCGAAGGACAGCAGGAGCTGCTGCGGGCGGTCGCCGCCGTCCGCCCCCAGACCGCGCTGGTCGTCATGAGCAGCTACCCCTACGCCCTGGACTGGGCCGACACGCACCTGCCCGCCGTACTGTGGACCTCACACGCGGGACAGGAGGCCGGCCACGGGCTGGCCGCCGTCCTGCTCGGCGAAACCGACCCCTCCGGGCGCCTGCCCCAAACCTGGTACCGGGGCGAGGACGAGCTCCCCCACCCACTCGACTACGACATCGTCAAAGCCGGCTGGACCTACCAGTACCACCGCACCCCACCCCTCTACCCCTTCGGCCACGGTCTGTCCTACACCGACTTCACGTACCACGACCTGCGCCTGTCCGCAGCGTCCATCGACCCCGACGGCACGGTCGACATCTCGGTCACCCTCACTGACACCGGCACCCGCCCCGGAAGCGAAGTCGTCCAGCTCTACGTCCGCGCGACGGACGCCCGCTATGAGGCGCCCCGGCTGTGGCTCGCCGACTTTGCCAAGGTCCGTCTCGCCCCGGGCGAAAGCCAGGAGGTCACCTTCCACCTGACCGCCGAACAGCTCGCCCACTGGGACGTCACCACCGGAGCCTTCACCACCGACCCGGGCACGTACGAGGTCCTCATCGCCCGGTCCGCCGAGGACGTCGTCCTCACCGCGCCCCTCACCGTCACCGGAACCGCTCCCGGACCACGGGCAGTTGTCGATGACCGCACCTGGGCCGCCGACTTCGACGACTACGAGAACCTCACACTGGTCGACGTCACCCGCACCACCGGCGACGCGATCACCCCCACGGACCCCACAAGACCCGCCACCGCCCTCTTCCGCTCCGCCGACCTGACCTCCGCGGTCCGCCTGGAAGCCGAGGTCGCGCGCGCGGACACCGGGCCGGGCGAGGCTCTCTTGGAACTCAGGGCCGACGAACGCCTCCTCGCGGCCCTCCCCGTACCGATCACCGGCAGCCGCTACACGTGGACGACCGTCACCCAGGAGGTCCCCGCACCGCTGGACGGCGTGTACGACCTGCACCTCACCCTGCACGGGGACTTCCGGCTGGCCGCCTTCCGGTGCGCCTCACCCCACGCAGTCGCGGACTGAGACCGGGCGGCCCGCCCCCGAGGGGCGGGCCGCGCCCGCGCCGACCGGGAACGACCGGGCCCGACCGTGGCGCCGGCTTGCTCGGTGGTCATGCACCGGATCGTGCTGCTGCCACCGCACGCATCCTGCGGCGCGATCCCGGCCTCCGGCGAGGCGGGCCGCGTCGGGCTGCCGCAGAAAGTTTCGTCGCTTGCGGGCGGAGAGAGCTAATATGATGCGGGCCGGTGCCTGGTCCGGCTGTGCGGCAACCGCAAAGGTGCCGCACACGTCGGGCAGGCCTGCCGGCCGCTCGGCCGGCCATGGGGGGCGGCGAGGACGCGAAGGATCGGAAGGCGGCTTTGGCTGACGACGCAGCGGAAGGACTGGCGGATGGTGGCGAACGCCCCGGGGGTGACGCCTCCCGGCCGGTGACGATCGCGTACATCGCCGAGTCGGCGGGCGTATCGGTTCCGACCGTCTCGAAGGTGCTCAACGGCAAGTCGGGGGTGTCGCCCGGCACCCGTGCCCGCGTCGAGGAGCTGATCGACAGGTACGGCTACCGCAAGCTTTCGGGGGCCAACCGCAACAACGTGGTGGAGTTGGTGTTCCGCGAGCTGGAGAGCATGTGGGCCGTGGAGATCATCCGGGGCGTGGAGCGGGTGGCCAGCAAGCACCGCGTGGGGCTGATGGTCTCGCGCTTCGGCCTGCACGACTCACCCGCTCCAGCCTGGGACGACACCGTGGCGCGCCGCCCGAACTGCGTGCTGTCGGTGGCGCAGCTCTCCGAGGCCGAGCGCGAGCAGCTCCAGGCGAAGGGCATTCCGTTCGTCGTCTTCGATCCGACCCGTGAACTGCCGGACGACGTCCCCTTCGTCGGCGCCACCAACTGGTCCGGCGGCCGGGCCGCGACCCGCCACCTGACCGAGCTGGGCCATCGCCGCATCGCGATGATCAGCGGGCCGCAGGACGTGCTGTGCTGCGTTGCCCGGCTGGACGGCTACCGCTCGGCGTTGCAGGCCGCCGGTCTGCCGGCCGATCCGGACCTCGTGGTCCACGCCAAGCTCACCCGGGAGGACGGCTACACCGCGGCGTGCGACCTGCTGTCCCGGCCCGACCGCCCCACCGCGATCTTCGCCGCGAACGACCTTCTGGCGCTCGGGGTCTACCAGGCCGCGCGCGAAGCCGGCCTGCGCATCCCCGACGACCTGAGCGTGGTCGGGTTCGACGACCTGCCGGCGGTCTCCTGGGTGGACCCGCCATTGACCACCGTCCACCAGCCGCTGACCGAGATGGCCATCGCGGCGACCGAACTCGCACTGACCCTCGGCCGCGGTGAGCAGGCACCCCAGACCGGGCTGGAGATCGCGACGACCCTCACCGTACGGGAGAGCACGGCGCCACCGAAGGACTGATGGCTCCGCCGCCGGACCGCGGGGCCAGTTGGCCAGGAGATCTAGAGTCACCATCAAAATCGGAACGGTTCAATCCTGGGTGAACCTAAAGTGCCGGTTCGAGAGTCGAAGCCGATCTTCGCCGGACCTGATCAGTGCTGCTCTGCCGTTTGAACTGTCCCAACCGTGCACAAGGGCGGGGCCACGGCGGCCACGCTGTGGGTGAGCGACAAAGTCAACTGGCGGACGATCGGCGGCGTGGTCGACGATCTCACCCGCATCGGACCGCTGCTCAACTGGGACCGGATGAACCGCTTCGGCCGTGGCGCGTGGGCCGGGGCCATCCGCTTCCACGCGGGCCGGTACTGGGTGTACTTCACCGCGATGGTTCACCGTGACCGGAAGGCGGCTCGCGGGACGAGCCTGCGGCCGTGCGCGCGCTCCGCGTCGACGATGCGCAGACGGTCCTCCGCGGTGGTGGGCAGCGGCTTCTCGCAGGACACGGGCTTCCCGGCGGCGATCGCGCTCAGCACGTGCTCGGCGTGGGTGGGGCCCCAGGAGGTGACGAGTACGGCGTCCACGTCGTCCGCCGCGATCAGCCCGGCCCCGTCCGCGAACACCCGGGAGCCCACCCGGGCCGCGCCGCCTCCTCCGCGCGCGGTGTCGATGTCGGTGAGCGCGGTCAGCCGGGCGCCGGTCGCGCTCTCCGTGAGCCGCCGCATGTGTTCCTGACCGATCCAGCCGGCCCCGGGTTCCGGCTCCTCGGTTACGGTCAGCTGGAGGTGGGGAAGGTGAAGCCGGCGGTGACCTGCTGGGCGGGCTGCGGCCAGCGGGTGGTGACCACCTTCGGGCGGGTGTAGAAGCGGATGCCCTCGGGGCCGTGGACGGGGGAGTCGCCGATGAGGGAGTCCTTCCAGCCGCCGAAGGAGTAGTACGACATCGGGACCGGGACGGGGACGTTGATGCCGATCATGCCGACCTTGATCCGGCGCTGGAAGCGGCGGGCGGCCTCGCCGGAGCCGGTGAACAGGGCGGTGCCGTTGCCGTAGGGGTTGGCGTTGATGAGGTCGATGGCCTGGTCGAGGCTGTCGGCGCGGACGATCGCGAGGACCGGGCCGAACAGCTCCTCCTGGTAGGCGTCCATCTCGGTGGTGACGTGGTCGAGGAGGGAGGGGCCGGTGAAGAAGCCCTCTTCGTGGCCGTCGACCTTCAGCCCGCGGCCGTCCACGACCACGGTGGCACCCTGGGCGGCGGCGGTGCCGACCGCGTTCTCCACCCGCTCCTGCGCGGCCCTGGTGACGAGCGGGCCCATGTCGGTGCCGGGCGCGTCACCGGGGCCGACCTTCACCTCGTTCGCCTTGCGCTCCAGGACGGCGACCAGCGCGTCCGCCGCGTCACCCACGGCGACGGCGACCGACACCGCCATGCAGCGCTCGCCCGCGGAGCCGTAGGCGCCGGCGGTGATGTGGTTGGCGGCGAACTCCAGGTCGGCGTCGGGCAGGACGACGGCGTGGTTCTTGGCGCCGCCGAGGGCCTGCACCCGCTTGCCGTGCGAAGTCGCCTGCTCGTGGACGTACTTGGCGATGGGGGTGGAGCCGACGAACGAGACGGCCTCGATGCCCGGGTGGGCGAGGATCGCGTCGACGGCGTCCTTGCCGCCGTGCACGACGTTGAACACGCCGTCCGGCAGGCCGGCCTTCCGGTACAGCTCGGCGACGAAGTTGGCGGCGGAGGGGTCGCGCTCGGACGGCTTGAGGATGAACGTGTTGCCGGTGGCGATGGCGACCGGGTGCATCCACAGCGGCACCATCGCCGGGAAGTTGAACGGCGTGATGCCGGCGACCACGCCGAGGGGCTGGCGGAAGTTGTGGACGTCGACGCCCCGGGAGACCTGGTCGGAGAAGGAGCCTTTGAGGACGTCGCCGAGACCGCAGACGTACTCGACGACCTCACGGCCGCGGACGATCTCGCCGCGGGCGTCGTCGACGGTCTTGCCGTGCTCGGCCGAGATGATCCGGCCGAGCTCCTCCTCGTGCTCGACGAGCAGCTGGCGGAAGGCGAACATGACCTGGACGCGCTGGGAGAGCGAGGAGTCCTGCCAGGTCTCGAACGCGGCGGCCGCGGCCTGGACGGCGGCGTCGACCTCGGCGGCGCCGCCGAGCACGACCCGGGCCTGCTCGGCGCCGGTGGCCGGGTTGAACACCGGGGCGGTGCCGGTGCCCGGGAGCGGCGAGCCGTTGATCCAGTGGGGGATGGTGTGCACGGGATGGGTGTCCTTACAGGTAGTGACGCTGGGCGCGCTTGCGGGTGGCGTAGGTCTCGTGGGCGGCCTGGGTGGAGTCGAGGGCGGAGGTCTGGCTGACGGGGACGTCCCACCAGCCGTGACCGGGCGGGTTGGGGCCGTACAGGTCGGTCTCGACGTGGACGACCGTGGTGCGGGTGGCGGCCTTCGCCTTCTCCATCGCGGAGCGGAACTCCTCGACGGAGGCGGCGTGCAGCACGTCCGCGCCGAGACTGGACGCGTTCGCCGCCAGGTCGACGGGCAGGACGTCGCCGTCGAGATGGCCCGAAGCTCCGTTGCGGTAGCGGTACTCGGTGCCGAAGCGCTGCGAGCCGAGCGACTCCGACAGCGCACCGATCGACGCGAAACCGTGGTTCTGGACCAGCACGACGACGACCTTCAGGCCCTCGGAGACCATGGTGACGATCTCCTGAGCCATCATCAGATAGGAGCCGTCACCGACGAGTACGACCACTTCGCGCGACGGGTCGGCCATCTTCGCGCCGACGCCGGCGGCCACCTCGTAGCCCATGCAGGAGTAGGCGTACTCCACGTGGTAGGCCTTCGGGTCGCGGGCCCGCCACAGTTGCTGCAGGTCGCCGGGCATGGAGCCGGCCGCGTTGATGACCACGGCACGGTCGTCCAGGACGTCGTTGAGCGCGCCCAGGATCTCCGTCTGCGCGGGGAGCGGGCCGTGACCGACGTGGTAGCACGCGTCCTCGATCTCCCGGGTGCGGGCGATGAGTTCACGGGTGCGGCGGCGGTAGGCGGGGGAGACCTCCCAGCCGTCGAGGGCACCGGCGAGGGCCTGGATACCGAGGCGGGCGTCGGCCACCAGCGGCTCCGCCGAGTGCTTGACGGCGTCCAGGCGGGCCACGTTGAGGTTGACGAAGGTGACGTCCGGGTTGCCGAAGACGGTGTGGCTGGCGGTGGTGAAGTCGGAGTAGCGGGTGCCGATGCCGAGGACCACGTCGGCTTCGCGGGCCAGTTCGTTGGCCGCGTACGAGCCCGTCGAGCCGATGCCGCCGACCGCACAGGGGTGGTCCCAGGCGACGGCGCCCTTGCCGGCGTGGGTGTCGGCGACCGGGATGCCGGTGGCCTCGGCGAAGGCGCGCAGCGCGGTCTCGGCGCCGGAGTAGACGGCACCGCCGCCGGCGACGATCAGCGGCTTCCTCGCGTTGCGCAGCAGCGCCGCGGCCCGCTCGACGGCGGGGGGCTCGGGGACCGGGCGGCCGACGTGCCACACCCGGCGGCGGAAGAAGTCGACCGGCCAGTCGTACGCCTCGGCCTGGACGTCCTGCGGGAGCGCCAGCGTCACGGCACCGGTCTCGACCGGGTCGGTCAGCACCCGCATCGCCGCGAGCGCGGCCGGGATCAGCTGCTCCGGGCGCTGGATGCGGTCGAAGTACTTGGAGACGGCGCGGAAGGCGTCGTTGACGGTGACGTCGCCGCCGCGGGTGTCCTCCAGCTGCTGCAGGACGGGGTCGGCGGCGCGGGTGGCGAACATGTCGGAGGGCAGGAGCAGGACGGGCAGGCGGTTGGTGGTGGCCAGCGCCGCACCCGTGATCATGTTCGTGGAGCCCGGACCCGTGGAGGCGGTGCAGGCGAAGGCGGCCAGCCGGTCGCGCATCTTGGCGTAGGCCACCGACGCGTGCACCATGCCCTGTTCGTTGCGGGCCAGGTGATAAGGCAGGTCGGCCTCGCCGGTGGTGGCCGCCTGGAGCAGGGCCTGCCCGATGCCGGCCACGTTGCCGTGGCCGAAGATGCCCCACACGCCGGGGATCAGGCGCTGCTCCTGGCCGTCGCGCTCGCTGTACTGCTGGGCCAGGAAGCGGACCAGGGCCTGGGCGGTGGTCAGTCGTACGGTGTTCATCGGTTCTCTCCGAAGGGCAGCCGGTCGTCCGCGTCCTGGGCGTCCCAGGTGGCGCGGACCCAGCCGTGGGCGGGGTCGTCGCAGATCAGCCAGGCACGGTCCGGCCCGGGGCCGGCCATGACGTTGAGGTGGTAGAGGCCGTAGCCGGGCGCGGCGACCGAGGGGCCGTGCCAGCCGTGCGGGATCAGCACCGCACACCGGAGCGGAGCTCGGCGGGCAGGTCGACCGGCCGCTCGGCCGTGCCTCCCGCGCTCTCGGCTTCGCTCGAGCGGGAGGTGCCCCCATCGCGCTGGTAGCCGAAGCCGTTCTCTCCGGAGACCTCGAAGTAGGCGCCCGGCAGGCAGTGGTTGTCGACCTGCCGCGAGCAGGCCCCGGCAGCGCCGCCGATCACGGCCGCCGACTCGCGGGGGAGGTGGGCGAAGTCGGTGGCCGAGCTGAACACGCCCGTCCGGCCGGTGAGTTCGAAGGTGCCGCCGTCCGTGGTGACGGTGCGCGAGCCCGTCGGCGGCAGCACCAGGAACTCGGACTCCCCGGTGGACAGGGCGTGCGTCTCGCCCGGCCTCAGGGTCAGGATCCTGAGGCCGGAGTATCCCCGGCCCGCCGACTCGGGCGTGACCAGGAGGTCGTAGGGGCCGTCGGCCGAAGTACCGGCCGGGAGACGGTATTCGCTGCTCACAGCAGGCTCACCGCCTTGTCGACGGCGCCGGCGACGTCGCCGCCGGCCGGGTAGAGCAGGGAGCGGCCGACGACCAGGCCCTGCGCGGTGGGCTGCCTGAGGGCCCGGCCCCAGGAGGTGAAGGCGGCATCGGGGTCGGTGACCTCGCCGCCCAGCAGCAGCGCGGGCAGCGTGGAGGCGGCGAGCACGCGTTCCATGTCCTGGACCACCGGCAGCTTCAGCCAGGTGTAGGCGCTGCGCCGGCCGAGACCCGACGCGATGGTGACCGACTTGATCACGGCGTCGGTGGAGAGGTCGTTGCGGATCCGGCCGTCCCGCCACTCGCTCATGAACGGCTCGACCATGGCGATGAGCTGCCGGTCGTTGAGTTCGTCGACCGCGCGGGCGGTGTCCTGGAGAGCCGACGGGGTGGCGGGGTCGGTGAGGGCGATGCGGGTGAGCATCTTGCCGCCGTCGAAGCCCATGGCGGCGATGGTCTCGGCGTCATAGCCGGTGAAGCGGTCGTCGATCTCGAAGACCGATCCGGCGAGTCCGGCGCGGTTCATGGAGCCGAAGACGGTCTTGCCGTCGAGGACGCCGAGCAGGAGCAGGTCCTCGAGGATGTCGGCGGTGCCGAGGACACCGGTCACGCCAGGGCGTTCCAGGGCGGTGCAGAGGCGGTCCAGGAGTTCGAAGCGGTCCGCCATGGCGCTGGGGTCTCCGCCGACCCCGTTGGCGCCGCGGGCGGGGTGGTCGGCGGCGATGATCATCGCCCTGCCGTGCTCGCCCAGCAGCGAGGTCGCCTTCACCCGGCGTGCCGCGGCGGCCGCGACGGCGCCGGGGTCGTGCACCCGGGCGGCCACGATCCGGCTCACGTTGTCGGACAGCACGTCGTCACACCTCTCGGTCGGTGAGGGCGAGGGAGGCCTCGCGGAGCTTCGCGTCGACCTCGGCCTCGGTCGGCATGGCCTCGGAACAGGCCAGCCGGCCCGCGACGATGGCACCGGCGGCGTTGGCGAAGGCCACCGTCCGGCGGGTGTCCCAGGCCGACAGCAGCCCGTGGCACAGCGCGCCCCCGAAGGCGTCACCGGCACCGAGCCCGTTGACCACGTCCACGGGCACGGGCGGGAGCTCGGCGACCGAACCGTCCCGGTCCATCGCGAGGACGCCCTTCGGGCCCTGCTTGACCACGGCCAGCTCCACGCCTGCCGCCAGCAGTGCCTTCGCGGCGGCGTAGGGCTCGCGCTCGCCGGTGGCGACCTCGCACTCGTCGAGGTTGCCGACCGCCACCGTGGTGTGGTGCAGCGCCTGCGCGTAGTACGACTGCGCCTGGGCCGGGTCCCGCCAGAACATCGGCCGCCAGTCCAGGTCGAAGACCGTGGTACCCGTCTTGGCCCGGTGCGCCAGGGCGGCCAGGGTCGCCGAGCGGCTCGGCTCCTCGCTCAGGCCGGTGCCGGTGATCCAGAAGATCCCCGCGTCCCGCACCGCCGCCAGGTCCAGATCGTCCGGCTGAATGTCCAGGTCCGGGGCCTTGGGCAGGCGGTAGAAGTACAGCGGGAAGTCGTCCGGAGGGAAGATCTCGCAGAACGTCACCGGTGTCGGAGCGATGTCCGACGTACCGACGAAGCGGGGGTCGACGCCGTAGCCGTCGAGGGCCGTGCGGACGAAGTCGCCGAAGGGGTCCCGGCCGGTCTTGGTGATCACCGCGGCGGGGCGGCCGTACGGGGCCGCCGCGACCGCGACGTTGGTGGGGCTGCCGCCCAGGTACTTCCCGAACGAGGTGACCTCCGCCAGCCCCACGCCCGTCTGGAGCGGATACACGTCCACCCCGACCCGGCCCATGGTCAGCACTTCGTACGGCATCCCGCTGGTTCCCTTCGCTCCGGAGACCCCGGCATCGCGGCGCGGTGCAGGACCGCGCCAGACTTAGAGCGCTTTGGAAGCACGCTTCAGTCGAGTACGATGCCGTCCCGTATATGTCATGTCAATAGGTTGTTATGACGAGGCTGTCGCGTACGCGCCGATCGTCTCCCGCATGAACAGGGAGGACTCCCTCGCCTTCTCCTCCCAGGCGAACACGCACGCCGTCAGGGTGCCGGCGAAGCCGTTCGCGCGGAGATCGCGGAAGAGTTCGCCGAAGGCGTCGGCGAGGTGGACGTGGGTGAGGAGGTCGCCCGCGTGCTTGATGACGCCGGGGGCGCCGGGTCCGTGCGAAGGGGCGCCGTAGCCGCGCGGCCGACCGCCGTCGCGCGCCTCGCCGGCGACGGCAGGTGTGCGGCTCACCGGCGGCGGTCGCGTCCGGTCCGCCGGGCCCGACCCGGGAGGGACGCCGGTCAGAGCGGCTCGAACCCCGGGGCGACCGGACCCGCCTCGCCGAGCTCCGCCAGTTCGTCGAGGTCCTCCTGCTCGAGGAACTCCAAGGCCTCCGGGTCGATGCCGTGCTCCGGGTCCACGTCGCACAGTCGCTTGACGAACCGGAGCACGAATTCGGTGAACGATCCGTCGAAGACCTCGGGGTCGGCCCCGTTGATGTTGGTGACGACCTTCCAGCGGTCCGGCTCCGGGGCGCACGGCCAGAAGAAGTGCTCGTCGCCCGAGTAGTCGTAGCCCCAGGAGACGAGGCCGCCCGGTTCGGGATGGAACCGGAACGGATACGCGTCCGGGTCGCCGCGCCACGACCGGCCGAACGAGTCGTGGATCTTCCGCATCCGCGCAAGCAGCGGACTGGAACCCCGTGGATGGAAGACGACCAGCTCGCCGCAGATCACGCCCGTGCCATAGGCGTCCAGAAACGCCTTGAAGTCGCGGGGCAGCGCCGAGCCGACGTAGTCCTCCACCTCGGCCCAGTCCTCCGGCGACGATTCTCGCGCCGGAGGCGGGCCGAACAACGCCACGAGATCATCCAACCCGGCCATGCGTCCCACCCCGCTTGATCGTCCGTCCCCGGCAGCCAACCTAGTCCGGCGCTGGTACAGCGGGCCACTTCACCGGCCGGCCGTGCGGAGCCTTCGCCGCAGAGGCGGCGGCGCCGGACGGTGTCCTCGAAGAGAGTGCCGACGTGTCCTGACGTCGGACCAGGGCAGGAACTCGATCCCGAGGCGGGTGCCCACGGCGTCCAGCAGATCCTCGGTGTCCATGTCGCTCGTCGTCCCTCGTCCCTGGTGTCTTCCGGGATCTCCTGGCTGCGTCGACGGCGCGGCCGTGCGGGGCTACGCGGCGCCGCGCAGTACCGAGCGCAGGTGCTCGGCGCTGGCCCACACGTCCTCGACCGGGCCCTTCTCCTTGGGTTCCGCGGTGAGGATGGTGTCCTGTTCGAGGACGTACCAGCCGTCGTAGCCGCGGCTGGTGAGGTGGGTGACGATGGCCTGGACGTCGACGTCGCCGGCGCCCAGCGGGCGGTACATGCCGGCGCGGACGGCGTCGGTGTAGGTGAGGCGGCCGGACTGGACCTTGGCGGCGAGGGTGGCGTCCACGTCCTTCATGTGGGTGTGGGCGATGCGTTCCGGGGCCTGCCGGGTGAGTTCGGCGGGGTCCGTGCCGCCGATGAGCAGGTGGCCGGTGTCCAGGCAGAGGGAGATCGACGAGTCCTCCAGGACGCGGCGGACCTCGTCGCCGTTCTCGATCATCGTGCCGACGTGCGGATGCAGGACGGCGCGTACGCCGCGTTCGGCGGCGAGTGCGGTGAGCCGGTCGAGGTTGGACAGGAGCAGTTTCCAGCCGTCGGCGTCGAGTTCGGGGCGGGAGTCGTAGCCGTCCTGGCCGGTGATGGCGGACAGGACGAGCACCTCGGCGTCGGAGGCGGCGTAGTTCGCCAGGAGCTGTTCCGCCTCGGGCAGGGGGTCGTGGCCGGGGACGTGGAGCAGGAGCGGCGTGAAGCCGCCGACGGCGTGCAGGTCGTGGTCGGCCAGGACGCGGGCCATCGCCTCGGGGGCGGCGGGCAGGAAGCCGTCGGGGCCGAACTCGGTGGCCGCCAAACCGACCTCCCGCATCTCCCTCAGCACCCGCTCGGGCGTCAACTGGTAGCCCCATCCGGGCACTTCGCACACGCCCCAGGAAATGGGCGCGCCGGCGATCCGGTTCTGCTGCGGGGTGGTCATGCCGTGGCCTTTCGGTGGTTCCAGTGGGGGCCGGCGACGCCGCGGGCGGCGTCGAAGAGGACCGGAGTCGTCGCCCGGCGCGCCCTCCCCGTCAGGTGGCGGGTGCGGACGGCGTCCGGGTGGTCGAAGAGCGGATGGTGGACGGCCGTTCCGGCGGCCGAGGGGCGGTCCGGCTCCAGGACGGCCAGGCAGCCCCAGCCGCAGCCGACGGGGATCGCTCCCGGCACGGGTGGGCGCGTGGCGCGCTGCGCGGCCGCTCGTGGACGGGTGTCCGGCACCGCGTCGCGGCTCCGCGTCCGGCCGCCGATCAGCAACTCCACGGGCGCCATCGCCCTCTCCGTTCAGGAAACCGTCAGAGCAGGGCCGTGGCCGAGGCGCCGATCAGGGGCGCACGGCCGACGGCCAGGCCGTTCACGTGGTCGTAACGCTAGGGTCGGCAATGGATTTGGTGAAGCCCTCGGATCCATCAATTGGCCGTCATCGGGACCGTCATTTGCCCGTCATCGCACGGGTGCCGGCATCGCCGGCGCCACCCCGTCGAAGACCCGGCGGCGGCCGATCCCGTCCGGGCCACGGGGACGGGTCGGGTCGGACGGCAGGCGGTGACCTTGCGGGCCTTCTATCTCCAACCCGTGTTGTTCCTAGAATGGCCGGGTGAACGACATCGACGCGATCGCGGCGTTGCAGGATCCGGTGCGGCGCCGACTGTACGAATACGTGGCCGCGCAGGGCCGCGAGGTCGGCCGTAACGAGGCCGCCGAGGCGACCGGGGTGGCGCGCACGCTCGCCGCGCACCATCTGGACAGGCTGGCCGAGGCCGGCCTGCTCGACACCGGCAGCCGGCGGCTGACCGGGCGCTCGGGGCCGGGCGCGGGCCGGCCGGCCAAGGTGTACACCCGGGCCCGGGAGGAGCGAGCGGTGTCGCTGCCCGCCCGCGACTACCGCACCGCCGCCGAACTGCTCGCCGAGGCCGCCGAGCAGGCGGGGCTGGACGCCGGGCTGTGCGCGGCCGCACGCCGCCGCGGCGAGGCCCTGCGCGGCTCGGCGGCGCCCTGCGGAAGCCTCGAAGAAGCCATGGGGACGCTCGCGGCCCGAGGCTACGAACCGCACCTGGAGGCCGCCGGGGGCGCCGAGGGCGCTGCGGATGCCGAGGGTGCGACCGGGGCGACCCCGGCTGTCGTCCGTATGCGCAACTGCCCCTTCCATGCCGTCGCCGAACGCTTCCCGCCGCTCGTCTGCGGCATGAACCTCGCGCTGGTGGAGGGGCTGCTCGGCACCGACGGCCCGGTCCGGGCCCGTATGGCCGCACGGCCGGGCGAGTGCTGCGTGGTGGTGGAGGCCGTGGCGGCCGCTGACGAAGAACTCTAAAAACAACGGTGATTGACATAGAAGGGGGTGCGTGCTGGTATGAGGCCATGACCGCATCCGCGCACGCAGCCCACCTCGCCCAGCTGAATGTCGCCACGCTCCGCTTCCCCCTCGACGACCCGCGCATGGCGCCCTTCGTCGACCTGCTCGACACGGTCAACGCCGCTGCCGACGGCGCGCCCGGCTTCGTGTGGCGGCTCGTGGAGGACGGAGCGGCCGACGCCACCGCGCTGCGCCCGGCGGGCGAGGACGTCATCGTCAACCTGACGGTCTGGGAGACCCAGGAGGCGCTGTGGGGCTTCACCTACCGCAGTGAGCACCTGGACGTGATGCGGCGCCGGCGCGAGTGGTTCGAGCGGCACGTCGAGGCGCATCTGGTGCTCTGGTGGGTCCCCGCCGGTCACCTCCCGACCACCGACGAGGCCCTGGAACGGCTGGCCGACCTGCGCGCGCACGGACCGTCCGCGCGCGCCTTCACCTTCGCCTCCTCCCACTCCGCGGACGAGGCCGCCCTCGCACCGCGCCCGGTCCCGGACGTCGGTACCGCTCCCGCCGGGCGCGGGTGAGGGGCGTACGCCCGCGCGCGTGCGGCGGACGCCCCTCACCGTGGCTCACGATGCCCGGCCGGTCTCGACGGCCGGCCGCGTCGGGTGTCCGTGCCCGTGCCGGTGAGGTCGGTGCGGCTGGCCCTGCCCAGCAAAGCCGGGCACGCCATCGTCACCCGGCAGAACGCGGCGATGATCGCGGAGATCGGCGGCCTGCCGGACGTCGTCCGGATCGCCGGCGTCACCGGCCTCCCGTTTCGGCCGCGGCGTCAGGGAGGTCGGCCGTATGGTCCTGGCCGAAGTCGGCCGACCTGCTCACCGGCTCCCAGGCGGCCGCCTCCGCCAGCTGGCCGTGGGAGTAGTCCTGGGCCATCCGCACGGCATCGGCGCCCAGGATCAGGTGGGAGGGGAGCTCCGGCCGCTTCACGACCCTGACCAGGATCTCCCCGGCGCGCCTCGGGTCGCCGGCCGGGGTCGCCGCTCCGCCGAACATGCGGACCAGCTCGCCGACCGTCGGGTCGTACTCCGGGGCGACCTCGGGGATCTGCATCGACGGGCCCGCCCAGTCGGTGGCGAAGCCGCCCGGCTCCACGACCAGGTAGCGGATGCCGAAGGGCGCGGTCTCGGCAGCCAGGACGCGGGTGAAACCGTCGACGGCGAACTTGGCGGCCTGGTACGACCCGAGGCCCGGCGTCCCGCCGACCCGGCCGCCGATGGAGGAGAACTGCACCACGGTGCCGCCTCCTTGCGCCCTGAGGACGGGGAGCGCGGCCGTGGAGACGTTGTAGACGCCCCAGAAATTGGTGTCGAACTGGCGGCGGAAGTCGTCCTCGGCGGTGGTCTCGACCGCGCCGAGGTTGGCGTACCCGGCGTTGTTGACCACGACGTCGACCCGGCCGAACCGGTCGACGGCCGCCCGCAGGCCGGCCACCGCGGCCGGCCGGTCGGTGACGTCGAGTGCGACGGGCAGTACGCGGTCGCCGTACTTCTGTACGAGGTCGTCGAGTTGTTCGGGCCTGCGAGCCGTGGCGACGACGTTGTCGCCGGCCTCCAGTGCCGCGATCGCGAGGTTGCGGCCGAAGCCGCGGGACGAGCCGGTGACGAACCAGGTGTGGGTACTCATGCTGATAGCAAAACACGGTTGCGGTATTAGTGCAACCTGGTTGTGTTAACGCTGGGTGGCGGTGTCCGGGAGCGTGGTGGACGAAGCGGTGCGTGGCCGGGAGCAGAGGCAGGGGCAGGGGTCGGGGGACGGGGCAGGCGATGCCGAGGTCACGGGCGGCCCGCGCGTCGGAGAGCCCGGGGTGGCGGACGGGAGGGGCGGAAGACAGGGTGCCGCGGGGCGTCTCGTCGGGTCAGACGGCCTTGACGGGCGGGTAGACCGGCTGCCACACGGCGGCCCTGATCCGCTTCTCGACGGAGTCGTCGACGGTCGTGCCGGCCACCCCGTCGGCGGCCGCGGCGCGGGCCACCGCCACGGCGACCGCCACCGAGGTCTCGCGCAGCTGGTCGGTGAGGGGCAGGATCGGCGCGCCGGGGCCGTCGGCGTCGGTCTGCCCGGCGACGGCGTGCGCGGCGGCGACCAGCATGCCGTCGGTGACCCGGGTGGCCCGGGCGACGATCGCACCGAGGCCGAGGCCCGGGAAGACCAGCGCGTTGTTGGCCTGCCCGATCAGGTACCGCACCCCGTCCCGCTCGACTGGGCGGAACGGGCTGCCGGTGGCGATCAGCGCGCGGCCGTCGGTCCAGGCCAGCAGGTCGGCGGGGACCGCCTCGGCCAGGTCCGTCGGGTTGGACATCGGCAGGATGATCGGCCGCTCGGCGTGGCCGGCCATCGTACGGACGATCTCCTCGGTGAAGGAGCCGCCCTGCCCGGAGGTGCCGATCAGGACCGTCGGCCGGACCCGTGCCACGACCTCGGCCAGCGCGATGCCGCCCACCTTCTCGTCCCGCTGCCAGTCGGCGACCTCGGCGGCCGGCCGGGCGTAGCGGACCTGGAAGTCGCGCAGGTCCTGCTGGTCATCGGTGAGCAGGCCGTAGCGGTCGACGCCGAAGATGCGCGCGGTGGCCTCCCCGGCGGTCCGCCCGTCGGCGACCATGGCGTCCCGCAGCTGGTCGGCGATGCCGATGCCGGCGGTACCCGCGCCGAAGATCACGACCCGGTGGTCGCGCAGCGGGATCCCGCTGGCCTTCACGCCGGAGAGCACGGCGGCGAGGTTGACGGCACCGGTGCCCTGGACGTCGTCGTTGAAGGTGAACTCGGTCGGGCGGTAACGCTCCAGGATGCGGCGGGCGTTGGCGGGACCGAAGTCCTCCCAGTGCAGCAGGGCGTGCGGGAAGAGCCGGCGGGCGGTGGTGACGTAGGCGTCGATGAAGGCGTCGTATGTCTCCCGGTCCACGCGCGGGTGCCGGTTGCCCAGGTAGAGCGGGTTGTCGAGGAGTTCCTGGCGGTTGGTGCCGACGTCCAGCATGACCGCGAGGGTGCGGTTCGGGTCGATGCCGGCGGCGGCGGTGTAGACGGCGAGCTTGCCGACCGAGATGTCGATGCCGCCCACCCCCCAGTCGCCGATGCCCAGGATCGCCTCGCCGTCCGTGGCGACGATCAGGTCCACGTCGTCGGGGCCGAGGCCGGCGGCCGTCAGCGCGCCCTCGATCTCCTCCGGGGCGTCCACCGACAGGTACACGCCGGCCGGGCGTCGGTACTCGTTGCTGTAGCGCTGGATCGCCCTGCCGACGGTGGGGGTGTAGACGATGGGCAGCATCTCGTCGAGGTGGTCGCAGAGCAGGCGGTAGAAGAGCACCTGGTTGCGGTCGTGCAGCGCGGTGAGGTTGACGTTCTTGGCCAGGTCGGTCGGCTGCGCCGCGTACTGCTGGTACGCCCGCTCGGCCTGCTGCTCCAGGGTCAGCACCGCCGGTGGCACCAGGCCCACCAGGCCCAGCATCCGCCGCTCCTCGGGAGTGAAGGCGGTGCCGCGGTTGAGGCGGGGCTGGGAGAGCACGGCACGGCCGCGGGCGGTGGTCTCGATGCGTCCTTCGCCGGCGTTCCACTGGGTCGTCATGATCGGCTCCTTGCCGTTTCCGTATCGCTTCCAGGATCGCGTGCGGGACGCTCCCCGTCGCTCCCGGTCGCTCCCGGTCGCCGCCGGGGAACCGGTCAGCCGTGCCGGGCCGTGGCGTAGGCGCGTTCCAGTTCCGCGACCGTGCCGAGGAGGCCGGCACCCTGCAGCCGGTGCAGGGTCTCGGTGGCGAGGCGCCGAGGGTGGTCCAGAGGTCGGCGAGCGGCTCGCGGAGCGCCTCGCCGCCGGCGGTGAGCGAGACGATGAAGGCCCGGCGGTCGTGCTCGGCGCGGGCCCGGGCGGCCAGCCCGGCGTCCGCCATGCGGCGGATCGACCGCGAGAGCGTGGAGTGGTCGAGCGCGTACTGGAACCCGTGGGCGTTCCTGAAGGCGCTGGGGGGCGAGAGTTTCTGACTGCCGCTCGGCAGCGCGCGCGAGGAGCGCCGGGATTGCCCCCGGCCGAAGGCTGGGGGAGGAACCGCGGCGACCAGCCGCGACGGCGCCGCGGACGAACGACTGCGCATCGCGGCACTTCCAGTGGAGCGCTTACGCCGCCGGCCGGATCAGCCCCGACTCGTAGGCGAAGGCCACCGCCTGCACCCGGGCGCGGGCGCCGATCTTCGCGAGGACGTTGCTGACGTGGGTCTTCACGGTGGTCGGGGCGATGGACAGCCACTGTGCGATCTCGGCGTTGGTCCACCCGGAGGCCACCGCGATCAGGACGTCGCGTTCGCGCCCGGTGAGGGCGCCGAGTCCCGAGGTGCGGGGGAGGGGGCGGACGGTGTGCTGCAGGCGCACGGCGTCGATCAGCGCGCGGGTCAGGCCGGGCGTGATGACGGCGTCGCCGGCGGCCACCACCCGGATGGCCGCGGTCAGTTCGGCAGGGTCGGCGTCGTTGAGCAGGAAGCCGCCGGCGCCCGCCCGCAGGGCCGCCCAGGCGTCCGCCTCCTGCCCGGCCTGGGTCAGCATCAGGACTCGGGAGGTGCGGGAGGCGGTCGCCGCCTCGCCGGTGAAGCCCGGGGAGGGGGTGCGGGTCCGGGCGGCGGGGCGGGCGATGCGCCGGATGGTGTCGATGGCGTCCGCCGGGGACAGCAGGCTGTCCATGAGGACGACGTCGGGGCGGAGCGCGGCGCTCGCACGGATCGCCTCGTCCCCGTCCGCCGCCTCCCCGACGACCGTCAGTCCGGGCTCGGCGGTGAGGAGCATGCGCAGAGCGAGGCGCTGGAGGGATTGGTCGTTGACGACGAGTACGGAGACCGTGCCTGTCTTCTCCATGCGAGGTCCGTTCCCTGAACGAAACTGTTTCGTTCACATAGTACGCCTGGAGTCGCCGTACCGGGAGAGGGGGGTCCGACTACTTGGCCCGGACCAGTCCGGCGTCGTACGCCGTGATCACGGCCTGGATCCGGTCGCGCGCCCCGATCTTGGCGAGGACCCGGCCCCCGCGCTTCTTCACGGTCGACTCGGTGAGGACCAGGCGCTCGGCGATCTCGGTGTTGTTCCAGCCCCGGCCGATGGCCACCAGCGCCTCACGCTCGCGGTCGGTCAGCGAGCGCAGCCGGGGGTCCTCGGCGGGGGAAGCGGGCGCCGGGACCCGGTGGGCGTAGGCGTCCAGGAGGCGCCGGGTCGGCGAGGGGGCCACCACGGCGTCGCCGCTCGCCACCGCGTGGATGCCCGCGGCCGGCTCCTCCGGGCGGGCGTCCTTGAGCCGGAAGCCGCCGGCCCCGGCGCGCAACCCGTCGTACGCGTACTCGTCGAGGTCGAAGGTGGTCACGATGAGGACGCGGGTGCGGCCGCCGGTGGCGACGATCCGCCGGGTCGCCTCCAGGCCGTCCATGCCGGGCATCCGGATGTCCATGGGGACGACGTCGGGACTCAGTTCGGCCCGGGGGAATCTTCGGCGGGGGAGTGGTGCCGGGGTACCAGGGCGATGTCCTCACCGCGGTGGACGGCGGGCCGACCGCCCCTCGACGGAGCTGCCCCGGCGGGGCGAGAAAAGTGTTATCCCGGAACCCTGTACTCCGTCTCCACCCTGTGATCCCCGACATTGCCAAGGCCACCGCCCGTGCTGAGAGGGTGCGGTCATGAGGATGGACCTGCAGGGGGCGCGGCAGTGGCGGGCCACGGTCGCGGCCGCGCAGGCCGGCGACCGGCGTGCGCTGGACGAACTGGTCGAGGGCTGGCTGCCGTTGGTGTACAACGTGGTCGGCCGTGCCCTCAACGGGCACGCCGATGTCGACGACGTCGTCCAGGAGACCATGCTGCGCGCCGTCGACAACCTCGGCACGCTGCGCGACCCGGACAGCTTCCGGTCCTGGCTGGTGGCCATCGCCATGCGGCAGATCCGGGACCGGGCACGCCGCAGGCAGGACCGGAAACTGGACGAGGCGGTCCCGGACGGCACCGCCGACTTCGCCGAACTCACCGTGTTGCGGCTCCAGTTGGAGGGCCAGCGGCGGGAGGTCGCGGAGGCCGTGCGCTGGCTGGACGCCGAGGACCGGCAGCTGGTGTCGCTGTGGTGGCTGGAGGTCTCCGGCGAACTCACCCGGCGCGAACTGGCGGCGGCCGTCGGCATCAGCCGGCAGCACGCCGCCGTCCGGGTCCAGCGGATGAAGGAGCGGCTGGAGACCTCGCGCGGCATCGTGCGCGCACTGGACGGGGCCTGCCCCGAGCTGCGCGAGCTGACCGGCCGCTGGGACGGGCGGCCCGACTCCGTCTGGCGCAAGCGGCTGGCCCGGCACATCCGCGGCTGCGGCTACTGCGGTGACGCCCGCGACTCCGTCGTGCCGGCCGAACGGCTGCTGGTCGGGATCGCCCTGGTGCCGGTCCCGGCCGGTTTCACGCTGTCGCTGGTGCTCGGCGGGAAGACGGCGGCCGCGGCCACCTCCGTCGGCTGGTCGGCGAAGGTGCTCGGCGCGCTGACCAAGCCGGCCGTGGCCGTGACGGCGGGAGCGACGATGGTGGCGGGGGGCGCCTACGTCGTCGTACAGACGCCGCACGACCCCGCACCGCGGACCGCGGTGTCGCCGACGGCGGCCGTCTCGCGCGCGGTACCGCGGGCGCCGGTGACCACTTCCCCGCCGGCCCCTTCCCCTTCGCCGTCCCCGTCGGCTTCGGCGAGCGCGGCGGTCTACGGCTCGGTCGTCGACGCGGCCGACACGGCGCCGGCCCCGGACGCGAAGCCGGGTGCGCTGCCGCACCGGCCGGAGGGCGGGATCACCAGCAGCGGCGGGGCGCACGCCGTGCTGAACCACCGCGGCGACAGCGTGACGCTCAGTGGACAGGGCTATGTGCTGGTCCGCTGGCAGATCTCACCTCAGTACCGGGCCGGGAGTCTGGTCATGCCGTCCTGGACCGGCCTGAAGGGGAAGATCTTCCACGTGGCGTCGGGGGGTGGGCGGCGCATGGACGACCGGGTGAGTGCGACGGACGGTTCCGCGACGGGGATGGGAAGCTCCTCGACCGGGTATGACGTGCTGCCGGCCGGCGCTCAGCAGATGTGGCAGAACGAGTACTACTACGTCGACGGCAGCGTGACCTTCACGGTGAACGAACGCGGGGCCGACTACGGGGTGAGTGTCTTTCCGTCGTCGTGGGACGCGGCGGAGAAGGACGTGCTGTACGGGCCTGCGGAGGGGGCGATCCGGTACGGGAAGGTGCGGGACGACGGGACGGATGCGGCGCCGGTTCCGCAGTATGTGACGCGGTCGGTGCCGAGTGATCCGGCGACGGTGGCGCAGAGGTCGCGGGTCTAGTGCGGGCCGGTGGGGGCTGGTCGCGCCCACGCGGCGGAGCCGCACGTCGAACACAGCCCCGCGTCCCCGAAGGGGCACGCTTCAGCGCAGGGAATTGAGCAGATCCACCCTGTTCGTGGTGATCGAGTCGACGCTCATGTCCAGCAGGCGGCGCATCGAGCGGCGGGTGTCCGGGGTCCAGCAGGAGACCAGGTGGCCGCTGCGGTGGACGTGTTCGACCAGGGCGTGGTCGAGCAGGCTGAAGCGGTAGTTGAGGTAGCGGGGGCGGATCGCGGCCAGGAGCGCGGGGCGGGTCGGGGCCAGGCTCTTGCGGGTCAGGGCGATCTCGGCGGACGGGTCGGCAGCCCGGACCGCCAGCATCGTGACGGCGTCCCCCGTGTAGTAGACGCGGTCCGTCGCGTCGCACTCCCGGGCCACGGCCACGATCCTCGCCACCGCCCGCTCGCTCGGGTCGCCGGGCAGGTCGAGCATCATCCGGCTGCCCTCTGTCGCCGCCAGCGCCTCGGCGAGGGTCGGGACACCACCCGCGGTGAGGCCGCGCACCTCGTCCGCCGACAGGGCGTGCAGCGGGCGGTCGTGCTCCCACAGCCGCTTGAGCGTGGCGTCGTGCAGGAGGACGGGAACGCCGTCACGGGTGAGCCGTACGTCGGTCTCCACCGCGTCCGCGCCCCGGTGGAGCGCGGAACGCAGGGAGTCGAGCGTGTTCTCGCGGAAGCGGTAGGGGTCGCCGCGGTGGGCCACGGCGGTCACGGTCTGCATGAGCCCATGGTCTCAGGGCTCCGCAGGGGTTCCGCGGCGCCTCGTCAGGGGGCGAGCCACGCCTTCGTGTACGCGTCGATCTCGGCCGAGATCCGCGCCTTGCCCGTCAGGTCCAGGAAGGACGCCTCCACCGCGTTCCTCGCGAGGTCCGCGAGGCCGCGCTCGTCGAGGCCGAGGAGGCGGGCGGCGACGGCGTACTCGTTGTTGAGGTCGGTGCCGAACATCGGCGGGTCGTCGGAGTTGACCGTGACCAGGACACCGGCGGCCACGAAGTCCTTGATCGGGTGCTCCTCGAGGGTGCGGACCGCGCGGGTGGCGATGTTGGAGGTCGGGCACACCTCGAGGGCGATGCGGTGCTCGGCCAGGTGGGCGAGGAGCTTCGGGTCCTGCGCGGAGCTGGTGCCGTGGCCGATGCGCTCGGCGCGCAGGTGGGTCAGCGCGTCCCAGACCGTCTCGGGTCCGGTGGTCTCGCCCGCGTGCGGGACGGAGCGCAGGCCGGCCGCGACGGCCCGGTCGAAGTACGGCTTGAACTGCGGCCGCGGCACGCCGATCTCGGGGCCGCCGAGACCGAACGAGACCAGCCCCTCCGGGCGCAGGCGGTCGTCGGTCGCCAGCCGTGCCGTCTCCTCGGCGGCCTCCAGACCCGCCTCGCCGGGGATGTCGAAGCACCAGCGCAGCACCGTGCCGAACTCGGCCTCCGCCGCCTTCCGCGCGTCCTCGATCGCGTCCATGAACGCCCGCGCGTCGATCCCGCGCCGGGTGGACGAGAACGGGGTGATCGTCAGCTCGGCGTAGCGCACCTGCTGGCGGGCCAGGTCGCGGGCCACCTCGTAGGTGAGCAGCCGCACGTCCTCGGGCGTGCGGATCAGGTCGACCACCGACAGGTAGACCTCGATGAAGTGCGCGAAGTCCGTGAAGGTGAAGTAGTCGGCCAGGGCCTCGGGGTCGGTCGGGACCTTGGAGTCGGGGTGCCGGGCGGCGAGTTCCGAGACGATGCGGGGGGAGGCGGAGCCGACGTGGTGGACGTGCAGTTCGGCCTTGGGCAGCCCGGCGATGAAGGCGTGCACGTCGTGCACGTCGTGCGCATCGCGCAGGGCTGCGGGGTCGGTGCGGCGGTCGGTCAAGGGTTCCTCCCCGGAACGGCGCGGGCCGCCTACGGCGGGGTACGGCCGTGGGGCCCGACGCGGTGATCGGCTGATCGGTGATGCGAGGTCATCGTAGGCCGGACCGGCGTTCGACAGGACCGGGCCGTAGCATGACGGCGGCACGCGGTCGGGGAGAGGGGACATCGCGAGATGGCTGACGAGGCGCCGGAGACTCCGAGGGTACGGCTGGACAAGGGGGAGGGGGCCGCGGCACAGGCCCCGGTGGTACCGCCGTCGGTCCACGACCAGCGGACGGTCGCGGAGACACCGGGGCCGGACGCCTCCGCGGGCGCACCGCCGCAGGGCTGGGCCAGCCCCTTCGCCGCGCCGTCCGGCACGCCCCCGGCTCCGCCGGCGAACCCCTTCGCGGCGCCGGATCCCGCCGGACCGCCGCCCCGTCCCTACGCCCCGCCGATGGCGCAGCAGCCGCAGAGCGCGGCGGTGCCGCCACCGCCGATCGCCCCGAACGGGCCGGGGCCGGTCCCGTACGGCTACCCCGGCGCCCCTGCTCCCGGCGGAGCTCCGGTGCCGGGGTACGGCCATCCCGGCCGGCCGCTGCCGTCGTACCCGGCCGGGCCCGGGGGATACGGCGGCTGGCCGGGGATGCAGCCGATGCCCGACAACGGGCTGGGGACGGCCGCCATGGTGACGGGGATCATCAGTGCGATCGGGTTCTGCCTGGCACCGGTCGCGCTGGTGACGGGGGTGCTGGGCATCGTGCTCGGGTCCATCGGGCGGGGCCGGGTGAAGCGGGGGGTGGCGACCAACGGCGGGCAGGCGCTGGCCGGGATCATCTGCGGGTCGGCGGGGCTGGTGCTCGCCGCCGTGTTCATCACGCTGATCGTGGTGGCGGGGCACCAGTAGCTCGGGTGGTTCGGTGGGTGGTCGGGTGCGGGTGGGTGGGGGCTGGTCGGGCAGTTCCTCCCCCAGCCTTCGGCCGGGGGCACCCCCAGCGCCCTTGAGGTAGGGCCGGTCCCGTCGGACGGAAGTCCTGCGCCCCTCAGACGGAAGCAGTCCCCTCTGTCTCCAACCGCTCCCGCGCCTCCATCAACGCGAACCCCAGCAGGTTCAGCCCCCTCCACCGCTGCGGATCCTCCGCCCCCGCGTCCCTCGCCGCCAGGCCGATGCCCCACACCCGGTCCACCGGGCTCGCCTCCACCAGGACCCGGTCGCCGGTCCCCAGCAGGAAGTCCCGTAGCCCGGTGTCGGCGGCGAACTTGTGCACGCTGCCCTCGGTCACGAGCCCGAAGCGCTCCCGCTCCCATATCGCCTCGTCGAAGCCCCGGACCAGGCGGCCCGCCTTCTTCGCCTCGGCGGGGTGGGCCGCCGCCAGGGCCGCGCGCTCCGCCGCCGCGTCTCCGAAGAGCCGGGCCTTTCCCGCCATCATCCAGTGCTCGGCGGTCGCGTACTCCACACCGTCGACCACGAAGGGCGACGGCCACCACTGGCTCAGGCAGCTCGCGGAGACCCGCCCGTCCGCGCTCGGCCGGTGTCCCCAGAAGTGCAGGTACTTGATCCTGGCCCCCGCCTGGACCGCCCTGATCAGGGCCTCCACAGAATCGATCTTCGCCATGCACGCCAGTCTTTCGGGCACCACTGACACTCCGTCCCGCCTTTTCTCTGCCGACTCGACACCTGGTCGACAGATTCCGTCGCGTAACCAAAAGGCAACAACGGAATCACTTGTTGGACTCCCTCTGCTCTGTCAGGATCGGCAGTCAAATCGAGCTGGAGCTACGCCACCCGCCTCTCGGGACGGGCGACGGCGGAGGAGACGCGACATGGACAACCCGGGCACCGCCACCCCGGAGACCTTCCCCGCGCAGGAGCGGCTCGCGGGCGGCGCGCAGTACATCGCGGGCCGGTTCGCCAAGGGCACGTCAGGCCGTACGCACGCCGTCGTCGACCCGGCCACCGGCGCGGACGTCTACACGTACGAGCTGGCCGGCACCGAGGACGTCGACCGGGCCGTGGCCGCCGCGCGGGCCGCCTTTCCCGGCTGGGCCGCGACCACGCCCGGCGACCGGTCGGACGCGCTGCACCGGTTCGCCGCCGTGCTCGCCGACCGTGCCGAGGAGTTCGCCCGCGCCGAGTCCCTCCAGTGCGGCAAGCCGCTGAAGCTGACGCGTGAGTTCGACGTGCCGGGTACCGTCGACAACACCGCGTTCTTCGCCGGTGCCGCCCGGCATCTGCAGGGCCAGGCCGCAGCCGAGTACTCCGGTGACCACACGTCGTACATCCGCCGTGAGCCCATCGGCGTCGTCGGGTCGATCGCGCCCTGGAACTACCCGCTCCAGATGGCCGCCTGGAAGATCCTCCCGGCGATCGCCGCCGGCAACACCATCGTGCTGAAGCCGGCCGAGCTCACCCCGCTCACGTCGCTCCTCTTCGCCGAGGCCGCCACGCTCGCCGGTATCCCGGACGGTGTGATCAACATCGTCACCGGGACGGGGAAGGTGGCCGGTGAGCACCTCGTCGGGCACCCCGACGTGGCCATGACCTCCTTCACCGGGTCCACCGGTGTCGGCAAGCGGGTCGCCGAGGTCGCCACCGCGACCGTGAAGCGGCTGCACCTGGAGCTCGGCGGCAAGGCGCCGTTCGTGGTCTTCGACGACGCGGATCTGGAGGCGGCCGTCAACGGCGCCGTCGCGGGTGCGCTCATCAACACCGGGCAGGACTGCACCGCCGCCACGCGCGCGTACGTGCAGCGGCCGCTCTACGAGGCCTTCGTCGAGCGGACGGCCGCCCTGATGGAGACCGTGCGGCTCGGAGACCCGTTCGCGCCGGGTACCGACCTCGGGCCGCTGATCTCGCACGCGCAGCGGGACCGGGTCGCCGCCTTCGTGGAGCGGGCGCGCGGCTACGCGCGCGTGGTGACCGGTGGTGAGCCCCCGCAGGACGAGCTGAAGAGCGGCGCCTACTACCGGCCCACCCTGATCGCCGACGCGCCGCAGGACAGCGAGATCGTCCAGTCCGAGATCTTCGGGCCGGTGCTGGTCGTCCTGCCGTTCGACACTGATGATGAGGGCATCCGGCTGGCCAACGACACCCCGTACGGTCTGGCCGCCTCCGCCTGGACCAGTGGCGTCTACCGGGCGAACCGCGCGACCCGCGAGATCAAGGCGGGGTGTGTGTGGGTCAACGACCACATTCCGATCATCAGCGAGATGCCGCACGGCGGCTACAAGGCGTCCGGCTTCGGCAAGGACATGTCGGCGTACTCGTTCGAGGAGTACACCCAGGTCAAGCACGTTATGTTCGACAATACGGCGGTGCCGCGGAAGGACTGGCACCGCACGATCTTCGGGGACCGATAGTCAGATCTCCGGCCGCTCATCACGGCCCCCTTCCCGAAAGGGCATCAAGCGCATGAGGCAGTACGAGCCCGACCGCCCGACCCCGGTCGAAGTGGCCGCGATGCGGCGCAGTCTCCGCACCGGCCGGGCCGCCCTGGCCCGCCGGTCGTTCCTCGGCGGCGCGCTCGCGGTGGGCGGCGTCGGGGCGCTGAGCGCCTGCGGCATCCCCGCGGCCGGCAAGTCCCAGGGCGGGGTCTCCGCCGACGACCACTCGGCCACGGAGAAGGTCGTCAACTTCTCCAACTGGCCCGAGTACATCGACGTCGACGACAGCGGGAAGAAGCATCCGACCCTTGACGCGTTCCGCAAGCGGACCGGGATCACGGTCAAGTACACCGAGGACATCAACGACAACGACGAGTTCTTCGGCAAGATCCAGCCGCAGCTCGCCGCCGGCCAGGACACCGGCCGGGACCTGATCGTCCTCACCGACTGGCTGGCCGCCCGCATGATCAGGCTCGGCTACGTCCAGAAGCTGGACGCGTCCAACCTGCCGCACGCCTTCGCCAACCTGTCGGACCAGTTCCGCAGCCCCGACTGGGATCCGGGCCGGGCCTACTCGTACCCCTGGCAGGGCATCTCGACGGTCGTCGCCTTC
The DNA here is from genome assembly GCF_042892755.1 of Streptomyces sp. NPDC001714. NCBI lineage: Bacteria > Bacillati > Actinomycetota > Actinomycetes > Kitasatosporales > Streptomycetaceae > Streptomyces > Streptomyces sp. NPDC001714. Next base: position 216,590 of record NZ_JBIAUL010000017.1, read on the forward strand.
AACAAGAAGGCGCTGAACGGCGTCGAGGTGAAGTCGGTCTCCGACCTGCTCGACAACCCCGCGCTCAAGGGCCGGGTCGGGCTGCTGACCGAGATGCGGGACACCGTCGGCATGACCATGCTCGACATGGGCATCGACCCGGCGAAGTTCACCGACGACGACTACGACACGGTGATCGCCCGGCTGCAGAAGGCCGTCGACAAGGGGCAGATCCGCCGGTTCACCGGTAACGACTACACCTCGGACCTCAGCAAGGGCGACCTGGCCGCGTGCGTCGCCTGGGGCGGCGACATCGTCCAGCTCCAGGCCGACAACCCGGACGTCGCCTACGTCATCCCGGACAGCGGCTACATGACGTCGACCGACAACATGCTGATCCCGAACAAGGCGCGCCACAAGACGAACGCCGAGCGGCTCATCGACTACTACTACGAGCCCGAGCAGGCCGCGGAACTCGCCGCCTACATCAACTACGTCAGCCCGGTCGCGGACGTGCAGCCGTACCTTGCCAAGATCGACAAGACGGCGGCGACCAACCCGCTGATCGTTCCCGACAAGGCCATGCAGGCCAAGTCCCGTGCCTTCCGCTCCCTGAGCTCGAAGGAAGAGACGGCCTACCAGCAGAAGTTCGCGAAGCTCACAGGGGCGTGACGACACCATGACGACAGACAGCAGCGGCGACGTCCGCCTCACCGGCATCGGCAAGACCTACGACAACGGCTTCACCGCCGTACAGCCGATGGACCTGACCGTGCCGCAGGGCTCCTTCTTCGCCCTCCTCGGTGCCTCCGGCTGCGGCAAGACCACCACCCTGCGCATGATCGCGGGGCTCGAGGAGCCGACCACCGGCAGCGTGCACCTCGGCGACCAGGACGTGACCCATCTGCCGCCGTACAAGAGGCCGGTGAACACGGTCTTCCAGTCGTACGCCCTCTTCCCGCACCTCGACATCTTCGAGAACGTCGCCTTCGGCCTGCGCCGGCGCGGCATCAAGAGCGTGAAGAAGCAGGTCGAGGACATGCTGGAGCTGGTCCAGCTCGGCGAGCAGGCGCGCAAGAAGCCGCACCAGCTATCCGGCGGCCAGCAGCAGCGCGTCGCGGTGGCCCGCGCGCTCATCAACCACCCCAAGGTGCTGCTCCTCGACGAGCCGCTCGGCGCCCTCGACCTCAAGCTGCGCCGCCAGATGCAGCTGGAGCTCAAGCGGATCCAGACCGAGGTCGGCATCACCTTCGTGCACGTCACGCACGACCAGGAGGAGGCCATGACCATGGCCGACACGGTCGCCGTGATGAACGCGGGACGCGTCGAGCAACTCGGCTCGCCGGCCGACCTCTACGAGAACCCGAACACGACCTTCGTCGCGAACTTCCTCGGCACCTCGAACCTGATCGAGGCCGAGGTAGACACGAAGAGCGGGGACGACATCATCCTCAAGGCCGGCGGCGGGAAGCTGGTGCTGCCCGAGGCGCGGTGTTCGGCGCCGACCACGACCGGCGGCAAGGTGCTGGTCGGGGTCCGGCCCGAGAAGATCTCCCTCACGCACGCGGACGACGCGGGCTCCATCCCCGAGGGCCGCAACCGCATCACCGGCAAGGTCGCCGACGCCAGCTTCATCGGCGTCTCCACGCAGTACGTCATCGACAGCGCGGTCTGCCCCGAGTTCGCGGTGTACGTGCAGAACGTCGAGCGCGACGGGCGGCTGGTGCCCGGTGCCGACGTGGTCCTGCACTGGAGCCCGGCGCACACCTTCGGTCTCGACGCCGCCCAGGACATCGACGCCGGCACCGAGGAGGAGGCCGCCTGATGGCCACGCTCTCCGAGGCGCCCCCGCCCCTGGCGCCCGCCGAACCCGAGACGAAGAAGCCCCCGCGCAAGCGCGGCAGGTGGACCCCCTACTGGCTGCTGCTGCCCGGCATCCTCTGGCTGGTCGTCTTCTTCGCCCTGCCGATGATCTACCAGGGGTCCACGTCGATCCAGACGGGCTCCCTGGAAGAGGGCTACAAGGTCACCTGGCACTTCGCGACCTACTGGGACGCGCTGAGCGAGTACTGGCCGCAGTTCCTCAGGTCCGTCTTCTACGCCGCCGCCGCCACGGTCCTGTGCCTGCTGCTCGGCTACCCGCTGGCCTACCTGATCGCCTTCCGCGCCGGGCGCTGGCGGAACCTGATCATGATCCTGGTGATCGCGCCGTTCTTCACCAGCTTCCTGATCCGCACCCTGGCCTGGAAGACGATCCTCGCCGACAACGGCCCGGTCGTGCACACGCTGAACTCGCTGCACATCCTGGACCTCACCAACTTCCTGGGCTGGACGGCCGGCGACCGTGTGCTGGCCACCCCGCTCGCCGTCGTCTGCGGTCTGACGTACAACTTCCTGCCGTTCATGATCCTGCCGCTCTACACCTCGCTGGAGCGGATCGACGGACGGCTGCACGAAGCCGCCGGCGACCTGTACGCCAAGCCGTGGACGACGTTCCGGAAGGTCACCTTCCCGCTGTCGATGCCGGGTGTGGTCTCCGGCACGCTGCTGACCTTCATCCCGGCGGCCGGTGACTACGTCAACGCCGAACTCCTGGGCTCGACCGACACCCGCATGATCGGCAACGTGATCCAGACGCAGTTCCTGCGGATTCTCGACTATCCGACAGCGGCCGCGCTCTCCTTCATCCTCATGGCCGCGATCCTCGCCATGGTCACCCTCTACATTCGCCGGTCCGGGACGGAGGATCTGGTCTAAATGCCCTTCGTCAAGTGGTTCAAGAAGAATCTCGTCGTCATCGCGGGACTCCTGACCCTCGGATATCTCCTCCTTCCGAACGTCATCGTCACGGTGTTCTCCTTCAACAAGCCGAAGGGGCGTTTCAACTACGAGTGGCAGCAGTTCTCACTCGACGCCTGGAAGCAGCCGTGCGGGGTCGCCGACATGTGCGGCTCGCTCTCCATCAGCCTCCGGATCGCCGCCCTGGCGACGATCGGGGCCACCGTGCTCGGCACGATGATCGCCTTCGCGCTGGTCCGCTACCGGTTCCGGGCCCGCGGCGCCGTGAACTCGCTGATCTTCCTGCCGATGGCGATGCCCGAGGTCGTCATGGCGGCCTCGCTGCTCACCCTGTTCCTCAACATGGGCGCCCAGCTGGGCTTCTACACCATCCTGATCGCCCACATCATGTTCTGCCTCAGCTTCGTCGTCACCGCGGTCAAGGCGCGCGTCATGTCGATGGACCCGCGCCTCGAGGAGGCGGCCCGGGACCTCTACGCCGGACCGGCGCAGACGTTCCTCAGGGTCACCCTTCCCATCGCGGCCCCCGGAATCGCGGCGGGCGCGCTGCTGTCCTTCGCGCTCTCCTTCGACGATTTCATCATCACCAATTTCAACGCGGGCTCCACCGTCACCTTCCCCATGTTCGTCTGGGGCTCGGCACAGCGTGGCACGCCCGTCCAGATCAATGTCATCGGTACGGCCATGTTCCTGGTCGCCGTACTGTTCGTCCTGGCATCGATGCTCATCAACAACCGCCGCAACAGGCAAAAGGCATAACCCCTTGATTGACTCTGTAGGGAGTTGAAAATCATGGCCCCAAGCGCCATGAGCCGTCAGGCAGATTGGACCAAGTCTCTCTCCGAAGCACAGCCGGTTTCGTACTGGCTCGAAGACCCCGGCAAGCCCCACCCCGAGCCCGCGCTGACCGGCGCCGACACCTGCGACCTGCTGGTCGTCGGCGGCGGCTACAGCGGACTGTGGACCGCGCTCAACGCCAAGGAGCGCGACCCCGGGCGCGATGTGGTCCTGCTGGAAGGCCACGAGGTGGGCTGGGCCGCCTCGGGCCGCAACGGCGGCTTCTGCGCCGCCTCCCTCACCCACGGGCTGCCCAACGGCCTCGCCCGCTGGCCCGAGGAGATCCACGAACTGCAGGAGCTGGGCCGGCGCAACCTCGACGAGATCGAGGGCGCCGTCGCCCGGCACGGCATCGACTGCGAGTTCGAACGCACCGGCGAGATCGACGTCGCCACCGAGACCTACCAGGCCTGGGAACTGCGCGACTGGCACAGGAAGCTGGAGCAGCAGGGGCTCGCGGACGGCATCGAGTTCCTCGACGCCGACGCGGTCCGCGAGCAGGTCGCCTCACCCACCTTCGAGGCGGGCCTGTACGACCGTCGCGGCGTGGCCATGCTGCACCCGGCCAAGCTCGCCTGGGGTCTCAAGCAGGCCTGCCTCGCGCTCGGCGTCCGGGTGTACGAGCACACGCCCGCCCTCGACCTGAAGGCCTACGGCACCGGCATGGCCGTACGCACCTCGTACGGCACCGTCCGCGCCCGGCGGGTCGCGCTCGCCACCAACATCTTCCCGAACCTGCTCAAGCGGGTCCGCGCCTACACCGTCCCGGTCTACGACTACGCCCTGATGACCGAGCCGCTCACCGCGGAGCAGCTCGGCGCGATCGGCTGGAAGAACCGGCAGGGCCTCGGGGACTCCGCCAACCAGTTCCACTACTTCCGGCTGTCGGCCGACAACCGGATCCTCTGGGGCGGCTACGACGCCATCCACCACTACGGCGGCCGGGTGCGCCGCGAGTACGACGACCGTCCGGAGACCTACGCCAAGCTCGCCGGTCACTTCTTCACCTGCTTCCCGCAGCTGGAGGGCGTCCGCTTCACGCACGCGTGGGGCGGCGCGATCGACACCTGCTCCCGCTTCTCGGCGTTCTTCGGCACCGCGCACCAGGGGCGGGTCGCGTACGCCGCCGGGTACACCGGCCTGGGTGTCGGCGCCTCCCGCTTCGGCGCCGACGTGATGCTGGACCTGCTGGCCGGGGAGGAGACCGAGCGCACCCGGCTGGAGATGGTCCGCAAGAAACCGCTGCCGTTCCCGCCCGAGCCGTTCGCCTGGACGGGCATCGCCCTGACCAAGTGGTCCCTGGCCCGCGCCGACGCCCATGGCGGCCGCCGCAACCTGTGGCTGCGGACGATGGACCGGCTGGGGCTGGGCTTCGACAGCTGAGCCGGTTCGATATGTGATCCAGCTCACTTCAATACGGTGCCGAAACCCGAGTAATGGCCCCGGAAGACCTCCCTCTCTCCCCGTGACGCGACGCCCGCGTCCACGAGTGAGATGGGGAGGTCTTCTGATGACTGGGGCGAAGACGGCGGTCGAATGGCTGGCATCCGTCGCACCGGATCCCGAGGCCTGCCGCTGGGAATGGGAGCGCAGCCCCCGGGGGGTCGCGCTGCTGCCCGCGGGCAGGGCCTGGGACGTGCTGATCCTGCCGGGCGAGCTCGGCTATCCGACCCTCGACGTGCTCACCCGCGTCCTCGACCGGCCGGGGCCCGTCCTCGTCGACTTCGGGGACGACCGGGTCGGTTTCTTCGTGCCGCCCGGCACGGCGGCCCGGTGGCTCGGCACCGGGATCCGCACGGCGGGCGCCGGCACCTGGATCGTCGTGCCGTATCCCGGCCGGTCGACCCAGGGGGTGCGGTGGCTGGTGGCGCCGGACGGGTCGGGGACGCTGACGGATCCGGCGCTGCTGGAGCTGGCCATGCACGAGGCTGCCGCCGGCTTGGCCGACGGTGAGTAGGCGCCGACGGTGACTGGGCGTCGTGGAGGGCGCGGTCGGCGGTCGGGTGCGGTGGCGTCGTGGCGGGTGTGGTCGGCGGTCGGGTGTGGCGGCGTCGTGGCTGGTCGCGCAGTTCCCCGCGCCCCTGAAGGGGCGCACTGTCGGACCGTCGGCAGATCGGTGCCGCAGCTCTTGACAAGTGAATTGGTCTGGACCAAGTTGAGCGCGCACCCCACCTCCAAATCCCCCATCCCCGGAGGCACTTGTGGTTCGCGCGAGACCTGTCCTCACCATGCTCACGGCCGCGTTGCTGGCCGTACCCGGTATCACCGCGCTCTCGTCGGCCGCCCGTGCGGCCGACGCGGACCTCGTCGTCAACGGCGGGTTCGAATCGGGCCTCTCCGGCTGGACCTGCACGGCGGGCAGCGGTACGACGGTCAACTCGCCCGTGCACAGCGGCAGTTCCGCGCTGCAGGCGACCCCGGCCGGCAGTGACAACGCCCAGTGCGCGCAGACCGTGACCGTCAAGCCGAGTTCGCAGTACACCCTGTCCGGCTACGTCCGCGGCTCCTACGTCTACCTCGGCGCGAGCGGCACCGGCACCACCGACGTCTCCACCTGGACCCAGTCCGCCCCCGACTGGCAGAAACTCACGACCACCTTCACCACCGGCGCCTCGACCACCAAGGTCACCATCTACACCCACGGTTGGTACGGCACCGGCGCCTACGACGCCGACGACGTGTCGCTGGTCGGACCCGGTGGCTCCACGGGCCAGCCGCCGGCCGCGCCCACCGGCCTCGCCACCGGCACGATCACCTCCTCCAGCGTGGCCCTGTCCTGGACCGCGGTCACCGGCGCGACGAGCTACGCCGTCTACCGGGACGGGACCAGGGTCCAGACGGCGACCGGGACGTCGGCCACCGTGACCGGGCTGAACCCGTCGACGGCGTACAGCTTCCAGGTCACCGCCGTGAACGACGCCGGCGAGTCCGCGAAGTCGGCCGCGGTGACCGCCACCACCGGCGCCGGCTCCTCCGGAGGCTCCACCGGCCTGCCCACCCACGCCCTGGTCGGCTACCTGCACTCCTCCTTCGCCAACGGCTCCGGCTACACCCGGCTCGCCGACGTCCCCGACAGCTGGGACGTCATCGACCTCGCCTTCGGTGAGCCGACCTCGGCCACCTCGGGGGACATCCGCTTCAACCGCTGCCCGGTCACCGAGTGCCCGAACGTGGAGAGCGACGCCGACTTCAAGGCGGCGATCAAGGCCAAGCAGGCGGCCGGCAAGAAGGTGCTGATATCCATCGGCGGCGCCAACGGCCAGGTCCAGCTCACCACGACGGCCGCCCGGGACACGTTCGTCTCCTCCGTCTCGAACATCATCGACACCTACGGCCTCGACGGCCTCGACATCGACTTCGAGGGCCACTCGCTCTCCCTGGACGCGAGCGACACGGACTTCAAGAACCCGACGACCCCGGTGATCGTCAACCTCATCTCCGCGCTGAAGACCCTCAAGGCCAGGTACGGGTCGAAGTTCGTGCTGTCCATGGCGCCCGAGACCTTCTTCGTGCAGATGGGCTACCAGTACTACGGCACCGGCAAGTGGGGCGGCCAGGACCCGCGCTGCGGGGCGTACCTCCCGGTCATCTACGCCCTGCGCGACGACCTGACCCTGCTGCACGTCCAGGACTACAACTCGGGCTCGATCATGGGCCTCGACAACCAGTACCACTCCATGGGCGGCGCCGACTTCCATATCGCCATGACCGACATGCTGCTCACCGGCTTCCCGGTGGCGGGCGACGCCGGCAACGTCTTCCCGCCGCTGCGCCCCGACCAGATCGCGATCGGCATGCCGGCGTCGACCAACGCGGGCAACGGCTACGTGGCACCGTCCGAGGTCACCAAGGCCCTGGACTGCCTGACGAAGAAGACGAACTGCGGCTCGTACGCCACCCACGGCACCTGGCCGGCCCTGCGCGGCCTGATGACCTGGTCGGTCAACTGGGACCGGTTCTCGAACTGGGAGTTCCAGAAGAACTTCGACGCGTACTTCGGGTGAGCAGCAGGCCCAGTGACGTCAGCAGGACGGTGGCCAGGCACCAGCTGGCCACCACGTCCAGCGGCCAGTGGTAACCGCGGCGGACCAGGCCGTAGGAGACGCCGAGGACGAGCGCCGTGCAGACACCGACGGCGGTCCGGCGGGCCGTCGAGGACGTGAGCCACGGGAGGAGGAGCAGGGTCGCCGAGCCGTACGCGATCGCCGCCGTCGCCGTGTGGCCGGAGGGGAAGTAGCCGACGGCCGGGGGCACCGCCGGGGTTCCCGGACGGGCGGTCCAGTCCTTGAGCGGCACGATGACCGCCGGGACGAGGGCCATCAGGACGGCGGCGGCCGCGGGCGGCAGCCACCAGCGGTCTGTACCAGTGGCACGGCCGCGCCGGGCGACGTACGCGCTGACGAGCACCAGGACCGGGACCGCGACCTGCACGTTCCCGAGGTCGGAGAGGAGCTCGGAGAACCGGTCCGGGTGGACGAGTGCGCTGCTCAGGCGGCTGTCCAGGCGGAGCAGGGGGCCGTGGGCCACGACCTGCCAGGTGATCAGCGCGAAGAGGAGGGCCGGCAGCCCCAGAAGTCCCAGGAGTCCCGCGAGGGGAGAGCGAAGGAAGGAGGTCGGCCGCCCCGGAACAGGGGGGGTGGTTCCGAGGCGGCCGTCCGGATCGGAATGTCGCGCGCCCCGGGGGGTTTGGGGCGAGCGACTGTCCGATCGGTGAGGAGATCCGGAGCCGGAGGCCCCGGTTGTGTGCGCGAGGGCACGACCAGGTCGAAGCTGGGGAGGCCCCGGCCTGAAATCGCCCACAGTCCCCTGTGGGCGGGGTGTATCTCTCATCTGGGTAGAACCTACGGCAGGGTCCGGTGCGGCGACAGGCTGAATCGCGTCCCGTCATCCACCTCGCACACCTTCTTCACACGGCCTGACGGGGGCCGCCCCAGCCCCCCACATCACGCCAGGTGGGAGGGTTGGGGCGGTGGTGGCACACGGGTTCGAGACCCGGTGCGCCGGCTGGGAGAAGCCTGTGGCTCAGATCCGCGTGAAGGCCTGCTCGATGATGTCGAGGCCCTCGTTGAGGAGGTCCTCGCCGATGACCAGCGGGGGCAGGAAACGGAGCACGTTGCCGTAGGTGCCACAGGTCAGGACCAGCAGTCCCTCCTGGTGGCAGGCCTTGGCGAGGGCCGCGGTGGCCTCCGGGTTCGGCTCCTTGGTGGCGCGGTCCTTGACCAGCTCGATGGCGATCATCGCGCCCCGGCCGCGCACGTCGCCGATGACGTCGAACTTCTCGGCCATGGCGGTCAGGCGGGGCTTCATGATCGCCTCGATGTTCTTCGCCTTGGCGTTGAGGTCGAGCTCCTTCATGGTCTCGATGGCGCCGAGCGCACCGGCACAGGCGACGGGGTTGCCGCCGTAGGTGCCGCCGAGGCCGCCCGCGTGCGCGGCGTCCATGATCTCGGCGCGGCCGGTCACGGCGGCCAGCGGCAGACCGCCGGCGATGCCCTTGGCCGTGGTGATCAGGTCCGGGACGATGCCCTCGTCCTCGCACGCGAACCACTGACCCGTACGGCAGAACCCGGACTGGATCTCGTCCGCGACGAACACGATCCCGTTGTCCTTGGCGAACTGGCTGATCGCCGGCAGGAAGCCCTTCGCGGGCTCGATGAAGCCGCCCTCGCCGAGCACCGGCTCGATGATGATCGCGGCGACGTTGTCGGCGCCGACCTGCTTGCTGATCTGGTCGATGGCCTGCCTGGCGGCCTCGGGACCGGCGTTCTCCGGCCCGGTCGGCCAGCGGTAGGCGTAGGCCACCGGGACCCGGTAGACCTCGGGCGCGAACGGACCGAAGCCGTTCTTGTACGGCATGTTCTTCGAGGTCAGCGCCATGGTGAGGTTGGTCCGGCCGTGGTACCCGTGGTCGAACACGACGACGGCCTGGCGCTTGGTGTACGCACGCGCGATCTTCACGGCGTTCTCGACGGCCTCGGCGCCGGAGTTGAACAGCGCCGACTTCTTGGCGTGGTCACCCGGGGTGAGCTCCGCGAGGGCCTCGGCGACCTCCACGTAGCCCTCGTACGGGGTGACCATGAAACAGGTGTGGGTGAAGTCGGCCAGCTGGGCGCTCGCGCGGCGTACGACGGCCTCGGCGGAGGCACCGACCGACGTCACGGCGATGCCGGAACCGAAGTCGATGAGGCGGTTGCCGTCGACGTCCTCGATGATGCCGCCGCCCGCGCGCGCGGTGAAGACGGGCAGCACCGAACCCACACCCTGCGCCACCGCGGCGAGACGGCGGGACTGCAGCTCCTGCGACTTCGGGCCGGGTATGGCGGTGACGACGCGACGCTCCTGCGGAAGTGCGGTCATGGGGGCTCCCTGATGAGTGGTGCGAACCGATGCGTGCCGGGCGCGTCCCGTCCGGTTGCTCCGGTGGTGCGTTTTCGGACGCTTTCCTTCTTTCTTCGCAGGCTAGGGCCGGGTGTGGGAGGTGGGCATGCTCCATGTGGGCGTTGTCGGAGAGTGACGTTGTCCGCGATGGACATAGTGCGGTCGGGGGGGCCGGTGCCCGGCCGCACGGCTCCTCGGCCGCGTAAGCGGTGAACTCCCCTTGTCGGGGCGTTAGATTGGCCGCTGACGGTGGACGGAAGAACGGCTGGTCAGGGAGCGAGAGCGATGGACAGCGACGGCACGCGGGACACGCGGCGTACGCATGCGAATCCTGTGCCGCGTCCGGCGGGGCCGCACGACGCGGACGCGGTGCCCACCGAGGCACCGGCGGTACCGCCACGGCCCACGGCGCCGCCGTCGGCGGTGCCGCCGCTGCCGGACGGCTCGGCCTTCCTCACCTGGCTGCGGGCGCCCCGGCCCGAGGCGGCGCCGGGGGTGTGGCGGCTCGGGTACCGGCCCCGGGCGGAGCAGGAACCCGAGGAACTGCCCACGCGGCAACTGCTCAGCGGCGCCCTGATCGCCTTCCTGGTGGGGTGGCTGGTCTGGTCCCTGCTGACCCACGGGTACCTGGGGGCGTGGTGGGGTCTGCCGCTCCAGCTGCTTCTGCCCGCCTCGTGGCAGGGCGCGAACGCCACGATCTCCCCGACCGCCACCCGCTTCATCTACGAGGGGTACACGTACCTGGTCGCCCTCAGCATCATGCTCGTGGTGGGCAAGCTCGGCCGGTGGGGTGAGGTGTGGAGGCGGTTCGTGGCGCCCCGGTTCAGGGCCGCGGCGTCCGCAGGGTCCCGCCAGGAGCCTCCGGCGCCGTCGGAGGACCCCGCCCAGTGGCCCCACCTGCGTGCCGCCGGGGCCGACGCCGCCGCCGACCGGCTCGCCGGTGAGGCGCGCAGCGGACTGATGCGGGACGTGGACCACGCCCGGATCGCCCGCGCCTGGCAGGGCGTGCGGAGCGGCCGGCACAGCATGGCCACCTTCACCGCCGCCGTGGTCAAGGACGGCGCCGCCGCCTGCCTGCACCCCTCCGGCGAACGCGACCTGCCCGCCCGGCACGCCCGCCACGACCTGGTCACCGGCCAGGTCCGGCTCGGCAGCACGGCCGACGACCCCCGCAACCCCTACCGGTACCGGGGCACCGGCCTCGCCCTCGGCCCCGAACTGCTCGGCACCTCGCTGCTCGCCGTCGGCCCGGCCGGCTCCGGCAAGACCGGCAGCCTGGTCCGCCCGCTCGCCGAGTCGCTCTGCCTGCACGCGCTCGCCGGCCGCGCCTCCGTGGTCGTCGTCGGCGCGGCCGGCGCCGGCCTCGGACCCGCCGACGCCTACGACGTCGTCGTCCGCATCGCCCACCCCGATTCGGTCTACGACCTCGACCTGTACGGCGGCACCACCGACCCCGACGAGGCCGCCGCCATACTCGCCGAGGCCCTCGCCGGCGACCTCGCCGACCCGCACCCCGGCAGCGACAGCCGCCGCTCCACCACCGTCCTCGCCCAGCTGCTCGGCCCGTTCAAGGCGGTCCACGGCCGCTTCCCCTCCGTCCCCGAACTCCGCCAGCTCCTCGACGGCTCCCAGGGCCCGCTCGGCGCGCTCCGCAAGGCGCTGACAGCGACCGGCCACGAGTCGCTGCTGCGCGAACTGGACGCGCGGGAACGCCAGATGGGGCACCCCGGGGACGTCGGCGCGGTCCTCGCCGACCGCATCGCGCTCCTCGACCGCCCGGCCTTCGCCGGCTTCTTCGACACCTCCGGCCAGTCCCGGCCCTTCTCCCTCAAGGCGCTCGACCACCCGGTCCGGGTCCGCATCGACCTGCCCGAGCGCGGCCACGCGGACGCCTCCCGCATCCTGGCCCGTCTGGTGCTCGCCCAGTTCACGGCGAGCGTGGCGGTACGGGACGACCGCTCGCTCTTCTCCTGCCTGCTCCTGGACGACGCGACGGGCGTGGTGACGCCGGAGGCGGTCCGCGCCGTCCAGCGGCTGCGCTCCGCGAACGCGGGCGTCGTACTGACCCTGCGCACCCTGGACGACGTACCCCGCCCGCTCCGCGGCCCCCTGCTCGGCGCCACCGGCTGCAGGATGGCCTTCGCCGGCCTCACCCCCTGGGACGGCCAGGACTTCGCCGAGGTCTGGGGCAAGGAGTGGACCGAGGCCCGGGACGTCACCGACCGCCAGATCATCGCGGAGACCCCGGCGGGCAAGGCGCTGCACGTCGTACGCCGGGTGATCACCGGCAAGGCGGCCACGGCGCGGGCGGTCACCGTCCGGCAGGTGGAGCGCGAGCGCTGGTCGGCGTCGGAACTGGCCCACGGTCTGCCACCGGGCCACGCGGTCCTGTCCCTCACGACGGTCAAGGGCGAGCACGCGCCCCCGCTGCTGGTGGACCTGAGGGCCGGCGGCCGGCTCTGAACACCCGGGCGCACGGGACCGTACAGTGAGGCAGAATCGATGGAGGCCGTTCATACGGGACGGCCAAAGACCATTCTCCTCGCTCACGACCCAAGAGAAGATCTGACGGCCTGATGCCACCGACGCTCGCCTCGCTCGTCCACCACTCCGCGCTCAAACTGACCGTGCGCGCGGGCGAGGACCGCCTCGACGTGCCCGTGCGCTGGGCCCATGTCAGCGAACTCGCCGACCCGGTGCCGTACATGGAGGGCGGGGAACTGCTCCTGATCACCGCGCTGAAGCTGGACGCGGAGGATCCGGAGGCGATGCGGAAGTACGTGAAACGGCTGGTGGGAGCCGGGGTGGTGGGCCTCGGCTTCGCCGTCGGGGTCAATTACGACGAGATTCCCGAGGCCCTGGTCGACGCGGCGGAACACGAGGGCCTGCCCCTCCTCGAAGTACCGCGCCGCACCCCCTTCCTCGCCATCAGCAAGGCGGTGTCGGCGGCGATCGCGGCCGACCAGTACCGGGCGGTGACGGCGGGCTTCGCCGCCCAGCGGGAACTGACCAGGCAGGCGCTGAACGCCGGACCCGAGGGCCTGCTCACCGCGCTCGCGGCGCAGGTGGACGGCTGGGCGGCGCTGTACGACGCGTCCGGCGCGGTCGTCGCCACGGCACCGGAGTGGGCGGGGCGCCGGGCGGCCCGCCTGACGGCGGAGGTGGAACGGCTCCGGGAACGCCCGGCACCGGCCTCCTCAGTGGTCGGCGGCCCCGACAACGAGGACCGGGTGGAACTCCACTCCCTCGGGACCGGCCGCCGCCCGCGAGCGGCCCTGGCGGTCGGCACGGCCTCGGCGCTGGGCACGGCGGAGCGCTACGCCGTCCACTCCGCGATCGCCCTCCTCACCCTCACGACGGAACGCTCCCGCTCGCTGCACGCGGCCGAGCAGCGGGTCGGGGCGGCGGTGCTGCGCATGCTGCTCGCCGGACAGCCGGACCATGCGCGCGGGGTCGCCGGGGACCTGTACGGCGGGCTGCTCGACGCCCCGTTCCGGATGATCGTCGCGGACGGGGGAGGCGAGCTGCTGGCCGGCCTCACGGAAGCGGTGGAGTCGGCCGCGGCCCGGTCCGGGGAGGCGGTGCTGGTGGTGCCCGAGGGGGAGCGGCTGGTGGTGCTGGCCGCGGACGGGGGTGCGGCGGTGGCGGCGTGCGTCGAGTACGCGGCGGCGCGCGAGGCCGCGCGGGCGGTGCCGGCGGAGCAGGGCGGCGGCGAGGACGACGAACTGGTCGTGGGCCTCTCCGCCCCGTCCGGCCCGATCGCGGCGGCGGCCGCCTACAAGCAGGCCGAACAGGCGCTGTCCGTGGCCCGGCGGCGGGGCCGGGTCCTGGTCGAGCACGACCAGCTGGCGTCGGGCTCGGTCCTTCCCCTCCTCGCCGACGACGCGGTGAAGGCGTTCGCGGACGGTCTGCTGAGGCCGCTGAACGAGCACGACGCCACCGGTCGCGGTGACCTGGTGGCGTCCCTCCGGGCCTGGCTCTCCCGGCACGGCCAGTGGGACGCGGCGGCGGCCGACCTCGGCGTCCACCGCCACACGCTCCGCTACCGGATGCGCAGGGTGGAGGAGATCCTGGGCCGATCCCTGGACGACCCGGACGTACGGATGGAACTGTGGCTGGCCCTGAAGGCGACGTCTGCGGAATAGCCACGCGCGGCCCTGCGCACCCACCCACCCACCCGACTCGCTCGGCCGAGCCCCCACCGCCCCGGCCGGGGCCGGCCGTCCGCGCGCCCGCCGTTGCCCACGGCCTCACCGCCGTGGGCGTTCCAGCGCGGTCCGGTGATCGGAAACCCACTGACAGGCCGTGAACCGAGGACTCCTCGGCCCTCGCCGTCCACACCGAGATCCCGCGGAGCACCACTCCAGCCACCGGCTTCGAGCGACCTCAGCAGGTCAGCCACGAACGTCGTGCAAGCCGGGGCCGGACGGCGCACGGTGTCCCCGGCACGGACGACGGCATTGCCGAGACCTCCGGGCAAGGGCGACTCGGGCATCCGCCCACTCCGCCTGAGCGCCACCGTCAACGCTGCACAACCTGCCCCGAAGCCCCCGGGGCGGGAGCCCGTGGACCGGCCAGGTCACCCGACGAAGCGCAGGACTTCGCCGCCGAAGTCCTCGGGGTGCTGGAAGAGGAACGCGTGACCTGCGTCTCCGTAGATGACGGTCTTGGAGTCGGGGACGGCCTGGGCCATGGCGTACGTCTGGTACGCGTGTTCCATGACGTCGTGGGCGCCGTTGGCGAACAGGGCCGGCACCGCGAGGTGGTCGAGTCGGCTCCAGGCGGAGTCGATGCCGCTGTTCCACCGGATGATGGCGTTCATCTGCGCCTCGCGCACAGACGCGGGCACGTCCTGTCCGGAGTGGGCCAGGCGCCGGTCGATGCGGCGCAGGGAGTCCAGTCCTGCGGTCCGGCCGGTCTCGGTCTCGGGGTAGAAGAGGAAGAGGAAGTCCTCGTCGTCGTTCTTCTCACGCGTGGCGTGCTCGGGGACCCGGGGGTCCGGGCCCGGGTTGCCGGGCACGCCGCCGGGGCCGCTGCCCGCGACGACGAGCTTGCGGACCCGCTCGGGGTGTTCGAGGGCCAGGTCGAGTGCGACGAATCCGCCCATGGACCAGCCCAGCAGGTCCACCTTCTGCAGTCCGAGGGCGTCGAGGAAGGCCACTGCGACATCGGCCATGCCGCGAACGGTGTCGGCCGGCTTCCCGCCGGAGTAGCCGACACCGGCGCTGTCGAAGACGATCACGCGACGGCGTGCCGCGAGTACATCGAGCAGGGCGGGGTCCCAGTGGTCGAGTGTGCCGCGAAAGCGGTTCAGGAGCAGCAGGGGAGCTGCGGTGACCCGCCCGATCTCGCGGTAGGCGAGCGCTCCGTACGGGGTGTCGACGTGCCGTGTTTCGGCCGAGTCGAACAGGTGGCTTGGCATCGGTTCTCCTTCAGGGACGGGGGAGTTGCCCGTCCAGTAGGTGGCAGAGCGGGGAGGTGGCGTTCTGGCGTGGTCGGTGGAGAGGGCGGCACGGGTGATTTCCAGGCCGAGGCCCGGGAGGGTCCGGTGATGAGCCAGACGCTCGATGTCTTCTCCGGCGTTCAGGTGGTGGCCGGGTCGAAGGCCGCGCGGTTCTGCGCGATGAAGGTCTCGACGTCGAGGGGGTCGCTGCCGCCGATGGTCTTGACGAGGTCGTTGGTGCCGGCGAAGACGCCGTTGCGGTAGTCGACGGCCACGGCGAGCAGGTGCTGGACGAGGTGGTCCGGCGCGCCGCGCCCGCGCAGGATGGCGGCGAACTCGTCGAGTTCGATCGGCACGTAGGTGACCTTCCGGTCCAGCGCGCGCGACATCCTCTCGGCGATCTCGTGGTGGTCGAGCTCCTCGGCTCCGTAGAGCGGGTAGATCTGTCCGGCGTGCGGGGCGGGGTTCTCCAGGATGGCCGCGATCACCTTGGCCTGGTCGCTTTCGGCGATGGGGGCGTGGCGTCCGTCGGCGAACGGCAGGCGCAGTTCGCCGGTTCCGTCGGCCCAGGTGTCGATCAGCCACTGGGCGAAGAAGGTCGGGTGGAGGTGGGTGACCGGGACCGGGGCGTGGTCCAGGACGCGTTCGGCGACCCAGTGCTGGCGGGCCGCGTTGCTGGCGGTGTGGCGGCGGGCGGAGACCTGCGACATGTTCACGATCGCCTGGACCCCGTTCTCCTCCGCGGCCTGGGCCACGTTCGCGGTGGCGTCCATCAGACCGGAACGGATCGGATAGGTGAAGTACAGGGCGTCGACCCCCTTCATCGCCGTGGCCAGGGAGTCCAGGTCGAGGACGTCGCCCTCCACGACATCCGCCCCGAGGGCGGCGAGCCGCTCGGCACGCCCATCCAGGCCCCGGACGAGGGCGCGGACGCGGTGTCCGCGCTGGAGGAGGAGTTCGGTGGTGTGGCGGCCGGTCTTGCCGGTGGCCCCGATCACGAGGAGGTCGCGTTCCATGGTGCTGGTCTCCGGTTCCTGTGACTGAGCTGGAGTGGAATTCCAGCGTCGGCCGTGCGCGTGGGCGCCGCAGGGGATGGGTGAAGGCGGTGCGGTCCCTGTCGGAGCAGGCGGCCGGCATCCTGCCCGCCCGCAAAGAAGTGGGCTAGCTAGCCCTTTTTTGTCTCCACTCAGGGAACACCTCGCGGAATGGGTTGTCAAGCCCTTTTTTGGGTTACAGTGGTGGCCATGACCACCAGCAGCCAAGCGCCGGCCCGGAAGCTGACCGCCAAGGGCGCGGCCACGCGCGAGCGCATCGTCAGGGCGGCCGCCGAGCTGATCTACGAACACGGTGCGCAGAACACCAACAACGAGCAGATCCGCGAGGCCGCCGGAGTCAGCGGCTCGCAGCTGACGCGCCACTTCCCCACCAAGGAGTCCCTGGTCCGCGCGGTGCTCGACTGGCAGGCCGACGGCATCGTCGCCCGCCACCAGGCACCGGAGCTGGGCGAGCTGGACAGCTTCGCCGCGCTGCACCGGTGGGCCGACTCCTACATCGCCTCACAGGACATGCTGCGCGGCGGGTGCACGTTCGGCTCCCTGGCCGCCGAGGTCGTCAAGGGCGAACCCTCCCACCGGGACGCGGTGGCCGACGGCTTCGAGCGGTGGCAGGCGCTGTTCAGGCGCGGCCTGGACAGGATGCGCGAGCGCGGCGAACTGCGGCCGGAGGCCGACCCGGCCGCACTCGCCCACCTGCTCACCGCCGCGTTCCAGGGCGGAGCTCTGCTGGACCAGGCGGCCGGCGACTCCACCCCCCTGCGCGACGCGCTGTACGGAGCGCTGGCCTACATCGAGTCGTTCGCCGTGCGGCACGGACCGGACGACGGCCCAGCCACCGGCCGGTGACTCCTGGCAGCTTCGGGCCGGTCTGCATCGACGCAGGGCGCGCCGGTGGTCACGACGGTGTGGCCCGCCTTCGCTCTCTCGTTGCCGTCGGCCAGCTCGTGGGTGGCGTTTCCGCTGGTGAAGGGAGTGTCGGCGGAATGTTCGGCGGGCCGCGTCCAAGAAAGGGCGCCAGGCCGCAGCCCCCGGAGTGGGCGGTTGAAGCGGGCGCCCCTGGAGACCCTGGCGGGAGGGACGCGTGGGGGGCGGTGAGGGCGAGGAGACTCGGACCACTCCGGACCGTGCCAATCCGGCGTACCCCCCGCCCCCACCACTACACCCCGGACAAACGCGCCCCCGCCCCCGCCGACCTACCGTGGACCCGAACACCCTGCACACACCCACCCCCAACGCGGAAGGGCCGGGACCCGCACATGACCTCCACCCACGCCTTCTGGCTCGCCGGCCGCCAGGTCACCGGCGAGGCCACCTTCGACGTCACCAACCCGTGGGACGCCCGTCTCGTCGGCAAGGTCAGCGTGCCCACCGACGCCCAGGTCGAGGAAGCCGTCGCCGCCGCGTACGCCGTACGGGACGAGTTCGCCGCCACCCCGGCCCACGTACGCGCCGCCGCCCTCGACCACGTCAGCCGCCGCCTCGTCGAGCGCACCGAGGAGATAGCCCAGCTGATCTCCGCCGAGAACGGCAAGCCGATCAAGTGGGCCCGCGGGGAAGTCGGCCGCGCGGTCTCCGTGTTCCGGTTCGCCGCCGAGGAAGCCCGCCGCTTCAACAGCGGCGAGGCCCAGCGCCTCGACACCGACCTCGGCGGTCAGGGTCGCCTCGCGCTCACCCGCCGCTTCCCGAAGGGCGTCGTCCTCGGCATCGCGCCGTTCAACTTCCCCCTCAACCTGTGCGCCCACAAGATCGCCCCGGCGATCGCGGCCGGCGTGCCGATCATCCTGAAGCCGGCCCCCGCCA
The DNA here is from genome assembly GCF_042892755.1 of Streptomyces sp. NPDC001714. Taxonomy (NCBI): domain Bacteria; kingdom Bacillati; phylum Actinomycetota; class Actinomycetes; order Kitasatosporales; family Streptomycetaceae; genus Streptomyces; species Streptomyces sp. NPDC001714. Next base: position 234,881 of record NZ_JBIAUL010000017.1, read on the forward strand.
CCCCCCTGTCCGGCCTGATCATCGGCGACCTGCTCGCCGAGACGTCCGGTCTCCCGGCCGGCTCCTGGTCGATCCTCCCGGTCGCCAACGACAAGATGGCCGCCCTCGTCCAGGACGAGCGCCTCCCGGTCATCTCCTTCACCGGTTCCGAGAAGGTCGGCTACTCGATCATGGACTCGGTGCCCCGCAAGCACTGCACCCTGGAGCTCGGCGGCAACGGCGCGGCCGTCGTCCTCGGCGACTACGCGAGCGACGCCGACCTCGACTGGGCCGCCACCCGCATCGCGACCTTCTCCAACTACCAGGGCGGCCAGTCCTGCATCTCCGTGCAGCGGGTCATCGCCGACGCCGCGGTCTACGACCGGCTCCTCCCGCGCATCGTCGCCGCCGTCGAGGCCCAGGTCACCGGCGACCCCGCCGACGACAGGACCGACGTCGGCCCGCTGGTCAGCGAGGCGGCCGCCGAGCGGGTCGAGGCCTGGGTGAAGGAGGCCGTCGAGGACGGCGCCACCCTGGTCACCGGCGGCGACCGGGACGGCGCCAGCTTCGCGCCGACCGTCCTCACCGACGTCCCGGCCGAGGCCACGATCTCCTGCGAGGAGGTCTTCGGCCCCGTCCTCACCGTGCAGAAGGTGAACGGCGAGGACGAGGCGTTCGCCGCCGTCAACTCCTCCAAGTACGGTCTCCAGGCGGGCGTGTTCACCCACGACCTCCAGCTCGCCTTCCGCGCCCACCGCGCCCTCGAGGTCGGCGGTGTCGTGATCGGCGACGTCCCCTCCTACCGCGCCGACCAGATGCCGTACGGCGGCGTGAAGCAGTCCGGCGTCGGCCGCGAGGGCGTCAAGTTCGCGATGGACGACTACACCTACGAGCGCGTCCTGGTCCTCACCGGCCTCGCCCTCTGACCTGCCACGGACAGACCGGAGAGCGACGGGACGGCCGCAGCCCGCTGTGCGGGGGCTGCGGCCGTTCTCTTCCATGGGAGCTACTGCATGTAGGGGCCCGGCACCGAAGCCTTCCGGTGCCGGGCCCCTACTCCGCGCCGGCCGCTCCGGACCCTCAACCGGAGAAGCCGACGTGCGCGAGCCGCAGTGGGCCGCGCAGTGCGATGCGGACGTCGTGGACGCCCTCGGCGACGAGGCCGGCGGTGAGCGAGGCGTACGTGTACGGGTCCGGCGTCGGCTCGGCGAGCGTCAGCGCGGCCAGCGGCGGGCCGCCGCCGAGGGAGATCTCCAGCGTGCCCGTGCCCGACACCCGCGCGGTCACCTCGGTCACCCCCTCGCCGAAGTCGCAGTCCCGGTAGAGGAGTTCTCCTGAGCCGTCGCCCTCGGGCGTGACCGCGTCGCCGTCCGTTTTCGCGCGGTCCACGATCGCGATGCCGGACTGCTCGTCGAAGTCGGCCGCCGCCAGGCCGCGTTCGGAGGCGACGGCCCGCGGCGCCGCCGGCTCGCCGTCCAGGATCACGGTCGTACGCAGCCGGATGTCCGCGCTGGACGCGCCGACCAGCACGTCGTACGCACCGCCCTCCAGGCGCCGCCCGCCGCGTGCCACGTCCCAGAACCCGAAGGCGGAGAGGGGGACTTCGAAGGTCAGGCCGGTCCGTTCGCCGGGGTGCAGAGTGAGCCGGCGATGGGCGAGGAGTTCGCGGCGCGGGCGTACCGACGACGGCTCGACGGCCCGGGTGTAGAGCTGGGCCACCTCGTCCGCCGGCACATCGCCGGTGTTGGCGACCGTGAAGGAGACGCGGAGCGTTCCGTCCGCCACCTCGGTCGCCAGGTCCGCGTAGGAGAAGGACGCGTAGGACAGGCCGTGGCCGAACGGGAAGAGCGGGGCACCCTCGAAGTAGAGGTAGGTCTGGCGGGAGCCCAGCACGTCGTAGTCGAGGAGGCCGGGCAGGTCGGTGTCGGAGGTGTACCAGGTCTGCGGGAGGCGGCCCGCGGGTGAGACGTCGCCGGCCAGCACACGGGCGAGGGCGGTGCCGGCCGCCTGGCCGCCGTGGGCCGTCCAGAGCACGGCGGGCAGCCGGGCCACGTCCACCGCGTACGGGTACGAGGACACCAGCGCCAGCACCGTGTCCGGGTTCGCGGCACGGGCGGCACGCAGGAGGCGTTCCTGGTGCGGGGGCAGGGCCAGGGTCGTACGGTCCTCGGTCTCGCGGCCGTTGATGTGCGGGTCGTTGCCCGCGACCACCAGGACCGCGTCGGCCGCGGCGGCGACCCTGGCGACGGCGTCCTCACCCCGCTCGGCGATGATCAACTCGAAGATCGAAGCGTTTTCGGCGGCAACCTTCACTCCGCCGGCGGCGACAGAGACGTGGCGACCCGTGCCGAGGTGCCGGAGGAGGTGACCGTTCTCGTGGGGTTCCAGGCGGAACGTCTCCTGGACGACCCAGCCGCCGGGCTGGTCCGCGGCGGCGCGGACGAGGCCGTCCTCGGCGACGGAGAGATAGCGTCCGTCCGGGGCACGGAGCGTCACCACCCCCTCGCCCCAGTCGGCGAGGGCGAGTTCGGTGCCGGTGGCGTCGGCGGTCAGCGGGGGCAGGTCCGTGCGGCCCGCGAGCAGCGCCGGGTCCAGGGCGCCCGCCGCGCCGCGCGCCTCGTCGGCGGCCTCGGGAGCGGCCGGCACGTGCAGGAAGCTGCCGTCCGCGAGCCGCAGCCGGACCCGGTCCACGCCCTCCGCGAACTCCACGCGCTGCGCGCCGAACCGCTCGTACAGGCCCTCCAGGGGGGTGGAGCGGTGGATCAGGGTGCCGCTGTACCAGTCGAGTTTGCACTCGTCGGCGAGCAGGCCGACCACGGCGATCCGGGCGTCGGGCGCGAGCGGCAGCAGGTCGCCGTCGTTCTTGAGCAGGACGACCGCCTGCTCGGCCGCCTCCTGGGCGAGGGCGCGGTGGGCCGGGGTGTCGAACTCGGCGGTCCCCGCATGCGGATCGTCGTGCGGGTCGAACTCGCCGAGGCGGAAGCGGACCGAGAGCTGGCGGCGGACGGCCGTGTCGACGTCCTTCTCCGTCAGCAGGCCCCGGGCCAGCGCCCCGTGGACGCGGGCGACGATCTTCGAACCGTCCGTGCCGTGGTCGGTGAAGCTGTCGACCCCGGCGAGGAGGGCGGCCGCCGTCGCTTCCTCGTGGGTGTCGAAGTAGTGCTCGTGGTCGACCAGGTTGCTGGGCGCGCCGGCGTCGGAGCAGACCAGCAGGTCCTCGTCGGTCCAGGTGCGCAACTGCTCGCGCAGGTACGGGGAGACGTGGTTGGGGCGGCCGTTGACCAGGTTGTACGCGGGCATCACCCCGGCCACCGCGCCCGCCTGCACGGTCTCCCGGAAGGCGCGCAGGTCGTACTCGTGCAGTACCCGGGGGCGGACCGAGGAGGAGGAAGTGGCCCGGTCCGTCTCGTTGTTGTGAGCCAGCCAGTGCTTCAGGACCGGGGCCGTGCGCCAGTACACCGGGTGGTCGCCGCGCAGGCCGCGGGTGTAGGCGGTGGCGATGGCGGAGGTCAGTTTCGGGTCCTCGGAGTAGCCCTCCTCGTTGCGGCCCCAGAGCGGATGGCGCAGCAGGTTCACCGTCGGGGCCCAGACGTTGAGGCCGACCCGGTCGTCACCGGCGCGCATCGCCCGGACCTCCTTGGACACGGCTTCGCCGACCCGTCGGACGAGATCGGTGTTCCAGGTCGCGCCGAGGCCGACCGACTGCGGGAACACCGTCGCCGGGCCCATCCAGGCCACCCCGTGCAGGGCCTCCTGGCCGGTGCGGAAGGGCGCGATGCCGAGGCGCTCCACGGCGGGCGCGAACTGGTGCAGGAAGGAGACCTTCTCGTCCAGGGTGAGCCGGGCCAGCAGATCGTCGATGCGCTTCGCGAACGGCAGGTGCGGATCGCGGAAAGGTGGCGCGGGCGGCGTTTTAGCGGTCACGTGCGGTTCCCCTTGCGATGGAGCGGCGAGGCGCTTTCGAAGCGCTTCGATGCTCATTCGACGCAGGGGTGGGTGTCAAGGGATGCTCAGCGATATTTCAAGTGGCGCATACGAAGAGGTCACCGCCCATACCTCGGAGGAATCTTGGAAGCGACCCTTGTGCACCCCCGGGTGTTCACTTAACCTCGCAGCAACATCGAAGCGCTTCGACTAGTCGAACAGCCGACCATCCGGCACCTCCCAGAGGTGCACCGCATGGGTCGGTGGACCGCTTCCGCTCAGCCAGTTCCACTCAAGACACCGCAGCCGACGGCCACCGCCGGGTGTCCTTGGTGCGCCATGAAGGGTTGACGCAATGACGCCGAACGCCGCTTCCGCCCCGTCCGGGCCGAGCCGGAGAAGTTTCCTCGCCTCCACGGCAGTCGCCACCGCAGCGGTGGCGGGCGGTATGCCGCTGCTCGCCGCCTGCGGGGCGTCGGACAGCGGGTCCGGAGGGGGCTCCTCCTCGGGCAAGGACGCGAAGAAGCTGCTGCCGTCGTACGTCGCCGACAACGTGGTGACCCCCGACATCCCGTCGAAGTACGGCTCGTCGATCGGCTTCACCAGCAAGCTCGACCTGGCGGCCCTGAAGACCTCGGTCCCGAAGAAGCTCGGCAAGGGCGGCAAGGTCACCGTCATGTCGCCGTTCTGGGGCTCCCCGCCCAAGCAGGACAACCCGTACTACAACGCGATGAACGACATGATCGGCGTCGACGTCGAGTGGCAGAACCAGGACGGCAACACCTACGACCAGAAGCTCGGCGCGGTCCTCGCCTCCAGCGACGTACCGGACGTCGTCGTCATCCCGAACTGGAACATGGGCGGCAAGATACCCACCGCCATCATCAGCAAGTTCGCCGACCTCGGGCCGTACCTGTCGGGCGACAAGGTCAAGGACTACCCGAACCTCGCCGCCATCCCGACCGACGCCTGGCGGCGCTGCATCTTCGGCGGCAAGCTGCGCGGACTGCCGATGCCGGCGTCGTACGTCACCAACATCGTGCCCCTCTACCGCAAGGACATCTTCGACAAGGAGGGCTACGAAATCCCGCGCTCGGCCGCCGAGTTCCTCTCCCTGGCCAAGGAGATCACCAACGCCAAGGCCAGGCGCTGGGCCTGCCTGGACATGAAGTGGACCGCCTGGCAGATGTTCGGCGTCCTGTCCGGCAGCGAGAAGCCGCTCGGCTGGAACCTCGTCGACGGCAAGCTGATCAACCGCATCGAGACCGACGAGTACCTCGAAGCGCTGGAGTGGGCCCGCAAGCTCTTCGCCGCCGGAGTCGTGCACCCCGACGCCAAGCTGGGCAAGAACGCCCCCGACCCGGGCCCCAAGTTCGCGGCGGGCGAGTTCCTCATCTACCCCAACGACATCAGCCAGTGGTGGAGCCGCACCGCCGAACAGGCCACCCAGAACCCGGACTTCAAGATATGGGGCATGGACGTCTACGGCCACGACGGCGGAAACCCGCAGGTCTGGGCCGAACAGCCGGCCGGCATCTTCGCCTTCGTCAACAAGAAGGCCTCGGAGTCCGTCATCCACGACGTGCTGGCCGTCGCCAACACCACCGCGGCGCCGTACGGCACCAAGGAGTACATGGCCACCAACTACGGCGTCGAGGGCACCCACTACACCGTCAAGAACGGCGTGCCCACCAAGACCACCCAGGGCAACAACGAGGTCCTCAACGCCTACGTCATGATCGCGAGCCCCGCCGCCACCATCGCCCACCCCGACTTCCCCGACGTCGCCAAGGCGCAGGTGGAGTGGCAGCAGCGGATGGGCTCCTTCACCAGGAAGTCCAGCTTCTTCGGCCAGATGATCACCGAGCCGTCCCGCTACACCAACCTCATGGACGACTTCGAGACGCTGGAGGACGACATCACCCGCGGTCGCAAGAAGATCAGCGACATGCAGCAGGCCGTCGCCGAGTGGAAGAGCAAGGGCGGCGACAAGCTGCGCGACTGGTACCAGAAGCTGCTCGACGACAACGGTTCGTCGGCGAGCTGACCCGGCACCGAGGCAAGGAGAACAGCCGTGTCCCACAGCACGGTGCCTCGCAGCAGGACCGAGGCAGACGACGACGGTACGGGGAGGACTCCGCCGGCGTCCGGCGGCGCCACCGGAACCAAGAACAAGGCGAACACCGGGAAGCTCAGCCTGCGCCTCAGATTCAGACGCGACCGCGCCCTGATCCTGATGACCCTGCCGGCGGTCCTGCTGCTCCTGGTCTTCAACTACCTGCCGATCCTCGGCAACATCGTCGCCTTCCAGGACTACGACCCGTACGTCAGCGACAACGGCATCGTCTCCATGCTGCACAGCGCATGGGTGGGCCTGGAGAACTTCCAGCAGATCTTCGCCGACTCGGCGTTCTGGAACGCGGTGAAGAACACCCTGGTGCTGTTCTTCCTGCAGCTCGTGCTGTTCTTCCCGATCCCGATCGCCCTCGCGCTGCTCATCAACAGCGTGATCCGGCCCCGGGTCCGCGCGATCGCCCAGGCGGTGCTGTACCTCCCGCACTTCTTCTCCTGGGTCCTGGTCATCTCCGTCTTCCAGCAGATCTTCGGCGGCGCGGGCGTGTTGTCGCAGCTCCTGCGGCAGCACGGCTACGACGGACTCGACATCATGACCGACCCGTCGACCTTCAAGTTCCTGGTCACGGCGGAGAGCGTCTGGAAGGACGCGGGCTGGGGGATCATCGTCTTCCTGGCGGCGCTGGCGTCGGTGAGTCCCGACCTCTACGAGGCCGCCGCCATGGACGGCGCGGGCCGCCGGCGCCGCATCTGGCACGTCACGCTGCCCGCCCTGCGCCCGGTCATCGCCCTGCTGCTGGTCCTGCGGGTGGGCGACGCGCTGACGGTCGGCTTCGAGCAGATCCTCCTCCAACGCGACGCCGTCGGACCGGGAGCCTCCGAAGTCCTCGACACCTTCGTCTGGTGGAACGGCGTCCGCAACCAGGACTTCGGCTACGCGGCCGCCGCCGGCCTCATCAAGGGCGTGGTCAGTCTCGGACTGGTCCTCGCCGCGAACAAGGTGGCCCATCTCATGGGCGAGCAGGGGGTGTACAAGAAATGACCGCCGTCATCGACAAGCCGCCCGTACGGGAGCGGCCGCCGTCCCGGTGGGCCGCGCCGCCCCGCCCGGTGTGGGAGGAGGAGCCGAGCAGGGCCGGCGTCGCCGGCAAGGGCCTGGTCCTGACCCTGGCCTGCCTGGCCATCCTCTTCCCGCTCTGGATCGTGGTCGTCACCAGCCTGTCCTCCCGGAAGACCATCGACCAGGCGGGCGGCCTCGTGATGATCCCCAAGGGCATCACCTTCGTCGCCTACCGGGAGCTGCTGAGCGGTGGTCAGGTCACCCGGGCCACGGTCATCAGCGTCCTGATCACCCTCGTCGGCACGCTGTTCTCGATGACCGTGTCGGTGCTGTGTGCCTACGGCCTCTCGCGGATCGGCTCGCTCGGCCACCGCTGGTTCCTGATGCTGCTGCTGGCCACGATGTTCTTCAGCGCCGGTCTGATCCCGACCTACCTGCTGGTGCAGTCCCTCGGCCTCACCGACAGCTATCTCGCCCTGATCCTCCCGAGCGCGGTGAGCGTCTTCAACATCCTCGTCCTGCGCGGGTTCTTCATGGGCATCTCGCAGGAACTGACCGACAGCGCGCGCATCGACGGCGCCGGCGACTTCCGGATCCTGTGGCAGATCGTGATGCCGCTGTCCCGGGCGGTGCTGGCCGTGATCACCCTGTTCTACGCGGTCGGGTACTGGAGCGCGTGGTTCAACGCGTCCCTGTACCTCAACGACCAGAACAAGATGCCGCTGCAGAACGTCATGATCCAGCTGGTGCAGAAGCAGCAGGCCCCGGTGGGACTGGGGCAGGCGATCAAGACGGGCGAGCTGTCGGGGCTCGCGGTGCAGATGGCGGTGATGGTGATGGCGCTGCTGCCGGTGGCGGTCCTGTCCCCGTTCGTCCAGAAGCACTTCAAGAAGGGGATGCTCACCGGGGCGGTGAAGGGGTGACCGTCGCCCTCTGAAGGGGGGCGGGGAGCGTCGGCGACTGCGGCTGCTCCGTGGCCGGTCGCGCAGTTCCTCCCCCAGCCTTCGGCCGGGGGTACCCCCAGCCGCGTCCTGCACACCTAGCTGCGGGCAGGCGTGCCACAGGCGGCACGGGTGGGCGCTGGGGGTCCCCCCGGCCGAAGGCTGGGGGAGGCCACCCGGCCAGCGCCGGTAAGCGTCCCCACCCCCGCCCAGCGCCCACCCCGGTCAACCACCAAACCCACCGAAGGTTCCCCATGCCAACCCTGCGTCGCAGAACCGTCCTCGCCGGCACCGCAGCAACCGCCGCCCTCACCGCCCTCCCCGTCCCCACCGCCCACGCGGCCGAGCCCCGGCCGCAGGCGCACGCGTACCGCTGGCGCAACGCGGTGATCGGCGGCACCGGATTCGTCACCGGCGTGCTCTTCCACCCCACCGTCCCCGGCCTCGCCTACGCCCGCACCGACATCGGCGGCGCCTACCGCTGGGACGCCCGCACCGCCCGCTGGACCCCCCTCACCGATCACCTCGGCTGGGACGACTGGAACCTCCTCGGCGTGGAGGCGATGGCCGTCGACCCGGCCCACCCCGACCGGCTCTACCTCGCCCTCGGCACGTACGCCCAGTCCTGGGCCGGCAACGGCGCGGTCCTGCGCTCCGACGACCGGGGCGCCACCTGGACCCGCAGTGACCTCACCGTGAAACTCGGCGCCAACGAGGACGGCCGGGGCATGGGCGAACGCCTCCTCGTCGACCCGCGGGACAGCGACACCCTGTGGCTGGGGACGAGACACGACGGGCTGCTCAGGTCGACGGACCGGGGCGCCACCTGGGCGCAGGCCGACGGCTTCCCGGCCACCCCCTCCGCCTCCGGGCAGGGCGTCAGCCTCCTCGTCGCCGTCGGCCGTGCCGTCTACGCCGGCTGGGCGGACGGCGACGGCAGCGCGACCGCCGTCGGTCTGTACCGCACCACCGACGGGGCTGCCTGGGAAGCCGTACCCGGCCAGCCGACCGGCACCGCGGCCAAGATCCCGGTCCGCGCCGCCTACGACCGCCACGCCCGCGAGCTGTACGTGACGTACGCCGACGCCCCCGGCCCCAACGGCCAGGCGGACGGCAGTGTGCACAAGTTCGCCACCGGCACAGGCAGGTGGACGGAGGTCACGCCGGTCCGGCCCGGCGGCAGCGACACCTTCGGCTACGGCGGGGTCGCCGTCGACGCCCGCCGGCCCGGCACCGCCGTCGTCTCGACGAACAACCGGTGGGCGGTCGTGGACACCCTCTACCGGACCACCGACGGCGGCCGTACCTGGACGTCCCTCAAGGACTCCGCTGTCTTCGACGTGTCCGAGACTCCTTTCCTGAAGTGGGGAGGCGACCAGCCCAAGTTCGGGTGGTGGATCCAGGCCGTCGCCGTCGATCCGTACGACTCGAAGCACGTCGTCTACGGCACCGGCGCCACCCTGTACGGCACCCGCGACCTCGTCCACTGGGCCCCGCAGATCCGCGGCCTGGAGGAGACGTCGGTGCTCCAGCTGGTGTCGCCCCCGGTCGGGGAGGCACACCTGCTGAGCGGCTCGGGGGACATCGGCGTCCTGTACCACGAGCGGCTCACCGCGTCCCCGTCGCGCGGTATGGCCACGAACCCCGTGTTCGGGTCGGCGACGGGGCTCGCGCAGGCCGCGGGCAGGCCGGCGTACGTGGTCCGCGCCGGCTGGGGCGACCACGGCAACGGCGCGTACTCGAACGACGGGGGCCGGACCTGGGCGCCCTTCGCCGCCCAGCCCTCCCTCGCCCACGACGCACCGGGGCCGATCGCCGCCAACGCCGACGGCAGCGTGCTGCTGTGGTCCTTCGTGCACTGGGACGGGACCAAGTACCCCGCCCACCGGTCGGACGACAACGGCGCCACCTGGACCGAGATCTCCTCCTTCCCGAAGGGCGCCACGCCGGTCGCCGACCCGGCCGACCCGACGCTCTTCTACGCGTACGACACCGACACAGGAACGCTACAAGCCAGCACTGACAGTGGCCGTTCGTTCACGGCGCGTGCTACCGGTCTGCCCTCCGGTGACAGTCAGTTCCAGCTGGTCGCGGCGCCGGGCAGGTCCGGTGACCTGTGGCTGAGCGTGAAGTGGAACGGCCTGTACCGGTCCACCGACGGCGGGGCCACGTTCGTCAAGGTCGCCAGCTGCCGGGCCGCGTACACCCTCGGCTTCGGCAAGGCGGCGCCCGGTGCCGACTATCCGGCGATCTACCTGGTCGGCTCCACCGAGTCGATCACCGCCGTCCACCGCTCCGACGACGAGGCCGGCACCTGGGTCCGGATCAACGACGACCGGCACCAGTGGGGCTGGATCGGGCAGGCCGTCACCGGGGACCCGCGCGTGTACGGCAGGGTCTACCTGGCCACCAACGGGCGCGGCATCCAGTACGGGGAGCCCGTCCGATGACCGCCGGACCAAAGCCGCCGGGGCTCTCCGACGCCACCCGTGGCCGCATCCTCTTCGGCGGCGACTACAACCCCGAGCAGTGGCCCGAGGAGACCTGGCACGAGGACGTCCGGCTGATGACGGCCGCCGGCGTCAACTCCGTGACCATGGGCGTCTTCTCCTGGGCGCGGCTCGAACCGCAACCGGGACAGCGGGACTTCGGCTGGCTGGACCGGCTCATGGACCTGATGCACGACCACGGCATCGGCGTCGTCCTCGCCACCCCCACCGCGTCACCGCCGCCGTGGCTCGGGCGGCTGCACCCGGACACCCTGCCCCGGGACGCCGACGGCCGCACCGAGTGGTGGGGCGGCCGCCAGCACTTCTCGCACTCCAGCGCCACCTACCGCCGGTACGCCGCCGCCATCACCGAGGACCTCGCCGCCCGCTACGCCGGCCACCCCGCCCTCACGATGTGGCACATCAACAACGAGTACTGCACCTTCGACCACGGCGACGAGGCCGCCGCCGCCTTCCGCCGCTGGCTGCGCGAACGCTATGGCACCCTCGACGCCCTCAACACCGCCTGGGGAACGGCGTTCTGGAGCCAGGGCTACGACACCTGGGACGCCATCCTGCCCGCGCGCCGTAGCCATTACCTGAAGAACCCCACCCAGGTGCTGGACTTCCGCCGCTTCACCTCCGACATGCTCCTGGAGTGCTACCGGGCCGAACGGGACATCGTCGCCCGCCACACCCCACACATCCCGGTGACCACCAACTTCATGCCGCTGTGGATCGGCCAGGACGCCTGGCGCTGGTCGGCCGAGGAGGACGTCGTCTCCGTCGACCTCTACCCCGACCCGCGGGATCCCCTGGGCGCGCAGCACGGCGCGCTCGTCCACGACCTCACCCGCTCCCAGGCGCGCGGCCCCTGGATGCTCATGGAGCAGGCCGCCGGACCGGTCAACTGGCGCGGGGTCAACCACCCGAAGCCCCGCGGCCTCAACCGCCAGTGGTCCCTCCAGGCCGTGGCCCGCGGCGCGGACGCCGTCTGCTACTTCCAGTGGCGGCAGTCGAGACAGGGCGCGGAGAAGTTCCACTCCGGGATGGTCAGCCACGCGGGGGAGGAGGGCCGTACCTACCAGGAGATCAAACGGCTCGGCGCCGAACTGGCCACCCTCGCAGCCGAGGTGACCGAGCGTCATATCAGTGCCGACATCGCGATCCTGCACGACTGGCACTCCTGGTGGGCCGGTGCCCACGAAGGCCGGCTCTCCACCGAGGTCGACCTCCCCGACGTCCTGCACGCCTGGCACCGGGCCCTGTGGGAGTCGAACCTCACCACCGACTTCGCCCACCCCGAACAGGACCTGTCCGCCTACCGGCTGGTCGTCGTCCCGCAGCTCTATCTCCTCACCGACGCCGCGATCGGCAACCTCCTCGCCTACGTCCGCGGCGGCGGCACCCTGGTCAGCGGCTTCCTCACCGGCATCGCCGACGAGGACGACCGGATCCGACCCGGCGGCATGGACGCACGGCTGCGTGAGCTCTTCGGCATCCGCACCCTGCACGAGTGGTGGCCGCTGGACGCGGGGGAGACCGTCGCGTGCGAGGGCTTCCGCGGAACCCTGTGGTCGGAGGAGATCGAGGCCGTACCCGGCGTCACGGAGACCGTGCCGTACCAGGGCGGGGAACTCGACGGAATGCCGGCCGTGCTGCGCAACGGGCGCGCCTGGTACGTCTCCACGCTCCCCGAGCCGGAGGCGCTGCGCAAGCTGCTCGGCCGGATCGCGGCGGACGCGGGGGCGCGCCCGGTGCTCGAAGGGCTGCCCACCGGAGTCGAGGCGGTCCGCCGGGGTGAGCTGCTGTTCCTGTTCAATCACGGGTGTGATCAGGTAAAAGTTCCGATCATGGGAACACATCGAGACCTGCTGACCGGTACGACCGTCACCGGCGAGACCGTCCTGGGCCGCTACGGAGTGGCGGTGCTCAGGCCATGACCACCACCGGTACCGACACCGCCGCAGCGTCCGGCCCCGTCCACGGCACCTGGGAGCCCGCCCCCGCCGCCCGCTGGGAGGACGCCTTCCTGAGTGGCAACGGCCATCACGGCACCCTCGTGTTCGGTGATCCGAACGACGACCGTGTCATCGTCACTCATCACACCCTCGTGCGCCCGAACGGCGGCGAACACGCCCGCCCGCCCCGCCTGGCAGCCGCACTCGCCGACGTGCAGGACAGGTTGCTCGCCGGCGAGTCGGACGCCGCCGAGAGCTTCACCGACGGCCGTCCGCTCCAGTGGGTCCAGCCCTTCCACCCCGCCTTCCAGATCCGGCTGCGCAGGCCGCACGGCCGCCCTGACGGCTACCGCCGCTCCGTCGACTTCACCACCGGCGAGGTCACCGCCACCGCCGCCGACTGGACCAGCCGGGTCTTCGTCTCCCGCGCGGACGACGTGATCGTGCAGCAGGTCACCACGGCCGACCTCGACATCGCCCTGGACCACCGGCTCCCTGGCGCCCCGAGCGGCCTGGGTGTCGGCCACGGCGCGCTGCGCACCCCCGAGGGCGCCCTGCTCAGCCTCCGCGCCCGCTACCCGGACAGCGACCGCGCCTACACGGGCGTCACCCTGGTCGCCGTCACCGGCGGCTCCACCGGACTCGTCCCGCCGGGCGTCCGCGTCACCGGCGCCGAGTCCGTCCTCCTCCTCACCCGGGTCCGCCGCCACACCGGCGAACTCGACGTGACCGCCGAGGCACGCGAACTGAGCGACCTGCTCGCCGACCAGGAGTCGTACGACGCGCTGCTCACCCGCCACCTCGGCCTCCATCGCACCGCCTACGCGCGCGTCGCCCTCGATCTGGCCGCCGACCCGGCCGACCGCGCCCTCCCCGGCTCCCAGTTGCTCGAACGGTCCGCCCAAGCGGCTCTTCTGGAACGGCTCTTCGCCGCCGGCCGCTACCACCTGCTCTCCGCCTCCGGCCTCAACCCGCCCCGCCTGACCGGGTTGTGGACCGGTGACTGGGACACCGCCTGGTCGGGGGCGTTCACCAACGACGCCAACGTCAACCTCCAGACGGCCTCGGCCGCGGCCGCCGCGCTTCCCGAAGTCACCCAGGCCTGCGCCGCGCTGGTCCAGCGCCAGCTCGGCGACTGGCGGGAGAACGCCCGCGCGGTGTTCGGCGCCCGGGGCGTGGTGGCGCCCGCGCACAGCGACGGCGAGTCCGGGCTGGCTTACCACTTCAGCCGCGAATACCCCCTGCACCTGTGGACGGCCGGCGCCGACTGGCTGCTCAAACCGCTCGTCGACCACGACGAGATCCGCGGCGATCGTGATCCCCGCACGGCGGCGGCGCTGGCCGAAGTCGCCCTGTTCTACGAGGACTTCCTCACCCGGACCGACGCCGACGGCCACCTCGTGATCGTCCCCTCCTACTCGCCCGAGAACCGGCCCGCGAACGCCAGCTGGGGCGCGGTCAACGCGGCGATGGACCTCTCCGCGGCCCGGCACGCCCTGCGCACCGCGGCCGACTACCACCCCGGCCCGGACGCCGACCGCTGGCGCGCCCTCGCCGACCGGCTGCCCCCGCACCGCACCAACGCCGACGGCGCGCTCGCCGAATGGGCCTGGCCCGGCCTCGACGACACCTACGACCACCGCCACCTCAGCCACCTCTACGGCGTCTGGCCGCTCGACGAGATCAGCCCGTACGACACCCCGGAGCTCGCCGCCGCCGCCCACCGCGCGCTCGAACTGCGCGGCGCCGAGAACGACTCGGCCCACGGCCACCTCCATCACGCGCTCGTCGCGGCCCGCCTGCGGGACGGCGAGCGGGTCGAGGCCGCCCTCGCCCAGGTCCTGGGCGGTGACTTCTTCCACGCCTCCCTGATGAGCGCCCACTACCCGCACCTCGAGGTCTACAACGCGGACGCCGCACACACCCTGCCCGCCGTGATCGTCGAAGCCCTCGTCCAGTCGACCCCGGACCGGCTGGTCCTGCTGCCGGCGCCGCCGCGGGGCCTGGAAAGAGGGCGGCTGCACGGCATCCGCACCCGCTTCGGAGCCGAACTCGACCTCGACTGGACGCCCGAGGGCGCGCGAGCCGTCCTGAAGCCGCACCGGACGCTCCGCGTCGACCTGTGGACTTCCTCCGGCCGTCGGCCGCTCGACCTCGTCGCCGGAGAAGACCACGTCCTCACCCTGGGGACGTGGTAGCCACCGCACCTCCCCCCACCCATGGAAGGGACACCATGGCAACACGCACGTATCGCAGGGTCGCCACCGCCCTGATCGCCCCCGCGCTCGCCCTCGGCGCCACCGTCGGCCTCGCCGCGGCCCCCGCCTCGGCCGCCGTCTGGAGCTCCTGCGACCAGTGGGGCAACACCACGCTGACCGGCTACACCCTCTACAACAACATCTGGGGCTCCGGCGCCGGCACCCAGTGCATCTGGGCCAACTCCGGCACCAACTGGGGCGTCAACGCCAACCACCCCAACACCGGCGGCATCAAGTCGTACCCCAACGCCAAGAAGGTGATCAACAAGACGATCACCTCGCTCACGTCGCTCACCAGCAGCTACAACGTGACCGTCCCGTCGTCCGGCGCGTACAACACGTCGTACGACATCTGGGACACCGGATACGCCAACGAGATCATGCTGTGGGTCAACAAGACCGGGGCCGTCGGGCCGCTCGGGACCTCGCAGGGCACGCTCACGCTGGGCGGCAACACCTGGACCGTCTACAAGGGCAACAACGGCTCGAACAACGTCTATTCGTTCATCCGGAGCTCCAACTCCAGCTCCGGCACGATCGACATCCTGCCGATCCTGAAGTGGATCAAGGACACCAAGGGCTGGTTCGGCAACGTCACCATCGGCGACCTGCAGTTCGGCTTCGAGATCACGTCCTCGTCCGGCGGGCTGGACTTCACCGTCAACAGCGAGAGCGTCAGCAGCAGCTGAGTCACCGGGGCGGGCCCCCCCCCCGCGGGGGCGCCCCCCCCCCCCGCCCCCCCCGGGGCCCCCCGCCCGCCCCGGGGGGGGGGGGGCGGGGGGGCCGCCGGCCCCCGGGGCGGGGGGGGGCGGGGGGGGGCGGGGGTTGG
>NZ_JBIAUL010000017.1:250404-301368 GCF_042892755.1 Streptomyces sp. NPDC001714
CCGCGGGGGGGGGGGTCTCCTCCCCCGAACCCGGCGCGCGCCCCCCCCGCGCCCCCCCCCGGGGGGCGCCCCCCCCCCGGGGGGCCCCGCCCCGCGCGCCGTCACGCCCGGTCGACCTCGGCGCGCAGCGCGTTGTAGTCCGCGAAGGCCGCGTCGACCTCTGCGCGGGTCAGGCCGTAGCGGGCCAGGTCGTAGCTGTGCACGCGGCTGCCCCTGGGGCGGGCCACGGCCGCGGGCAGGCGGGCCGCCTCGGCCTCGGTCCAGGCGGCGCCGACGGCCGCGTAGAGCTTCGGGGCGCCCGCGGCCGGGTCGGAGCCCAGCCAGGAGTACGGCACGTCGACGAGGGACTCGCGGGGGATGCCGGCGCGGGAGGCGAGGCCGCGGGCGGCCGAGCGGGCCAGCAGCTCCAGCCAGGTGGCGCCGATCCGGTCCAGGTCGAGGGGGCGGGTGTTCACCGCCATGCCGTGCTCGACCAGGCTGCAGAACGAGGCCACCGCGGTGGCCGGATCGCGGTGCGTCCACACGATCGTGGCGTCCGGGAAGACCGCGCGCAGCGCGTCCAGGTTCTCCAGGTGCAGCGGCGACTTCAGCACCCAGCGGCGGCGCGGTCGGCCGTACTGGAGCACCTGGTAGATCTGCTTGAGGTAGCGGTAGTCGGCGCCGAAGTCATGGGCCTCGTGCCAGGGCAGGTACTCCGGGATCACCGCCTGGGACAGCGGCATCACCGTGTGCGGCAGCGCGAAGGTGCACTCCTCCGGGCCCTCGGGGCGCAGGTTGTGGATGTGGCGGAAGCGCGGGGAGAAGAGGTTGATGCCGCCGACCAGGCGGCGGGCGGTCGTGATCGCCTTCTCCCGCTCCTTGGGCGGAAGTTCGAGGTCGGGGGTGAGCAACTCCCAGAGCAGCGGGCAGCGGTGGTCCGCGGAGAGCGACAGGATGCCGTGGGTGAGCGTGGTGGCGGTGCGGGGCAGGCCCACCACGAACACCGGTCGCTCGACGGGCTCCCGCTCGATCTCGGGGTGCTCGGCGAGCAGCCGGCGGATCCGGGCCCGGTTGGCGAGATGCCGGCCGACGTGTCCGCGCGCGGACAGCCAGCCGACCGGGGTGAGATCCTCGGCTCCCGCCCAACATCGCAGCAGGTGGCGGAAGCCGTCGGTGAACGGCTCGTCGTCCGCCGTCGGCCCGGCCGCGTCGAGCAGCCGGTCGAAGGCCAGGTCCGGCGCGCGGCGGGCGCGGAAGGCGGGTCTCAGGAGCAGGTTGGCGAGCGTGAGGGGGAACGGGTCCATGGACACGGCAGCGGAACCCTTCGTGGGGGGACAGGGGAGGGGATACTGACTACCCCCTCCAACTGTCCAACCACACCGCCGAGTTGAGACATTTACCGGCCGGTAACGAGAGGCGTCGCAATCCGGCCGGACTACTCCTGCGCCACCACCGGCAGCTGCGCGCCGTCCCGCAGGAACAGCGGGATCCGGTCCAGCGGCGCGTCCACCGTCACCGCCGCACCGCCCTCGTACGACTCGCCCGTCCACGCGTCCGTCCACCGGGCGCCCGCCGGCAGATACGTCGTCCGGGCCGTGGCGCCCGCGGTCAGTACCGGCGCCACCAGGAGGTCCCGGCCGAAGAGATACGCGTCGTCGACCGTCCAGGCCGTTTGGTCCTCCGGGAACTCCAGGAACAGCGGCCGCAGCACCGGCAGGCCCTCCTCGTGGGCCTCCCGCATGACCTCGAGGACGTAAGGCCTCAGGCGCTCGCGCAGCATCAGGTACTTCTCCAGGATCGCGCCGGCCTCCGCGCCGTAGGACCACACCTCGTTCGGGCCGCCGGTCATGTCGGGGCCCAGTGGCATGCCCGGGTCGCGGAAGCCGTGCAGGCGCATCAGCGGGGAGAACGCGCCGAACTGGAACCAGCGGACCATCACCTCGCGGTACGCCGGGTCGTCCGGGTCGCCGCCGTGGAAGCCGCCGATGTCGGTGTTCCACCAGGGGATGCCGGAGAGCGCGGTGTTGAGGCCGGCCGCGATCTGGTGGCGCAGGGTCGTGAAGTCGGTGCCGATGTCGCCGGACCACAGGGCGGCGCCGTACCGCTGACTGCCCGCCCATGCCGAGCGGTTGAGGGTGACGACCTCCTCGCCCTCGGCCCGCAGGCCCTCGTGGAAGGTCCGGGAGTTCTCGGCGGGGTAGCTGTTGCCGACCTCCAGGCCCGGGCCCGCCCAGTAGCGCAGGTTCTCCTGGAAGCCCGGCTTCAGCTCGGGCTCGCAGGCGTCCAGCCAGAAGGCCGTGATGCCGTACGGGTCCAGGTAGTTCTCCTTGACCTTGGACCACACGAACTGCCGGGCGTCCGGGCTGGTGGCGTCGTAGAACGCCACCTGGACGGTCGACGCCACCTCCTTGTCCGGCCAGTCGGCGTGCGCCGTCGGGCCGTACTGGGTGCCGATGAAGTAGCCGCGCTGCTCCATCACGGGGTGGTTCTCGCTCAGCGGCGACACCGACGGCCAGACGCTCACCACCAGCTTGATGCCGAGCTCGTCCAGTTCGCGGACCATCGCGGCCGGGTCCGGCCACTCCTTGAGGTCGAACTTCCAGTCGCCCAGGTGGGTCCAGTGGAAGAAGTCGCAGACGATCGCCGAGATGGGCAGGCCCCGGCGCTTGTACTCCCGGGCCACGGCGAGGAGTTCGTCCTGGGTGCGGTAGCGCAGCTTGCACTGCCAGAAGCCCGCCGCCCACTCCGGCAGCATCGGCGAACGGCCGCTCACCGCGCTGTAGTTGCGCTGCCCGTCGGCCGGGGTGCCGACGGTGATCCAGTAGTCGAGCTGGCGGGCCGAGTCGGCCACCCAGCGGGTGCCGTTGCCGGCCAGCTCCACGCGGCCGATCGCCGGGTTGTTCCAGAGCAGGGTGTAGCCGCGGCTGGAGACCAGGACCGGGATGGAGACCTCGGCGTTGCGCTGGACCAGGTCCAGGACCAGGCCCTTCTGGTCCAGGCGCCCGTGCTGGTGCTGGCCCAGGCCGAACAGCTTCTCGCCCTCGTAGGCGGCGAAGCGCTGCTCCAGGCGGTGGTGGCCGTTGCCGACCGCGGTGTACAGGCGGGGGCCGGGCCACCAGAAGTGGGCGCGCTCCTCGGCCAGCACCTCCGAGCGGTCGTCGGTGCGCAGGAACCGGACCAGGCCCTCGGCGGACACCTCGACGGTCAGCCCGCCGACCGTCAACTGCCCTTCGCCGTCATCGACCTTGACGGTCGACCCGGTGGCGGGGGGCCCGTCGAGCAGGGCACCCGGCAGCCCCTCGAGGATCGGCCCGCCGAGCCGGGCACGCACCCGGACCGCGTCCGGCCCCCACGGCTCGATCCGCAGCGTCTCCTGACGTCCGCTCCACTCCAGGGCCCCGTCCCGCTCCCGGAACGTGCCGACGGTGGGGGAGGACTGCGCGAGGCTGACCTTGGGCTGCGGCGTGGCAGACGGGTTTTCGGCAGGCTGATTCACGTGCGCGCTCCTGGATGAGTGCAGACATGGGGGTGCCCCGGCTCGGCAGGACACGGTGAGATGGGAGAGCGGTTCAGGCCCCGGCCGGCGCCGGTCCCGTGCTCGCCCGTACCGTCAACTCGGGTGCGATCAGCACGACTTCGTCGCTGCCCCGGCCGTCCAGCTTGGCGACCAGGTGCTCCACGGCGTACCGGCCCATCTCCTGCGCGGGGATGGCGACCGAGGTCAGCCGCACCGAGGCCTGGACGGCGACCTGGTCCGGGCAGATCGCGACCACGGACACGTCCTCCGGCACGGCCCGGCCCTGCTGGCGCAGCAGCGCGAGCAGCGGCTCCACCGCGGACTCGTTCTGGACGACGAAGCCCGTGGTGCCCGGGCGCTCGTCGAAGACCCGGGCCAGCGTGGCGGCCATCGCGTCGTACCCGCCCTCGCACGGCCGGTGCAGCACCCTCAGGCCCAACTCCCGGGCCCGGGACCGGAGTCCGTCCAGGGTGCGCTCGGCGAAGCCGGTGTGCCGCTCGTAGACGGCCGGGGCCTCGCCGATGACAGCGATGTCACGGTGCCCGAGCTTCGCCAGGTGCTCCACACACAGTGCGCCGGTCGCCCCGAAATCGAGATCGACGCAGGTCAGCCCGGAGGTGGAGGCGGGCAGGCCGATGAGCACGGAGGGCTGGTCGGTCTGGCGCAGCAGCGGCAGCCGCTCGTCCTCCAGCTCCACGTCCATCAGGATCATGGCGTCGGCGAGTCCGCTGCCGGTGACCCGGCGCACCGCGTCCGGACCCTCCTCCCCGGTCAGCAGCAGGACGTCGTAGCCGTGCAGGCGAGCCGTGGTGGCGACCGCGATCGCGATCTCCATCATCACCGGCACGTACATGTCCGTACGCAGCGGGATCATCAGCGCGATGATGTTCGACCGGCTGCTGGCCAGGGCACGGGCGCCCGCGTTCGGGTGGTAGCCCAGCTCCCGGATGCTCTGCTCGACCCGCTGCCGGGTGGTGGTGGAGATGGACCGCTTGCCGCTGAGGACATAGCTCACCGTGCTCGCCGAGACTCCGGCGTGCTGGGCGACCTCGGCGAGGGTGACCATCCAGCTCTCCAAGCTTTGTGAAGCGCTTCGACAGTGCGCATTGCTGACAGGTGACGAGTGAGGGTGGTTCGACAGTAGCTTCAGTGCGGGTGGGTGTCCATAGGCTGTCGAAGCGCTTCGACAACGAATTGCTGAGGCGGCCTCGGCAACCTTTCCCGGGGCGGCGGCCACAAAGAGGTCGTACGGCCGTCTAAGGGCCGTACCCGAACCGTCCCCCGGAAGGCCCCTCCGATGCAACACCGCAGACCACGCCTGTCCAGGACGGCGAAGGCGCTGCTCGCCGCCTCGGTCGCGCTCACCGCCGCGGGCGTCACCGTGGCGCAGGCCGGCGAGCCGAGCAGGAAGTGCACCGCCTACGACACTGTCACGCTCGGCAAGTATTACCTGAGCAACAACCTCTGGGGGCAGGACAAGGGCACCGGCACCCAGTGCGTCTGGGGCAACTCCGCGGCGGGCTCCACGATCTCCTGAGGCACGTCGTACTCTTGGGCGAACGACGGCAAGGGCACCGACGCGGACGTCAAGTCGTACGCCGGCGCGGTCCTCGGCCGGCACTGGGGATGGAAGGTCGACAAGGCGACCACCTGACTGCCGATCCGGGTCGGCGACCGCAAGAAGGTCACCACCAAGTGGACCTTCTCGCTGAGCTCAAACCCCGGCACCCTGGACGTGGCCTACGACCCGATTCCGGCGCCGAGGTCTTCAAGGGCTCCGGGCGGCTGGACACCACGTCGCACTCCGTCGGCATCGGCTGAGAAGCGCGTCGGGGCGGTCGGCCCGTCAGCCGATCGGACCGCGAGGGCTGGTAGGTACGGCCCGTTTCGGGTACCAACGATCCAGTAGCACTGGTCGGTAACGAACGGTCCCAACCACCCCTTTCGTGGCGAGGTGAGCCTCAATGTCCGCCCCCACCACCAAGAAACCCACCGTCACCGAGCGGGAGGCCCGCCAGGTGGCGGAGGCCGCCCGGGAACAGGACTGGCGCAAGCCCAGTTTCGCCAAGGAACTGTTCCTCGGGCGCTTCCGGCTCGACCTCATCCACCCGCATCCGCTCCCGGCGGACGAGGACGTGCAGCGCGGCGAGGAGTTCCTGGCGCGGCTGCGCGAGTTCTGCGAGACGAAGATCGACTCGGCGCTCATCGAGCGCGAGGCACGCATCCCGGACGAGGTGATCGCCGGCCTCAAGGAACTCGGCGCCCTCGGCATGAAGATCGACACCAAGTACGGCGGCCTCGGCCTCACCCAGGTCTACTACAACCGGGCCCTCTCCCTGGTCGGCTCCGCGAACCCGGCGGTCGGCGCGCTGCTCTCCGCCCACCAGTCGATCGGCGTCCCGCAGCCGCTGAAGATCTTCGGCACCCAGGAGCAGAAGGACGCCTTCCTGCCGCGCTGCGCCCGCACCGACATCTCGGCGTTCCTGCTCACCGAGCCGGACGTCGGCTCGGACCCGGCGCGCCTGGCCACCACCGCCGTACCGGACGGGGACGACTACGTCCTCGACGGGGTCAAGCTGTGGACCACCAACGGCGTGGTCGCCGACCTCCTCGTCGTCATGGCCCGCGTGCCGAAGACCGAGGACGGCAAGGGCGGCATCACGGCCTTCGTCGTCGAGGCGGACGCGCCGGGCGTCACCGTCGAGAACCGCAACGCCTTCATGGGCCTGCGCGGCATCGAGAACGGCGTCACGCGCTTCCACCAGGTCCGGGTCCCGGCCGCCAACCGCATCGGCCCCGAGGGTGCCGGCCTCAAGATCGCCCTCACCACCCTCAACACCGGGCGGCTCTCCCTCCCCGCGATGTGCGTGGGCGCCGGCAAGTGGTGCCTGAAGATCGCCCGTGAGTGGTCGGCGGTCCGCGAGCAGTGGGGCAAGCCGGTCGCGCTGCACGAGGCCGTCGGCTCCAAGATCAGCTTCATCGCGGCGACCACCTTCGCCCTGGAGGCGGTCGTCGACCTGTCCTCCCAGATGGCCGACGAGAACCGCAACGACATCCGCATCGAGGCCGCCCTCGCCAAGCTCTACGGCTCCGAGATGGCCTGCCTGATGGCCGACGAGCTGGTCCAGATCCGCGGCGGCCGCGGCTTCGAGACGGCGGAGTCGCTGAAGGCCCGCGGCGAACGCGCCGTCCCCGCCGAACAGCTCCTGCGCGACCTGCGCATCAACCGCATCTTCGAGGGCTCCACGGAGATCATGCACCTGCTGATCGCCCGCGAGGCCGTCGACGCCCACCTCTCGGTCGCCGGTGACCTCATCGACCCCGACAAGTCCCTCCAGGACAAGGCGAAGGCGGGTGCCAACGCGGGCGTCTTCTACGCCAAGTGGCTGCCGAAGCTGGTCGCGGGACCGGGCCAGCTCCCCACGTCGTACGGGGACTTCAAGCACGGCGTGGACCTCGCCCCGCACCTGCGCTACGTGGAGCGCCACGCCCGCAAGCTGGCCCGGTCCACCTTCTACGCCATGTCCCGCTGGCAGGGCCGGATGGAGACCAAGCAGGGCTTCCTGGGCCGGGTCGTGGACATCGGCGCCGAGCTGTTCGCGATGAGCGCGGCCTGCGTCCGCGCCGAACTGCTGCGCCGCCAGGGCGACCACGGCCGCGAGGCCTACCTGCTGGCCGACGCGTTCTGCCGGCAGGCCCGCATCCGCGTCGACGAGCTGTTCAACCGGCTGTGGTCGAACACCGACGACCTGGACCGCAAGGTCGTCAAGGGCGTGCTCGGCGGCTCCTTCGAATGGCTGGAGCGGGGGATCGTCGACCCGTCGGGCGAGGGCCCGTGGATCGCCGACGCGACCCCCGGGCCGTCCCGGCGGGACAACGTCCGCCGCCCGTTCAAGTGAGGCCCCGCAAGTGAGGCCCCGCAAGGGAGGGTCCTCGGCTGAGGGCCCTCCGGTGAGCCGCTGAAGTAGCGATTCAGCAGTACTTGTCGCTCGGATCCCGCGTCGTCCAGGAGCAGGAGTCGACCTTGGCGCCGCTCGCCTTGGTCAGCGTCGCCGTGTCGCTGGTGTTGTTCCACACGTAGGCGCGGCGGTTCTGGTACTTGTCCGACGCGGTGTCCGTGCCCCGGCCGGTGTGCACCTTCATCGTCTTGTGGGCGCCGATCTTGACGCTCTTGAAGACGTAGCGGTGGTTGGAGGCGTCCTTCAGGACCCAGCCCCCCAGCGAGACGGCCGAGCCGCCGGTGTTCTTGATCTGCACCCACTCGGCGTTGAGGCTGGCGTTGGAGCGGTTGTCGCTGCCCGGGCTGTCGAACCAGACGTGGTAGATGGTCACGCCGCCGGCCGCCTGGGCCGGGGTGCTGAACAGGGTGCCGGTGAGCAGCGCGGCGCCCGCGAGCGCGGGCAGGGCGGCGCGTATGCGCGGAGTACGCATGGAGAGATCCCCCCAGGATGTCTTCCGGTCGGGCCGGTCGTCCCCGCCGGCCCGACAGAAGTGTTATCACATGATCTTCACGTGAACCTCACAAAGGGAATTCCGCTCCATACGACGCCAAGAACTGATAAGGCACCCGCGTGCGGGACGCGCTGTCCTCCCGGCCATCGAATGCGGCCACAATGGGGGGATGACCGACAGTCCCGCCAGTCCGGCACCCCTCGCCGACCCGCACCTCGTGTACGACCCGCTCGTGGGCGACGGCCCGAAGGACGTGGTGATCCTCGGCTCCACCGGATCGATCGGCACCCAGGCCATCGACCTCGTCCTGCGCAACCCCGACCGGTTCCGGGTCACCGCCCTCTCCGCCCACGGCGGCCGGATCGCCCTCCTCGCCGAGCAGGCGCACCGGCTGCGGGTGCGCACCGTCGCGGTCGCCCGCGAGGACGTCGTACCGGACCTGCGCGAGGCGCTCGCGGCGCTCTACGGCCCCGGCGAACCGCTCCCCGAGATCCTCGCCGGACCCGACGCGGCCGCGCACGTCGCCGCCTCCGACTGCCACACCGTCCTCAACGGCATCACCGGCTCCATCGGCCTCGCGCCCACCCTCGCCGCCCTGGAGGCGGGCCGCACCCTCGCGCTCGCCAACAAGGAGTCGCTGATCGTCGGCGGCCCGCTGGTCAAGGCGCTGGCCAAGCCCGGCCAGATCATCCCGGTCGACTCCGAGCACGCGGCGCTCTTCCAGTCGCTGGCGGCGGGGACGCGGGCCGACGTCCGCAAGCTGGTCGTCACGGCGTCCGGCGGCCCCTTCCGCGGCCGCACCAAGACCGACCTGGCCGATGTCACCGTCGAGGACGCGCTCGCCCACCCCACCTGGGCGATGGGACCGGTCATCACGATCAACTCCGCCACCCTGGTCAACAAGGGGCTGGAAGTCATCGAGGCGCATCTCCTCTACGACATTCCCTTCGACCGCATTGAGGTGGTCGTGCATCCGCAGTCGTATGTCCACTCGATGGTCGAGTTCACGGACGGATCCACGATCGCGCAGGCGACGCCCCCCGACATGCGGGGGCCGATCGCCATCGGTCTCGGCTGGCCCGAACGGGTCCCGGACGCGGCGCCCGCCTTCGACTGGAGCAAGGCCTCCACCTGGGAGTTCTTCCCGCTGGACAACGAGGCCTTCCCGTCGGTGAACCTGGCCCGGCACGTCGGTGAGCTCGCGGGCACCGCGCCGGCGGTGTTCAATGCGGCCAACGAGGAGTGCGTCGAGGCCTTTCGGTCCGGTCTGCTGCCCTTCAACGGCATCATGGAGACCGTGACCCGGGTGGTCGAGGAACACGGCACCCCTCGTACGGGAACTTCGCTCACCGTGCCGGACGTACTCGAGGCGGAGACCTGGGCGCGGATCCGGGCCCGGGAACTGACAGCGCAGAAGGCGACCGCGGAGGCGCGTGCATGACAGCCCTGATGATGATCCTCGGCATAGTCGTCTTCGTGATCGGCCTGCTGGTCTCGATCGCCTGGCACGAGCTGGGGCATCTCTCCACCGCCAAGCTCTTCGGCATCCGCGTCCCGCAGTACATGGTCGGCTTCGGCCCGACCATCTGGTCGCGGCGCAAGGGCGACACCGAGTACGGCATCAAGGCCGTCCCGCTGGGCGGCTACATCCGCATGATCGGCATGTTCCCGCCGGGCGCCGACGGCCGGGTCACCGCCCGCTCCACCTCACCCTGGCGCAGCATGATCGAGGACGCCCGCTCGGCCGCCTTCGAGGAGCTCCAGCCCGGCGACGAGACCCGCCTCTTCTACACGCGCGCCCCCTGGAAGCGCGTGATCGTGATGTTCGCGGGCCCGTTCATGAACCTGATCCTCGCGGTGGCGCTGTTCCTCACCGTCCTCATGGGCTTCGGCATCAGCCAGCAGACCACCACGGTCAGCTCGGTCTCCCAGTGCGTGATCGCGCAGAGCGAGAACCGCGACACCTGCAAGAAGACCGACGCCGCCGCCCCGGCCGCCGCCGCGGGCCTGAAGGCCGGCGACAAGATCGTCTCCTTCAACGGCGTCAGGACGGACAGCTGGAACCAGCTCTCCGACCTGATCCGGTCCACCCCGGGCAAGGACGTGGCGATCGTCGTCGACCGCAAGGGCCAGGACGTCACCCTGCACGCGAAGATCGCCACCAACCAGGTCGCCAAGAAGGACTCCAGCGGCCAGATCGTCGAGGGCCAGTACGTCACCGCCGGCTTCCTCGGCTTCAGCGCCGCGACCGGCATCGTGCGCCAGGACTTTGGCGACTCCCTGACCTGGATGGGCGACCGCGTCGGCGACGCCGTCGACTCGATCGTGAGCCTGCCCGGAAAGATCCCGGCCCTGTGGGACGCGGCCTTCGACGGCGCCCCGCGTCAGCCGGACTCCCCGATGGGCGTGGTCGGCGCGGCCCGCGTCGGCGGCGAGATCTTCACCCTGGACATCCCGCCGACGGAACAGCTGGCCATGGCCCTGATGCTGGTGGCCGGCTTCAACCTCTCCCTGTTCCTCTTCAACATGCTCCCGCTGCTGCCGCTGGACGGCGGGCACATCGCGGGCGCCCTGTGGGAGTCGCTGCGCCGGAACCTGGCGAAGGTACTGCGCCGTCCGGACCCGGGTCCGTTCGACGTGGCGAAGCTGATGCCGGTGGCTTATGTGGTGGCCGGGGTGTTCGTCTGCTTCACGATCCTCGTCCTGGTCGCAGACGTGGTTAACCCGGTGAAAATCTCGTAGCCACGCGGCGTTCGAGGCGGCCCGGAACACTGAGTTCCGGGCCGCTTCCATCGAGTGGGTTTACGGGTGGGGGATGTGCTCGGTCCTGTGCCGGTGCCGTAATCTCGAAGCCTGGAACCCGCTCACGACGGGACCTGGACCTAGATCCACGACTTGGGGTTGCACAGCAGATGACTGCGATTTCTCTCGGCATGCCGTCCGTTCCGACCAAGCTCGCCGAGCGCCGGAAGAGCCGGCAGATCCAGGTCGGCTCCGTGGCGGTCGGCGGGGACGCCCCGGTCTCGGTCCAGTCGATGACCACGACCCGTACGTCCGACATCGGCGCCACCCTCCAGCAGATCGCCGAGCTGACGGCGTCCGGCTGCCAGATCGTGCGCGTGGCCTGCCCCACCCAGGACGACGCCGACGCGCTCGCCACCATCGCGAAGAAGTCGCAGATCCCGGTCATCGCGGACATCCACTTCCAGCCGAAGTACGTCTTCGCGGCCATCGAGGCCGGCTGTGCCGCGGTCCGCGTGAACCCCGGCAACATCAAGCAGTTCGACGACAAGGTCAAGGAGATCGCGGGGGCCGCCAAGGATCACGGCACCCCGATCCGCATCGGCGTCAACGCCGGTTCCCTGGACCGCCGGCTGCTCCAGAAGTACGGCAAGGCGACCCCCGAGGCGCTGGTCGAGTCGGCCCTGTGGGAGGCGTCCCTCTTCGAGGAGCACGACTTCCGGGACATCAAGATCTCCGTCAAGCACAACGACCCGGTCGTGATGATCGAGGCGTACCGGCAGCTCGCCGCCCAGTGCGACTACCCGCTCCACCTCGGCGTCACCGAGGCGGGCCCGGCGTTCCAGGGCACGATCAAGTCGGCCGTCGCCTTCGGCGCCCTCCTCTCCCAGGGCATCGGCGACACGATCCGTGTCTCCCTCTCCGCGCCGCCGGTGGAGGAGGTCAAGGTCGGCAACCAGATCCTGGAGTCCCTCAACCTCAAGCAGCGCGGCCTGGAGATCGTCTCCTGCCCGTCCTGCGGCCGGGCCCAGGTCGACGTCTACAAGCTCGCCGAAGAGGTCACCGCCGGCCTCACCGGCATGGAGGTTCCGCTCCGCGTCGCCGTCATGGGCTGCGTGGTGAACGGCCCGGGCGAGGCCCGCGAGGCCGACCTCGGTGTCGCCTCCGGCAACGGCAAGGGCCAGATCTTCGTCAAGGGCGAGGTCATCAAGACGGTCCCCGAGTCGAAGATCGTCGAGACCCTCATCGAGGAGGCCATGAAGCTGGCCGAGCAGATGGAGGCCGAGGGCACGGAGTCCGGCGAGCCGTCGGTGTCGGTGGCGGGCTGAGGAAGCCCTCGGGCGGGGGCCGAGATTTTTCGCCCCCGCCGCCCCTACCCGTCCCAACCTGAAGGGGCGCTGCCCCTTCGACCCCGCGAGGGGTGCTGGCTCTTCGACCCCGCGAGGGGTGCTGGCTCTTCGACCCCGCGAGGGGTGCTGGCTCTTCGACCCCGCGAGGGGTGCTGGCTCTTCGGTTCGGTGAGGGGTGCTGGTCCTTCGGTTCGGTGAGGGGTGCTGGCTCTTCGGTTCGGTGAGGGGTGCTGGCTCTTCGGTTCGGTGAGGGGTGCTGGTCCTTCGGCCCCGCCAGGGACCCGCCCCCTCGGCCCCGCGAGGGGTGCTGCCCCCTTGACCCCGCCAGGGACCCCGCCCCTGGGACCCCGCTCCTCACACGCCAGAGGGGCTGGATCGGCTTCATGCCGGAGGGCTGCGGGCCTTCTTCCAGCCCTCGGGCGTGTGAGGGCGCGGCCGAAGACCGGGCGCACCCCCCCTTCCAGCCTGTCGGGTGTTCGAGGGTGCCGCCGGAGGCCGGAGCGTACCCCCACCAGTCAGCCCGTCCGGCGTCCGAGGACGGGGCCGGAGGCCGAAGTGGGGGTCCGGGGGCGGAGCCCCCAGGGACGGAACCCCAGGCTGCGGGCACTTCACAGCACACGGGGCGGCACGGCCAGGCTTCCGCAGGTACAGTGCGGAGATCAGCAGAACCCCTCAGCGTGAGGCCCCGCACGTGTTGACGCAGACCACCTCACGGGTGCTCGAACCGAGTGACCTGGACGCCGCGCTCGCCGTACTCGACCGCGAGCCGGTCGCGAACGCCTTCGTGACCTCACGTGTCCAGGTGGCCGGCCTCGACCCCTGGCGCCTCGGCGGCGAGATGTGGGGCTGGTACGAGGACGGCATGCTCACGTCCCTCTGCTACGCCGGCGCCAACCTGGTCCCGATCTGCGCCACTCCGCGCGCCGTCCGCGCCTTCGCCGACCGGGCCCGCCGGGCCGGCCGCCGCTGCTCCTCGATAGTCGGCCCCGCCGAGGCCACCGCCCAGCTGTGGCGCCTCCTGGAACCGCACTGGGGCCCGGCCCGCGAGGTGCGTGGCCACCAGCCCCTGATGGTCACCGACCGCATGCCCGAGGACATCGCCCCGGATCCGTACGTCCGCCGCATCCGCAAGGACGAGATGGAGGCGATCATGCCGGCGTGCGTGGCGATGTTCACGGAGGAGGTGGGCGTCTCCCCGCTGGCCGGCGACGGCGGCCTCCTCTACCAGGCGCGGGTCGCCGAACTCGTCGGTTCCGGCCGCTCGTTCGCCCGGCTCGACGACAACGGCAAGGTCGTCTTCAAGGCGGAGATCGGCGCGGCCACGGCCGAGGCCTGCCAGATCCAGGGTGTCTGGGTCGCCCCCGAGTACCGGGGCATGGGCCTGGCGGCGCCTGGCATGGCGGCGGTCCTGCGGTACGCCCTGGCCGACGTCGCCCCGGTGGTGAGCCTCTACGTCAACGACTTCAACACGGCGGCACGCAGGACGTACCTGAGGGTCGGCTTCCAGGAGGTCGGAGCCTTCATGAGCGTGCTGTTCTAGCCCGACGTCCAGGCGCCGCGCCCTGTCAGGGGCGCGGGGTTGCACTCGATGTGCGGCTGCCGCCGCGTGAGCGCGACCAGCCACCCACAGCCGCACCCGGACGGCAAACCGGAACCCCCTGTACCCTCCCCACATGACCCTCGTGATCGGCCCCCTGGACCTCCCCTCCCACGTGGACGAGGCCCTGGCGGTCCAAGCGATCGCCTTCGGCCTGGGCCCCGACGAGGTAGCCGTCCGCCGCCAGATCGTCCTCCGCCACATGCAGTACCCCGGGGCAACAGCCCTCGGCGCCACGGCCGAAGGCCGCCTCGTCGGGTTCGTCTACGGCATGCCGAACTCCCGCACCCACTGGTGGTCCACCGTCGTGGAGCCCTACCTCCGCGCCCAGGGCAACGCCGACTGGCTCGACGACTCGTTCGTGATCACCGAGCTGCACGTGCACCCCCACCACCAGAACCGCGGCATCGGCCGCCGCCTGATCACGCTCATCACCGACGGCGCCGCCGAGCCCCGCTCGATCCTCTCCGCGATCGACACCGACAGCCCGGCCCGCGGCCTCTACCACTCCCTCGGCTACGTCGACCTGGCCCGCCAGGTGCATTTCCCCAGCGCCCCGAAGCCGTACGCGGTGATGGGCGCACCCCTGCCGCTCCGCCGTAAGTGAGCCGTCGCCGCTAACCGATTTCCACCGGCACAGCGTGCCCGGCTAACCTCCTAGCCATCACCCTTTTCCGGCAGGAGTACGAGAACCATGGCGAACGCACCGGTCCAACGCATGTCCCAGTTGATGGCGAAGACGCTGCGTGACGACCCGGCGGACGCCGAGGTCCTCAGCCACAAGCTCCTCGTGCGCGCCGGCTACGTCCGCCGTACGGCGGCCGGGATCTGGTCCTGGCTGCCGCTCGGCCTGAAGGTGCTGTCGAACATCGAGCGGGTCGTCCGCGAGGAGATGGACGCGATCGGCGCCCAGGAGGTGCTGCTGCCGGCCCTCCTGCCCCGGGAGCCGTACGAGGCGACCGGCCGCTGGCAGGAGTACGGCGCCGAGCTGTTCCGCCTCCAGGACCGCAAGGGCGGCGACTACCTCCTCGGCCCGACCCACGAGGAGATCTTCACCCTGCTGGTGAAGGACCAGGCGTCCTCCTACAAGGACCTGCCGGTCATCCTCTACCAGATCCAGAACAAGTACCGGGACGAGGCCCGCCCGCGCGCCGGCATCCTGCGCGGCCGCGAGTTCCTCATGAAGGACTCCTACTCCTTCGACCTGGACGAGGACGGCCTCGCCACGTCGTACGCCCTGCACCGCGAGGCCTACCGGCGGATCTTCGAGCGCCTCGGCCTCGACTACCGCATCGTCGCCGCCACCGCCGGCGCCATGGGCGGCTCGAAGTCGGAGGAGTTCCTGGCCCCGGCCGAGGCCGGCGAGGACACCTTCGCCGACTGCCCGAACTGCGACTTCGCGGCGAACACCGAGGCGATCTCGTACACGCTGAAGCCGGTCGACGCCACCGACGTGCCCGCGCTCGAGGAGATCCCGACCCCGGACACCCCGACCATCGAGACCCTCGCCGCGCACCTCGGTGTCGCGGCCTCCGCCACCCTGAAGAACCTCCTGGTGAAGGTCGACGGCGAGATCGTGGCCGTCGGCGTACCGGGCGACCGTGAGGTCGACCTGGGCAAGGTCGAGGAGCACTTCGCCCCGGCCGCCGTCGAGCTGGTCACCGAGTCCGACTTCGCCGGCCGTCCCGACCTGGTCCGCGGCTATGTCGGCCCGCAGGGCCTCGGCGAGAAGGTCAAGTACATCGCCGACCCGCGCGTTGCCCCCGGCACCGCCTGGATCACCGGCGCCAACAAGGAAGGCACGCACGCCAAGAACGTGGTGGCCGGGCGTGACTTCGAGGTCGACGAGTACGTGGACGTCGTGGTCGTGCTGGAGGGCGACCCCTGCCCGAAGTGCGGCACCGGCCTGAAGCTGGACCGCGCCATCGAGATCGGCCACATCTTCCAGCTGGGCCAGAAGTACACCAACGCCCTCAAGCTCGACGTCCTCGGCCAGAACGGCAAGCCGGTCCGCGTGACCATGGGCTCCTACGGCATCGGTGTCTCCCGCGCCGTCGCCGCCCTCGCCGAGCAGACCGCCGACGAGCGCGGCCTGGTCTGGCCCCGCGAGGTCGCACCGGCCGATGTGCACGTCGTCGCGGCCGGCAAGGCCCTGCAGACCGAACTCGCCCTGGACGTCTCGGAGAAGCTGCGGGCGGCCGGGCTGCGCGTCCTGGTCGACGACCGGGCCGGGGTCTCCCCGGGCGTGAAGTTCACCGACGCCGAGCTCATCGGCGTACCGCAGATCCTGATCGCGGGCCGCCGCTCCGGCGAGGGCGTCCTGGAGCTCAAGGACCGCAAGTCCGGCGAGCGCGAGGAGCTGACGGTCGACGAGGCGATCGCCCGCCTGACCGCGAACTGAGCCTCAACTCCCGCCACAGCGGCCGCCGGTGACAACCGGCGGCCGCTGCGGCTTTTCAGGAACGTCTCAGACAGTTCTTTCGCTCCGTATGGGAGCCTCACAGACTTCTCTCAGGCCGGTACCCGAACGTAATGCGTGACAGAGAGTCACGCAGGAGGGGATCGGTCATGACCGAGAGAGTGCAAGGCGAAAAGTCCGGGGAAAGGGGCGCGGCCGCCGCGGTCCGCCGGGGCACCCGGCGCACGGCGGCCCTCGCGGCGGCGGTCACGCTCGCCGCGGCCGCCGGGGTGTTCGCCCTGGTCGGCACGATGCAGTCGGACGCCGAGACGACGGCGAGCAGCGGCAGCGGTACGACGTCGAGCTCCAGCAGCTCCGGGAACAGCTCCGACTCGACTTCGAACACGGACAGTTCCTCGTCCTCGACCTCCAAGTCGACCGACTCCTCGTCGTCCTCCTCCTCGTCCTCCTCCTCGTCCTCCTCGGACCTCCAGTCCTCCTCCGACGGACTCACCTCCGGCAGCGGCTCCGCCGACTCCACCTCGGGGGCGTCATGACCGCCGTCCGCACCCCGCGGCCGACGGCCGCCACCGAGTGGCGTGCCCTCGGCACCACCGTCCGCCTGGTCGTCACCGACCCGGCCCTGCTGGACTCCTGCAACCTGCTCCTCGCCCGGCAGCTCGCCGAGGTCGACGCGGCCTGCAGCCGGTTCCGCACCGACTCCGAACTCGCCGCCCTCGACACCACCCACGGCCGCCCGGTCCGGGTCAGCCCGCTGCTCGCCGAGGCCCTCGCCGTCGCCCTGCGCGCGGCCGAGGCGACCGACGGCGCGGTGGACCCGACCGTCGGCTCGGCGATGGACGCGATCGGCTACGACCGCGACTTCACCCTCGTCCGCGAGGACGACCGCCCGGTCTCCCTGCGGGTGCGCCGCGCCCCGGGCTGGCGCAGGGTCACCCTGGAAGCGGCGACCGGCACGGTCACCGTCCCCGAGGGCGTCCGCCTCGACCTGGGCGCGACGGCCAAGGCCTGGGCGGCCGACCGGGCCGCGCGGATACTGGCCGACACGGCCGGCTGCGGAGTGCTGGTGAGCCTCGGCGGCGACACCGCCGTCGTCGGCGAGCCTCCGGCGGGCGGCTGGCAGATCCGCGTCCAGGACATCACGGGACCCGTGGACGAGACGCCCGCGCAGGGGTCGTACGACACCGTCGGCCTGCGCTCCGGCGGCCTCGCCACCTCCGGTACCGGCGCCCGCCGCTGGCAGCGCGGCGGCTACGACCTCCACCACATCGTCGACCCGCGCACCGGACTGCCGGTGCGGTCCCCGTGGCGCACGGTCTCGGTGGCCGCGGCCGACTGCGCCGACGCCAACGCGGCGACCACGGCGGCCCTGGTCAAGGGCACGGGCGCGGCACGCTGGCTGACCGGCCTCGGCCTGCCCGCCCGCCTGGTCGCGCACAACGGCACCGTCGTCACCACGCCCGGCTGGCCCGCCCCCCGCGCGGCGCTGGAGGCGGCGGCGTGACCTCCGAAACCCTCTGGTACGCCAACCGTGCCACCGGCGCCGTCTGCCTGGTCCTCTTCACGGTGGTCGTCCTCCTCGGCATCGCCGTCCGCCTGCGCACCCGCCTCCCCGGCCTCCCGCGCTTCGGCACCATGGGCCTGCACCGCGCGCTCTCCCTCTCCGCCACCGCCTTCCTGGCCCTGCACATCGCCGTGGCGGTCGTCGACGGCTACGTGAACATCACGGCGCTGGACGCCCTCGTCCCCTTCGTCTCCGACTACCAGCCGCTCTGGCTCGGCCTCGGCACGGTCGCCCTGGACCTGCTGCTCGCGGTCCTGGTCACCAGCCTCCTGAGGGGTCGCCTCGGCCACCGCGCCTGGCGGGCCGTGCACTGGCTGGCGTACGCCTGCTGGCCCGTCGCCCTGGTCCACGGCATCGGCATCGGCACGGACGCCGGCACCGACTGGATGACCTGGCTGACCGCCACCTGCGTGGCGACGGTGATCACCGCCTTCGCCCTGCGCACCGCGCAAGCCGTCCGAGCCGCCCGCCAGACCCCCGCCGCACTGCTGCACACCGAAGGGGCCCACTGATGACCACGCTCTGCACCGACGTCCACATGCCCCCGCGCCTGCTGGCCCCCGGCGGCACCCCGGCCGACCGCACCACGCACGAGCAGCGCTACGGCCCCCTCGCCTACGGCGATCCGGCCGCGCTCCTCCGCACGCTGGCCGAATCCGGCCTCACCGGCCGCGGCGGGGCGGGCTTCCCGGCGTACCGGAAGTTCGTGGCGGTCACCGAAGCGGCCCGGCGCACCGGGCGCGCACCGATCGTCGTCGCGAACGGCGCGGAGAGCGAACCGGCCAGCCACAAGGACCGGACCCTGCTCCGGCTCTCGCCCCATCTGGTCCTGGACGGGCTGCAGTCGGCGGCCGAGGCGGTCGGCGCGGCGGAGGCGTACCTCGCCGTCGAGGACGGCGCCTCCTACCTGGAGTCGGTCCTCGCCCAGCGCCACGACCCGGTCCGCGTGCAGGTCGTACGCCTGCCGGCCCGCTTCCTCTCCGGCCAGGCCTCGGCCCTCGTCCAGTACCTGTCCGGCGGCCCCGCCCGCCCCACCCACCCGGTCCCGCCGGTCCGCGAACGCGGGGTGCGCCGCGCCCCCACCCTGGTCCAGAACGTCGAGACCCTGGCCCACCTGGCCCTGATCGCCCGGTACGGCGCCGACTGGTTCCGCTCGGCAGGCACCCCCGCCGAGCCGGGCAGCGCCCTCTGCACGCTGCACGTGCCGGGCCGCGAAGTCCGGGTCGTGGAAGCCCCGTTCGGCATGTCCGTCGGTCGGCTCCTCCCGCTGGAGGGCGCGTCCGCGGTCCTGGTCGGCGGCTACCACGGCACCTGGATCCCGGCCGCCGGGGCCGCCCAGGTCCCGCTGTCCTCGGCCTACTTGGGTGCGGGCGTGTTGGCGGCCCTCCCCGCCGACCGCTGCGGCCCGGCTGAAACGGCCCGGGTCCTGCGCTACCTGGCCCTGGAGTCGGCCGGCCAGTGCGGCCCGTGCCTCAACGGCCTCCCGCGCATGGCCGCCGCCTTCCAGACCCTGGCCACCCCCGGCCCCCAGGGCACCGCCCGCACGGACCTCTCCCGCTGGGCGGGCCTGGTGGCGGGCCGCGGCGCCTGCCACCACCCCGACGGCACGGTCCGCCTGGTCCGCAGCGCCCTCACCACCTTCGCGACCGAACTCGACGCCCACGCCCACGGCCACTGCACAGCGACCGACCACACCCCGCTGCTCCCGATACCGGCGGAAAGGATCTGACATGGACCAGCACCTCACCATCGACTGGACCTCCTGCCAGGGCCACGGCCTGTGCGCGGAGCTCCTCCCGGACCACATCACCCTGGACGAATGGGGCTACCCACTGGTCGACGGCCGTCCAATACCCCCACGCACAAGGAAACGAGCCCGCAGAGCGGCGGCCGACTGCCCGGTCCTGGCCCTGAAGCTGGGGGAAGGGTAATTCCCTGGGGGCGCTGGGGGTACCCCCGGCCGAAGGCTGGGGGAGGAACTGCGCGACCAGCCACAACGCGTCCGCGGCCCGAAGACAACCGAAGCCACCCCGAACACCCCGCCCTAAACCCACCCGGCGAATTCAAGCAACAGCTCCGCATCCTTCGGCCGCCCCACGCGAAGCGCCCGCACACCCGACTCCACCGCCCGGAACAACGTCCACCCCCGCAACCGCTCCTGGTCCACCTCCAGGGACTCCGCGAGCCGCTTGATGCGCCGCCGCGTGATGGACGCCCCGGACGGCGAGGCGATCAGATCCTCCACCCGGTCCCGCACCAGCCGAGCCAGGTCGAACGCGCACTCCCCGACCACGGGGTCCGGCCCCACCGCCAGCCACGGCATCCGCTCCCCGGCCAGCACCTTGCTCTGCCGGAACGTGCCGTGCAGCAGCCGCTGCTCGGGCGGCGCGGTCAGCAACTCCTCCCGGGCGGCGACCGCCGCCGCCACCAACGGCGCCACCTCGGCGTCATCGGCCGCCCAGGCCATCGCCGCGGCCTGCCGCCCCGTCCGCTCGGTCACGGTCTCGAAGACGTGCTCCTCCGGCGGCCGCACCCAGAGCCGCCGAAGGGTCCCCGCCGCCTCCAGCAACGCCTTCGCCTCGGGCAACGACCGCACCGAGACCTCCGGATGCAGCCGTTCAAGCAGCAGCACCCCCGCGGCCCCGTCGGCCTCCAGTACCTGCACGGCACCGAGCCCGCCCCAGTGCGCCAGCGCGGCCGCCTCGCTCTTGGGCCGGGCCCGCCGCGGCGCCAGCTTCAGCACGGCAGGCGTGCCGTCCGCCCGCCGCACCAGCAGCACCACACTGCTGCGCCCACCCGGCACCTGCACCCGCTCCACGGTCAACTCGCGTAGCGCGACGGCCTGTTCCACCGCACCCGGCAGCTTCTCCAGCCAGTCGTCACCGTCCGGCGCCGTCTCACCGAGCGCCCTCACCAGGCGCCGCGGCGGTTCGAAAGCCATACGCGAGTCGTTCCTTTCCTGCTCTAGGGAGTCGTCGAAGCCGAGAGCGAGGGCGAGGCCGACCCACCGGCCGCCGCCCCGGAACCCGCACCGGAACCCGCCCGCTCGGCGAGCCCAGGGAAGGCTACGCTCTCCCCGCTCCAGCGCACCGCCCGCACCGCGGCCTCCCGCAGCGCCCCGGCCGCCGAGCCGCGCCGCTCGCCGGAGGATGCCCGGACCAGGTCGGAGTACACGTCCGCCACCCGCTCCTCCAGCTCGGCGGCGAGCCGTACGGCCGTCGCCGGGTCCGTGACGGCGAACGGCAGCGCGTACGCGGCGCTCGCGGCGACGGGCGCACCGCCCAGGTCCCGAACCTCGCGGATCAGCGCGTCCCGGCCGGCGCGGTGCGCGTCGTAGGCCGAGCGTGCCTCGGCCAGCCGCTGCCCGTCGAGCCGGCCGCCGACGACGCCGTAGCCGTACACCGCCGCGTGCTCGGCCGCCAGCGCCGCCTGGAGCGCCTTGAGGACGCCGGCCTTCGCCTCGTCGCTCACCGGTCACCCTTCGTCAGCAGGTATGCGTGCGCGGCCCCGGCCGCCGCCACCCCGGCCAGCAGCCGGGCCAGTTCGCCCGGCACGTCCAGCAGCGCCTTGGCCCGCTGGTCGGCGAGGCTCCGCTCGGCGGCGGCCAGCGAGGCGAGCGCGGACTTCTCGTCGGCGGGCACGGTCGGCGAGGCCGACGCGGACGCCGTGGCCGACCGCGAACCGGTCGCCGTCGGTGAGGCCGCGCCCTCCTCGAACGCCGCCGCGTGCGCCGCCACCTCCGCCCGCAACGGCCGCAGCCGCTCCGCGAGCGTGGGATGGGCGGCGAGGACCGCGTCGTACTGCCGCAACAGCCCCCGGCTGTCCCGCGCCGCACGCGCGCGTGCCCGCGCGGACACCGACGGACTCCCACCGCTCCCGGCGGATTCCGGATCAGTGGAGCAGCCCACCAGCACGGCGGCCGAGGCCACCGAAACGATCAGGCTCCTTCTACGTACAGGGGGGAACGACACGGCAGACGTCCTCGGGGGGCTCGTACGAACACATGGGCGGACATGCACCCGACCGTGATCACGTTACCCGTGCGCCCCTCGAACTCATGTCACCGGCTCGACAGCCAACTCAAGGGGCGCGGGGAACTGCGCGACAAGCCCCCCACCGCCCGCACCCGCCCGACAACCTCAGCCCCCCGACCCCCAGGGCGATCGGCCCCCCCGGCCGGAGGCACCCGCACGCAACACCCCCCGCGACCCGATACCCTTTGACCAGACACGCGACCCATCCCACAACAGCACACGCGGCCGAGGAGTCACCCGGATGAGCACCACCCAGAGCGAGAGGCTGCGAGAGCTCCTGGAACCGCTCGTCACCTCCCAGGGCCTGGATCTCGAAGAGATCGCCGTGGACTCCGTCGGGCGCAAGCGCGTGCTGCGCGTCGTCGTCGACTCCGACACCGGGGCGGACCTGGACCAGATCGCCGATGTGAGCCGTGAGCTCTCGGCGAAGCTCGACGAGA
Source organism: Streptomyces sp. NPDC001714 (assembly GCF_042892755.1). Classification (NCBI taxonomy): domain Bacteria; kingdom Bacillati; phylum Actinomycetota; class Actinomycetes; order Kitasatosporales; family Streptomycetaceae; genus Streptomyces; species Streptomyces sp. NPDC001714. The sequence continues at coordinate 272,498 of NZ_JBIAUL010000017.1, forward strand.
CGGACGCGATGGGCGAGGGGGAGTACACCCTCGAGGTCGGCACCCCCGGCGCGGAGCGCCTGCTCACGGAGCACCGGCACTACCTGCGCGCCGTGGACCGCCTGGTCAGGTTCCAGCTGGCCGAGGGCGGAGAACTGGTCGCCAGGATCCTGGACGTCGACGACGAGGGCGTCGACCTGGAGGTGCCCGGCGTCAAGGGCCGCAAGGCCACCGCCCGCCGGCTCGGGTTCGCCGAGATCGACAGGGCGCGTGTGCAGGTCGAGTTCAACCGCAAGGACAAGAAGGACATGACGGAAGAGGAGGAGGCGTAGCCGTGGACATCGACATGAGCGCCCTGCGGGGCTTGGTTCGGGAGAAGGAGATCTCCTTCGACCTGCTGGTCGAGGCGATCGAGTCGGCCCTCCTCATCGCCTACCACCGCACCGAGGGAAGCCGCCGCCACGCGCGCGTGGTGCTCGACCGGAACACCGGGCACGTGACCGTGTGGGCGAAGGAGGACCCCGAGGACCTGGAGGAGGGGCAGGAGGCACGCGAGTTCGACGACACCCCGTCGGACTTCGGGCGGATCGCCGCCACCACCGCCAAGCAGGTGATCCTGCAGCGGCTCCGGGACGCCGAGGACGACGCCACGCTCGGCGAGTACGCAGGCCGTGAGGGCGACATCGTCACCGGAGTGGTCCAGCAGGGCCGGGACCCGAAGAACGTGCTCGTCGACATCGGCAAGCTGGAGGCCATCCTGCCGGTGCAGGAGCAGGTCCCCGGTGAGACCTACCCGCACGGGATGCGGCTGCGGTCGTACGTCGTACGGGTGGCGAAGGGCGTCCGCGGTCCCTCCGTCACGCTCTCGCGCACCCACCCGAACCTCGTGAAGAAGCTCTTCGCGCTCGAGGTGCCGGAGATCGCCGACGGGTCCGTCGAGATCGCCGCCATCGCCCGTGAGGCCGGTCACCGTACGAAGATCGCGGTCCGTTCCACCCGTTCGGGCCTGAACGCCAAGGGTGCCTGTATCGGCCCCATGGGCGGCCGGGTCCGCAACGTGATGGGCGAGCTGAACGGCGAGAAGATCGACATCGTCGACTGGTCGGACGACCCGGCGGAGATGGTGGCGAACGCGCTGTCCCCGGCCCGTGTCTCCAAGGTCGAGGTCGTGGACCTGGCGTCCCGGTCCGCCCGGGTGACCGTGCCGGACTACCAGCTGTCACTCGCGATCGGCAAAGAGGGACAGAACGCCCGGCTCGCCGCCCGGCTCACCGGCTGGCGGATCGACATCCGCCCGGACACCGAGCAGGCGCCCGAGTAGATCACCTGGCGGGGCTCACGCCAGGGCTCGCGTCGGGGTTCACCCGGACGAGGGGAATAGTTCCAAGCCGCAGGTCGCTTGGATTACGACAACGGGCGTTCGATCTTTGCCCCGAAGGGGTGAGGTCGGTTCGGGGAGGTAGACTTAGCTGTGTCTGGCCGGACGCATGCCCGCGCATGCCCTGAGCGCACCTGTGTGGGGTGCAGGCAGCGAGCGGCCAAGACCGAACTGCTGCGGATCGTGGCGGTCGAGGACGAATGCGTCCCCGATCCTCGCGGTACGCTGCCCGGCCGGGGTGCGTATGTACACCCCGCCCAGGTCTGTCTGGACCAGGCGGTGCGCCGCCGGGCACTCCCGCGGGCGCTGCGTGCCCCGGGTCCGCTGGACGTAAAGGCGTTGCGCCGGTACGTCGAGCAGTAACACCGTAAGAAGCGTCGTACGGAACGTCCGTACGGCTCTGGTACCCCGCGAGTTGGAAGTAGGTCGAGATTGCGATGAGCACTCGATGAGCACGCGATGAGTACGCCCATGAAGTAGCGACGGTCCGGACGCACCCGGACCTAAAAGGAGCGAAGTGGCTAAGGTCCGGGTATACGAACTCGCCAAGGAGTTCGGGGTTGAGAGCAAGGTCGTCATGGCCAAGCTCCAGGAACTCGGTGAATTCGTCCGTTCGGCGTCCTCGACGATCGAGGCGCCCGTAGTACGCAAGCTGACCGACGCGTTCCAGGGCGGTGGCAAGCCCGCCCCGCGCAAGGCGGCCCCCAGGCCCGCGGCGCCCTCTCCGGCGCAGGCGGCACGTCCTGGTGCCCCGAAGCCCGGCGCCCCGCGTCCGGCCGCCCCGCAGGCGCAGGCCCCGGCCGCCCCCGCGGCTCCGCAGGCGCCCGCTGCGCCGGCGCCGGCCCCGGTCACCCCCGCGCCGGCCGCCTCCGGCCCGCGTCCCGTCCCGGGCCCGAAGCCCGCGCCGCGTCCGGCTCCGGCCGCGCCCGAGTTCACCGCTCCGCCGGCGCCTCCGGCCGCCGCGGCGCCGAGCCCGGCCGCCGCACAGGGCCAGCGTCCGCAGGGCGGCGGTCCCCGTCCGGGCCAGGGTGCCCCGCGCCCCGGTGGCCGTCCGGCCCCCGGCCAGCGCGACGCCCGTCCGGGTCAGGGCGCGCCGCGTCCCGGTGGCCAGGCCCCGCGTCCGGGCGGTGCCCGTCCGGCCGGTCCGCGCCCCGGTAACAACCCCTTCACGTCCGGTGGCTCCACCGGCATGGCCCGCCCGCAGGCCCCGCGCCCGCAGGGCGGTCCGCGCCCGGGTGGTCCCGGTGCCCCCGGCGCCGGTCCCCGTCCGCAGGCGCCCGGCGCCCAGGGCGGCGGTCCGCGTCCCCAGGCTCCCGGCGGTTCCCGTCCGAGCCCGTCCGGCATGCCCCGTCCGCAGGGCGGTCCGCGTCCCGGCGGCGGCTCCGCGGGCCCGCGTCCGAACCCCGGCATGATGCCGCAGCGTCCCGCTGCCGGCCCGCGTCCCGGCCCCGGTGGCGGCGGTCGCGGTCCCGGCGGTGCGGGTCGTCCCGGCGGTGCCGGTCGTCCCGGTGGCGGCGGCGGCTTCGCCGGTCGTCCCGGTGGCGGCGGTGGCGCCCGTCCGGGCGGCGGCGGCGGTTTCGCCGGTCGTCCCGGCGGTGCTCCCGGCGGCGGTGGCGGCGGCTTCGGCGGCGGTCCCGGTGGCGGTGGCGGCGGCGGTCGTCCCGGCTTCGGCGGGCGTCCGGGCGGTCCCGGCGGCCGTGGTGGCACGCAGGGCGCCTTCGGCCGTCCCGGCGGTCCGGCGCGTCGTGGTCGCAAGTCGAAGCGGCAGCGTCGCCAGGAGTACGAGGCCATGCAGGCCCCGAGCGTCGGCGGCGTGATGCTGCCGCGCGGCAACGGCGAGACCATCCGTCTCTCCCGCGGCGCGTCGCTCACCGACTTCGCGGAGAAGATCAACGCCAACCCGGCGTCCCTCGTCGCGGTCATGATGAACCTCGGCGAGATGGTCACCGCCACGCAGTCCGTCTCCGACGAGACGCTCCAGCTCCTCGCCGGCGAGATGAACTACGAGGTTCAGATCGTCAGCCCGGAGGAGGAGGACCGCGAGCTGCTCGAGTCCTTCGACATCGAGTTCGGCGAGGACGAGGGCGACGAGGAGGACCTGGTGGTCCGCCCGCCGGTCGTCACCGTCATGGGTCACGTCGACCACGGCAAGACCCGACTGCTCGACGCCATCCGCAAGACGAACGTCATCGCGGGCGAGGCCGGCGGCATCACCCAGCACATCGGTGCCTACCAGGTCTCGACCGAGGTCAACGACGAAGAGCGCAAGATCACCTTCATCGACACCCCGGGTCACGAGGCGTTCACCGCCATGCGTGCCCGTGGTGCGAAGTCGACCGACATCGCGATCCTGGTCGTCGCGGCCAACGACGGCGTCATGCCGCAGACGGTCGAGGCGCTCAACCACGCCAAGGCGGCCGACGTCCCGATCGTCGTCGCGGTCAACAAGATCGACGTCGAGGGCGCCGACCCGACCAAGGTGCGCGGTCAGCTGACCGAGTACGGCCTGGTGGCCGAGGAGTACGGCGGCGACACCATGTTCGTCGACATCTCCGCCAAGCAGGGTCTGCACATCGACGCCCTGCTGGAAGCGGTCGTCCTGACCGCGGACGCCTCGCTCGACCTGCGGGCCAACCCGCACCAGGACGCGCAGGGCATCTCGATCGAGTCCCGCCTCGACCGCGGCCGCGGTGCCGTGGCGACGGTCCTCGTCCAGCGAGGCACGCTGCGGGTCGGCGACACGATGGTGGTCGGCGACGCGTACGGCCGGGTCCGGGCGATGCTCGACGACAACGGCAACAACGTCGCCGAGGCCGGCCCCTCCACGCCGGTCCAGGTCCTGGGTCTGACCAACGTCCCGGGCGCCGGTGACAACTTCCTCGTGGTCGAGGAGGACCGTACGGCCCGCCAGATCGCGGAGAAGCGTGCCGCCCGCGAGCGCAACGCGGCCTTCGCGAAGCGCACGCGCCGCGTGTCCCTGGAGGACCTGGACAAGGTGCTCAAGGCCGGCGAGGTCCAGCAGCTCAACCTCATCATCAAGGGTGACGCTTCTGGTTCCGTCGAGGCCCTGGAGTCCTCCCTGCTCCAGCTGGACGTCGGCGAAGAGGTCGACATCCGCGTCCTGCACCGCGGCGTCGGTGCGGTCACGGAGTCCGACATCGACCTGGCGATGGGCTCGGACGCTATCGTGATCGGCTTCAACGTCCGCGCGGCCGGCCGCGCGGCGCAGATGGCCGAGCGCGAGGGCGTGGACGTCCGGTACTACTCGGTCATCTACCAGGCGATCGAGGAGATCGAGGCAGCCCTCAAGGGCATGCTCAAGCCGGAGTTCGAGGAGGTCGAGCTCGGTACGGCGGAGATCCGCGAGGTCTTCAAGTCGTCCAAGCTGGGCAACATCGCCGGTGTCCTCATCCGCTCGGGCGAGGTCAAGCGCAACACGAAGGCCCGCCTCGTCCGCGACGGCAAGGTCATCGCGGAGAACCTCAACATCGAGGGCCTGCGCCGCTTCAAGGACGACGTCACCGAGATCCGCGAAGGCTACGAGGGCGGTATCAACCTCGGCAACTTCAACGACATCAAGATCGACGACGTCATCGCGACGTACGAGATGCGCGAGAAGCCGCGGGTGTAACGCCCACGGTTGGTGCCGGCCGACGGGATCTCGGTCCCGTCGGCCGGCACGTTTCCCGCCGGGAGACGACCGCCGCGGGGCTCAGCCCCGGACCTCGGGCCTCCGCCCACCCACCACCCGACTCGGTCGGCCAGAAGGTACCGCCCCGGTCCGCCGAACAGGCACCGCCCGAGGGGGCGCCTTTTCAGCTCACCGAGTCGGGTGGTGGGTGGGCGAGGCCGGGGTCCGGGGCGGAGCCCCGTGGCGGCGCCTCTCGAGCCAACCGGGTCGGACGGGCGGGTGGGAGACCTCCCGGGGTCCGGGGCGCAGCCCCGTGACGGCTGGGGAAAGTCGGTCGAGCCTCCGGCAGGGACGGGGTACCGTTCCTGACAGGGCCATCGATCCCGTACCGGCGGGTTAACCGGATACATACATGTACGTGGGGACCCTGTCCTTCGACCTCCTCCTCGGCGACATCCACTCGCTCAAGGAGAAGCGCTCCGTCGTCCGCCCGATCGTCGCCGAACTCCAGCGGAAGTACGCCGTGAGCGCGGCCGAGGTGGACCACCTGGACCTTCATCGCAGGGCCGGCATCGGCCTTGCCATGGTCTCCGGCGACGCCGCGCACCTGACCGACGTACTCGACCGGTGCGAACGGCTGGTCGCCGGCCGCCCCGAGGTGGAACTGCTGTCCGTGCGACGGCGTTTCCACGGCGACGACGACTAGACCTGAGACCTGAGAACGACAAGAAGAAAGAACGGGAGACGGACCAGTGGCCGACAACGCGCGGGCTAAGAGGCTGGCGGACCTCATTCGAGAGGTGGTGGCCCAGAAGCTGCAGCGCGGGATCAAGGACCCGCGGCTCGGTACCCACGTCACCATCACGGACACCCGGGTCACGGGTGACCTCAGGGAGGCGACCGTCTTCTACACGGTGTACGGCGACGAGGAGGAGCGGAAGGCCGCCGCCGCCGGTCTGGAGAGTGCCAAGGGCATCCTCCGGTCCGAGGTCGGCCGGGCCGCCGGCGTGAAGTTCACGCCGACCCTCGCCTTCGTGGCGGACGCCCTCCCGGACACCGCCCGCAACATCGAGGACCTCCTCGACCGGGCGCGCCAGTCCGACGCGAAGGTCCGTGAGGCCTCCGCGGGCGCCGACTACGCCGGAGACGCCGACCCGTACCGGAAGCCGGGTGCGGAAGACGCCGACGAGACGGACGACGCCACCGAATGACCAGCAAGCCCACCCCGCCCGACGGCCTTGTCATCGTCGACAAGCCGTCGGGCTTCACCTCGCACGACGTCGTCGCCAAGATGCGGGGCATCGCCCGCACTCGGCGCGTCGGGCACGCCGGCACCCTCGACCCCATGGCCACGGGTGTCCTCGTCCTCGGTATCGAGCGGGCCACCAAGCTCCTCGGGCACCTCGCCCTCACCGAGAAGGAGTACCTGGGGACGATCCGCCTCGGGCAGAACACGGTCACGGACGACGCCGAGGGCGAGATCACGTCGTCCACCGACGCCTCCAAGGTCACCCGCGAGGCCGTCGACACCGGAATCGCCAAGCTGACCGGCGCCATCATGCAGGTCCCGTCCAAGGTCAGCGCCATCAAGATCAACGGCGTACGGTCGTACAAGCGTGCCCGGGACGGCGAGGACTTCGACATCCCGGCCCGCCCGGTGACCGTCTCCTCCTTCGCGGTGTACGACGTCCGGGACGCCGTCGCCGAGGACGGCACCCCCGTCCTCGACCTGGTCGTCTCCGTCGTCTGCTCCTCCGGCACCTACATCCGCGCCCTCGCCCGCGACCTCGGCGCCGACCTGGGCGTCGGCGGCCACCTCACCGCGCTGCGCCGGACCCGCGTCGGACCGTACAAACTGGACTCCGCGCGCACCCTCGACCAGCTCCAGCAGGAGCTGACCGTGATGCCGATCGCGGAGGCGGCCGGCGCCGCGTTCCGCCGCTGGGACGTCGACGAGAGGCGGGCCCGCCTGCTCACCAACGGCGTACGGCTGGAGATGCCCGACGAGTACGCGGGCACCGGCCCCGTCGCCGTGTTCGACCCCGAGGGCCGCCTCCTGGCACTCGTCGAGGAGCAGAAGGGCAAGGCGAAGAGCCTCGCCGTCTTCACCTGAGCCCGCTGAGCTCCTCGGGCCCGTCGGGCCCTGCCCGTGGAGCGGCGGCCACGGGGTCTGGCGCCGCCGCCGCTCCACGGTCCCCCCTCGGTTCCCCCACCCCTAGGGTGTATCCACCCGCCCCCGGCTATTCACCCGACCGAGCAGGCGCTCGGAGTGAACCGGGGGAGCGGAGGGGGGCGCGTTCACCGCCCGCTCTGTCCCGCTGATCATTTCGCGCCTACGGTCGAAGACAGCCGGAGACAAGGGCACGGGTGTACGGGCGGGGAGGTTCGATCATGGCGGGACGGGGCCCGCGGGCCGGGAGCGGTCGCCGGACGGCGGACGGTGCGCGGGAGGCGGGGAGGGACACGGGGCCGGGGCTCGACGAGCGGCTGGTCAGGATCCGCGATCTCGCCGGGCGCCCGCGCGGCACCGGCTTCCTGGCCGACCACCACGGGACGCTCATCACCAGTCACGAGGCCGTCGACGGCCTCGCCCGGATCGTGCTGCACGCGGCCGGGGACCGCACCTGCGTGGTCGGCTCGGACGCCGTCGTCCCGCTGCCCGCGCTCGACCTGGCCCTGGTCCGCACCGAGGGCCTCGCCGTGGACCCGCTCCCGATCACCGTACGGGAACGCATTCCCGCCGGCGCCTACGTGCGCATCGCCGCCGACCGCTGGCGCGAGGCCCGGGTGCTGGCCGCGACCCAGGTGACGTACACCGCCACCGACCGCTTCCACCTCCTCGAAGACGCCCTGGAGCTGGCCATCGGCACGGCGGGCCGGGACGCGCTGCGCCTGGGCGGCGGCGCGGCCGGCGGCCCGGTCCTGGACGCGGAGACCGGTGCCGTCCTGGCGGTCCTCGGCACCGCCCTCCAGTCCGGCCAGCGCGATGTGGGCTTCGCCGTCCCCCTCCACCATCCCGACAGCGGCCCCCTGGCCGACCTCCTGGCCGTCAACGCGGCCACGGTCCCGGCCTACGGCATCGACCTCAACCTGGCGGGCGTACTGGAACTGACGGCCACGTCCGTGGGCCAGGACGGACCCCCGGGCGCGCTGGCCGGACACATCGGCGCAACGGCCCCCCACATGTCGTCCCCCCGGGTGTCATCCCCCCACATGTCATCGCGCCCCACTGAAGCGCCCCAAAGGGGCGCGGGGAACTGCGCGACCAGCCCCCACCCACCCGCAGACGCTTCACTACCTTTCACGGCACTCACGGGCGAATACACCGACCCCGTACAACCAGTCGAACGATCGACCATCGCAAACGAACTGTCGGCCTTCGCCCAAGGCACCGGCACCGGAAAGGCCACCGGCACCGTCCTGGCCCTCGTCGGCGCCCCCGGCACCGGCCGCACCACAGAACTCGCCGCCCTCGCCGCTCGCCGCAACCGCGCAGCGCACCCCGCGCCCACCCTCTGGCTCCGCGGCGCCGACCTCAAGGACGCCGACGACTCCGTCGCCGACGCAGCCCGCCGCTCCCTGGAACGCGCGGTCCGGATCGTCGCCGCCTCCCGCTCCCAACTCCCGGGCGACCTGGGCGAATTGACCGTGGAGCGGCTGGCCCGCCTCGCCGCCCGCGCCGGACGCCCACTCCTCCTCCTGCTGGACGGCCCCGAGGAGATGCCCCCGGTCCTCGCCCACCGGCTCCCCGCCTGGACCGAGGGCACCGCGGACTGGCTGCGCGACACCGGCGCACGCCTGCTCCTGGCCTGCCGCGAGGAGTACTGGGAGCGCGCCGGCACCGAATTCCCGCCCGACCTGCTGCACCGGGGCACCGGCGACCCCGCCTGCGTCCGGCTGACCGACCTCACCCCCGACGAGGCCCGCCGCGCCCGCTCCCGCTACGGCGTCCCCGACGGCGCCCTCATCGACCGCGACGCCGGCCACCCCCTCACCCTGCGCCTGCTCTCCGAGGTCCGCGCCGCCCTCCCGGACGCCCCGGACGACGACGACCCGATCGACCGGCACGACGTCTTCGCCGCCTACCTCGACCTGATGTGCCTGCGCATCGCGGTCCGCCTGGCCGCGGAGAACGGCCTGCGGGGTACGGCCGTACGGCGGGTCGCCGCCCGGGTCGCCGGCCAGGTGCACGAGGCCGCCCGGCGCAGCCTCGGCCCCGGGCAGGGCGAGCTGGACCGGGAGTCGTTCGAAACGGTGTTCCCCTGGGGACCCGTCCCGGCCCACCTCGGCGGCGGCTCCGGCTGGGCCTCCGCCGTACTCACCGAGGGCCTGCTGGTGCCCGCCGGCGGCGGCTACCGCTTCGCCCACGAAGAGCTCGCCGACTGGATCCAGGGCATGCACCTGGACCTGGACGAGGCCCTGCGCGCCCTCGTCCACCGCCCCCGCACCCCCCTGGGCGCCCACCCCCTGCCCGTCCCGCACCACAGGGTCGGCCCGGTCGTCCAGGCCCTGCTGCTGCTCGACCACGAGTACGGGCCGACCCGACTCGCGCCGCGGCTGGACGAGTTGGTGCACGCCCTCGACCTGGACCCCGGCTCCTGGTGGGCCGCGCGCCTGCTGACCCAGACCCTGCTGCGGCTGCCCGACGCGACCCCGTACACCGGGGTGCTGCGGCTGCTCGCCGACCGGGTCGTGGGCCGGCAGCGCACCGCGCCCGCCCCGTTCGGGCCGGAGTTCGGGCCGGAATTCTGGACCGCGCTCGCCCTTCCGACCGCCGACCGCGTCGATCTGCTGCGCAGGCTCGTGCTCGCCGACGAGCCGTTGCCGGAGCCGGAGCAGCAGACCGCGGGTCTCGGCCGCTTCGGAGCCCGGCCGACCCGGCCGCCGGTGCAGCCGCCGACGGAGGAGCCCGAGGGCACGGCCCCCCGCTACCTGGACGCCGTGGCCCGGCTGCTGGCCGCCGACCCCGCCGCCGTACAGCCGTGTCTCACCCGGTGGTTCGACGACGAGCGGCCGTTGCCCGCGATGCCGCACGCCACCGTGGCGACGGCGGCCCAGGCGCTGCTGCACACCCATCGGCACCGGGCCCTCGACGAGCTGACCGAGGTGCTGGTGGACGCGGCGCACCGGCGCGGCGACGAACTGCTCGCCGTACTCGCCGAGGACGAGCCGTCGGCGGTGTGCCGGGCCGTGGACCGCTGGGCGCACGACGAGCGCCCCGCCCGCCGGGTGGCCGCCGTGGCCCACGGGCTGCGCACCGCCCCGCACGTCCACAGCGAACCCGACCGCGAACTGCTCCGCTACGCCGCGCTCGCCCTGCTCGCCCGCCCCGCCGACTGCACCCTGCACGGCGGCGCCCTCGCCCTGCTGGTCCGCGACCCGGCGACCCGCGCCCGCCATCTCCCGCAGGCGCTGCGGCACTTCGCCGACGGCGACCACCAGCTCACCCCCGCCGCCCTGGTCCCGGCCCTGGCCACCCATGCCCACGAGGTCCTGGAGGCCTTCCGCGCCCGGCTGCGCGGACCGGACGCCGGACAGGTGCTGCGCACCCTCGCCCACGTCACCGCGCCCGCACTCGCCCGGCGGGTCACCGAGCTGGTCCTGGAGGCCGCCGAGCTGCGCCCGGAGCTGGCCGGGCAGGTCGCCGGGTTCGTCGAGCGCCGCCTGGACCAGGGTGCCGGGGCCCGTACCGTCCTCCTGCCGCTGGTCACCGAGCTGCTCGACGACGGCCCGGAGCCGGTCCGGGCGGCCCTCGCGACCGTACTCGGCGCGGCCGGCACCCCCGCCTCGCGACCGCTGCGCCAGGAACTCCTGGAGTTCCTGCTGGGCCACGAGCGCGACCCGGGCGTCCTCGACGCGCTGCTGCACGCGGCCGCCGTACAGCGCGAGGACGACGGCGACGGGATGCGCGAGCTGGTCAGGCGTACCGGGCTGCTGCTGGTCCGCACCCCCGACGGGGCGACCCGGTTCGACCGCGGACTGGTCGACCTCGGCCGGCACGTGCCCGGATTCGCCGCCCTGATGGCCCGCTGGCTCACCGACACCCCGCAGGAGTGGGCCGCGGTGGTCGGGCCCAGCACCCGCCGCATGCTGGGAAACCTGGCGGGCATCCGGGTACCGGCGTGAGCGCGGACACGTGCGCCCGGTCACAGCGACCGTGCCGGTGTGAGACGGCTCCGGCAAACATGGCACCCTTAGACCTGCGTAAGACGGACAACGGACACGGGTTCGAGGAGCGGACACAGTGCAGCGCTGGCGTGGCTTGGAGGACATCCCCGAGGGCTGGGGGCGCAGCGTCGTCACCATCGGGTCCTACGACGGGGTGCACCGCGGTCACCAGCTGATCATCCGGCATGCCGTGGACCGCGCCCATGAGCTGGGCATCCCGGCCGTCGTCGTCACCTTCGACCCGCATCCCAGCGAGGTCGTCCGCCCCGGCAGCCACCCTCCGCTGCTCGCCCCGCACCACACGCGCGCCGAGCTGATGGCGGAGCTGGGCGTGGACGCGGTGCTGATCCTCCCCTTCACCACCGAGTTCTCGAAGCTGTCGGCCGCCGACTTCGTGGTGAAGGTCCTGGTCGACAAGTTGCACGCCAAGGCGGTCGTCGAGGGCCCCAACTTCCGCTTCGGCCACAAGGCCGCGGGCAACGTCGAGTTCCTCGTCGAGCAGGGCAAGGTGTACGACTTCGAGGTCGAGGTCGTCGACCTGTTCGTGCGCGGTGAGGCGGGCGGCGGCGAGCCGTTCTCCTCGACCCTGACCCGGCGCCTGGTCGCCGCGGGCGACATGGCGGGCGCCCGCGAGATCCTGGGCCGCCCGCACCGGGTGGAGGGCGTGGTCGTGCGTGGCGCCCAGCGCGGCCGCGAGCTGGGCTTCCCCACCGCCAACGTGGAGACGCTCCCGCACACCGCGATCCCCGCCGACGGCGTCTACGCCGGCTACCTGCACGCCCAGGGCGAGGTCATGCCGGCGGCGATCTCCGTCGGCACCAACCCGCAGTTCGACGGTACCGAGCGCACGGTGGAGGCGTACGCCATCGACCGCGTGGGCCTCGACCTGTACGGCCTGCACGTCGCCGTCGACTTCCTGGCCTACGTCCGCGGCCAGGCCAAGTTCGACTCGCTCGACGCCCTGCTGGAGCAGATGGCCGAGGACGTCAAGCGCTGCCGGGAGCTGGTGGCGGCCGAGAACGCCTGATCAGGCAGAGGGTTCAGCAGTACGCCGAAGGGCGGCCGGTGCGGCGAGGCACCGACCGCCCTTCGGCGTTCCCGGCTACTGCTGCGGCGGCTGGTCCTGCGGGGGGTGCGGCGGCTGCGGGGGCTGCTGCGGGTAGCCGTATCCCGGCTGCGGCTGCGGGAGCTGCTGCGGGTAGCCGTATCCCGGCTGCGGCTGCGGCTGCGGCTGCTGGGGCTGCGGAGGGTACGGCTGTCCCGGCTGCTGCGGGTAGGGCTGGGCGCCCGGCTGAGGCCCGCCGTACAGCTCCTGCTGCGGCGGCCCCTGCGGAGGCTGCTGCTGCGGGTACGGCTGCGGCTGCGCATACGGCTGACTGGGCGGGTACGGCTGCGGCTGGCCGGGTGCGTAGTACTGCTGCCCGGGCAGCGGCCGGCCGGGCATCGGCGGGGCGGCCACCGGCGGCGGGTTGCCGTCGCTGGTCCACAGACCGTGCATCTGCTGGTGCCGCACGAAGTCCTCGGCGACCATCGCCGCGAGGTTGAAGTACGCCTCCCGCACCTTCGGCCGCATCATGTCGAGGTCGACCTCGGCACCGGCGGACAGGTGCTCGTCGAAGGGGACGACCACGACACCCCGGCAGCGCGTCTCGAAGTGCTGCACGATGTCCTCGACCTTGATCATCTTGCCGGTCTCGCGGACTCCGGAGATCACGGTGATGGACCGGGACACGAGGTCGGCGTACCCGTGCGCGGACAGCCAGTCCAGCGTCGTACTCGCGCTGCTCGCCCCGTCCACCGACGGCGTAGAGATGATGATCAGCTGGTCGGCGAGGTCGAGCACCCCGCGCATGGCGCTGTACAGCAGACCGGTGCCGGAGTCGGTGAGGATCACCGGGTACTGCTTGCCCAGCACGTCGATCGCGCGCCGGTAGTCCTCGTCGTTGAACGTGGTGGAGACGGCCGGGTCGACGTCGTTGGCGATGATCTCCAGGCCGGACGGGGCCTGCGAGGTGAACCGCCGGATGTCCATGTAGGAGTTGAGGTACGGGATCGCCTGGACCAGGTCACGGATGGTGGCCCCGGTCTCGCGGCGCACGCGGCGGCCGAGCGTGCCGGCGTCCGGGTTGGCGTCGATGGCGAGGATCTTGTCCTGCCGCTCGGTGGCGAGCGTGGAGCCGAGCGCGGTGGTCGTGGTGGTCTTGCCGACCCCGCCCTTGAGGCTGATCACCGCTATCCGGTAGCAGGACAGCACCGGCGTGCGGATCAGTTCCAGCTTCCGCTGCCGCTCGGCCTCCTCCTTCTTCCCACCGATCTTGAACCGGGACGACGCGGCGGCGGGCCGGCCGCTCTTCGCCTTCTGCTTCTTGTTGTTGAGCAGCCGGTCGGAGGACAGCTCCACGGCGGCGGTGTAACCCAGCGGCGCGGCACCGGGGTTGGTCATCTGCCGCTGGTCGTGCTGGATGGGCTGCGGCCAGGCGGCACCGGCCCGGGGATCGACGGGCGGCTGGGGCTGCGCAGCCTGCGGCTCAGGTGCCTGCGGGCTCTGCGGTGCCTGCTGCGGTGCCTGCGCGGCGCGCGGGTCCTGCGGGGCGGCCTGCGGCGGTTGGGGCTGCTGCGGGTGGCCCGGTTGCGGGAACCCGTAGCCGCCGGGCTGGACCGACGCCTGCGGCTGTCCGGGCTGCGGGAACCCGTAGCCGCCGGGCTGGACCGGCGCCTGCGGCTGTCCGGGCTGCGGGAACCCGTAGCCGCCCGGTGCCTGTGGCGGCGGGACGGGGGCGCCCGGCTGCGGGAAGCCGTAACCGCCCTGCGCGTCGGGCACGGGGGGCTGCGGGGCGTACGGCTGTGGCGGTCCGGGCTGCGGGGGAGCGGGCTGGTTCCAGGCGGCGGGCGCGGACTGCGGGGCCTGCGGCTGGAACGGCTGCGGACCCGGCGCGGCGGCGGGCTGGGCCTGCGGCTGACCGGGCGCCGGCTCCGGTGCCGCCGGCTGGACCGGCCACTGGGCGGCGGGCGCGGGGGCCGCGGGCTGGTACGACGGCGGCAGCGGCGGAACCACCGCCGGAGGCGTCGGCGGGGGAGCCCAGGCGGTGGGCACGATGTCCTCGGGGGCCGGGGGCGCGTCCTGCGGCGGGACCGGAGGCGCGGGGGCGGCGGCGGGGGGCTCGACGGGGTCCACGACGGCTACGGCCTCGTCGGCCTCGGCGCGAGCCTCGTCGTCGTTGGCGCTGTCGTCGCCACGCGCGTCCACGGCGACCGCGTCCTGGGACTCGGCTTCGTCCGTGTCACCCGCCGGCACGGCTGCCTGCACGGGCTCGTCCGCCTCGGCCTTACCGTCGGCATCGGCATCGGCATCGGCATCGCCGTCGGCGTCCACGGCCTCGAACTCGTCGCGCGGATACCTGTCCTCGGCCGCCTCCTCGCCGGTGTCCTCGGCGTCCTCCGTGTCCGCCTCGGAGTTCACCGGGAGCGTGACGACCTCGGCCTCCGATTCGGGGTCCTCTCCCTCCTCTTCGGCGGCGGCCGGCTCGGCGGTCTCGGCCAACTCACGCTTCAGCGCGACGGGGGAGAACCGCATGGTCGAACCGCTCTCCAGGTCACCGTTGTCCTCCTCGGACTCCGGCGCCGGCTCCTCGACGGCGGCCGACTCCTCGTCCGCGGTCGGCTGCGGCTCGAAACCGACCGGCAGCTGCGGTACGGCCGCCGGGCCACCGACAGGCGGCGCGGGCGGGGCCGGGACCGGGGCCGGAGTGAAGGGCGCCGCGGGCGGGGCGGCCGGCGCCCCGGCGTCCGCGCTCGGCGCGGGCGGCGTGAACGGTGCACCCGGCGTGGAGGAGGGCGGCGGGGTGAACGGTGCCCCTGGCGTTGACGCGGGCGCGGGAGTGAACGGCGCTCCGGGAGTTGACGCGGGCGGCACCGTGAAGGGTGCACCCGGCGTCGAGACGGGCGGCGGTGTGGCCGGCGCAGCCGGAGCCGAGGCCGCCGGAGGAGTGAAAGGCGCCCCGGGCGTCGCGCTGGGCGGCGGAGTGAACGGTGCCCCCGGAGTCGACGCGGGCGGTGGTGTGAACGGCGCGCCCGGAGTCGACGTCGGCGGCGGTGTGAACGGGGCGCCAGGAGCAGACGCCGGCGGAGACGCCGGTGGCGGGCTGAAGGGCAACCCGGGGCCCGGCCTCCCGCCCCCCTGCTGGGCGTGCGGAGGAGGGGTCAGGCCAGGGATCGGCGCCCCCGGCGGGAACGGCGAACGAGGCTGAGCGGCAGGCCCCGCACCGGTACCGGCATCGGCACCCGGCCCGTGCTCCGCGCCGGACGTAGCCGCGGGCCCCGAGCCGCCCGGTCCGCCGGTCGCACCGGAGCCGTCGGCCGCGTTCTGCGTGTACCAGGCGGGCGGCGCGTAGTCGATCGTGAACTCGCCCGTGATCTCGTTGAGGGACTCCGCGTCGGGCTGGTCATCGCCGGGTGTGGCCCAGCCCCCGCGGATCCCGTCCCGATCGCTGCTCACAGTTCCTCCTGGTGTGGTCGAGCACCCTCATGCCGTGCCGGCGCGACGACCGTGTCGTGTCGTTCTCAGCATCCGTATTCGTGTGAGGTAGTCCGATCCACCGGCTCTCCCCCTCGGGACACCGGCGTCCTGTTCACGGTCCGGACGTCGTGCCCCCCTCCCAGCCTAATCACCGCGAGCCGCACCTCGGCAGGCCCGTCCGCCTCTCGTCAGAGGTCCGCCTGGTCACACCCTGCCCGGAAGTGGTGTGCGGAGCCTTCGTATTGCCGAACAATCGGTGAACAAAACGGGCAAGTACCGTCAGTTCGGGTGTCAGTTGGCGTCCGTGATGCTGCCTGCCCTTGCCATGAGCCCCCTGTGAGGCGGGGGTTTAGGGTGAGCCCATGTTCGCGTGAGCACACACGAAACAGATGAACTCGGCCCGGAAAACGGGACATTGCGCGCGGATGCCACGGGGGACGGGGGAGTACGAGGTGAGTACGGCGAACGGTGAACGCCGCGGCCTTCCCGGAAGTTCCGCCGTACGCGGAGCGCGAAGCAGAGCGGGAAGGGATCGTTCGGCGTGAGCTTCGGCCCACCTCCATCCATCTACACGCAGTCCGCGCTGGCCGCCGACGGCGAGCGCAGGAAGCGGCGCAGGCGACTGTTCGGCACGGTGGCGGCCGCAGTCGTGGTCCTCGCGGCGGTCGCGGGCGGCGCGCTGGTGCTGGCCGCGGGGGACGACACGTCGTCCGGTCCCCGGCAGGCCGCCGCCCCCGCCCCGGACGCGATACGCCAGACCACCGAGACGGCCCCGGCGTCGCCCGAGGGCCAGGTGGTGGTCGACCACTACGAGGAGAACCTGCCCAGGGAGAGCGACCCCAGCCCGCGTTACGCACCCGGCACCTGGGCCACCGGCAAGATCCTGGCCAAGGGCATCGGCACGAGGATCATCGGCGTCAGAACAGAACCCGGCGCCGACGAAACGGCCTGGACCCTCCAGCTGGAAGGTCACCTCTGCGCCACCAGCGGCCACGTCACCGTCGACGGCCGAACGGCGGTCGTCGTACAGCCCGCCGAGCGCAAGGGCACCAAGGATGCCGGTATCTGCGACGAGGTCGTCCTCGTCGACCTGAACACCGGCAAGAAGCTGTGGACGGCCCGCATGCCCTCGGCGCGCGAGGCCTACGTCACCAACACGAACCTGACGCTGACCAAGGGCGTCGTCGCCGTGGCCTGGGGGCATGGTTCGGTGGCGTACGACATGGAGCGCGGCAAGCGGCTCTGGAGCAGTGCGACCGGCGAAAAGTGCGTCGACAAGGGCTTCGCCGGCGGGGGCGCCCTGCTCGCCCTGGAGAGCTGCGGCGAGGGAGCCGACACCACCTACCGGGTGCAGAAGCTCGACCCGCGCACCGGCAGGGCCCGGTGGACGTACAAGGTGGCCGCCGGTGTCCAGGACGTCCACCTGCCCTCGGCCGATCCGCCGGTGCTCGCGGTCGCCGCGGGCGACACCCTCGTCACCGACCTCATCACCCTCGACGGCGACGACGGCGGCACACTCGCCACCATCTCCATGGGCGGCGACGCCTACGACCCCGAATGCGGCGACCGCTACTTCTCGTCGGGATACTTCGGCGACATCGAGAACTGCGACGGCGTGGTCGTCGGGCGCGACCAGGTCTTCGTCACCAGCAAGGACCGGTCCGAGATCGGCCAGCCGGAGAACTGGATCGTCGCCTTCGACCGCACCACCGGCAAGACCGAGGCCAAGCTCGACGGGCGGTCCCTGGAGCCCGTCGTCCCGCTGCGGATGAGCGGCGACCGGTTGCTCGTCCTCCGCAGCAGCCTCAGCGACATCGAACCCTCCGCCGTACTGAGCTGGGACCCGCACACCGGCAGGCGGACCCCGTATCTGCTCTTCGGCCTCCCGGCCGACGACGAGGGCGAACTCAGCGACCCCACACGGTCGGACATCCTGGTGGAACAGGGCAGGGTCTTCTTCGCGAAGCGGGAACTCGCCGCCGACGACAAGCATCCCAAGGACGCCGTGCTGTCCGTGCTCGGCATCGGCAGCGCCGGCAGCGGTTGACCGGGAAGCAGGGGAGGGGCGGCACGCGCGCGTGCCGCCCCTTCGCGGCCGCCGGTCACTGGGCGGCCAGACCCCCGTTGCGCTCGTTCGGCTCCAGGTCGAACTCCCCGTCCCGCGCGCCCAGCACGAACGCCCGCCACTCCGCCTCCGTGTACCGCAGCACGGTGCCGTGGTCGAGCGACGACCGCATGGCCACCGCACCCTCGGGCAGGTAGGCGATCTCGACCCGCTCCTCGTCCTTCTCGGTACCGGGCGCGCAGTGCCACTCGACGCCCGAGATGTCGAGCGCGTAGAGCTCGTCCCGTTCCCGCTCCTTGCGCGCCTTCATCTCCTCAGCCGTCTCGCTCATCCCGCAGCGACCCCTTCCCGTCGTACATGGGCTGTGACGGTCACACTACTGGCGGTCGCACCGGGCTCGTGGTTTCTTCCGGATCCCCGGGACAGAGCCCCTCACCGGCACTGGTACCCTGGACGACGGCCGTTTGTGTACGCACCCCCGGAGTCCCCTGCGGACCCTGGAGGCAGCGCCCAGCGGATCCCCGCCTCCCGAGTAACGGAAGCTCCCCCGAGACAAAGACCGGGGGCACTCGGTGGCCGTTCAGACTACGAGGAGTACGAGTGTCGCTCGACGCCGCAGTGAAGAAGCAGATCATCTCCGAGTTCGGTACCAAGGAGGGTGACACCGGCTCCCCCGAGGTCCAGGTCGCTCTGCTGTCCCGTCGGATCTCCGACCTGACGGAGCACCTCAAGACCCACAAGCACGACCACCACTCCCGTCGTGGTCTGCTGATCCTGGTCGGTCAGCGCCGTCGCCTCCTGCAGTACCTGGCGAAGAAGGACATCCAGCGCTTCCGTGCGCTGGTCGACCGCCTGGGCATCCGTCGCGGTGCGGCGGGCGCCAAGTAAGACGCCGTGAAGGGAGCGGTTCCCGGAGAGACACCCCGGGGCCGCTCCCTTTGCCGTACGTGCGGAAACGTGCGGAGTGTCACTCACGCTTTGTAGTGTGGTAGCACAACGCAATACGCACGACACAGCACGACAGCGAAGAGTGAAGAAGGAGAAGCGCACCCAAGCCGCCGCCGGTCCTCGGTAGTGGCCCCCGGGGGGAAGCGAGCCCCGGGTGCTTCGATCGAAGACCGGCCCGCACAGCACGGCGCGCTTCTCCGTAACCGTCCTCCCGCCACACGGGCGGATCAGGACAAAAGACGTAACGCAGACGAAAGTAACGGAGAAAACGCTAGTGGAGAACGAGACCCACTACGCCGAGGCCGTCATCGACAACGGCGCCTTCGGCACCCGCACCATCCGCTTCGAGACGGGCCGCCTGGCCAAGCAGGCCGCCGGCTCCGCCGTGGCGTACCTGGACGACGACACCATGGTGCTGTCGGCCACCACCGCCTCCAAGAACCCCAAGGACCAGCTCGACTTCTTCCCCCTCACGGTGGACGTCGAGGAGCGGATGTACGCCGCCGGCAAGATCCCGGGTTCCTTCTTCCGCCGTGAGGGCCGGCCGAGCGAGGACGCGATCCTCACCTGCCGTCTGATCGACCGCCCGCTGCGCCCGTCCTTCAAGAAGGGCCTGCGCAACGAGATCCAGGTCGTCGCCACCATCATGGCGCTCAACCCCGACCACCTGTACGACGTCGTCGCGATCAACGCCGCGTCCGCGTCCACCCAGCTGGCCGGTCTGCCCTTCTCCGGCCCGATCGGCGGCGTCCGCGTCGCGCTGATCAACGGCCAGTGGGTCGCGTTCCCGACGCACACCGAGCTCGAGGACGCCGTCTTCGACATGGTCGTCGCCGGGCGCGTCCTGGAGGACGGCGACGTCGCGATCATGATGGTCGAGGCCGAGGCCACCGACAAGACCATCCAGCTGGTCAAGGGCGGCGCCGAGGCCCCCACCGAGGACGTCGTGGCCGCCGGCCTGGAGGCCGCGAAGCCCTTCATCAAGGTCCTCTGCAAGGCGCAGGCCGACCTCGCCGCGAAGGCAGCCAAGCCGACCGGCGAGTTCCCGATCTTCCTCGACTACCAGGACGACGTCCTGGAGGCGCTGTCCGGCGCCGTCCGCCCGGAGCTCGCCTCCGCGCTGACCATCGCGGGCAAGCAGGAGCGCGAGGCCGAGCTGGACCGGGTCAAGGGTCTGGCCGCCGAGAAGCTGCTCCCGGAGTTCGAGGGCCGCGAGAAGGAGATCTCCGCCGCGTACCGCTCGCTCACCAAGCAGCTGGTCCGCGAGCGCGTGATCAAGGAGAAGAAGCGCATCGACGGCCGTGGCGTCACGGACATCCGTACGCTCGCCGCCGAGGTCGAGGCCATCCCGCGCGTGCACGGTTCGGCGCTGTTCGAGCGTGGCGAGACCCAGATCCTGGGCGTCACCACCCTGAACATGCTCCGGATGGAGCAGCAGCTGGACACCCTCTCCCCGGTGACCCGCAAGCGCTACATGCACAACTACAACTTCCCGCCGTACTCCACCGGCGAGACCGGCCGCGTCGGTTCCCCGAAGCGCCGCGAGATCGGCCACGGCGCCCTCGCCGAGCGCGCCCTGGTCCCGGTCCTGCCGTCCCGCGAGGAGTTCCCCTACGCGATCCGCCAGGTGTCCGAGGCCCTCGGCTCCAACGGCTCGACGTCCATGGGCTCCGTGTGCGCCAGCACCATGTCGCTCCTGAACGCCGGTGTGCCGCTGAAGGCCCCGGTCGCCGGTATCGCCATGGGCCTGATCTCCCAGGAGATCGACGGCGAGACGCACTACGTCACCCTCACCGACATCCTCGGTGCGGAGGACGCCTTCGGTGACATGGACTTCAAGGTCGCCGGCACCAAGGAGTTCGTGACCGCCCTCCAGCTCGACACCAAGCTGGACGGCATCCCGGCCTCCGTCCTGGCCGCCGCCCTCAAGCAGGCCAGGGACGCCCGCCTCCACATCCTCGACGTGATGATGGAAGCGATCGACACGCCGGACGAGATGTCCCCGAACGCCCCGCGGATCATCACCGTCAAGATCCCCGTGGACAAGATCGGTGAGGTCATCGGCCCCAAGGGCAAGATGATCAACCAGATCCAGGAGGACACCGGCGCCGAGATCACCATCGAGGACGACGGCACCATCTACATCGGTGCCGCCGACGGCCCGTCCGCCGAGGCCGCCCGTACGACCATCAACGGCATCGCCAACCCGACGATGCCCGAGGTCGGCGAGCGCTACCTGGGCACGGTCGTGAAGACGACGACGTTCGGCGCCTTCGTCTCCCTCCTCCCCGGCAAGGACGGTCTGCTGCACATCTCGCAGATCCGCAAGCTGGCCGGTGGCAAGCGCGTGGAGAACGTCGAGGACGTCCTCGGCGTGGGCCAGAAGGTCCAGGTCGAGATCGCCGAGATCGACTCCCGCGGCAAGCTCTCCCTCATCCCCGTGATCGAGGGCGAGGAAGAGGCCTCCTCCGAGGACGCAAAGGACGACACCGACAAGTGACGTCGAGCAGCTCTACGACGACGGCCCGCACCTCCTCGGAGGCGCGGGCCGTCGCCCGTACCCAAACCCTGATCAAGGGCGAGAACGGCATCGGCACGGTCCGCAAGACCACCCTCCCGGGCGGCCTGCGCGTCGTCACCGAGACCCTGCCCTCGGTCCGCTCCGCGACCTTCGGCATCTGGGCCCACGTCGGCTCCCGCGACGAGACCCCCGCCCTGAACGGCGCCACCCACTACCTGGAGCACCTGCTCTTCAAGGGCACGACCCGGCGCAGCGCGCTGGACATCTCCTCCGCCATCGACGCGGTCGGCGGCGAGATGAACGCGTTCACGGCGAAGGAGTACACGTGCTACTACGCGCGCGTGCTCGACACCGACCTGCCGCTCGCCATCGACGTCGTCTGCGACATGCTCACGGGCTCCCTGATCCTCGAGGACGACGTCAACGTCGAGCGCGGCGCGATCCTCGAAGAGATCGCGATGACCGAGGACGACCCGGGCGACTGCGTGCACGACCTGTTCGCGCACACCATGTTCGGCGACAACGCCCTCGGCCGCCCGGTCCTCGGCACGGTCGACACGGTCAACGCCCTCAGCGCCGACCGCATCCGCCGCTTCTACAAGAAGCACTACGACCCCACCCACCTGGTGGTCGCGGCGGCGGGCAACATCGACCACAACAAGGTCGTACGGCAGGTCCGCGCGGCCTTCGAGAAGTCCGGCGCCCTCAAGAGCTCCGACGCGCAGCCCATCGCCCCGCGCGACGGCAGCCGCACCATCCGCACCGCGGGCCGCGTCGAACTGCTCGGCCGCAAGACCGAACAGGCCCACGTCGTCCTCGGCATGCCCGGCCTCGCCCGCACCGACGACCGCCGCTGGGCGCTCGGCGTGCTCAACACCGCCCTCGGCGGCGGCATGTCCTCCCGGCTCTTCCAGGAGGTCCGCGAGAAGCGCGGCCTGGCCTACAGCGTGTACTCCTACACCTCGGGCTTCGCCGACTGCGGCCTGTTCGGCGTCTACGCCGGATGCCGGCCCTCGCAGGTGCACGACGTGCTCAAGATCTGCCGGGACGAACTCGACCAGGTCGCCGCACACGGTCTGCCGGACGAGGAGATAGGGCGCGCCATCGGCCAGCTCCAGGGCTCCACGGTCCTCGGCCTGGAGGACACCGGCGCGCTGATGAACCGTATCGGCAAGAGCGAACTGTGCTGGGGCGAGCAGATGTCCGTCGACGACATGCTGGCCCGGATAGCCGCCGTGACCCCGGACGAGGTCCGCTCGGTCGCCCGCGACATCCTGGGACAGCGCCCGTCGCTGTCGGTCATCGGCCCGCTGAAGGACAAACAGGCCGCACGCCTGCACGACGCCGTCGCCTGACACACCACCGGTAAGGAACGAAGAAGATGAGCAAGCTGCGCGTGGCGGTCCTCGGCGCCAAGGGCCGGATCGGGTCCGCGGCGGTCCAGGCGGTCGAGGCCGCCGAGGACCTGGAGCTGGTCGCCGCCCTCGGCCGGGGCGACAAGCTGGAGGCGCTGGAGGCGTCCGGCGCCCAGGTCGCGGTCGAACTCACCACCCCCGCCTCGGTGATGGGCAACCTCGACTTCTGCGTGCGCCACGGCATCCACGCCGTCGTCGGCACGACGGGCTGGACCGACGAACGCCTCGCGCAGCTGCGGGGCTGGCTCGCCCAGTCCCCGGAGACCGGCGTGCTCATCGCCCCGAACTTCTCCATCGGCGCCGTGCTGACGATGAAGTTCGCGCAGATCGCCGCGCCCTGGTTCGAGTCGGTGGAGGTCATCGAACTCCATCACCCGAACAAGGTGGACGCGCCGAGCGGCACGGCCACGCGCACGGCCCAGCTCATCGCCGAGTCCCGCCGCGCGGCCGGCACCGCCCCGGCCCCGGACGCCACGGTGACCGCCCTGGACGGCGCGCGCGGCGCCGACGTCGACGGGATCCCCGTCCACGCCGTCCGCCTCCGCGGCCTCCTGGCCCACCAGGAGGTCCTGCTCGGCGGCGAGGGCGAGACCCTCACCATCCGCCACGACTCCCTCCACCACAGCAGCTTCATGCCGGGCATCCTGCTCGGCGCCCGCCGCGTGGTGACCACTCCGGGCCTGACCTTCGGCCTGGAGAACTTCCTGGACCTGAGCTGAGCCGGACGACATGCGCGCGAAGCTCTCCTACGCCCTCACGGCCGCCGTCCTCCTCTTCTACTTCGTCCTGGTCGGCAGCCGGGGCGTGATGCTCATCCAGACCGGCACGGTCCTCACCGTCACCTTCGGGGTGGCGGTGCTGATCCTGCCGGTCATCGGCCTGTGGTTCCTGTGGAAGAACACCCAGTTCGTCCGCCGGGCCAACGCCCTCGCCGCCGAGCTCGACGCCGAGGGCGGCCTGCCCGTGGACGAGCTGAAGCGCACGCCCGGCGGCCGCATCGACCGGGACTCCGCCGACGAGGTCTTCGCCAAGCGCAAGGCCGAGACCGAGGCCGCTCCCGACGACTGGCGCAGCTGGTTCCGCCTCGCCGTCGCCTACCACGACGCCCGAGACACCCCGCGCGCCCGCAAGGCGATGCAGCGCGCCATCGCCCTGCACGACGGCAGGCCGGTAGAGGCCTGATCACTGCACCCGTATGGGGCGCTGGGGGTACCCCCGGCCGAAGGCTGGGGGAGGAACTGCGCGACCAGCCACAACGGCGCCGCACACGGCACTCGACACATCACGGCGCTTCCAGCGGAGCTACTCGCGGAGCTACCCGCGCCGGTACTCCGCCGCCCACGCCTCCACCACGTCCGCCGCACGGTCGAAGGCCGACGCCCGGCCGACGAAGTCCATCCCGTGCGTGGTCAGCAGCGGCTCGGTGTCCGCCGGGGCGCGGTCCTTGCGTACGAGGGTCAGTGCCTGCCCCTGCACGGTCCGCGGCAGGCCCAGCCAGCGCACCGGCTGCTGCGCCGTACGCACCTCGACGACCCGCTTCCAGGGCACCGTCCGCGTGTGCAGCAGACCCACCTGGCGAACTCCGCGCGCGCTCACCCACACGCCCATGCGCAGTATCCGCAGCGCGGCGGCGATGATCAGCAGGGCGATGCCGAGGACCGTCCCGGCGGAGGACATCGAGCCGGTCAGGGCCAGTGCGACCGCCGCGAACAGCACGAACGAGGCGAGCAGCAGCCACAGGGCGGCGCCGCCGACGCGCCACGGCCCGGGCCGGTAGGGGCGCCGCCAGCGGTCGCGGTCGTCGTAGGGCAGGGCGTTGTCGAGTGCCGCGTCATAGGTGCGGTCGGCCGTCAGGAAGGGCAGGGGCACGGCTGGTCCTCACTCAATCCATGCATGGGCTGTGCCCGGTGAGGCTATCCGCCCGTGTTCCGGCCCACCACTCACGGGGGTCCGGAAGAGTCAGTGCCCCTGGGAGGCCTGCGACTGCTGGGTCCCCGAGTCGGACGGCGTGGACAGCGCCGGCATGCCGAGGACCAGCGAGCCCACCAGCCCGGCCACGATGGTGAGCCCGAGCAGCCAGCGCCCGGCTATCTGGCTCACGGACGACCGCTGCCGGGGCGGGGGTGTGACATTGCTGCGGAACCTGTCGGCTTCGGCGAGGAAGGCGAACGGGACCGGTTCGCGCCGACCGAACATGGGCGGTGCATCCCCTCTCGGGATCGAACGACTGTCTGTCATCTACACAGACGGGCGAGTGGCCCGAAAGGTGCCCGGTTTCACCGAATTCACAGAAATTCGCTGCCGTATGTCGCGCCCCGGCACCGAACGCCCCGATGTCGGTACCGGGCCGTAGAGTGGGCGCCGCCCGAGAGAAGTGATGGAAGGACCCTCCGAGCCGTGACCGACACCCCAGCCGACGACCTCAAGCCCAGCTTCCGGAGCGATGTCACCGTCGACCTCGTCAAGCACAGCGCGGCCGACTCCGACGTGCTGTGGGCCGCACGCGTCTCCACCGCCGGCGAGCAGTCCCTGGACGAGCTGAAGAAGGACCCGGAGCGCTCCAAGGGCCTCATCAACTACCTGATGCGGGACCGTCACGGCAGCCCCTTCGAGCACAACTCGATGACCTTCTTCATCAGCGCCCCGATCTTCGTCTTCCGCGAGTTCATGCGGCACCGGGTGGGCTGGTCCTACAACGAGGAGTCGGGTCGCTACCGTGAGCTCCAGCCCGTTTTCTACGTCCCCGACGAGTCCCGCAAGCTTGTCCAGGAAGGCCGTCCCGGCAAGTACGTCTTCGTCGAAGGCACCCAGGCCCAGCAGGAGCTGGTCGGCCGGGTGATGGAGGACTCCTACCGGCAGGCGTACGAGGCCTACCAGGAGATGCTCGCCGCCGGCGTCGCCCGCGAGGTCGCCCGCGCGGTGCTTCCCGTCGGTCTCTTCTCCTCGATGTACGCCACCTGCAACGCCCGCTCGCTGATGCACTTCCTGGGGCTGCGCACCCAGCACGAGCTGGCCAAGGTGCCGTCCTTCCCGCAGCGGGAGATCGAGATGGTCGGCGAGAAGATGGAGGCGCAGTGGGCCAAGCTCATGCCGCTCACCCACGCGGCCTTCAACGCCAACGGCCGGGTCGCGCCGTAGCACGGCCCGCGGATCGCGCTTCTTGTCGTGTTCGGCACTGATGTACGGATCAGCCTCGCGAGGTGTCCGTATTGCGGCATTTAGAGAAGTTCATCTAGCCTGATCAAACGGACCCGGCACTGCTTGAACCCCCGAGCAGGCAGTGCCGGGCTCCGCATTTGTCCGGACTTTCCCCGCACCCCGAGGGCAGACCGCGCCGTGAGCACCGAGTAGCGTGTAACCCATGGCTCCGACCTCCACTCCGCAGACCCCCTTCGGGCGGGTCCTCACCGCCATGGTCACGCCCTTCACGGCGGACGGCGCACTCGACCTCGACGGCGCACAGCGGCTCGCCACCCACCTGGTGGACGCAGGCAACGACGGCCTGATCATCAACGGGACCACCGGCGAGTCCCCCACCACCAGTGACGCGGAGAAATCGGACCTGGTACGAGCCGTACTGGAGGCGGTCGGCGACCGCGCCCACGTCGTGGCCGGTGTCGGCACCAACGACACCCACCACAGCATCGAGCTGGCCCGCCAGGCCGAGCGCGACGGCGCCCATGGCCTGCTGGTCGTCACGCCCTACTACAACAAGCCCCCGCAGGAGGGCCTGTACCGGCACTTCACGGCCGTCGCCGACGCCACCGGGCTGCCGGTCATGCTCTACGACATCCCCGGCCGCAGCGGCGTCCCGATCAGCACCGAGACGTTCGTCCGCCTCGCCGAGCACCCGAGGATCGTCGCCAACAAGGACGCCAAGGGCGACCTGGGCCGTGCGAGCTGGGCCATCTCGCAGTCCGGCCTCGCCTGGTACTCCGGCGACGACATGCTGAACCTGCCGCTGCTCTCCGTGGGCGCGGTCGGCTTCGTCTCGGTCGTCGGCCACGTGGTCACGCCCGACCTGCGGGCCCTCGTCGACGCGTACGCCTCCGGTGACGTCGTCAAGGCCACCGAGATCCACCAGAAGCTGCTCCCCGTCTACACCGGCATGTTCCGCACCCAGGGCGTCATGACCACCAAGGCCGCGCTCACCCTCCAGGGACTGCCCGCGGGGCCCCTGCGTGCCCCCATGGTCGAATGTTCGGCCGAGGAGATTGCCCAGCTCAAGATCGATCTTGCCGCCGGCGGGGTACAACTCTGACAACAGACTTCTGCGCGGCCGTCCGCGCAGCAACGCTTCACAACTGAATAAGCGGGACCACGGTGCCCGCAGCCCACCAAGACAACGACAACTGCTTATGCACGAACGTCACGCACGCCACGTGCCCGACCGGTACGTGGCGTGCGTGGTCAGGAGAGTCTTTTGAGTCATCCGCATCCTGAACTCGGCCCGCCGCCCCAGCTCCCCGAAGGCGCCCTCCGCGTCACGCCGCTCGGCGGTCTCGGCGAGATCGGCCGGAACATGACCGTCTTCGAGTACGGCGGCCGCCTGCTGATCGTCGACTGCGGAGTGCTCTTCCCAGAGGAGGAGCAGCCCGGAATCGACCTGATTCTGCCCGACTTCTCGTCCATCCGGGACCGCCTCGACGACGTCGAGGGCATCGTCCTCACCCATGGCCACGAGGACCACATCGGCGGTGTCCCCTTCCTGCTCCGCGAGAAGCCGGACATCCCGCTGATCGGCTCCAAGCTGACCCTCGCCCTCATCGAGGCGAAGCTCCAGGAGCACCGCATCCGCCCGTACACCCTGGAAGTGGCGGAGGGCCAGCGCGAGCGCGTCGGCCCCTTCGACTGCGAGTTCGTCGCCGTCAACCACTCCATCCCGGACGCCCTCGCGGTCGCCATCCGCACCCCGGCCGGCATGGTCGTCCACACCGGCGACTTCAAGATGGACCAGCTCCCGCTGGACCACCGCCTCACGGATCTGCACGCCTTCGCACGACTGAGCGAGGAGGGCATCGACCTCCTCCTGGCCGACTCGACGAACGCCGAGGTCCCCGGCTTCGTCCCGCCCGAGCGCGACATCTCGAACGTCCTGCGCCAGGTCTTCGGGAGCGCCCGCAAGCGGATCATCGTGGCGAGCTTCGCCAGCCACGTCCACCGCATCCAGCAGATTCTGGACGCGGCCCACGAGTACGGCCGCCGGGTCGCCTTCGTCGGCCGCTCCATGGTCCGCAACATGGGCATCGCGAGGGACCTCGGTTACCTGAAGGTCCCGCCGGGCCTGGTCGTCGACGTCAAGACGCTCGACGACCTCCCCGACCACGAGGTGGTCCTGGTCTGCACGGGCTCCCAGGGCGAACCGATGGCCGCCCTGTCCCGGATGGCCAACCGCGACCACCAGATCCGCATCGTCGACGGCGACACGGTCATCCTGGCCTCGTCCCTCATCCCCGGAAACGAGAACGCGGTCTACCGCGTCATCAACGGCCTGACCCGCTGGGGCGCCAACGTCGTCCACAAGGGCAACGCAAAGGTGCACGTTTCCGGCCATGCCTCCGCCGGCGAGTTGCTGTACTTCTACAACATCTGCCGGCCGAAGAACCTGATGCCGGTCCACGGCGAATGGCGCCACCTGCGCGCCAACGCCGAGCTCGGCGCCCTCACCGGTGTCCCGCACGACCGCATCGTCATCGCCGAGGACGGCGTCGTCGTCGACCTTGTCGGTGGCAAGGCCAAGATCTCCGGCAAGGTCCAGGCGGGTTACGTGTACGTCGACGGCCTCTCGGTCGGTGACGTAGGCGAGCCGGCTCTCAAGGACCGCAAGATCCTCGGCGACGAGGGCATCATCTCGGTGTTCGTGGTCGTCGACTCGTCCACCGGCAAGATCACGGGTGGACCCCATGTCCAGGCCCGCGGCTCCGGCATCGACGACTCGGCGTTCTCCGCCGTCATCCCGAAGATCGCGGAAGTCCTGGAACGCTCGGCCCAGGACGGCGTCGTGGAACCCCACCAGCTGCAGCAACTCATCCGCCGGACCCTCGGCAAGTGGGTCTCGGACACGTACCGGCGCAGGCCGATGATCCTCCCTGTGGTCGTGGAGGTCTGACGCACGTACAGCATGCGTACGACCTGTCGTACGCATCAACCTGGAGCGGGGGGGGGGGGGGGGGGGGGGGGGGGGGGGGGGGGGGCGGGGGGGGGGGGGGGGCGCCCGCGCCCCCCCCCCCCCCGCCCCCCGCGAGCGCCT